>JBFWOF010000008.1:0-132881 GCA_050250665.1 Lysobacterales bacterium | reverse complement strand
ACGAAAGTCGCTCCTACGATGGGGGCTGTTGCAGGAGTAGCCCGGGTAAGCCGAAGGCGCAGCCGGGTTTGGCCCGGCCCACTGGTGCCAGAAGCAGGACGCGAAGGACGCAAAGGAAAAGCAGAAAGGACGCGAAGAACAGCAGAAGCGACGTTGGATGGGATTCGCTTGGCGTTCCTTGTGGTGCTACGTCGCATCCGTCTGACTGCCAGTCGCGACGCAAGGTCGCTCCTACGATGGCGGCTACTCAATGGCAGCAAAGCAGGCAAGGCCACTCTTGCCCGCTTTCCCTTCTGCTTTTCCTTCGCGTCCTTCGCGTCCTGCTCTTCGGCCCGCGTTTACGACGGATCCCGGTTCGTCGCGTAGCGCAGGCCGGTCGCGACGCAAGGTCGCTTCTACAGCGGCAGGGTGACGCGTACCAGGCAGCCGGATGCGTCTTCGCGGTTCTGCAGGCTCAGGCTACCGCTGTGGTTTTCGACGATCTGGCGGGCCAGGACCAGGCCGACGCCGCTGCCGCCGGGTTTGGTGGTGAAGAAGGGCACGAACAGGTTTTCGGTCTTGGCCAGGCCCGGGCCGTCGTCCTCGATTTCGATCAACGCATGGCCGGTCTGTACGCTGACCCGGATGCGGACACCGCCGCCGGTCTGCAGGGCGGCTTCGGCGGCGTTCTTGCTGAGGTTGATCAGGGCCTGTTCGATCTGGTCGGCGTCGGCCTGCAGGACCAGTTCCGGCAACTGGCCGACGCTGATCTGGCAGCGTTGTTCCAGCCGCGCGATGCGGCGGATCAGCGGCGCCAGTTCCACCCGACTCTTGTTCGGTGGCGGCAAGCGCGCCAGACGCGTATACGAGGCCATGAAGCGGGTCAGTGATTCGGCGCGATCGCCGATGACCCCGAGCGCGCCCTGGACGTCCTCGCGCCAGTCTTCGGGCAGCGGCTCGCGTGCGACCAGACCGGCCAGCGTGGCGGCCATCGAGCGTATCGGCGCCAACGAGTTGTTGAGTTCATGGCCGAGTACGCGAATCAGACGCTGCCAGGCCTGGCGTTCTTCCTCGCGCAGCGCCCGCGAGAGATCGCTGATCGCCAGCAACTCATGTGGCTTGCCGCCTTCGCGGAAGCTGGCCCTGCGCACTTCAAAGCTGCCGGCGCCGCCGGGGAAAGCGCGCTTGAGCGTTGCCGGCGTGTCCACATCGCAGCAGGATTCCAGACCCAGATCCAGCGCGGTGCGCCCCAGGGCTTCGCTGCTGCGCATGGCCAGCAGTCGTTCGCCGGCCGGGTTGACCAGCATCAGATGGCGCTGGTCGTCGAAGGCAAAGATGGCGATCTCGACGCTGGCCATGACCTTGGACAGCAGGGCGCCGGTTTCTTCGACCCGCAGGCGTTCTTCGCGCAGGGTGCTGGACAGCGCATTGACCTCCCACAGCACCTCGCCCAGGGCATCACCGCGACGGGCGGATATGCTGCGCAGGCTGTAGTCGCCGGCGCGCAGGGAATCGAGCAGATTGACCAGGGTCAGCAAGGGGTGAACCACGGCACGGCGCAGGCGGAACCAGATCCACGCCGACAGCAGCACCAATGCGGTCATCGCCACGATGCGGGCGGCGCTTTCCCAGGGTTGCTGCCAGATCAGCACCAGCGCCACGCCCAAGGCTGGCAGCGTCAGGGCGATGGACAGCAGCGCGACCTTGCGCTCATAGGCCATGCCGTAGGGTTTGCCATCGGGAGGCAACATCGAGGGCTGCTCTGCGCTCACGGCCTGATTTCGACGGGCGTGCGCAGCCCAGGTTGGTCGCGCAGCGCGCTGTCCATGCGCCAGGACGACGTCACGTAGCCTGCTGCGCAGCCAACGTGACCTACGGCTTGGCAGGGGGGCAGCGTCACGTAGCCTGCTGCACGGCCGACGTGAGCTACGGGGTCAGGCCATCTCACTCGCCGTCATCCTCGCCGGGGCTGCGGATGCCGTATTTCTCCAGGCGGCGATAGAGCGCGGCGCGGCTCAGCCCGAGGAAGTCCGAGGCCTTCTGGACATTGCCTTCGGAGCGGATCATGGCGCGGCGGACCAGCATTTCCTCGGCGGCATCCAGGGTCAGGTGATCGAGTTCGCTGTCGTTCTGGCGGGTCGGGGCGAAGCTGAAATCCAGCTCGCCGATCTCCGACGCTCGCGACATCAGCACCGCGCGCTCGATCACGTGCGAGAGCTCGCGCACATTGCCGGGCCAGGCATAGCCGAGCAGGCCGCGTTCGGCACTGGCCGACAGGCGCACATCCTCGCGCTGGTAGCGCTGTCCGAAGCGCGACAGCAGACGTCTGGCCAGCGGCAGGATATCTTCCCGACGTTCGCGCAGCGGCGGCAGTCGCAGCTCCACCGTGTTCAGGCGAAACAGCAGGTCCTTGCGGAATCGGCCCTTGCTGACCTCGTCGGCCAGATCGGCATTGGTGGCGGAAATCAGACGCACATTCGATCGGGAGGTGCGCGATGAGCCCAGGCGCTCGAATTCGCCATCCTCCAGCACCCGCAACAGCTTGGGTTGCTGCGAGGTCGGAATATTGCCGACTTCATCCAGGAACAGGCTGCCGCCGTCGGCCAGTTCGAAGCGGCCGATGCGATCCTGCTTGGCATCGGTGAAGGCGCCCCGCACATGCCCGAACATCTCACTCTCGAACACGGTTTCGGCGATGCCGCCCATGTTGACCTTGATCAGCGGCTTGTCGGCGCGACGCGAATTCTGGTGCAGCAGATCCGCGATCAGGCCCTTGCCGGTGCCGTTCTCGCCCAGGATCAGCACATTGGCATCGGTGGGTCCCACGCGTTGGATCATGTCCAGCACCGGTCCCATCGCTGCGGACTCGGCAATGAAGTCGCCATTGCCGGTGCCGCGCAGGATCTCGACCTCGCGCTCCAGCTTCTGCGCGCGCTTGCGGGTGGCACCGAGGGCCGCCTGATTGCGCAAGATCGACATCAGCCGGGCGTTGTCCCAGGGCTTCTCGACAAAATCATTGGCCCCGCGACGCATGGCTTCGACGGCGATATCGATGGTGCCCCAGGCGGTCATCACCACCACCGGCAGCTCCGCATCCAGCGCGCGGATGCGCTCCAGCAGATCCAGGCCTTCCTGGCCCGAGGTGGTGTCACGGGTGTAGTTCAGATCCATCAGCACCACCGCCACCGGCTGCTTTTTCAGCACTTCGATCACGGCATCGGGATGCATGGCCTGCACCGAGGGCAGACCTTCGGCCTTGAGCAGAAAGCGCAGCGCCTCGAGCACATCGCGCTGGTCATCGGCGATCAGGATCGGCAGGGTCTCGGTCATGGTCAGGGGTGAATTCCTTGCGGCGTTGCTGAGACTTACGCAGTTTACGTGCCAGCCGCCTGGAAGCCGAGGGCGGGAGGGCAGGAAGCCGCGCCGACTGGCGTCATTGCGAGCCACCTGTTTCGGCCCGACCCTGCCCATGGCCATGAACCGCATGCTCGCCGATAGGCAAGCTCGCCTGTAGGAGCGACCTCGCGTCGCGACCGGCAAGCCGCACGTCCGCCGCAGGCCGTAGCGCGGCTCCGGCGCGCCTTGGCTTGGGCAAGCACCAGCGGGTATTCGCTCCGGCGGCCGCGGTTCTGCTAACCGCAAAGCGCCGGGCGCCTCGTGTGTGTGGCTTGTAGCTCTGTTGAGGTCTGTCGACGCGAAGGACCCGGCCTGCGTCCGTTTCGATCGTTCATGGTCCGTGCGCAGTGTCGGGCCGAAACAGGTGGCTCGCAATGACGCCGACTCATCACCCAGGTGCAGGATCGGGTCGACACAGGCGCTTCGCGATGACTCGGCAATCCCTCCGTTCCACCGGGGAGTGTCCGGAATCGGACACTGCTGCGTTCGCTCACGGTCATTCCGGCGTCGTGGCTTCGTCACGATTCTGTTGCCTGCGTCGCGCAGAGTGCGCGTCATCGTGCAGGGAGACAGACCATGCAGAGCATTCAGGGGCGCATAGTCGAACGTTGGCCGCACTGGTTCAGCGGCGTGCCGGGAAAGTTCACCCGGCCGCTGCTCAAGCATCTGCATCGCTACACGCGACTGGATCGGGCCGAGCAGTTTGTGGCGGAGCATCCGCATCTGGCGGGTCTGGAGTTTGTCGAGGGGGCGCTGCGGCACTTCGATGTGCGCTATTGCGTCGATGATCTGGAGCGTCAGCGGATTCCACGCAGCGGCGCCTGTCTGATCGTGGCCAACCACCCGCTCGGCGGGCTCGACGCGCTGGCCCTGCTGAAGATGGTGGGCGATGTCCGCCGCGATGTGCGCATCGTGGCCAACGATTTCCTCATGATGCTGGATGGTCTCAGGGAACTGCTGCTGCCGGTGCGGGTGTTCGGCGGTCGCAGCAGCCCCGAAGCCTTGCGCGGCATCGATGCCGCATTGCAGGCGGGCGCCGCGGTGATCGTGTTTCCGGCCGGTGAAGTCTCGCGGATGGGCTGGAGGGGCATTCGCGATCGGCCATGGCGCAGCGGCTTTCTGCGCTACGCCCTGCGCCATCAGCTGCCGGTGATTCCGGTGCATGTGGGTGCCCGCAACGGCTTCGGCTTCTATGCCGGGGCAGCGTTGGCCAGTCCCATCGGCACGGCGCTGCTGCCGCGTCAGATTTTCCGCCCAGGTCAGCGCCGCATCGAGATGCGCATCGGGCAGGCCCTGAAAGCCTCGCCTGAAGCCGTCGACGGTAGCGGTCTGCGCGATTGGGCCAGGCGCCTGCAGCTGCAGGTCGAGCGCCTGAAACATGTGCGCTCCGGACCGGTTGGCAGCACCGAGGCCGTCGCCCACCCGGTGCAGTCCGATGCCCTGGAAACGGCGATCGCCGGCCTCGAAGTGCTGGGCGAAACCCCGGATGGCAAGCGCATTCTGCTGGCGCCGCCCGGTGCCTCCTCGCTGCTGCTGCGCGAAGTAGCGCGCTTGCGCGAGCTGACGTTCAGAGCGGTGGGCGAAGGCACCGGGCAGGCGCTGGACTGGGACCGCTTTGATGCCTGGTACGATCAGCTGTTGCTGTGGGATCCGCAGGCCCGTCGCATCATCGGCGCCTATCGGGTCGGACGCAGCGCCGATATCGTCGCCAGGCACGGCTTGAACGGTCTGTACACGGCCAGCCTGTTCGATTTCGACAGCCGCTTTGGCGAGCTGCTGGAAACCGGGCTGGAATTGGGCCGCAGCTTCGTGGTGCCCGATTACTGGGGTACGCGCAGCCTCGATTACCTGTGGTTCGGCATCGGTGCGTACCTGCGTCGCTATCCACATCTGCGCCATCTCTTCGGCTCCGTGTCGATCAGCGCCGAATTGCCGGTCGAGGCGCGCGACGCGCTGGTCGGCTACTACGGCCGTTATTACGGTGAACCCGACGCCCTGGCTCAGGCACGATTCCCCTATCCGCTGCCAGCGGCCGAGTCCACGTCCGCCGAGCTCAGCGCCGAGCAGGCCTTCGCCGTGCTCAAGGCCAATCTGAATCGACTCGGCGCTCGGGTGCCCACGCTGTACAAGCAATACACCGAGCTCTGCGAGCCCGGTGGCGCGCGCTTTCTGGCCTTCGGGGTCGATCACGGATTCAACAATGCCGTGGATGGTCTGATTCTGGTCGATCTGGCCCGGCTGACGCCGCGCAAGCGCCAGCGCTATCTGCTGCCGCGGGCCAGCGAAGCGCATTCGTCTCTGCCGCAGCCGGAAAGCCAGCCGCAGGCAGTGGCGGCATGAGCCTGTCCACGGGCAAGCTCGAAGCGCGCAGCGTGTTCCTGTCCGATCTGCATCTGGGATCGCCCAACTGCCACGCCGAGGCGCTGGTCGATTTCCTCTCGAATGTGCGGGCGCGCAAGGTCTATCTGGTCGGTGATGTCATCGACCTGTGGTGGATCAGCCAGCGCCGCGCCCGATTCGACCGGCATCAGGCGGCCGTGTTCGAGCAGCTCCGGGAACTGGCCCGCCGTGGGTCGGAGCTGATCTACATTCCCGGCAATCACGACCGTCCGCTGCGCGATCTGTGTGGACTGGTGCTGCCGAAAATGACGGTGCGTCGTGACGCCATCCACCGCGCCGCCGATGGTCGTCGCTATCTGGTCACGCATGGCGATGATTTCGACGCCGAGGTCCAGAGTGGTGGCTGGCAGGAGTGGCTGGGCGATCAGCTTTATGAGTACATTCTGGCCGGCAACCGCATCACGCTGCGCATGCGCCAGCGCATGGGTCTGCGCTACTGGTCGCTGGCGGCGTTCATCAAGCGCCAGAGCACGCTGGCCGAGCGCTACATCGAGCGCTATGTCCAGGCTGCGATCGGCGCTGCCGCCAGTCGCGGACTCGACGGCATCATCTGTGGCCATATCCATCGGCCGGCGCTGGAGACCCGCAACGGCATCGTCTATGCCAACGATGGCGACTGGGTGGAAAGCCTGACGGCGATCACCGAGGACTCCCATGGCCAGCTGGCGCTGGTGCGCTGGGACGGCCGCGCCGAGACCCTCGCACGGGTGCAGGCGGCGCCCCTGCTGGCGGCAGCCTGAGGGGGAATCGGCCAGAGCCGATGCCCTGAGGTTGGAGCGGACGTGTTGCGAACCACCGGTAACGACTCCGATGCCGGTCACCCGCCATGAACCCCGTCCTCGTTGCGAGCCGCGTGTGTCGGCGCGACACTGCGCATGGGCCATGAACCCCAAGCGTCATTGCGACCCCGGACTTGATCCGGGGGAAGCAATCCAGAGGCACAGCTTCAGAAGCACTGGATTGCTTCGTCGCTGCGCTCCTCGCAATGACGCATCAACAAGTTACGCCATGGGTTCATGGAGAGCCACTGGTGCTCGGCGCTGACCGATCAGACCTTCAGATGGCTATCGGGCGGCCCCCGTCGTCTTCAATCCGCGTATTCGAAAACGAGCGGCACCTGACGGAATCCGGCGTTCACGCTGATAACATTCCCGCGGGGCGGTTCATTCGAATACAGAGGGGGAGTTGCCATGGCAGAAGCTCGTTCCACCGGTCCCTTGGGCTGGATCAGCGGTTTGTTCCGCGCGGAAACGCTGGATCCCAAGGAGGAAGTATTCATCGGCGTGCTGTTTGCGCTGCTGGGTTCGCTGGCGCGCGCCGATGGCGTCGTGACCACGGAAGAAGCGGAGCATGGCGAAGACCTGATCGATCGCATGGAGCTGTCCAAGACCGGCCGTAAGCTGGCGGTGCAGAGTTTCGAGCGTGGGCGCGCCGGTGGCCTGGATGTGGAAGCCGAGATGGCGCGCTTCCTGGCCGTCTATCCGGTCAGCTCGACCCATTCGGAACAATTGATGGAGGCACTGCTGACACTGGCGCATGCCGACGGACGCATGCGCATCCCGGAAAAATCCTGGCTGATCCGTGTTGGCAAACTGCTTGGCATCGACGCCGAGACCATGAAAGCTCGCATCGGCTCCTGAGTCAGTAGATCTCGCCGATCATGCAGCGCAGGCTGCCGCCGGCTTTCTCGAGTTCGTCCAGCGCCACGCTGTGGATCTGGAAACCGAGCCTGATGAGGGCCGAGCGGGTGGCCGGACGCAAGGCGGCTTCTGCCGCCGCTGACATCCACAGGCCGCTTTCGCCCAGGGCGATGCAGTTGCCGACGAATGCCGCCTTCTCGGCCGGATCGATGAGAATGGCGCTGTCACCGTAGGCGCTGGCGATGGCATCGGCCACCCCGGGATCGGCAAAGCCGGTGGGGCAGAGCAGCACGCCGCGCCCGGCCAGGGCCGACATCACCACATTGCTGTGGTACTCGCCACCGGCCAGATCGAAGGTCAGCATATGGCGCAGGTCGAAGGCCGCGGCCATGGCCGCGGCACCGGCGCGATCACAACGCTCGCTGAGCCCGCAGAAGCCGATCCGGCGGGCGCGATCGATGACCAGGCTGCCGGTCAGTTCTGCCACCAGAGGCCGCGTCGACAGGTCGATTTCGGCATAGCCCAGCACGGCCCTGAACCAGTCGCGGATGTCCTGACGCCGGGCTTCACGCTGGCGTACCGGATGGCGCATGGCGCCGACGATCAGACGCCTCGGCGCGGTGGCATAGACATTGTTGGGGAACACCGCGTCGGGAGTCTCGGCCGATCCGGGAAAACTCATGACCGGCACCCCGGCGGCGGCCAGGGCCAGCGCCAGCTGGCGATGCTGCTCGGCTGCACGGGCGCCATCCACCGCCTGCGCCATCTGCATGTAGACGTTGTCTCTGGCCGATTCGGCTGCCAGAAAGAACGACTCAGGTGACACCAGAAATACCGCACGCGGCACCCCCGGAGCACTGATCGGTGTGCGCCGCAGCTGGGCGGCGAAAAGCTCAGCTTGTTCCCAGATTTCCGGCTGCACGAGACGCTCCAAAAAAGAAACCCGCGGCGGCCCTTACGGATCGCCACGGGTTTGCCCCCTCCCCGACAAGCCGGTTGCACGCCGGGACATCCGCATAGTGCGTGGAGCATGCAAACCGGCGCAAGTTGCGCTGCAACATTAGCAGTTCTTGAATCGGCAGTTTCAGCGCTTGGCGCCCGCTGGATCGAGATCCAGAGATACCTCGGGCAGGCGCTCGTTGAGCAAGCGATACAGATCATCGCTGACCAGGCAATCGCAATCCGGGCGTACGTACTGGGTCTCCTGGATGTCGAGGACCGCGGCCGCACCACGTTCGGACTTCAGCTGCTTCTTGACCTCGGCGATGGCGGCGTCGACTTCGGCGATGGCGCGCTGATTGGCGTCCGACAGGCGTTCCTGTTCGCGTTCGGCCTCGGTATCGATTTCGTTGATACGCCGGATCAGCTGCAACTGACGATCGCGAGTGACCGTCCCGGCCTGCTTGAGCTCGCGCATCTCGGCGCTGAGGCGCTCGAGTTCCGGGCGGTGGCGTTGGGCCAGGGCCTGCAGCTCCTGATCGACCGCGGCCAGCAGACCAGCGAGGGCGGTCGAGCGGGTGTAGGCCTCGCTCAGGTCGACCACGAGTACCGGCGGCGCCGAATGGGCCGCGCCTGCGGACAGCAGCAGGATGCCGGTGAACACGCGCCTCACGGATCGAGCTCCAGCGCGCGACCGCCAAACTGCGCTTGCAGGCGGCGCTCGATGTCCGTGGTGATGTCGGCATCGACCTTGGCGCCGATGCGCCTGGCCACGGCTCGATCCACGACCATATCCGCCTGTCGTGCGGTGGCCAACTCGGCGATGACCTCGGGCAAGGCCGTCAGAATGTCGCTGACACGGATCTGGCGGGCCAGTTCGATGTCGCCGCGGCGCTCATCGTCGGCGTTCTTCTTCAGCGCTGCCGCCTGCTGCTCCACCGCGGCGTACAGCGGCATGGTCGATTCCAGATATTCGGCGTCGACGGTCAATATCTTTTGCGCAGCCGTCGCTGCAGACGCGTTCGCGCCCGCGGTCGCCAGCGCGATCATGGTCAGCAGACTGGCCCGCCACCGGCTCACGAAAAATTCTGCTCCATCACGCGGTAGTGAGCGTCGGCCATGCCCAGGCGCACATAGGTGGCCATGGCACTGTGATTGTCGTTCTCTACATAGAGCCGCAGTCCGCAGGCACCCGCCGCACGCGCCCGCGCCTCGATCTCGCGATAGAGCGCGGCATAGATCCCCTGGCGGCGGGCCTGCGGGCGCACATAGACGCTCTGGATCCACCAGAAATCGGCGTTGCGCCAGTCGCTCCATTCGAAGGTGACCATCAGCCCGCCCAGCACCTCGGCATCGCGTTCGGCCAGCAGATAAAAGCCACGTGCAGGCTGATCGATGACCGCCTGCACGCCGTCGCGCACGCGGAGCGGATCGAGCGTCTTGTTCTCGGTCTCCAGAGCCATGGCGCAATTGAACTGGGCAATGGTCTCGGCATCGGCCGGGCTGGCCGCCCGCAGCACGGGCGTATCTGCTGACGTCATGGGCTTTGTGCTTTGTTGCGATGCGTCATTGTAGGGTCGGCCGAGTCCGTGTTTCAGGCGAAATGCTGGCAGCAGGATGCTGACCCGAGCGCTGGTATAACGGAGTGAAAGGCGGGCGCGGGCCATGACCCTGCGCCTCGACGCCACCCACCCGCCACCAGGAATTCCCCATGCGTAGTCTCGCTGCCTTAGGTCTGCTGCTGCTCACGTCCGCGCCGGATCTCCGCGCGGCCGAGGCGGAAGCTGCGGTCGACACCCTGCTGATCGGCAGAATCTATGTAGATGCGCAGATGGCTGAGCCGGTCAGCGCGTTGGCCTACGACGCCGAGGGCCGGGTGATCGCCTATGGTGCTGCAGATGAGTTGCGTGAAGCCCTGGAGTCCAGAGGCCACGGCGTGCGCGAGATTGTGGTCGACGGCACGGTGATGCCCGGATTGATCGATGCCCACGGACATCTGATGGGACTCGGCTTTTCACTGCTGCAGGCGGATCTGGTGGGCACCCGCAGCAAGGAGGCCATTGTTGTCCAGCTCAAGGAAAACTCTGCCGGTCTGGGCAAGGGTGACTGGCTGCTCGGGCGCGGCTGGGATCAGAACGATTGGGTCGGGCAGGCCTTTCCCTTGGCTGCCGACCTGGATGCGGCCTTTCCGGATCGGCCGGTCTGGCTGGAACGGGTCGACGGGCATGCCGGCTGGGCCAATTCGGCGGCCTTGCGGGCGGCTGGTATCGATGCGCAGACGGCCGACCCCGAAGGCGGTCGACTGCTGCGCGACGAGCAGGGACAGCCCACCGGTGTATTGGTTGATGCGGCCATGGACCTGGTCCAGGCCCACGTCCCCAAGGCTGGCTTGGCTTTGCGCCGACGCGCCCTGCGTCTGGCACTGGCCAGCGCCAGTGCGGCTGGCCTGACCGGTGTGCACGATGCCGGCGTGTCGCGTGAGGATCTGGCACTTTATCGGGAACTGGCCGACGATCGAGCCCTGCCGCTGCGCGTCTACGCCATGGCCGACGGCGATTCGGCGGCATTGCGCCAGCTCTGCAGCGAAGGCCTGTACGCGCATCCTTCGGGTCGATTGAGCATGCGCGCGGTCAAGCTCTATGCCGACGGCGCGCTGGGCAGTCGCGGTGCGGCGCTGCTGGCCGACTATGCCGACGAAGCCGGCAATCGCGGCTTGCTGATCCAGTCGCCGCAACATTTGCGCGAGATCATCAACAAGGCCGCGGCCTGCGGGGTGCAGCCGGCGGTACATGCGATCGGTGATCGTGCCAATCGCGAGGTGCTGGACGCCTTTGCCGCATTGACGGCGGCGCAACGCCAGGCCCTGCGCCCGCGCATCGAGCATGCCCAGGTGGTGGCGATGACGGACATTCCGCGCTTCGCCGAACTCGGTGTGATTGCATCCATGCAGCCCACGCACGCTACCAGCGACATGCCCTGGGCCGGCGACCGTGTGGGTGCGGAGCGATTGCGCGGCGCCTATGCCTGGCGCCGTTACCTCGACACCGGTGCGCATCTGGCCTTTGGCTCGGACTTTCCGGTGGAGCGGGTGGAACCGATACCGGGACTGTATGCCGCCATCACCTGCCAGGACGCCGAAGGCTCACCCGAGGGCGGCTGGCTCCCGGACCAGCGTCTGACCCTGGTGGAAGCACTCGACGCCTTCACCCGCGGCGCTGCCTATGCCGGATTCGCCGAGACCGAGGCTGGTACCCTCGAGCCCGGCATGCGCGCCGATTTCATCGTGCTGTCGATGGACCCCCATCAGGTCCGCGGCCGTGCCCTGCTGCAGGTCAAGGTGCGTTCGACCTGGCTGGACGGGCGCAAGGTGTCTGGGTAGGACGGGGCAGGGGGCACGGGAAAGGCTAACCCAATGGCGTCATTGCGAGGAGCGTAGCGACGAAGCAATCCAGTCATTTGAGACTCTGCTGCTGGATTGCTTCCCCCGGACCAAGTCCGGGGTCGCAATGACGCCGGGAAGGAGAACGTGGTACGGGAAACCTGAAACCTGAAACGGGAAGCGGGGCAAAGCGGCGATGTCGTAGGTCCAGACTTGTCTGGACGCCTTTCGCCATGACGCAGAAGCGTCCAGACAAGTCTGGACCTACCGTTCCCTCAGTTCCAGAACGGTGTAGCCTTTTCCCGAGTCCCGAGTCCCGAGTCCCGAGTCCCGAGTCCCGAGTCCCGAGTCCCGAGTCCCGAGTCCCGAGTCCCGAGTCCCGAGTCCCGAGTCCCGAGTCCCGAGTCCCGAGTCCCGAGTCCCGAGTCCCGCCGACTACACGTACTCCAGCCAGCCGTGCGTGTCTTCCACGCTGCCGTCGAACAGTCCAAAGAAACGCTGCTGCACGGCGCGGGTGGTCGGGCCGGGCTTGCCGTCGCCGATGGTCTTGCGGTCGACGCTGCGGATCGGCGTGATCTCGGCGGCGGTGCCGGTCATGAAGACCTCGTCGGCCAGGTAGATCATCTCGCGCGGCAGATTTTCTTCCTTCACCTCGAAGCCCAGCTCCTGGGCGATGGTGATGGCGGTGCTGCGGGTGATGCCGTGCAGGATCGAAGCCGCAATCGGCGGCGTGTAGATGGTCTTGCCGAAGACCAGGAACAGGTTCTCGCCGGCGCCCTCGGCCAGATAGCCATCGACGGTGAGCGCGATGCCTTCGTGGAAGCCGAGGCGCTTGGCTTCACGCGACACCAGAATGCTGGACAGATAGTTGCCGCCGGCCTTGGCGCTGGCCGGAAGGGTGGCCGGGGCCACTCGGCGCCAGCTCGAAATGCAGGCGTCGATGCCTTCGTGGATGGCCTGTGCGCCGAGATAGGGGCCCCACACCCAGGCAGCAATCATGCAGCCGGTGGGATTGTCAGCGCCCAGACCAAAACCGCCGGCACCGCGCCAGGCCAGCGGCCGCAGGTAGGCATTGGTCAGCTCATTGCGGGTCACGACCTCACGCCCGGCTGCCATCAAGGTAGCCAGATCGTGCTGGATCTCCAGGTCGTACATGCGCGCCGAGGCATACAGGCGCTTCATGTGATCGGTGTAGCGGAAGATCGCCGGTCCCTTGGGGGTCATGTACGAGCGGATGCCCTCGAAGACCGATGAGCCATAGTGCAAGGCATGCGACATCACATGCACCGTGGCCTCGGCCCAGGGAATCAACTTGCCATTGAACCAGATGTATTTGGGCAGGTCTTGGCTCATGGCGTGTCCTCATCTCAGGGTATAAACCCTCAATCATAGAGGTTCCCTGCGGTTTAGAGGCAGCGTGGCAATGGATCCATGGATATTGGCCCCGGCATTCTTCGTTGGCGCACTGCTCTATTCCAGTGTCGGCCACGGTGGGGCCTCGGCCTATCTCGCGATCATGGCGCTGGCGCACGCCGCGCCGGAGAGCATGCGTCCGCTGGCGCTGTCACTGAATCTGGTGGTCGCCGGGGTGGCGGCGGTCCAGTACGCCCGCGCCGGTTATCTGGACTGGCGCCTGCTCTGGCCCTTTGTCCTCGGCAGCGTGCCGCTGGCCTTTGTCGGCGGGCTCCTGGATCTGCCGGAATTCTGGTATCGCAGCGCTATCGGCCTGGTGCTGCTCTACGCCGCGGTCAGTCTGTGGTGGGGCTCGATCCGGGCTGAAGAAAGGCCCGCCAAGCCCCCTTCCGCGCCCGTCGCCATCGCTGCCGGTGGCGTGCTCGGTCTTGCCGCCGGACTCACCGGCGTCGGCGGTGGCATCTTCCTGTCGCCCTTGCTGATGTTGATGACTTGGGCGCGGGCCAAACCGACCGCAGCGGTCTCGGCGCTCTTCATCTGGCTCAATTCCCTGTCGGGCTTGCTGGCGCAGGCGGAGCGCGTGCCACCGATACTCGACGAACTGCTGTGGGCCGCGCCAGCAGTGCTGGCAGGCGGCCTGCTGGGTGCCTGGATAGGCGCGAGGCGTACTCCCCCGAGGCTGCTGCGACGGCTGCTGTCGGTGGTGCTGGCGGTTGCAGCCTGGAAATTGCTGGCGACAGCCGTGGCCGCCTGGCCGACGGGTGGCTGAGACATTCGTCGCGTTCGCGACATTCCCTCTCAGTGGCGCGCCGTTTCAGCGGATCAGCCCTACGAATGATTGAATTCTGTGACGCACAGAGAGCATTCTGCGCAGCTGCCATTGACGACAAACGCGACGGGGATTTCATGAGCATGCGGACTTTGGGGTGTTTGATCGTCGCAGCGGTGCTGCAGTTGATCGCCCTTGCGGCACCGGCTCAGACCTACAGCTATCACGTCTATATCGACAGTGATCTGCGCAACGCTACCGGCTGTACCGCCTCCGGGGGCGGCCAGACCTTCCTCGGCGCCGACTACCGGCTCACGGCCACGGTCACCGGGTCTCCGCCCATCGTTACTGCGCGCACCCTGTCCCCTTGCGTGGCCGGCAGCTTTGCGCCCGGTAGTGCGCTGTCGGCCAACTATCCAGTGGGCCTGAACAATGGCCTGCCTCTGTCTGGAGGCGCGGCAGCCGACGTCATCGAGCTCTCGGTCGCGCGCTCGCTGCTTCCCGGCGTCGAGCCGCAGGTTCGAGTGGGCTTCGGTGCACAGAGCGCCAGCGGATCAGTCGATGTGCTGTACACGGTAGACGGCACCGTCAACGGCCTGCCGATGGTGATCGGCAGTCCAGCACTGATCCCCACACTGGGCTTCTTCGGTGGGCTTTTGCTGGCCCTGGCCCTGGCCGCGCTGGCGATGCGCAGTCTGCGCCGGAATCGCTTGATGGCGCAGATGCTGATGGTGGGTGCCTTCGTGTCGCTGGGATTCGCCGCCTGGGCGGTCGTCACCCACATTGCCGATGGTCAGGTTGGTGACTGGGCCGGCGACGCACCCATCGGCACGGACCCGATCGGTGATTCGGTTCCGCCGCTCAGCGGCACCGACATCGTCGGCGCCTTCGGCGTCGATGTGCGTCCCAACCTGCATTTCCGCATTGACGTCGTCGATGCCGAAAACCGCCCGCCGGTTGCCGTCAACGACAGCTACACCACGCTCGAGGACACGGCACTGAACGTCGCCGCACCTGGCGTGCTGGGCAATGATTCGGATCCGGATGGCGATCCGATCACCGCGCAGCTGGTCAGTGGGCCGAGCAAGGGCACCCTGACGCTGAACGCCAACGGCAGCTTCAGTTACACCCCCAATGCCAACGCCAATGGCCCGGACACCTTCACCTACAACGCCTTCGACGGCCAGGTGGTCAGTGCCACGCCGGCGACGGT
Source organism: Lysobacterales bacterium (assembly GCA_050250665.1). Taxonomy (GTDB): domain Bacteria; phylum Pseudomonadota; class Gammaproteobacteria; order Xanthomonadales; family SZUA-5; genus JADKFD01. Next base: position 117,753 of record JBFWOF010000008.1, on the reverse strand, counting down.
CACGATCAACATCACGCCGGTCAACGACGTGCCGGTGTTCACGGCAGGGCCAAACCAGACGGTACTGGAAGACGCCGGCCCGCAGACGGTCAATCCCTGGGCCACCGGCGTCGACGATGGAGATCCGGAAGTCGTCCAGGCGCTGACGTTCAACATCACCAACAACACCAACCCGGCGCTGTTCAGCGCTGGCCCGACGGTCAGTGCGGCGGGTGTGCTGAGTTACACGCCGGCCGCCAATGCCAATGGCGTGGCCACGATCACGCTGAACCTGATGGATGATGGCGGCACGGCCAATGGCGGCATCGACACCAGCGCGCCGCAAAGCTTCACGATCACGGTGACGGCGGTCAATGACCCGCCGAGCTTCGTCGCCGGACCTAACCAGAGCGTGCTGGAAGACGCCGGCCCGCAGACGGTGAATCCGTGGGCCACGGCGATCAGTCCGGGACCGCCGGATGAAGCCGGCCAGACGGTCAGCTTCGAGATCGTCAGCAACAGCAATCCGGCGCTGTTCAGCGCCGCCCCGGCCGTCAGTCCGACCGGCGTGCTCAGCTATGCCGCAGCCGCCAATGCCAATGGCGTGGCGACCATCGCCGTGCGGGCGCGCGACGACGGTGGCACCGCCAATGGCGGCATTGACGCCAGCGCGCCGCAGAACTTCACGATCACTGTGACGGCAGTCAATGACGTGCCAGTGTTCACGGCCGGCCCGAACCAGACCGTGCTGGAAGACGCCGGCCCGCAGACCGTGAATCCCTGGGCTACCGGCATTGACGATGGCGATCCGGAAGTGGTCCAGGGCCTGAGCTTCAACATCACCGGCAACACCAATCCTGCGCTTTTCAGTGCCGGTCCGTCGGTTAGCCCGACTGGCGTGCTGAGCTACACCCCGGCTGCCAATGCCAATGGCACGGCCACGATCACGCTGAATCTGATGGACGATGGCGGCACCGCCAACGGCGGCATCGACACCAGTGCGCCGCAGAGCTTCACCATCACCGTGACTGCGGTCAACGATGCGCCCAGTTTCACCAAGGGCCCGGATCAGACCGTACTCGAAGATGCCGGCCCGCAAACGGTCAATCCCTGGGCCACGGCGATCAGCGCCGGCCCGCCCGATGAGTCCGGCCAGACCGTGGTCTTCAACATGACGGGCAACACCAATCCGGCCTTGTTCAGTGCGGCACCGGCAGTGAGTCCGACCGGTGTGCTGACCTACACGCCGGCAGCCAACGCCAACGGCAGCGCGACGATCACCTTGAACCTCATGGACAACGGCGGCACCGCCAATGGCGGCGTCGACACCAGCGCAGCGCAGACCTTCGTGATCAATGTGACGGCGGTCAATGACGCGCCGGTCAACACCGTGCCGGCTGCGCAGAACACCGGTGACACCGTGCCACTGGTACTGAGCACCGCCAACACCAATGCCATCAGCGTAGTCGATATCGATGCCGGCGCTGGCATCGTGCAGATGAGTTTCGGCACCGGTGCCCCCGCCAACGGCACGCTGACGCTGGCCAATCCCGGCTCGGTGCTGACCACGCTCAGCGGCAACGGCACCGATCAGGTCATTGCCACCGGCACGCTCGCCGCGCTGAATGCCGCGCTCAACGGGCCGAGCGGCAGCCTCACCTACACCCCGGTCCCGGGTACATCGGCGGCACGCACCATTACCGTGATCACCAATGATCAGGGCAATACCGGTGTCGGCGGCGCCCAGATCGACACCGACATCATCACCGTGAATGTCGATGCTGCGCCGATAGTGACGAGTACGCCGGCTGCGGGTGCCACCACGGCCAACAATGTGGCCATCACCGTCAATTTCAGCGAACCGGTCAACGTGATCGCTGGCATCACGCTGACCTGTGGCGGGCCGAATCTGATCACCGGCGGCAGCACGGGCAGCAATGTCAGCAGCCTGAATCTGGCTTACACCGCACCCTTGCCCTCCGGCAGTTGCACGCTGTTTGTGCCGGCTGCCAGCGTCACCGATGTCGACCTCATCGACCCGCCGAACAATCCAGTGGCGAACTACACGGCGGTCTTCAGCGTCGATGCCGCGCCGGCCTTTGTCAGCTCGACGCCCGCAGCCGGCGCCATTGTTGCCAACAACGCCGTGTTCAGCGCAGTGTTCAGCGAGCCGGTCAATTTCGGCATGGGTGGATTCACCCTCGATTGCGGTGGTCCCATCGCCGTGACCCCGAGTGGATCGGGCACCAGCACCCTGACCTTCACGCCGGCAGCAGCCTTGCCCAATGGCGCCGCCTGCACGGCAACCTTGATTGCGGCCAACATCACCGACGTCGATGCTTTCGATCCGCCGGACAATCTGCCGGCCAATGTCGTGGTCAACTTCAGCGTCGACGCCGCGCCGACCTTTGTCAGCGCCGTTCCGGCAGCGGCTGCGGTCGTCGGCACCGGACAGGTCATCAGTTTCACCTTCGATGAACCGGTCAACAACCTCGGCGCCGCCATCACCCTGAACTGTGGCGGTCCGGTCGCTGGCGTCATCAGCGGTTCCGGCAGCGCCACGCTCAGTTTCACGCCGAGCGCCGCCCTTACCGCCGGTGCCAGTTGCACTGCCACAGCGGTAGCCGCACAGATTGGTGACGTCGATGTGATCGATCCGCCGCAGAACCCGATCGCCGATGTGCTTCGCAATTTCACGGTCGACAGCGCGCCCACCGTGGTCAGCACCAGTCCCAGCAATGGCGCAAGCAGCGTGCCCCTGGCAGGTGTGGTCAGTTTCAACTTCAGCGAAGCGGTCAGTTTCGGCGTGCCGAGCTTCACCTACAGCTGCGGCGCACCGGTCACCTTCACCGTGTCCGGTAGCGGCACGGCCACGGCCACACTGACCCCGACCAGTCTGCTGCCCATCAATACCCTGTGCACCGTGACCGCGCTGGCTGCCGGCATCAGCGATGTCGATGCGGCCGATCCGCCAGACCTGATGGCAGCGAATGTCGCCATCAGTTTCACCTCCGTCAACGACAATCCGCCGGCGGTGCAATCAGTGACGCCTGCCAATGGCGCAACCGTGGCCAACAACACTCCGCTTAGCGTCGTGTTCACCGAGAACGTGGATGCCGTGGCTGGTGCAGTCACGCTGACCTGCGGTGGCCTCAATTTGATCACCGGCGGCACCAGCGGCACCAATGTCCCCAGCCTCACGCCCACCTACGCGCCGCCGTTGCCGAATGGTGCGCTGTGCACGCTGACCGTGCTGGCAGCCAATATCACCGACAGCGATCTGATCGATCCGCCGGACAACATGGTCGCCAATTTCGTCTCCACCTTCACCGTGGACGCCGCGCCCGGTGTCAGCTCGGTACTGCCGGGCAATGGCGCCAGCAATCTCGCCACCAACACCACGATTACCGTCAATTTCAGCGAGGCGGTCGATGTCGCAGCCGGGGGTGTGACGCTCGATTGCGGCGCGCCGGTCAGCTTCAGCGCGGGGCTGCCCGCGACCAACGTATCTTCGGTCACGCTCACCCCCAGCGCCAATCTGCCGGAAGGCGCCACCTGCAATGGCACGGTGGTGGCAACATCGGTGACCGACGCCGATCTGATCGATCCGCCGGATCAGATGGTCACGAACTTCACCTGGAGCTTCACGACGGATGCGGCGCCCAGCGTCACCACGGTGACCCCGGCCGCAGCGGCGACGGTTCCCAGCAACCAGCTGCTGACGATCAACTTCAGTGAAAACGTGGATCTGAGCGCCAGTGCCTTCACCCTGAACTGCGGCGCTGCAGTGCCCTTCAGCAGTGTGCCGGCACTGCCAGCGACGGCCACCAACACCATCACGTTGACCCCGACGGGCGGTTTGACGCAAGGATCCGCCTGCACATTGACGGTTGTGGCAGCTCAGGTCAGCGACAGTGACCTCAACGATCCGCCCAACAACATGGCTGCGAATTTCGTGCGCAGTTTCAGCGTCGATGCGGCGCCGAGCGTGACCACGACCACGCCCGCCAATGGCGCGACCGCGGTCGATCCGACCACCAGCATCACCATCAACTTCAGCGAGTCGGTGAACTTCGACACGACTGCCAATGCCGCGAATACCAGCTTCGATCTTGAGTGTCCTACGCCTACGGCAGTCAACTTCACGGTCGTGACCGCTTCACCCGCGTCAAGCGTGGTGCTCGATCCACTGGACAGCGCCATCGCTGGCGCCACCTGTACCCTGACCGTGCAGGCCAGCGGCATCACTGACGCCGATGCGGTCGATCCGCCCGACAGCATGGCCGCGAATTTCAGCGCCAGTTTCACCTATGCAGCCCTGGCGAACGACGACGCCTACACGGTGACGCCGCACCTGACGCTGGGCATCGGTGCCGCCTCGCCCCAGGGCGGCGGCGTGCTCGGCAACGACGTGCTAGGCGCTGGCGTGATTACCGGCTTTGGCTTCGCCCCGGCTTGCACCGGAACCGCGCCGGGCATCCAGCTGGACGCAGGCGCTGCCAACGGACGGCTGACCCTGAATGCCGATGGTGGTTTCAGTTACGAGCCGCCAGCAGGCATTGCCGACAGCACCCGCACCTTCTGCTACACCGTCACCGGTGGCGACACTGCCAACGTGGTGTTCACGCTGCAGAACACCGAACTGGTGTGGTTCATCGATGCGGCGGCTCCAGGTGGCGGCATCGGTACGCAGGCCCGCCCCTTCCAGACCCTGGCAGCGGCCGATGCGGTCGATACCACCAATGACACCCTCTACCTGGAGTTCAACGCCAGCGCCTACAGCTCCGCCGGCCTGACCCTGCTGGCCGGAGAGCGGCTGATCGGACGTGGTTCCGGCAGCACGCTGGATGCGCTTTCCGGGGTGACGCCGGTGGCCGGCTCAGCGCACCCCGCGCTCGGTGGGAGCGCCCCCAGCATCACCTGCAGCGGCATCACATGTGTCACTTTGGGCACGGGCAATACGCTGCGCGGATTCACCATCGGTAATTCGGGCGCCGCGGGTACCGATCTGGCGGGCACCAACTTCGGAACGCTGACCGTGGCAGAACTGACACTCAACGGCGACGGTCGAGCGCTGAATCTCAGCACGGGCACAGTGTCCGGCAACTTCCTCGATATCGACGCCTCATCGGGTAACAATCAAGGCATCTCGCTCAACGGCGTGGATGGCAGCTGGTCAGTCACAGCGCAGGTGAATATCGGAAACGTCGCCGGAACTGGAATAAATCTCATCAACCTGCCTGGTACCGCCAGCGCCACGTTTACCGGTGGCCTCGTGGTGAGCAAGACCAGCGCCGGGACTGCAGTCAATCTGGCCAACAACACCGGCTCGCAGATCAACCTGGGCGTGGTGTCCCTGACCGCGGGTAATGGAACTGGCTTGTTCATCAATCAGTCGCCACTGACGCTGACGGGCACCACCGGAACCGTGGTTTCAACGGGCGGACCCGCCATCGATGCCACAGGAGCGAATTTCGGTGCGGGTGCGACTCTGGCCACTGTCAGCGCCAGCGTGACTGCCGGCGCCAGCAAGGGCATCAATCTCGACTCCAATGCCGGTTCCCTGGTGATGAATGGTGGTTTTGTCAATGTCTCGGGCAGCGGCATCGCCTTTGACCTGACCGGTGGCAATGGCACCGTGACGTACGCGGGCAACATCATCAGCAACGCGAGTAGTCGCCTGGTGGAGGTCACCGGACGAACCGGCGGCACCGTCACCTTTGCCGGAACTCTTGATGGGCAGGGACCAGCGCATACCGGCATCAATGTCGCCGGCAACACCGGCGGCACGATCAACTTCTCGGGCGGCACCCAGACCTTCGTCACCGTGACCAACCCGGCGGTGACCCTGTCCGCCAACACAGGTGCCACCATCAATTTCACGGGTGGCAATCTGAGCCTGAGCACGACTTCCGGCACCGCATTCAGCGCCGCTGGCGGCGCTGCCGGGATCAGCGTCCAGGGCAGTGGAAACAGCATCAGTACGGCCTCGGGAACCGCGCTAAGCGTCGTTTCCACCAACATCGCCGCAAGCGGCCTCAATTTCCGGTCGATCAGCTCCGGCGCCGGCGCCAACAATGGCATCGTGCTCGATACCACCGGTTCTGCGGGTGGCCTGACCGTCAATGGCGATGGCGCCAATACTGCCCTCGGCGGCAATGGCTCCGGCGGTACCATTGCCGGCAAGACCGGGGCCGATGGCAGCACCACCGCTGGTATCGGCATCTACCTCAACAGCACCAGCAATGTGGTGCTGCGGCGCATGACCATCAACGGCAATCATCAGAACTACGGCATTCGTGGATTCGCGGTGAACAATCTGACCCTCGAGTATTCGACGGTCTCAGGCCTGAACGGGACGAACCTGACATTGGGCACCTACGGCGAGGGCGGTGTCTATTTCGGCGGCGCCACCGGCGCCACCGGCTTGACCGGCTCAGCGACGGTGACCAGTTCGGTCTTCAGCGGCGCGCGCGCGCGCAATTTCTCGGTGGTCAACACCAGCGGCACGCTCAACCGGCTGACCATCACCAACAGCAGCTTTGGACTGACCGACAACGCCAGCGACAACGACAGTCTGGCGCTGGAAGCCCGTAATGCCGGCACGGTGCTGAACGCCACGGTCACCGGGAGCACTTTCACCGGCGCCGCTGGCGACATCGGCGATTTCACCGGGCAGACCGGCACCACCATGGACGTGGTTTTCCAGAACAACACGGTCAGCAACAGCCACCCATTGAACAACATCGGTGGCGGCGGCATGACCTTTGCCACCCAGGGCAGCTACACCTTCAACGCGTCCAACAACACCTTCCGCGACGCCAACGGCAGTGCGATCACGCTGTTCAAGGCCAGTGCGGGCACGCTGCTGAGCGGTACCTTCGCCAACAACACCATCGGTGTCAGCGGTGTGGCGAATTCAGGCTCGGCTACCGGCAACGGTATTTTCCTGTCGGCTGCCGGCAGCGGCACGATCACGCTGGCGATCACCAACAACCAGATCCGCCGTTACAGCGGCAATGCCGCAATATTCGCGGACAACACCGGTGGCAATTACACGGTCAATCTGACGGCAACCGGCAATGTAGCGGCCGAGCCGGGTGGTGGCGCATTCGCAGGCCTGGCGCTGACGGCCGGCGCACCGGCTTCGTCTGACGCCGTTGCGGTCTGTGCCCAGCTGGGTGGTGCTGGCGCTCTGCGCAACGACTTCAGTGCGGGAGACCCGGCCAACGCCAATGACATCATTCTCGGCGTCAGTACCGGTGGCTCGTCCATGCGTCTGCCGGGCTACGCTGGTGCCTCGCTGGCCGCCGTGCAGACCTTTGTGTTCAACAACAACAATTTCGCCGGGACTGCGGTGACCGCCTACATTGATCCGCCTGCGACTGCGGCGAACTTCACCGGTGGCGCGGCCTGTCCGTTGCCCTGAGCCAGTTTTGAGAAAACCCGCAGCCCAGGCTGCCCAGCAAGAGGAGGATTGAAAGATGGCAGAGCCGTTTCTATCCGAGATCAGGATGATGAGTTTCGTGTTTGCCCCCAGAGGCTGGGCCTTGTGCAACGGGCAGTTGCTGCCCATCAATCAGAATCAGGGTCTGTTCTCGCTGCTCGGGACCACCTACGGCGGCGATGGGCGGGTGAATTTTGCCTTGCCGGATCTGAGGTCGCGCGTGCCGATCCATGTAGGAAGTGGACACACGCTGGGCGAGCGCGGAGGCGAGCAGGCGCATACGCTCAGCGTCGGGGAAATGCCGCAGCATGTGCACGTGCTCAACGGATCCAGTACCGCAGCCGACACCAATGTTCCCGGCAATACCGCGCTGCTTGGCGTGGTCAACAACACCTACGGGCCAGCGACCAACCTGAGTGCGTTGGCCGCGAATGAAATCGGCAACACTGGCGGCAGCCAGGCGCACCAGAACATGCAGCCTTTTCTGACCATCAGCTTCTGCATTGCCCTGCAGGGCATCTTCCCCAGCCCGACCTGAAGGACTACGCACATGGCGCAACCTTATGTGGGTGAAATTCGCATGTTCGCGGGCAACTTTGCCCCGGCCGGTTGGCAGTTCTGCGCAGGGCAACTGCTGTCGATCGCCGAGAACGAGACCCTGTTTCAGCTGATCGGCACCACCTACGGTGGCGACGGCCAGAACACCTTCGCATTGCCCGATCTGCGCGGTCGTTTGCCGCTGCATCAAGGCAATGGCTTCGTCCTCGCCGAGACGGGCGGAGTCGAAAGCGTGACGCTGACCAACTCCCAGATCCCATCTCACACGCACCCGATGTTGGCGACGCTGGATATTCCAACGGCTGCCAACCCTGGCAACAGCGTCACTGGGCAGGCAGCCACCAAGATCTACCGGGCGGGCGCGCCCAGCGTGTCTCTGGCCAATGCCTCCCTGTCCAGTGTGGGTGGATCACAGCCGCACGAGAACATGCAGCCCTATCTCTGCCTGAGTTTCATCATTTCGCTGTTCGGTATTTTCCCGTCTCCTACCTGAGGGCTGGACCATGGCTGATCCATTTGTTGCTGAAGTCCGCATCTTTCCATTCAATTTCGCGCCCCGCGGCTGGGCTTTCTGTGATGGTCAGTTGTTGCCGCTGTCGCAGAACACGGCATTGTTTTCGCTGCTGGGGACGACCTATGGCGGCAACGGCAAGAGCAATTTCGCCCTGCCGGACTTGCAGGGGCGCGCGCCGATGCAATTCGGCCAGGGTCCGGGGCTGTCGCTTCATGACCTCGGCGAAATTGGGGGTTCCGAAACCGTTTCGCTGCTGGAATCGGAGCTGCCCTCGCACAATCATTCCGTCGGCGCTCAGAACATTCCTCTGGGCGGAGCGGCAGTGCCAACCGGAGCCACGCTGAATCGGCCCGCCAGTGGCAATCTGTTTGCGGCCACCAACCCGGCGCCCACGCCCATGTCCGACAGCGCCATCGCGCCTGCAGGTGGCTCGCAGCCGCACAACAACATGATGCCGTACCTGACCCTGAACTTTTGCATTGCGCTGCAAGGCGTATTTCCGCCGCGCGGTTGATGGGATCCGGCGACGGGGCTCACGCCCCGCCGTCGTTGCTGATCCGAGCATTGGTTTCACGGATCCGGGCAACACGATCTTTGCCATAAATGCGCATCGCGGTCGTTGACCGCGATAGGTCAGTGAGCGCAATCTCCCGGGCAAATTCGCAGCTGGCCTATGCTCGCCAGACAAGCAGTGTACGGGGGAAGATCATGAAACGCAGGAAAATCCTGGTGGCGGGCAGTTTGGCCGTGGCCGGTACAGTCGCATGGGCGAAAGACCCAGTGACCATCCTCACGCAGGGCATGCGGACTACCCCGCAGGGCGATGGTCGGGGGGCGGCCGCACTGTTGCCAGTCGAACTCAACCCCTATCCAGGCACGCGTCTGGCCAATCGCGTTGAAGTCATTGGATTCCTGCCCAGTGAAGTCTCCTCCGGCATCAAACGCCTGGATCTTGACATCCAACTGGTCGATCCCCTGGCCGGTCTGCGCACGATCTACGCCTGGCAGGCAAGGCGACTGGGTCCGGGGCTGCTATCCGCTGCCGGCAATCTGCGCATGGAATTTGACCCTTCTCTCGGGAAAAATGCGGTGGTCACGGTGCTTGATGAAAGCGGCATGGTGCGCATGCTGAGCGCTGCGCTGCCGGGCAATGGCTTGCTGGCTCTGGTGACGTCCCGGCGATCGACGGCGGCACCGCCAGCGATCGAGGAACTGCGCTACGACCCGATCAAGAGGGAATTGAGTCTGGCCAGCGGGGAGCGGCGCGATTTCGAGACGGTGCTGATCCGCACCAGCTGAGGACTGGATCTTGAGGGCATTCCGAACCCGTTCCCATGAAAGGCGACCTGCGGAACTGACGCTGCGCGATATTGTTCCCTCCGACCATGAATTCCTGGCCGAACTGTACGCCGCCGGGCGGGCGCTGGAGCTTGTTCCCGTGCCTTGGAGCGACGAACAGAAGCGCCATTTCCTGCGCGATCAGTTCGAACTCCAGCACGCGCACTATGAAAAGAACTATCCAGGGGCGGATCGGCTGCTGATCGAGTTGGCGGGACAAGCGATTGGGCGCATCTACGTGTATCGCTCGCCGGGCGAGATACGCCTGATGGACATTGCTCTGGTGAGCGAACGCCAGCAACAAGGTCTGGGCTCGGCATTGCTGGCCGAACTGATCGAGGAGGCTGATCTGGCCGGCAGCACGATCACGCTGCATGTAGAGGCCGATAATCCAGCGAACCGACTCTACCGGCGGCTTGGCTTCGAGCATATCGAGGACCGGGGTGTCTATCAGTTCCTGGGTCGAAAGCCGCGGGCGCCCGCCTTGTCCTGACATGTCGGGATTCGACTACGGCGAGGCCAACGCGGCCATCTACGATCAGGTCCATGCGCGCATTCCGATGGAGCAGGCCAGCAGCGCATGATTTCGCTGTATCGGATCAGTTGAGAATGATCTCGAATTCAGTCAGCGCACCATGCATCCGCCGCGGCACCATGAACAGTTCCAGCCGTCCCAGTTGGGGATGATCCAGCGCATAGATGCCTTGATTCGGCCGAGGGCCGGCATCGGCCTGCAGGCTTACCGAAAAACCGCCCTGTGGACGGGCGCTGTAGCCGTCAAGTGCACGGGTTTCAATGATTCGCGCGGGCACTGCACCGGATCCGAAATCGACAGGCGCAAGCGCATCCTTCAAGTCGGCGAAGTCCTTGATACGCAGGTTCAGCAATGGGTCTACGCTCATCGTCGGAATGGTTCTCCTGGGCCGGTCGCCGGTGTTCGGTGTCGACGATATCAGACGGAGTCCGCTGGGTGCTCCTGTGGCCCGGACGGCGTTGTGCCGCCGGCGCACCCGACGATGCCGCCGGACCATGAACCATCGAAACGGACGTAGGCCGGGGCTGCCGCGCAGCGGCTCCCCGGCGCTTTTCGCATCACCGCCCGGAGAGCGCTGCGCGCACTTCCGGGCTACGCCAGTCGACTCTTGTCGAAATGTCGGAAATTCAACAATTTGCGATATGGGTTCACGCAGAGTCTCAGGGCTCCTGGAACATCACCGAAGAGCCCAGGCGATCGCCGGCCTCGCACCAGAACATCATGTTCTCGAAGACATAGGGGCTGTAGCGCGTGCGCCGACCGACGTTGATGCGGTTGACGATCAGGAAGCCGCCGGCGCAGCTGATATCGAAGAGCTGCTTGCTGTAGCCCTGGCCTGCCAGAGGCGTTACCGATACCCGTCCTTGCCAGATGAAGTCGCCCAAGGCGGGATACATGCTGGCAAAGTCGCCATTCAGACGAATGCGCGCGTTGGTCACGCTGGCCTGGCCGCGCAGTTCGGCATAAACGCCGCCGCGAACCGAGCGATCCGTGCTCGAAGGCGACAGCCAATAGAGCTCGGCAGCGGAGATCTCGACGCGCTGCGTGGTCGGCGTCTGCCAGGGCCAGTCCTTGTCGCTGCCCAGATTGATCTGCCAGGGGAACTCGCCACTCTGGTTGCCGCCGATCTGCCAGGGCCATTCAGCGGAGGTGACGGCATTGGCCGAGAGCATCTCGACCAGTCCGGACTTGTCGGCATTCATGACGATAGTCTGGTCAGCGGATTGCTGGAAGCTCATCTGTGCCGATAGTGGCGCGGCAAGCGCCAGGGCGGACATCAAAAACAGCGGGGGCAGGCGCATGGTCAATTCTCCTTTGGGAAAGATCCCGAGAGCACGGGACGACGGCGCCAGCATACCCATGTGACACAGCGTAACGAAATACTTTGTTGCAGAGATTGCGGACTGTGCCTCAGCCGAAATCGAGCGGGTCCACATCCACGCTCCAGCGCAGCTTGTGGTCGCGGGCCTGAGCGTAGGCCTGTTCCACCGCCACGCCCAGGAAGGCATGCAAGGGCCCGCGCTCCGCGGCCATCGCGACCAGCTGAAAGCGCCAGCGTCCTTGCCGGCGCGGTTGCGGTGCCGGCAAGGGGCCGGAAATCTCGACCCCCGCGCGGCTTTCCGGCGGACACCCGGCCAGCAGCTCGGCCAGGAATCGGTCGGCTTTGCCGCCCTCGACATGCTCGGCCCGTATCAGCGCGGCAAAGCCGACCGGGGGCAATTCGGTCTCCTGCCGTTCCTGCAGTGCCAGCCGCGCGTACTCGGGATAACCCTGACGCAGCAGGGTCTGCAGCAGCGGATGCTCGGGCAGATGGGTCTGCAGCAAGACCTCGCCGGCGCGCTCGGCGCGGCCGGCGCGACCGGCCACCTGCACGATCAACTGGGCCAGGCGTTCGCTGGCGCGAAAATCGGCGCTCATCAGGCCCTCGTCCACGCCGACAATGACCGCCAGCGTGACCGCCGGCAGATGGTGGCCCTTGGCCAGCATCTGGGTACCGACGATCAACGTCGAGGTGCCGCGCAACAGCTCGTCGATGGCCGCGGCAAAACTGGATTTGCGGCTGGTGGTATCGCGATCCAGGCGCACCAGCGGGACGCCCGGAAAGGCTAGTGCGAGCGCGGCTTCCAGGCGTTCGGTGCCGGCGCCCTGGGGCACCAGCGCCAGGCTCTGGCAGTTCGGACAGGAGTCCGGCGGCCGCTGTTGGTGACCGCATTGGTGGCAGCGCAGCCAGGCCACGCCGCGGTGAAACGTCAGGGCGATATCGCAGTCGGGACATTCGGCGTGCCAGCCGCAGTCGTGGCACAGCAATGCCGGAGCGAATCCACGGCGGTTCTTGAACACCAGGACCTGGCCGCCGGCACGCAGATGCTCGCCGATGACGCCCAAAGTCGCCGGCGCCAGGCCGTCCTTGAGCCGCTCCCCGCGCAGATCGACCACCCGCCAGCGCGGCTGCCGGGCAGCGCCGATGCGGCTGCGCATCAACAGCCGCCGGTAGCGGCCCAGTTCCGCATTGCGCAGGCTCTCCAGGCTGGGGGTCGCGCTGCCCAGCACGACGGTTGCGGCCATTCCCTGAGCTCGCAGCAGGGCGACATCGCGGGCGTGATAGCGGATACCATCCTGTTGCTTGTAGGAGGCGTCATGCTCCTCGTCGACGACGACCAGTGCCAGTCGCGGCAAGGGTGTCCAGACCGCCGAGCGGGTGCCGATGAGCACATCGATCTCGCCCTTGGCAGCCGCCAGAAAGGCCTCCACCCGCTCGCCCTCGGACAGCTCCGAATGCAGCGCCGCCACCCGCCCCGGCAAGCGCTCACGCACGCGTGCAACTAGTTGCGGCGTAAGCCCGATCTCCGGCACCAACAGCAGAGCTTGCTGACCGCGGGCGAGGGTATCGGCGATCAGCCGCAGGTAAACCTCAGTCTTGCCGCTCCCGGTAACCCCGTCGAGCAGGTAGACGCCAAACCGGCCAGCACCGGCGCGGATTTCGCCCAACACCACCTCCTGTTCGACGGACAATGCCGGAGACGGGGCCAGTATCGGTGGCGGCGCATACGGCGACAGCGGCAGCGCTTCGACCCAGCCGGCCTCGATCCAGGTCTCGACCAGCGGGCGCCAGCGCGCGTGCGCCTGCGCCAGATCGGTCTGGCTGGCGGGCGATTGCTGCAGGCGTTGCCACAAGCGCTGTCTGGCAACCCCACGCAGCGGGGCGGTCATGGCTTGGCCTTCGGCGCTCAGCACATACAGCAGACGCTCCGGTTGCGACATCGGCGTGTCGCGGCGAAGTCCCACTGGTAGCGCCGTTGCCAGCGTTTCTCCGAGCGGCGCCAGGTAGTAACGGGCCACCCGTGGAAACACCGCCCACAGCGCCGGGTCTGCCAGGGGCTCGGTGTCCAGCACCGACAGCAGCGGCTTCAGGCCCTCGACCGATCCCGTCGTCACCTCGAGGATCAGGCCGATCAGCTTGCGGCGCCCGAATTCCACCAGTACCCGCAGTCCAGGCTGCAGCGTCGGGCCGATCCCGGGATCGTCGTGGCAGTAGTCGAACAGCCGCGGCAAGGGCACTGGCACCGCCACGCGTACGCGCAGCGGTTTCAAGTCCTGGGTCTGGGACATGTCGCCGACTAGTCGACGCGCAGCATCTCGACCAGCGGCGCCAGCACCCGGCGCGAGATTTCGAACTGGCCCTCGAAGCGTTCCGCGGCTTTGGCGCGCATGCGTGGCGCATGCTCGGCCAGATAGCAGGCCAGCGAGTGGTGGCTTTCCAGCCGGTAGGCCACCACCAGTTCCTGCTGCTCCGGCGTCGGCTGTTCGGGCTCCAGCACCATCACTTCGGCGCTGAGGAACCCCGGCAGGGTCAGCAGTTCACGCACATGATCGCCCAGCCACGCGCGGTAGTCGTCGGCGACTGCTTCGCGGACCTTGATATTGACTTCATAGACGATCATGCCTGCTCCACCAGCTCCAGATTCATAGGTTCACGAGGCTCATCACCAGGGCGGCGACGACCGTGAATGAGACCAGGATAAGATACAGGGTGCCGACCACAAAAAAAGCGAAGGGCGCCCCCCACCAGCGCTGCCGGTACACTCGTTTCTGGGTCAGGAACAGATTGAGCGGTATCCAGGCAATCGAAACTCCCATCAGGAACCACCACGGATTGAACCAGCCCGCAGGCCACCGTTCGGCCAGTTTGGACAGCCCGATGGCGACCAGTATCCCCATGTAGATGAAGGTGTGGCTGTGTACGGCCACCATCAGGTGTTCCATGTACAGCCGGCGCTTGGTGATCAACACCAGCTTGAGCAGCAGTGCAAAGATCGGCAAAAGCACGAACAGGCTCTGCGGCAGCACCTGCAGGAAGGAATGTCCAAGCCGGCGTGGATCGTCCCGCACCAGTTCCAGATTGGCCTTGATGACGGCGATGTAGTCATTCATCCATTCGTTTGCTGCGGGTGGCAGCCAGTCCAGCAGCAGCGGATTGTCCTGGCGATGCCAGGGCCGATCGCCGGCGAAGGTCAGATTGATTGGCTTTTTCTCCTTGACCGTCGCCCCCGAATTCTCCTCTGCAGCCGCTTTGGCCTTGATCTGTTCGGACGCCTGGGCCAGTGCCTGGGCAGCTTCAGCTTGTGCCGCCGCCACTTCCTCGGCCCGTCTTGCGGCGTCTGGATCCATCGCCCCGGTACCGGCATCCGGCGGCTTCGGAGGCGCCGGCAGCTGCGGCAGGACCACATCTTCCGCCGAGCCATTGATCTGCACATCGCCGTCCCCGGTGACCCGCATGTTGAGGTCGCTGGTCCAGTTGACCACGACAAACAGCAGCGCACTCATGACCAGGTAGATGCGCATCGGCCGGATGAAGCTCATGCGCTTGCCGGCCAGATAGGCCTCGGTCAGCCGACCGGGGGCGAAGAACAGGCTGAGCAGCGTGCGCCAGACCCGCGAGTCGACATCGAACAGGTAATCCAGGGCGTCGTTGGAGAGCGCCAGCAGATCGCGGATCGGTGTGCGTTCGGGCTGCCCGCAACGGTGGCAGAACGGTCCCTGCAGGGGAATGTCGCAGTTCTCGCAGGACTTGCCCTGCCAGGCGATGGCCTTGCGTTGCGCACGACTCAGCGGCCGCGCCGGTGTATCGGTCCCGGCCGTGGCCAGCGCGACTTCGGCTACCGGCGGAGTCTGCTTCATGGGCGTTGGATCAAACGGTTCTGGCGCAGCCAGGCGATGGTGTCGGCCAGCAGATGGTCCAGTGGCGTGACCTTGAGATCGAGCTCGCGCCTGGCCTTGCTGATGTCGCAGCGCATCCGCTGGCAGACAAAGGCCACTGATTCCGGGGTCAGCTTGGGCTCCTTGCCGCTGAAGCGGCTCCAGTGATCCTGGATCTGGGCGAGCGTGCGCATCGCAAAGGCCGGGACAGCCTTGCTCGGCGCGGGTTTGCCCAGCAGTCGCCCGATGCGCTGGACCAGATCGAGAAAACTGCATTCCTCGCCGCCCAACAGATAGCTTCCGCCCTTGGCACCACGTTCTGCGGCGGCCAGATGAGCCTGCGCCGCCTCGCGTACATCGATGAAGGAGCCCGATCCCGGCGGCACACCGGGCAGCTTCTGCTGATCGACCAGCATGATCAGTCGCGCCCAGTTCTGGGTGTCACCCGGGCCGAAGATATGCGTGGGGTTGCAGATCACCGCATCCAGTCCGGAACGGATGCCGGCCTGAACCGCGTCCTCGCCCAAGGCCTTGCTGCGGGCATAGTTGATCCAGGAATCGCGTCCCAGATGCGGCGAACTTTCGTTGATGACGTCGTCGGTCAGGCCATAGACAGCGACGCTGGAGGTGTGGACCAACCGGCCAACCTTGGCCCGCAGCGCGGCCTGGACCACGTTGCGCGTGCCCTCGACATTGATCAGGGTCTGCTGGGCGGACCTGGGTTTCCACATGGCCGTGCTGGCGGCCACATGGAACACCAGATCGGGTGCGTCGTGCATGGCCCTTTCCAGCGAGGCCCGATCGCTGACATCACCTTGTATGAACTCGATCGGCAGCTCCGCGATCGCTGCGATGGTGGCTTCCGAGCGATACAGGGCGCGTACCTCGTAATCATTCTCCAGCAGCAGCCGGACGATGTGTCCTCCCAGAAATCCGGTGGCGCCGGTCACCAGTGCTGTCGGCATGTCTACTCCCTGGAGCCGCAAGTCCTCGCAAGAGCCCTAAGATACGCGGCCTTGAAATCAAACACAGCGCATCGCTTGGACACACCCGCCCCCTACCGAAGCCATTTGCTGGAGACCGCGCGACTGGCAGCGCCTCTGATCGTCGGGCAGGTCTCGGCGATGGGCATGACCGTGGCCGACAGCATCGTCGCCGGCCGCATCAGCTCGGCCGCGCTCGGCGGTGTGGCCGTGGGCGGTGCCGTTTATACGGTCGCGCTGTTGCTGACCATCGGCATTCTGGCTGCGATCACGCCCATCGTTGCCCAGCTGTTTGGCGCACGACGTTTCGATGAGATCGCCGCCCAGGCGCGTCAGGCCTGGTGGCTGGCCCTGGCCCTGGGGCTGGTCGTGATGCTGATCTGTTTCTTCGGCAGCGGCGCGCTGCGGCTCGTCGGTGTAGATCCGGCGCTGTATCCCTACGCTGCCGATTTCCTGCGCGGCGTGGGTTTCGGCGGGCCGGCGCTGGCGGCCTTTTACCTGCTGCGTGGCTACGCCGAGGGTCTGGGTCGAACCAAGCCGGGCATGGTGGCCGCTTTGGCCGGCCTGGTGTTACTGGTGCCGCTGGCGATCCTGCTGGCCTTCGGTGCCGGGCCGATTCCGGCACTGGGCACTTTTGGTCTGGGTCTGGCCACGGCCATCACCCTGTGGCTGGAGGCGATAGGGCTGGCCTGGTATCTGAGCCGTGCCTCATGGTTTCTGCGCTTCGGCCCGATCCTCAAGCTCGATCGACCCCGACGCGATCCGATCAGGGCCCTGCTGGCGCTGGGAATGCCGATGGCCTTCGCCTGGCAGATGGAGGGCGGTCTGTTCATCGTCGTGGCGCTGTTGATGGGGCGTATCGGCGGTGACTGGGCGGCGGCGCACCAGATCGCCATCAACGTGGCCTCGGTCGCTTTCATGCTGCCGCTGGGCCTGGCGCAGGCGGTCACGGTGCGGGTGGGACATGCCCGCGGCGCCGAGCAGATCGGCGACGTCCGCCGCGCCGCCCTTGCCGGCCTGACGCTGGCGCTGGGCACACAGCTGCTATCGGCCGCCGTCATGCTTTGGCTGGCGGCCCCGATCACCCGCCTATACGCGCCGGGTGCCGAAGCCCTGGTGCCGCTGGCGGTACAACTGATGTTCCTGGCGGCGATCTTCCAGCTCTCCGACGGCATCCAGGTGGTCGCCGCCGGTGCCCTGCGCGGGCTCAAGGACACCCAGTTCCCGATGATCATCACCGCCATCGCATACTGGGGCGTGGGCTTCCCCATGGCCTGGACCCTGGGCTTCAAGGTCGGCTGGGGCGGCCCGGGCCTGTGGATCGGCTTCATCGCCGGCCTGAGCATGGCGGCAATCCTCTTGAACTGGCGACTGCTGACGAGTCTGCGCAGGCTGCGGGACGGGGCAGGGGAAACGGGGCACGGGGCACGGGGAAGAGCCGTCTAGGCCCTGCTGCAGGGTATTGCACAAGCTCTGGTGGACAAGCCAGTACCCTCCGATTTCAACGCGTAAGGTGGGTTCTCGGGTAGGGTGGAACCCGCACGGCTCTATCGTGCGGATTCCACCGTTTACCGCGGATTGGGCTCGACCTGGCCTTGGCGCATCGCCGATGGTGGAATCCGCCTGTGGGGATTGGTCGCGAGGATCGGCGACTTGTCTTGGGCGGTTTCCACCGCTTGCCGCGGATGTTTGCGCAACGTGAGGCGTGGTCGCGTCGCCGACGGTGGAATCCGCCTGCGGTGTCATATCGAATGGACGGGGCGGAGTCGTGGGCGGGTTCCACCCTACATTCAACGGGGATACGCCTTATGCGGGTTCACCCGTATCCTACTCGCTCGGTTACCGCACCTTACGCGAGTTTCCCCGCTTCCCCGTGCCCCGCGTGGCTGTTCCGTGCCACCCATGACCTCCGGCTCATGGCGAAACCGTGAAAATGGCCTAGATTCCGCGGCCCACGCGGGGGCCTTTGTCCTGTTGCGCCTGCCGCCAATCCGATGAGGGAGATTCCGTGATCCGTTCCGTGCTCAAACCGCTGTCTGCGGCGCTAGCCGCCGCCCTGCTGCTCGCTGCCTGTGGCAACGAAGCCCCCCAGACTGCTGCTCCGGCTGCGCCCGTCGCTCCGGCTGCGCCCGAGAAGCTCAGCATCGACGTCGCCAGTCTGCCGGCGCTGCCGGTCTTCCAGGCCAGCGATCTGGATCCGGCCATCTCCGCCTGCACCGACCTCAACGGCTACGTCAACGGCAAGTGGCTGGCCGCCAACCCGGTGCCGGCCGATCGCACCACCTGGGGCAGCTTCGAGATGCTGGGCGAGCGCTCGCTGGGCGTGCAGAAGCAGATCGTCGAGAAACTGGCAGTGAAGAAGGATGTTGCTGGAGTCGAGAAGGTCATCGGTGACTTCTGGGCGACTGGCATGGATGAAGCTGCCGCTGAAGCGGCCGGCCTGACGCCGATCCAGCCGATCCTGGATCAGATTGCGGCGCTGTCGACGCCGCAGGAACTGGCCGCTTTCGTGCGTGACGCCCATGCTGACGGCCGCGGCATGCTGTTCGGCTTTGGCGGTGAATCCGATTTCCAGGATTCCAGTCAGGTCATCGCCTATGTGACTCAGGATGGTCTGGGTCTGCCCGACAAGACCTACTACGCCGGCGACGAGCACAAGGCCGAGCGTGAGGCCTATGTGGCTCATATCGAGTCCATGCTGAAGCTGGCGGGTGCGGACGAAGCCAGCGCCAAGGCGCAGGCCGCGGCGATCATGGCCATCGAGACCCAACTGGCCGAAGTGTCCTACTCCACCGAAGAGATGTCGCGTGACGTCTCCAAGTACTACAACCCGGTGACTGTGGCGGATGCCGATGCCAAGACCCCGCTGCTGCCGTGGGCCGAGTTCTTCAAGGCCAACGGAATGACTGCGCCGGCCATGTTCTCGATGTCGAACCCGGACTTCTTCGCCAAGCTCAACGCCATGCTGGAGCAGACGCCGGTTGCCGACTGGCAGGCCTACCTGCACTTCCACGTCATCGACAATGCTGCGCCCTTCCTCAGCAAGGCCTATGCCGACCAGAACTTTGCCTTCTACGGCAAGACCCTGCGCGGCCAGGAAGAGCAGAAGCCGCGCTGGAAGCGCGTGCTCGACACCGTCAATGGCACCGTCGGTGAGGCGCTGGGCGAAATCTATGTGGAAGTCGCCTTCCCGCCCGAATCCAAGGCGCAGATGGAAAAGCTGGTGGCCAATCTGTCGACCGCCCTGAAGGCGCGCCTGGAGAAACTGGAGTGGATGAGCCCGGAAACCCGCGCCAAGGCGCTGGAGAAATGGGCCAGTTTCAATCCCAAGATCGGCTATCCGGACAAGTGGCGCGACTGGTCTGGCCTCAGCACCACTCGCGACAGCTACATTGCCAACATCATGGCCGCGGCCCGCTTCAACCACGCCTATCAGGTAGCCAAGATCGGCAAGCCCAAGGACAAGAGCGAGTGGGGCATGACCCCGCAGACGGTCAACGCCTACTACAACCCGCTGCTCAACGAAATCGTGTTCCCGGCCGCCATCCTGCAGCCGCCCTTCTTTGATCCGAGCGCTGATCTGGCCACCAACTACGGCGGCATCGGCGCGGTGATCGGTCATGA
Organism: Lysobacterales bacterium; assembly: GCA_050250665.1. Taxonomy (GTDB): domain Bacteria; phylum Pseudomonadota; class Gammaproteobacteria; order Xanthomonadales; family SZUA-5; genus JADKFD01. The sequence continues at coordinate 97,579 of JBFWOF010000008.1, read as the reverse complement.
GATGCTGCACGGCTATGACGATCAGGGCAGCCGTTTCGACGCCAACGGCACCTTCGCCAACTGGTGGCAGCCGAGTGATGCCGAGGGCTTCAAGGCCAGGACGGCGATGCTGATCGAACAGTTCAACGGTTACGAGGCCATCGACGGCAAGCACGTCAATGGTGCGCTGACGCTGGGTGAGAACATTGCCGATCTGGGTGGTCTGACGGTCGCCCGTGATGCCTTGAAACTGGCGCAGGGCGAGAACTTTGTTGATCCGATGATCGACGGCTTCACCCAGGATCAGCGCTTCTTCATGAACTGGGCCACGGTCTGGCGTCGCGGTTACACCGACAAGGAACTGGCGGTGCGTCTGGTCACCGATCCGCACGCGCCGGCGCGCTTCCGTGCCATCGGAACGCCGAGCAACATGCCGGCCTTCGCCGAGGCCTTCAGTTGCAAGGCTGATGATCCGATGGTGCGCGACGGCGAGCAGCGGATTGCCATCTGGTAATCGCTCCGAGCTGGCTGCAAATCAGACCGCCGGGCGCGCAAGCGTCCGGCGGTTTGCGTTTGTGGGGCGAGGCGAAGCGAGAATTTCCAAGGCGTCAATTTGAGCGGCCTGTTTCGGCCCGAAACCGCTCAAGGGCCATGAACTCGCCTGCTGCGCGTAGCCTGGTGTGCCGCGCAGCGGCTCACCGGGGCTCTTTCGCGTCACCGCCCGGAGAGCGCTGCGCGCACTTCGGGCTACAAGAGCCGGGCCGTGCCTGACTTACGACATGGGTCCATGGAGAGCGCAGCGAAGCAATCCAGGAGCGCAGTCGCAGGGCGCTGGATTGCTTCGTCGCTCTGCTCCTCGCAATGACGCCCTGAGTGCGAATACGGATTTGTCGAGTCCCGAGTCCCGAGTCCCGCAACCGACAACCGACAACCAGCAACCAGCAACCGACAACCGACCACGCCCGTGGCCTCCGCGATGCCGCTCGCGTAATCTCGCCCCTCTAGTCACCAATGGGCGAAATCGTGAGCCATAGCAATGACCATGACCTGCTGGAGATCGCCGGCAAACTGTACCGATCCCGGCTGTTGACCGGTACCGGCAAGTTCAAGGATCTGGAAGAAACCCGGCTGGCCACCGAGGCCGCTGGCGCCGAGATCGTGACGGTGGCGATCCGCCGCACCAATATCGGCCAGGACAAGAATCAGCCGAATCTGCTCGAGGTGCTGCCGCCGGATCGCTACACCATCCTGCCCAACACCGCCGGCTGCTTCAGCGCCGACGAAGCGGTGCGCACCTGCAGACTGGCGCGTGAGCTGCTCGACGGCGCGCCGCTGGTCAAGCTCGAGGTGCTGGCCGACATCAAGACCCTGTTCCCGGATGTGGTCGAGACCCTGAAGGCCACCGATATCCTGGTGCGCGAAGGCTTCCAGGTCATGGTCTACACCAATGACGATCCGGTGGTGGCGCGGGAACTGGCCAAGCGCGGCTGCGTGGCGGTGATGCCGCTGGCGGCGCCGATCGGCTCGGGTCTGGGCATCCGCAACCCCTACAACATCCTCACCATCGTCGAGGAGAAGACCGTGCCGATCCTGGTGGATGCCGGCGTGGGCACGGCCTCGGATGCCGCGGTTGCGATGGAACTGGGCTGCGATGGCGTGCTGATGAATACCGCCATCGCCGGGGCCCGGAATCCGGTGCTGATGGCCTCGGCCATGCGCAAGGCCATCGAAGCCGGTCGCGAGGCCTTTCTGGCCGGCCGTATCCCGCGCAAGCGCTTCGCCAATGCCTCCTCGCCGACCTCAGGGCTCATCGAATGACCGAGGAGCGCACGCCCACGGACGGGAAGCCTGTACACCGCGAAATCCGCAGCTTCGTGCTGCGTCAGGGTCGCACCACCGAGGCCCAGCGCGAGGCGCTGGAACGGGACTGGCCGCGCTTTGGCCTGGATTGGCCCAGATCCATGGCGCATCCTGCCAGCTGGTTCAGCGCCGAGCAGCCGGTGGTCGTGGAAATCGGCTTCGGCAATGGCGAGGCCCTGGGCGCTGCCGCGGCTGCCGATCCGGGCCGCAATTATCTGGGCATCGAAGTCCATCGACCCGGCGTGGGGCGTTTGCTGCGACAGCTGGCGGCGGAGAATCTGGACAATGTCCGCGTGATTTCGGCCGATGCCGTCGAGGTGCTGCGCGAGGGGATAGCGCCCGGCAGTCTGGACGAAGTGCGTCTGTATTTCCCCGATCCCTGGCACAAGAAGCGCCACCACAAGCGTCGCATCGTGCAGACGCCCTTCTGCGATCTGGTAGCCAGCCGCCTGGCGCCCGGTGGCCGCTTTCACCTGGCCACCGACTGGGAGCCCTATGCGCTGTGGATGCGCGAAGTGCTCGACGTGCATCCGCAGTTCCGCAATACCGGCGGCGAAGCCGGCTACGTGCCCAAGCCCGAAGGCCGCATCGAAACCCATTTCGAGCGCCGCGGCCGCAAGCTCGGTCATGGCGTCTGGGACATGGTCTACGAACGGCTTTAGCTGATCTTCGGCAGGAGTTCACGCGGAGGCGCGGAGAACGCGGAGAAGAGCAATCTGTGCTGTTGGTGTTTGGCCTTTCTCCGCGGCCTCCGCGCCTCCGCGTGAACATGCGGTCTTGGCGATCATCGGGTCCGCAGGCTGCGGGCGCGCTGGATAGCTTCGTTGCGACACTCCTCTCGATGAACTCATATCGCAAGTTGTTGATGCGTCATTGCGAGGAGCGCAGCGACGAAGCAATCCAGGGTATCGCCGCACGGCCCTGGATAGCTTCGCTGCGCTCTCCATGAATCCATGTCGTAAGCTAGTGATTTGCGGTCCCCGTGAGCGCAGCAACGGCTTCGTCCACTTGTAGGAGCGCCCTTGTGGCGCGACCATCGTGGCGGACCTGCGGCTTGGCGGTCGCGACGCGAGGTCGCTCCTACACGCAGCTTGTGGCTCATGGGCCGTGCGCAGTGTCGGGCCGATACAGGTGGCTCGCAATGACGGATCAATGACTTGCGATAGCGGTTCATGGAAGACCATGTCGCTCCTCGGGGAGCCATGGTCACCCACATGCCCCGCCATTGCCCTGAACAAAGCGCAACCTCTTGTGCCTTTGGGGTACTTTTGCGTTTAACAACATCTTAATATCGGGAATCGGCTTCCCCGTCGACGAGGAGATTTCCGAGCAGAGATGGATGGTGCGCTGACACTTTCCTTCGATATGGCCCTGGTCCTGGGCATTCTGTGCCTGACGGTGGTGCTCTTCGTCCGTGAGTGGGTGTCGGCGGATGTGGCCGGCCTGGTGATCCTGGTGGTGCTGGGCCTGACCCAGCTGGTACCGGTTGAACGGCTTTTCGACGGTTTTGCCTCCAATGCCGTGATGTCGATCCTGGCGGTCATGGTGCTGGGCGCCGGGCTTGATCGCACCGGGGTCATGGGCCATGCCGCCAGCCTGGTGCTGAAACTGTCGCGCGGCAACGAAAAACACCTGGTGGTGGCGCTGTCGCTGGTCGCGGGCAGCACCAGCGCCTTCATGCAGAATCCGGCCGTGGTCGCGCTGTTCTTGCCGGTCGCCAGCCGTATCGCCGCGCGCACCGGCTATCCGCTATCGCATCTGTTGATGCCCATGGGCTTCTGCGTGGTGCTCGGTGGCAGCATGAGCATGGTCGGCAGCTCGCCGATGATCCTGCTCAACGATCTGCTGCTGGCGGCCAACCGCAACCTTCCCTCGGGCGCGGAATCGCTGCGCGCGCTGCCCCTGTTTGCGGTATTGCCGGTAGGACTGGCGCTGTTTCTGTCGGGGATCGCCTATTTCCGCTTCTTCGGCAGCCGTTTGCTGACCTCCCAGGACGACCGCCTGCCGGTCACGCCCGGTACCACCGAAAGCTACTTCGAACAGGTCTACGGCATCCGCGGTGAGGTCTATGAGCTGACGGTCGAGGCCGGTAGCGCCCTGATCGGCCAGAGCATCCAGGAGGCGGAGACGCTCTCGGGCGCGCCGCTGATACTGGCGATCAAGGACAACCAGGGGGTGCGTGTGGCGCCAGCCGGCGATCAGTTGCTGTCGCAGAGCACGGTGATCGGTGCGCTCGGGCCGCCGGAAACGGTGGAACGATTCGCCGCCGAACACGGACTGTCGCTGGCGCCCAGCCTGCGGCAGCTGGAGGAGGCTTTCAATCCGGCCCGTTCCGGCATTTCCGAGGCGGTGATTCCGCCCGGCTCGCGTTTTGTCGGCAAGACCGTGGGTGAACTGCGCCTGCGCAAGCGCTACGGCATCAGTCCGCTGGCCCTGACCCGCGGCGAGGAGGTCTACCGCGAGGATATCCGCCGCATCGAAGTGCGTCCGGGTGACTGTCTGGTGTTCCACGGCGGCTGGCCCGAACTGGCCGAACATGCGCACGAAAAAGATTTCGTCGTCGTCACCGACTATCCCCAGGACGAGCAGCGACCGCAGAAACTGTGGTTCGCCGTGAGTTTCTTCGCGCTCGGCTTCACGCTGGCGCTGGCCGGTCATTTCCCGCTGCCGGTGGCCTTGCTCGGCGGCGCGGTGGGCATGCTGCTGACCGGCGTGATCAGCATGGACGAGGCCTACAAGGCGATCAGCTGGAAGTCGATCTTCGTGCTGGCCTGCCTGATTCCACTCGGCAATGCGGTCGACAGCACCGGCACCGCGGCCTGGATCTCCCAGGAAGCCTTCGTTTACCTCGGCGGCTGGCCGATCTGGCTGCTGCAGTTCGCCGTGGCCATCCTGACCGCGATGGCGGCCATGGCGATCTCGCAGGTGGGCGCGGCGGTGCTGATGGTGCCGATGGCGATCAACCTGGCGTTGGCGGCCAATGCCAGCCCACTGGAATTCGCCCTGATCGCAGCGCTGGGTGCGTCCAACAACTTCCTGACCGCCAGCAACCCGGTCAATTCGCTGATCAGCGGACCGGGCGGCTATCGCGCCGGTGAGTTCCTGCGTATCGGCCTGCCGCTGACACTGCTGTTCGCGGTTGTTTCGGTGCTGATGGTGACGTGGTGGTTTTAGGGGGCTCACTGGTGGGTGACCAGAGTCGCCGATCGCGGCCTAACTCCTGGATTCAAGTCACTAGCAAATAGGGGCAGGGGGCAGGGGACCGGCCTCGCAGCGCGATCTCGCGTGCGTCGATTCTGGACATCGACGGCCCTGCGGTTGGGTTTCGCCGCATCAGGCCAATAGCCATGACGCGCCTCATGCACGGATCGGGACTCAAAGCCCGGTCCCGTGCCCCCTGCCCCTCGCCCCCGATTCAACGCACCTACCCGCGCATCACGAATCCGCGATCTCCGCCAGGTGGACATCCTCGCCCTCGATCGTGATCGCCACGCGCCGCAGTGACTCGCCGCGGCAAGGGCCGCCGATGCAATGGCCGTCTTCGGGGCGGAAGGCGGCGCCATGGGCGGCGCAGACCAGCTGGCCGTGGGCATAGAGAAAGCGTCCCGGCGCCCAGTTCAGCGGTCGGCCGGCGTGCGGACAGACGTTCAGATAGGCGTGCACCTGGCCACCACTGCGCAGCAGCACCAGCGTGGCACCTTCAGGCTCACGCGGATCGGCACACTCGATGGCGCTGCCGTCGGCCAGATCTGACAGGGCACACAGTCTCTCGCTCACCGCTTCACTCCCGCTTAAAGCTTGGTCCTGCACACTATCCATATCCGACACCCTGGAGTCGATCTTGAATCAACCACTGCTCGGCGGTTCCGTACCCTGGACCCAGCGTCTGGTCGCTGCCCTCATCTGGCTGGTGGGGCTGGCCATGGTCGGCGCTGTGCTGGTGTTCGGATTCTTTGTCGGTGCGGCCTTGCTGGGCATTGCCGCCGTCGGCGGACTGATCGCCTGGGCGCGCCTGCGCTGGGGCAAGCCGATCATCCCGAGCGTTGCCAGGCCTACCGCGCCAGCCTCGCGGCCGCGCAGCGGCGAAACCATCATCGACGCCGAATACGTGGTGATCAGGCGCGATCAGCGGCCTTAGGCGGTGGGTCTGCGACTGGCCGCATCGTATCGATTGCGGCAAGTTTTGGGGTCTGCGGCTTTGACAAGCCGGGGAAAGGGGCAGGGGGCAGGGGGGCCAGCCAAGCACTAGCAACAGACGGTGCGGTGAATCTGGCGGACTGTAGCCCGTTTCGGGTTCGATCACGACTTTCTTACGCTTGGGTCTGAGCCGTCTTCGACGTGCATGCGAGCGCTCAAACCAGGAACAGGGCGCCAGTGCCCATGCACGACGCAGTTTCTCATCGTGCGCCGAGGTTGGGCCCGTGCCCCCCGCCCCCTGCCCCTGCTACATGACCCAGTTCATCAACGGAAAACCGCACGCTCCGTCGGCGCGGCGTGCCTAGCCCGCATTTCTCACACCTGCGCGTGCAGATGCCGCGATTCCGTTGCAGCGCAAGGCGAATCGGTGGCCACCCAGCAACTGTAGAGCGTACCGCTTGCATCTGCCCGCTTTGCGGCCCTCGCGCGTTCTTTGCGACTATCGCGGCGTTGCTCCTCCTCGCAATGGAATGACCATTCCTCGTCGTCGCGCCTTGCGCTAGTCGCAAAGCCCTGCGCGAGCTTCCGCAACAGGTGTGAGAAATGCGGGCTAGCTCCCCGCCGGATGCTTCTCCAGCCAGGCCGCGACATAGCTGCAGCTGCCGATCACGCGCCAGCCCTGCTGCCTTGCGTAGCCCACGGCGGCTTCGACGAGCTTGCCGGCCAGCCCCTGTCCGCGCAGCTGGGCCGGGGTGTAGGTGTGGACGAAATCGATGACCTCGGGCGCCAGCATGCGGTACTCGACAAACGCCTCGGCGCCGTCGGCGACGATCACGAAACGCTGCCGCTGCGGCTGGTGCAGAACTTCGTGCCCGTGCTCGGTCATGTTTGCCGTTCCTGTGACCTAGATGGCGCTCAGTTCGACCGCCGGATTGACGCCCAGACGCTGATGCATGATCGGACTCGTGGTCGTGTACTGCAAATGCACCTTGGCACCCGGATTCATGCGCGCCTTGATGGCAAATGCCGCCAGCGCCGCCTCGTGGAAGCCGCACAGGATCAGCTTCTTCTTGCCCGGATAGGTGTTGATGTCGCCAACTGCGTAGATGCCCGGCACATTGGTCTCGAAGCGCTCGGTATCCACCTGGATCTGGTTCTTGTCGATGCCCAGACCCCAGGTGGCAATCGGCCCAAGCTTGGGCGAGAGGCCGTAGAAAGCCAGCAGATGCTCGAACTCGACCACCCGGGTGACGGCATCGGCACCGATCACGCTGATCGCCTTGAGGCTATCGCCGTCGGTCTTGATGCCGGTGACGTTGCCGATCATCAGCTGCATCTGGTGCTCGTCGCAAAGCGTGCGCATCCTGGCGACCGAGGCCGGTGCCGCGCGGAATTCATTGGAGCGATGGATCAGCAGCACGCTGTGGGCGATGGGCTGCAGCGCCAGCACCCAGTCCAGCGCCGAGTCGCCACCGCCGAGGATCACCAGATCCTTGCCGCGGAACTGTTCCGGATTCTTCACCGAATAGTGGATCTGGCGGCCCTCGAAGACCTCGGCGCCGGCGACCGGCACCTTGCGTGGCTGAAATGCGCCCAATCCCGCGGCCACGATCACCGCCTTGGTGACGAAGCGGGTACCCTTGCTGGTGATCACTTCGAACTGGCTGTCGTCGAGTTTGCGCACTTCGGCCACTTCCTGATCCAGATGGAACTCGGGATGGAAGGGCGCAATCTGCTGCATCAGGTTGTCGGTGAGTTCCTTGCCGGTGCACACCGGCACCGCCGGAATGTCGTAGATCGGCTTGTCCGGGTACAGCTCGATGCACTGGCCGCCGGCAACCGGCAGCGCGTCAATGACATGGGCCTTGATGCCGAGCAGGCCGAGTTCGAATACCTGGAACAGGCCTACCGGCCCCGCTCCGACGATGACGACATCCGTATCAATGGTCATGTGTTCATTCCTTTGAAGTCTGCAGTTCGCCCTGGCGCCCCGAGTACCGGTCCGCGGCCAATGGGCGCAAGTCTAGCGGCGCAAGCGTGAGTACGGTTTGATGATTGACCATTGTCACCCAAGCCCAGCTGAGTGGTCGACCCAGGAGCGGCGGGCTGGGGATCAGGCGCGCTTGCATCGCGCCGGCTTCCGCGGGTAGCGTGCGGGTCCAATCGGGGGGTGAGACATGCGCACCAACAGTCTGGATGTCTGCATACGGGGCAGCCAGCTACAGGGCAGTGGCGAGCCTCAGGGATCGCCGCTGGATCGCGAGGATGCGCCACAACTGGCGCGCGAAATCGAATCCCTGTGTACGGCCCTGCGCTGCGCCAGGCCGCAGCGCACGCTGTTCACGGCCGAGTTTGCGCTGCGCGTGCACCGCCACCGTGGCTGGCTGGGTCCCACGCGCAAACGCACGCTGGCGCTGGGCTGGCCGATGCTGCACCTGCTCGATGCCGATGAATTGCGCGCCGCCCTGGCGCTGGCCCTGCTCGGCGAGACCGTGGGTATCGGTGTCTCTGCGGCCGGTACTCATGACGCCCGGGTCGCCGAGCTGCTGGGGCTGCCGCTGCTGCTGCGCACCCTGACCCGGCTGCTGGCGGCCGAAACCGTGGGCGCCGAACACTGGTTTGCCGGCTTCAACCAGGATGCAAGGCAACAGCCCGAGCCGCCGTCGGCAGCCTTCGACCAGTTGCGACAGCAGCTGCTGGCTTGTGGCCGGGGCGGCTGGCAGCCGGCACTGGAGCGGGCCCTGCTGAACCCAGCTGCCGGTGCCCGGATCCGGGCCTTAGGCGAGCCACTGCTGGAGGGCGGCAGCCATCGTACGGCGGCATCGGCCTGGGTCTGGGAGGGTATGGACAGCCGCTTGTGGACCGCGCTGGAGGCGCCCTTCGCGGCCATGCTGAGCCCGACCTGGTCGGCGCGCCATCAGGCCCAGACTGCCGCCCGGGCACGGGTGCGCGAACTCGAAGAGCGCCGTCGTCAGGGCCGCATCGAGATGCCCGAGCTGATCGAACTGGCCCGCACCGTGGAACAGCTGGCCGGCGCACGTGCGGCCTATCCGCTGTACCGCCAGGCCTATGCCAGCGAGCGCAGTCCGCAGCTGGCGCTGGCCCTGGCGCGGACCATGGCCGCGGTCGATCTGCCACAGGCGCGCATTGCCCTTGCTCACCTGGCAGGCAGCAGCCATGCTCTGGCCTCCGAAGCCGAGCTGTTGCTGCGCACGCTGCCGGATGTGAATCGCAGCGACGCGCCGCCAGATCATCCGCCATGAACAGGATCGCCGACATCAGCCCGGGTCAATTTCTGGAAGAGGAACTGCTGCGCACCATTCCGCTGACGCGGGCCATGCAGTTGCGCGTGCAGGAATTCACGGGTGTCGGCCTCGAGCTGCGCGCGCCCCTGCCGCCCAATGTCAATGACAAGGGTTGTGCATTTGGCGGCAGCATGGCCAGTCTGATGACGCTGGCGTGCTGGGGTCTGGCGCGCCTGGCGCTGCGTGAGCGCGATTTCGAGCCCGATATCTACGTGCAGGATTCACAGATCGAGTATCTGGCGCCGGTCTGGGGCGATCTTGCCGTGCGCGCACTCGCCGCGCCGGGGCATACACTGGCAGACTTCGTGGACATGTATGCCGAGCGCGGCAAGGCCAGAATCACGCTGCTGGCCAGCATCGACTGGGACGGTCAGACTGCAGCTCGCATGCATGCCCGTTTTGTAGCCAAGCGACGACAGGAGTACACCGAATGAGCCCCATGCGCACGCGCCTGATGCTGATCATGTTGCTGGCCTTGCTGCTCGGCGCCTGCGCCTCGGCCGCGCGCAAGGACGGCCTGCGCTCCCGGCTCTACAACTACGCCTCGGCCATCCGCTGGAATGAAATCGAACAGGCGGCCGCCTTTGTCGATCCGGCGGTGATGCAGGAACACCCCTTCACCGACGCCGATCGGGCGCGCTGGGCTCAGGTCCAGGTGTCGCGCTACTACGAAGGGCCGCAGGGCGTCGATGCCGACGGCAAGGTCACGCAGACGGTGCAGATCGAATTGATCGACCGGGCCACGCAGACCGTGCGCAGCATCGTCGATCGGCAGCGCTGGCGCTACGACGATGAGGCCGAGATCTGGTGGCTGGAAACCGGCTTGCCCAAGCTTGAGTGAACGCAATGGATCGGCGGCCGGCGCCTGGCCTGCAGGCGCTCGGCCACCGCTGGGCAGACAGTTCTATTGGCCCATGCAGAAAACATTGAGCTTGTTGCCGTCGAGATCGCGGAAATAGCCGGCGTAGAAGTTGTCGCCACGAGGCCCTACCGCGCCCTCGTCCTTGGCCCCCAGTTCCAGCGCCTTGGCGTGCAGCGCATCGACCTTGGCCCGGCTATCGACCACCAGCGCAATCATCACACCATTGCCGACCGTGGCCGGCTTGCCATCGTAAGGTTTGGCGATTCCAAAACCCGGCGTGGTCGGTGATACGGTCCAGGCGATGAAGCGCTCGCTTTCCATGAAACGCTTGCCGCCGATGCTGCCCAGCAGGGCATCGTAGAAGGCTGCTGCGCGGCCGATATCGTTGGTGCCCAGGGTGATGTATCCGATCATGACTGACTCCTGTTGACTTCGGATTCGCAGTCTGCGCGGGCACCGAAGAGCCGACAAGAGCCGATCTGGCACTGTTCAGGGTGAAATCCGACACCCCAGCTTGATGCAATGCACCATCGAGCGCTGCTAGATTCGTCGATCCCGGATCAAAAGCCCACAGACCATGGATCTGCACCTCTACAACACCCTCACTCGCCAGTTGGAGCGCTTCACCCCAGCGCGTCCGGATCGGGTGACGATGTATGTGTGCGGACCGACGGTCTACAACTACGCCCATATCGGCAATGCCCGACCGTATACGGTATTCGGCGTGCTCGCCAAGCTCTTGCGCGACCAGTTCGGGCATCTGGACTACGCCCGCAACATCACCGATGTCGACGACAAGATCAACGCGGCTGCGGCCGAGCGCGGGGTCGGCATCGATGTGGTCACGGCGCAGTACACCGAGGCCTTTCATGAGGACATGGCCGCGGTCGGCGTGGTCGGCGAGTTTGCCCCCAATCTGGAACCGCGGGCGACAGCGCATATTCCGGGCATCGTCCGCATGTGCGAACGCCTGATCGCCTCGGGTCACGCCTACGCCGCCGAAGGCCATGTGCTGTTCAATGTCGATACCTATGAGGGTTACGGCCGGCTGTCGCGGCGCACGGTCAAGGAAATGATCGCCGGCGCCCGCGTCGATGTGGCGCCGTACAAGCGCAATCCCGCCGATTTCGTGCTTTGGAAGCCGTCGACCGCGGATCTGCCGGGCTGGGATAGCCCCTGGGGACGCGGCCGTCCGGGCTGGCACATCGAGTGCTCGGTGATGGCCGAGGAGCACCTCGGGCAGACCATCGACATCCATGCCGGCGGCGCCGATCTCAAGTTCCCGCACCACGAGAACGAGATCGCCCAGAGTGTCTGCGCCCATGGCGGCGCCGAATTCGCGCGGCTGTGGATGCACAACGGCTTTGTCACCATCGAAGGCCGCAAGATGTCCAAATCGCTGGGCAATGTGCTGCTGATCAAGAATCTGCGGGAGCAGGCCCCGGCCGAGGCCCTGCGCTACCTGTTGCTCAACGCCCATTACCGTCAGCCGCTGGACTGGTCGGATTCGGCGCTGAAACAGGCCAAGACCACGCTCGACCGGCTCTATGGCGGCTTGCGCGACCTGGAAGATGTGGATGCTTCTGGCGTGACCGTGGAAGCCGACAGCGTCAAGGCCGCACTGGCCGATGATCTGGGCACGCCGCAGGCACTGGCGGCCTTGAGCGAACTGTCCCGCGATGTGCAGAAGGCCGAAGGCCCCGCGGCGAGGGCCAGAGCCAAGGCGCGCCTGCTGGCTGCCGGCTCCTGGCTGGGATTGCTGCAGCAGTCGCCGCAGGACTGGTTTCAGAGCGGCAATGCCAGCATCGACGTGGCCCGCATCGAAGCGCTGATGGCCGAACGCCAGCAAGTCCGCGAACGCCGCGATTTCGCCCGCGCCGACGCCATCCGCAACGAGCTGACCGAACTCGGCGTGGTCATCGAAGACACCCCGCAAGGGGCGCGCTGGAAGCTGCTGTAGGCTCGGTGCGGGGCAGGGGGCACGGGGAAAGGTGCGCTGTTCGCGATCTTGTAGGTCCAGACAGGTCCGGACCTACAAGAGCGGGCGTCATTGCGAGCCACCTGTTTCGCCCCGAAACTGCCCACGGGCCATGAACCCCCGGCGTCATTGCGACCCCGGACTTGATCCGGGGGAAGCAATCCAGAGGCACCGCTTCAGAAGCACTGGATTGCTTCGTCGCTGAGCTCCTCGCAATGACGAATCAATAACTTACGGTATGGGTTCATGGAGAGACGTAGGCCGAGGGTGCCGCGCAGCGGCTCCCCGGCGCTCCTGCGTGGTGCCTGAGCCGGGGAGCGCGCCTGCTGCGCGCACCCTCGGCCTAGAAAGCCAAAGGCGTCCAGACGAGTCTGGACCTACAGAAGCCGGCGAGCTACGTCAACTTTGGTTGACACCGACACCGACACCGACACCGACACCGACACCGAGAACCGACAACCGACAACCGACAACCGACAACCAACCAGCGCCTCAATGCGCCCTGGCCATTCCCAGCAGGCGTGAGGGCAGCAGGCGGATGCGCTGCAGCAGATTGCCGGCCAGCCATGAAGGCATCTGGGCATCGGGCCGTGGTGCGACCACGAAGCGGCGGGCGGCCTGTGGGTTCTGCTTGAGCTGCCAATAGCGGCCAACGGCGGCATCGACGCTGAGGCGGCAGGACCCCATCCGCACCGGCTTCAGCAGCAGCCGGAAAACCTGGCCCTCATTGATCAGATCGATGGCCACGTTGGCATTGGCGCGGTCGGTGACCACCACGGTGGCGATATGCGGATGGTATTGCTTGAGGGCCTTGATCAGGGCTGTGAAATCGCCATGCTGTCCGGCGGTTTCGGAGATGATCACCCCGGTTTCGTGCTGCTCCAGCACCTGCAGGGCGCGCTCGGGCGAGGTCACGAAGCGCACCTGGTAATGCGGCTGCAGGATCTCGCGCATGCGCTGCTGGGTTTCCGGATCGTCTTCGATCACCAGCACGCCGACTTCGCGCCGGGCCTGCTCGCGATCGAATTCGTCCACCGGCTTGTCGCTGAGGGCCGGGGTCTCGCGCGCAATCTTGGCCGCCTGCTGCACGGTTTCGCGCAGCTCGGTGTTGTCCCAGGGCTTGTTGATGTAGCGGAAGACCTCGCCCTCGTTGACCGAGCCCAGTACCGCGCTCAGGTCGGCGTAGCCGGTCAGCAGTACCCGCATCGTGCGGGGATGCGACAACCGCACTTCGCGCAGCACTTCGATGCCCTGCATCTTGGGCATGCGCTGATCACAGACGATGACATCGATATCGCGCTCGCTGGCCCAGCGGATGGCCTCGGCCGGGTCGGTCGTGATCGAGACGTCCATATCGCGAAACAGCGCCTTCAAGGCCCGCAAAATGCGGGCTTCGTCGTCGATGCAGAGAACTCGGATACGCGCGTCGGTCATTGGATGCTCAGCCGGGCTGCTTCAGCAGCGCATGGTCTATCGGAAAACTAATGGTAAAGGCGCTGCCTTTCTTTGCTTCAGTTCGCACCTTGATGTCGCCGCCATGACTTTTCACAATCTTGTGCACGATCGACAGCCCCAGGCCGGTGCCTTCTCCCACCGGTTTGGTGGTGAAGAAGGGATCGAAGATCTTCGGCAGTACCTTGTCCGGAATGCCGGCCCCGGTGTCGGCCACCTCGACCTCGACCTGATCGCCGGCGCGACGTGAGGTGATGGTCAGCTTGCCGCCGTCATCCATGGCCTGGGAGGCGTTGGTGATCAAATTGAGCAAGACCTGATTGATCTGCGAGGCGACCCCATGAATCTTGGGAATGTTGCCCAAGGCCTTGACCACCTCGATGCGGTCGCGCAACTGGTGGGCGGCGATGGTCAACGCACTCTCGGCACACTCATTGAGATCCAGCAGATCCATGCCGTCCTGATCGACCCGGGCGAAGCCCTTGAGGTTCTTGACCAGATTGGCGATCTGCACGAGACCGTCGACCGAATCGGTCAGCAACTCGTCGCCGTCCTTGAGGCGTTCATCCGCCGCCAGCGCGGCCTTGACCTTGCTCAGCGCCCGGCGCACGGGTTCCACCATCTGCGGTTTGCTGAGATCGGTGGCCAGCACCATGTCCATGCCCTTCAGGCACTTCTGCACCAGCTGATGGTGTTCGGTCCAGAGTTCGCGTACCACCTCGACATTGCTCTTGACGAAGCCGATCGGGGTGTTCATCTCGTGGGCGACGCCGGCGATCATCTGTCCGAGTGAGGCGAGCTTGGTGGTGTGAATGACCTGGGCCTGAGACTGCTGCATCTGCTCCAGTTCGGTCTCCAGCTCGGTTGCGCGCGCCTGTGCCTTTTTCAGACGGCCGTGCGTGTGCACACCGAAGCCTGCGAGCGCCAGACATGCCACACCCAGAATCAGTTCGAAGATGCCCAAACCTCAGTCTCCCGTGATTCACCCGTAGCGATCTGTCGTTCCCTCCGGCGGCAGCGACCAGCCGTCGGCCGCCGTCAATCTAACCCAGATTGCAGCACGCTGACTGTCGCAGAATGGCCGGATATTGACAATATGCGTCACCTGCTTTGCCGACTGGTCGACGTTATCGGTCAACTATTGCGCAAATTGGTGCTGCAGATCGCGCGATGAGCCCACGAAAGCGGTGAGCGCTTGAGCCTTCCGGTGCGCTTGTTCGCCCTACAAACAAGGGGCGAGGGGCAGGGGCCCAGGTTCGCTGCAAGATCAGATCGTGCGGCGGGGTGGGTCCCCTGCCCCCTTGGTTGAAGACATTGAAATCAATGCCATGGGACATTTTGTGATGAGGGCGGGCCTCGACGGTTGTGTCTGCCGCGCTGGCGCTCAGGTGGCTTGCGAACCGCCCGATGGCGCCGTGGCCCAGGCCGCATTGAAGCATTTGGTGGCGTAGTGCAGTGGCGCATGATCACGTAATTCGATCGGGGTCAGTGCGCCTATGCCATGGCGCAGGTTTCCAGGCAGTCGCGACCAGAAGCTGCGCACGCTGCGGGCGTAGTTCTGACGATGGCTGACATCCAGATGCACCAGCTTGCCCGCATGTCGATATCCAAGATTCTCCGGCGGCATCTCGGGCACCAGGTCGCAGGCGTTAACCACACGCAACAGCGGAAGCCGGTCCAGCACGGCCGCGCAGTCGTCATTTCCGACGCGCGGCTGTCCAAAGCTGATGCTGCCGGCCAGCTGCGCGCCGGCGTCGAACACACGCGCCGCAGCCAGGGTTGCCAGTGCGCCACCCAGACTGTGACCGCATAGCCACCACCGTCGATCACCCGCCAGCAGCGGATGCAGCTGCGGCCAGAGGCCGTCGAGCGCGCGCAGGAAGCCCCGGTGAACCTCACCTCCATGGGACCAGGAGATTTTTCCTACCCGTGCGTCGGTCCACCAATCGCGTGCCACCGCACCCAGCTTGCGCCAGGAGTCGCCGGGCTTGATGGCTTTGGTTCCGCGGAATGCGATCACGCCCCAGCCGTCGCCGAGCGCGACATGCGCGAAGCTGCCGTTGCTGCGGTCGCGTGCGATCGAGCATTGCCAACCGTGGCTGCCCAGGCAGGATTGAATGCTGCGCGCATGGGCATAGGCCAGGAGCGCGTGCTCCGACAGCCACCACGCCTGCTGTGGGGCGTGCAGGTCCAGTTGCGGGTCGAAGCGGTTGCCGGCGGGCGCGTCGAAGTAGCGATATCCGGGGATGGGCGGATACAGCGCCGACAGCGTGGGCGGTGGCAGTGGGCGGCGCGCTTGCACGAATCCGGGCCCTGGCAAAGGTGGGACTCGGACTAGTCTCTTCGAGCTCGGCGGCGATAGCCAGTGCTGACTCAGACCCGCGAATAGCGCCAGGACTGCATACGGCCGTCGCGGTAGGGCATGACTCCATGAAACGCGCGCGGGTCATCGTCGAAGACCAGCGGCAGGAAGTGGCGGTCGCCATCCCACAGCGGCAGGCTGTGGATTCTGTCGATATCGACCCATTCCAGCCGGCCCTCGGCATTGTGCTCGGGTACGGTGCCGACGAATTCGGTGATCAGGAACACGAATCCCAGCCAGTCTTCACCGTGTTTTCCGAAACCCGGCCAGGAGATGGTGCCGCGCAGGCTGAGCTGCGGGCAGTCGATATTGGCCTCTTCGCGAATCTCCCGGCGCATGCCGCTGACGACGTCCTCATCGGCCTCAAGTTTGCCTCCGAGGCCGTTGTACTTGCCGAGATGCGCGTCATCGGGACGCGCATTGCGGTGGACCAGCAGGACCTGGCGGCGATCAGGCGACAGCACATAGCCCAGCGTCGCCAGTATCGGTGTGTACGGCATCGGCGATCAGCTGTTGTCGGCGCGACGCTTGCCTGAGCGCTGTTGATGGCGTCCGGCGCCGTGCTTGCTGCGTGGCTTGCCCGCACCACCGCCGCCACCCGGGCGCCGGGCCGGATCGGCAGGACGAACCTGAGGGTCGAAGGTCGGAGCGATGTGGTGATCGGCATAGGTCCACGCCGGGCGTTCGGTGTCCGGTCCGAGTACGCTCCATTGGTCGCGATAGTCGTCTGGCTGACGCTCGTCGTAGATGTTGGCGCGGTTCTCGTCGATGACGACTGGCGCAAAAGGATCGCGGCGACCGCGACGGCGGCCCTGGCCGCCGTGATTGAGCTGTGACGGCGGCGGCGCAGCCAGGGAATTTCCGCGCTCTGGTCCGTCACTGTCTTCATCGACAGAGACCTTGGGTGCCCGCGGCTGGCGATCACCACGGGGCTGCCTTTCGCCGCGCGGGGTACGCTCTGGACGGGGGCCGCGGTCCTTGCGTGCAATCGGCTGAGCGTCGGCCGATGGCTGAGTCTCTGCAGCGGCCGCAGCCTCAACCGCGCTTGCGGAATCGGTGGTGGCAGCCGTGTCGGTCCGGGCATCCCCGCGGCCGTTGCGATTGCGACGGTCACGGCGTCCGCGACCGCTCTTTTCATGGCGCAGTTGAGCCCCGGCTGGTACTTCGGCAGTCGCCGAGGGTTCGCGGCTTTGTTCCGGTCTTGGCGGCGGATCGCGTTCGGGATCGAAAGGCTCGGCGGCTTCGAAACCGGCCAGTACCTCGATCTGCATCGGTGCCGGCAGCAAGTCGCGGACTGCGCGGAACTGCGGCGATTCTTCCTGGGTGATCAACGACAGCGAAATGCCATTGCCGTCCTGCAGCAGGGCACGGCCCACACGTTGCAGATAGTCCTCGGCCACATAGGGCAGATCGTAGTTGATGATCAGCGGCATCGGCTCCAGCGTCAGTACGCGGGCAGCGATATCGGTGACCACCAGTACCGACATCTCGCCACTCTGGAAGCCACCGAGCGCACGGGCGCGGGCGCCCTGACTCTTGTCGCCGTGGATCGCGGCCGCCTTGATGCCGCAGCGTTCGAGGAAGCGGGCAATCTTGTCGGCGCCATGCTTGGTGCGGGTGTAGACCAGGACTCGCGAGTTGGCGACGGCGGCCAGTATCTGCTCCAGCACCAGCCGCAGCGCCTCGCGTTTGCGCCCCAGCGCGATCGGATGAACCCGGTGGGTCATCAGCGCCGCGATGGCGGTGGCTTCTGCGGACGGGCCGGCGGGCGGCGTTGGCGCCAGGCTGGATGCGGCGTCGATTGCATCTGCGGTAGCCGTGGCCGAAGCCGGTGTCGGTGTCGGTGTCGGTGTCGGTGTCGGTGTCGGTGTCGGTGTCGGTGCGCCGACATCCGAGACTGCGGCTTCGCTCGGCTCTGCCGCAGCAGGGATTGCCAAACCGGGCTTGGCGCGGCTGCGGCTGGCACGAACTTTCTTGACCGGTGCAACTGGAACGTCGGCGCTTGCGGAAGTCTCTGCCGCGGACACGGTTGCATCTGCGACGGCTGCCGGCACCGGTTCTTCCGGCAGTCGCAAATCCAGTGCGACCTGCGGACTGGCCTCGGCAGCAGCGGCCGCCAGCTCAGCCTGGGCCTTGGCTGCAGCCTTTTCCGCACGCTTCTCCCTGGCGCGCGCCTGCGCCTTCAGACGGGCCCTTTCCTTGGCTTCAGCCTGGGCCCGCGCCTTGGCTTCGGCCTTTTCCACGTACGCCGCGTAAGCCGCGTCGGTGGAACCGGGGAGCGCCGATTCGGTGCTCTGCTCAATCGGCGAAGGACTGGATTCGTGCGAACTCGTTTCGTCGCTATTGGACGGCAACGCAGGCGCCAGCCCGAGCTTGTCGGAACTCATGTAATCGAAATCTCCCTTGGTCCTCACTGGCCGTGGTCTACGGAGTTGAGGGATTGGCGTCGCACATTCCAGTTGCTGCTTTCGACGCCGGCTAAGCCACTGTTGCGGACAGCGTTCTGGAAACGCGCATCGGTCCGGTTTACGCCTCACAAGTCGGGCGACGTCCGGACTTCCCGGGAGCTGTGAGCTCCCCAACCAGAAGTTCCGGCGGTCTGGGCAGAAAAGGCCGCTTGTCGCGCGTACCGGCAAACTTTACGCCAAGACTCTGCGCTTGTCACCAATTCCGGCGCGATCAGTGTTCAGGAAGCAACTGAAATGCGTGGAATTTTTGCCCAATTGCGTCGAGGGGAGCGGGTTCTGGGGAGCGGATTTGTTGCGCTCAAGCAACAACTGTGGCGTTAACACCAATTTAAGCTTTGACCGGGGCTTCGCAAATGGATATGTTCGCCCCGTTTTCACTCGAGAGACGACCTGCGTGATCTATCAGCCTGATTGGCAACATCGCCGCAGCTCTGCCCGCAATCAGGCGGTACGTCGTCACTATCAGCAGCGCCCCATCCGCTTGAAGCCAGCAGCGCGCATGCGCCAGGCGATCCTGCGCAGTCTGGAGTTTCTTTGGGTGCGCGGGGCCGACCGCCGGCGACTGACCACGGTGCTGAGCACGGGTGGACTGGTGGCGTTGGTCGGGCTGGTGATCCTGCCGGTCTTCGCCAGCGTCAATCGCCCCGATCCCATTGCCAGTCAGCTCAACGTCCCCCTGGAATTGCCAGCGCCCAGCGAAGCCACGGCCTCGGCCCTTCCGGAGCCTGTCAGCGCGCTGGAATCGGATCTGTATCTGGGCAGCGATGCCGAATCCGGCTGGCAGGTGGTGACGGTTCGCCGCAACGAGACCCTGGGCAACATCTTCGAGAGGCTGGGCCTGTCAGCAGCGCTGATGCATCGCATGCTGGAGCAGAGCGAGAGTGTGCGCAGCCTGGTCCAGATCCATCCGGGCGACCAGATCGCCTTCCGCATTCCGACCGAGGGCAAGCTTTCCGCGCTGCAGTTCGATCGCAGCGAAAGCGAGCGCATCCTGGTCCAGGTCGATGGCGACAAGGTGCGGGAACGGGTCATCGAGCGCCAGTTGGAGCGCCGCACCCAGTACGGCAGCGCAGTGATCACCAGCTCGCTGTTCGGCGCCGGATCGGCGGCCGGCATGAGCGATCTGCAGATCATGCGCCTGGCCGAAGTATTCAACTACGACATCGACTTTGCCCAGGATCTGCGCGAGGGCGACAGCTTTGCCGTGGTCTACGAGTCGATCTACCGTGATGGGGTGCGCCTGCGCGATGGCGACATTCTGGCCGCCGTCTTCGTCAATCAGGGAAAGCGCTACGAGGCCTTTCGCTACACCGGTGCCGATGGTCGCAGCGATTTCTACGGTGGCGATGGCCGCAGCCTGCGCAAGGCCTTCATCCGTACGCCAGTGGAGTTCTCGCGGATTTCCAGCCGCTTCTCCTCGGCCCGCAAACACCCGATCCTCGGTCGCGTCCGTGCCCACAAGGGCGTGGACTATGCCGCCCCCAGCGGCACCCCGATTCGCGCCGCCGGCAATGGCAGCGTGCTCTTCGTCGGCAAGCAGAACGGTTACGGCAACGTGATCATCCTGCAGCACGGCAAGGACACCACCACGCTGTACGGCCACATGTCGCGCTTTGCCAAGGGCATTGCCCGTGGTCAGAAGGTCCAGCAGGGTGATCTGATCGGCTACGTCGGCATGACTGGCCTGGCCACGGCGCCGCATCTGCACTACGAGTTCCGGGTCAAGGGCGTGCACCGCGATCCGCTCAGTGTGACCCTGCCCAAGGCCGAACCGCTGACCGGCGCCGAGCTGGCCGCGTTCATGAAGACCCACGCCACCTACGCTACCGCCCTGGGTGTGGTCGAGGACCAGAATCTGGCCCTGCGCCAGTAGTCGGTCAGGATGACCGAGCTTTATCTCGGACTGATCTCCGGCACCAGCGCGGACGGAATCGATGTCGCGCTGATGCGCTTCGAGCCGCAGACCGAGTTGCTCGCGGCGCGCACTTATGCCTATCCCAGTGATCTGCGTGAGCGCATTCTGGCGCTGATGCACGCCGACAGTCTGGCCGTGGACGCCTACGGCGCCCTCGATATCGAGATCGCCCGCTGTTTCGCCGGCGCTGCTCTTGAACTGCTGCAAACGGCCGGCGTGAAGTCGGCTGCAATCCGGGCGCTGGGCTCGCACGGGCAGACCGTCCGTCACCGTCCCTGGAGCTCGCCGGCATTCACCCTGCAAATCGGTGATCCCAATACCATCGCCGAACGCTGCGGGATCACGACCGTGGCTGATTTCCGCCGTCGTGACATGGCTGCAGGCGGTCAGGGTGCACCATTGGTTTGCGGGCTGCATGCCGCCCTGTTCGCCGATGACCGGGAACCGCGGGCCGTCCTCAATCTGGGTGGCATTGGCAACTACACGCTGCTGCAGCCGGGGACGCCGGTGCGCGGATTCGATACCGGTCCGGCCAACTGTCTGCTGGATGGCTGGGCCTTGCGCCATCTGGGGCGGGCCTGCGACCTGGGTGGCGAATTTGCCGGCAGCGGTCAGCCCGATCCGGTGCTGCTCGACGAGCTGCTGGGCGATGACTACTTTGCCCGGCCGCTGCCCAAGAGCACCGGCCGCGAACACTTCAATCTGGACTGGCTGGATCAGCGCCTGGCCACGCACCCGGCACGGTCGGCGGCCGATGTGCAAGCCACGCTGCTGCTGCTGTCGGCGCGCAGCATGGCGCGCGCCCTGGTCGAGCACGCCCCGGAGACGCGACGGGTGATCAGCTGTGGCGGCGGCGTCCACAATCCGCGACTGCGGGCGGCGCTGGAGCGCGAGCTGGCACTGGCGTTGGGACACCCCTGCGTGCTCGAGACCAGCGCGGCCCATGGCCTTGACCCCGATTTCGTCGAGGCCGCGGCCTTCGCCTGGATGGCGCGCCAGACCCTGAATCATCTGCCCGGCAACTGCGCCGATGTGACCGGGGCTGCCGGACCGAGGGTGTTGGGCGGCGTGTATTTCGGCGTGTAGCTGTACATTCTGCCGAGCAAGCTCGGCCCTACCATGGCCTCCCACACCGCAGCCCTGGTAGAGCGGAGCTTGCTCCGCTGCTCTGGCTGGGCTTTGGGTTCCCGGTGACCCAGAAGCCGCACACCCTGCCGAGCAAGCTCGGCACTACCAAGGCCTCCCACACCGCAGCTCTGGTAGAGCGGAGCTTGCTCCGCTGCTCTGGCTAGGCTTGGGCTTTGGGTTCCCGGTGGACCCAGAAGCCGCACATCCTGCCGAGCAAGCTCGGCACTACCAAGGCCTCGCACACCGCAGGTCCGATAGCGGAGCTTGCTCCGCTACTCCGGGCGCCGAGCTGCTGGCGGATGTGCCGGTGGCCTACTCGAAACCGTTGGCAAACACCGCATCACCGGCGGTGCACTGGTTCTGGTACAGGCAGGCGACCCATTCGGGGTGATCGATGAAGGGGTTGCGATTGCCCTGGAAGCTGTAGACCACCTCATTGCGC
Source organism: Lysobacterales bacterium (assembly GCA_050250665.1). Lineage (GTDB taxonomy): Bacteria > Pseudomonadota > Gammaproteobacteria > Xanthomonadales > SZUA-5 > JADKFD01. The sequence goes on along the minus strand of JBFWOF010000008.1, from coordinate 75,691 downwards.
ATCACTTCTGCCGGTGTGACCGGGTCCTGGATGTGCCATTGCAGCAGCACCGCCAGCAGGCCCATATACCCCACCGATGCGTTGCCGCCGGTGTTGACGATCAGAGCCGGATTGTCGGTCAGTCGCAGATCGGGTTCGGGGGCGCCGGTGACGCCGTGGACGCCGCCCTCGTAGCGGATATCCATGTAGAACATGGCCCGGGCCATATCGCCCTTGCGGGCGTTCCAGACTTCGTAAAGTACACCGTTGTACCAGTTGGAATTGCCGGGATAGGTGCCACTGCCACCGCCCTGGCCATGGTTGGCGACCGTGGGATCTTCGGTGCAGGCGGCGCTGCAGGTGCCGAAGTACTTGTTGCCACGGTTGCTGTTGTAGCCGGTGTCCGACAGGTACAGCATGTGGGTATCGGTGTAGGGATAGTTCAGCGCGTTGGGCGCAGCACCATCGTCATTGTTGCCAAAGCCCAGCGAATTGGGCCAGGTGTGTTCGCGGTTGTAGGCACCCTGGCCGCCGGTGATCTTGGTGTACGAGGCATTCTTGTAGACATCCAGAATCTTGCCGGTATCTACCGGATCCTGATCGGCCATGTTGAGGATGGCCCAGGTGTTGGGCGAGCCGGCGGTGTAGGCAAATCGGGTGTGGTCGTCGATCACCTCATGCAGCGTGCTCCGCAGTACCGTGGCATTGCTGGAATTGACGCTGCTGTAGTAGTTGCTGGCCGATACCGCGGTCGTGAAGCTCCACACATAGTTGCTGGTCAGCGGGTCCGGCGTGCCGTCCTGATCCAGAATCAGGGCTGCAGACAGCGTCACCGTGCACTGTTCCAGCAGATCGAAGTCGACATCCGGATCCAGCGTGTAATTGATCGGACCGCCGCTGGCCACGGCGCTGTGGGCGCCGGAGTTGGCGCACTGGATGGCGAACCAGCTGCCGCTGGTGGTCACCGCCTCGCTGAAGTTGATCAGCAGATTGGCCGCGACCGGCACGTTGGCGACGCCGTTGGCAGGCGTCGTGCTGGTCACCGCAGGCGGGTCGTCGACGGCGATGGTGAAGCTGAACTGATAGTTGCTGGCCATAGGATCCGGCGTGCCGTCGAGGTCGATCACATTGGCCGCGGTGATCGTGGCCGTGCAGCTTTCACCGAAGGCCAACGCCGCCGGTACCGGATCCAGCGTGCGCGTGGCGCCGCTGCCTGATTCGGTGACTGTGACCGGGCCGCTGACACTGCAGCTGAGCGCAAACCAGCCCGGATTGGTGGTTACCGGCTCGCTGAACTGCACGCTCAGATTCGTTGCTGGCACCACGCCGGTGGCGGCATTGGCCGGAACCGTGCTGCTCACGGTCGGCGGCACATCGACTGCACCGGTGGTGCTGGCGATGAAGTTGTCGACGCCCAGCATGTCGTCGGCGCCGGAGATATTCGGGTCCACCCAGCGGATCCAGAAAGTCTGGCCCACGTTGATGCTCAGGCCGGGAATGGTGAAGCTGATGCTGCTCTGGTTGACCGTCAGATTGCCGTTGAGCGCGGTACCGTTTGCCCCGGTGGTCTGGATCGGGGCCACCAGATCGAGTTCGTCGACCTCGGTCCAGGTTCCGTTGCTGAGCGCCGTGGCATCGGTGGAGATGGCAAAATTCAGTCGATCCACGTTGCCAGATCCACCCGTGCGCCACTGCTCGCCGGTGTAGCTGATCGTCAGGTCGCCGATCGTCGAGCCGGTCTGGTTGACGAACTGCGCGCCCAGAGTGGCGGTGTTGGAGTTGCTGGCAATGCTGCCGAAAGCGCGATCCGTTGAGCCGCTGCTGCCCATACTGTAGGTGTCGCCGCTGGTGGCCGTGCCGTCGGTGGCGGTGTAAGCGGTATTTCCGGTGGATTCGATGAAGGTCCACCCGGCAGGCAACTGCGCCTGGGTGCCGGTGCCAGTTGCCACCAGCGTGTCGAAATTCTCCTGGACCGGAGTTCCGGTGAGGGCGATCTGCGCGTGGGCGCCGGTGGCCATCAGCGCCAGTGCGCAGGCCAGGAAATTTCGGAGCGTGGACATGGAGGGCTTCGGCACCAGCAAGGGGGCGGACATTCTAGGCGCATTCACATGACATTCACCCATTCGGATTGTTACGTAGTGTGCTTTGCGTTGGGCGCAGGACCGAACGCTGCGCGGCAGTGGCCGCTGCCTTGCTGTAGATTTCACGCATTCCCGGCCCAAGGATCGTCGTGCAACCGATACGGATGTTTGATTCCCTACGCGTGCAGTCGCCGCATCTGGCGTCCATGCGTGACGCCATCGACGCCGTGCTGGCCTCGGGTCGTCTGGTGCTGGGGCCCGCCGTCGCCGACTTCGAACAGGCTTTTGCCGACTACATCGGCGTGAACCATTGCATCGGCGTGGCCAACGGCAGTGATGCTCTGGAACTGGCGCTGCGGGCCCTGGAGATCGGTCCTGGCAGCACGGTACTGACGGTGGCCAATGCCGGCGGCTACGCCAGCACAGCCATACGCGCCTGCGGCGCCCAGGCGCGCTATGTCGAAATCGATGACCAGACCCTGCTGATCGATGGCGAGGCTCTGGAACTGGCGCTGGCCGAGCGCCCGCGGGCGCTGGTGCTGACCCATCTCTACGGCCAGATGGCGGATGCAGAGCTCATTTCCGCGCTTTGTCGGCAGCACGGGGTTGCCTTGATCGAGGATTGCGCCCAGGCCCACGGCGCGGAAAGAAACGGTCGCCGCGCCGGCAGCTACGGCGCTCTCTCCTGTTTCAGCTTCTATCCGACCAAGAATCTGGGAGCCGTCGGTGATGGCGGCGCCGTGCTCACTGCCGATGTGCAGCTGGCCCATCGCGTGCGCCAGCTGCGCCAATACGGCTGGTCCGACAAATATCGCGTGGATCTGGCCGGTGGCCGCAATTCGCGTCTGGATGAACTGCAGGCGGCTGTGCTCGGGGTCAAGCTTTTGCATCTGGAAGCCGAGAACGAGCGCAGGCGCGCTGTTGCCAGGCGCTATCAGGCGCAGGTGCGCAACCCGCTGATCCGGCTGCCGGCGCGGGCCGCGGGACCAGAGGATGTGGTCCATCTGGCGGTGCTGCGCTGCTCGCGTCGCGATGCCTTGCGTGCCCATCTGGCCGAGTACGGCATAGACAGCGATGTGCATTATCCGATTCCGGACCACTGGCAACCGGCCTGGCGCGATGCCAGTCCTCCCTCGCTGCCGGTCACCGAAGCGGCGGCTGCCGAGGTGTTGAGTCTGCCTTGCCACCCGGCCCTGGACGAGGAGGAGATCGAGCGTGTCATCGAGGCCGTCAATGCCTTCCGCTGAATGCACCGTGGTGGTTCCGGTGTACCGCAATGCCGAGAACATTCCGGCCTTGCTCGAACGCCTGCAGGTGTTGCATCGGCAGACGCCGGGCGGCATCGAAGTCATTTGCGTGGTCGATGGCAGTCCAGACCAGTCGCACGCCCTGCTGGCGGCGGCCCTGCCGGCACAGGAGCATGCTTCGCAGTTGCTGCTGCTGTCGCGCAACTTCGGTTCTTTCGCCGCCATTCGCGAAGGCCTGGCGCATGTGCGCACCCCGTATTCGGCGGTGATGGCGGCGGATTTGCAGGAGCCGACCGAGCTGATCGCCGAGTTCTTTGCCGTGCTCCGCGCCGATGGCGCCGATGTGGTGGTCGGTCACCGTGCCGGGCGCCAGGATGCGGCGATGGACCGTTTGGCCTCGGGACTGTTCTGGTGGAGCTATCGGAAACTGGTGCAGAAGGAACTACCACCGGGCGGTATCGACGTCTTCGGCTGCAATGACGCCTTCAGGCAGCACTTGCTGCGCTTCAACGAAGTGCACAGCTCGCTGGTCGGGCAGATCCTGTGGCTGGGTTTCCGTCGTCAGGCGCTGCCTTATGTGCGCCAGGCCCGCGAGCATGGCGTCAGCGCCTGGAGTTTTCGGGCCAAGCTCAAGTATCTGATGGACAGCGTTTTCGCCTTCTCGGATCTGCCGATCCGGCTGTTCACGCTGGCTGGCGGCCTGGGACTGACGCTGTCCATGTTGATGGGTCTGGTGGTGCTGGCGGCGCGCCTGAGCGGAGCCGTGGCCGTGCCGGGTTATGCCGCCACGGTCTTGACCATCCTGTTCTTTGCCGGCATCAATTCGCTGGGCCTGGGCATCATCGGCGCCTATGTCTGGCGCGCCTACGAAAACACCAAGGCGCGTCCCCTGGCGGTGCTGATGCACGCCCAGAACTACCCCGGAGCGCAGCAGTGAGCGTCCATATCCATCCGCAGGCCCTGTGTGAGAGTGCGGCAGTGGGCGAGGGCACCCGCATCTGGGCTTTTGCCCATATCCTGCCCGGCGCGCGCCTGGGGCGGGACTGCAACATCTGCGACGGGGTCTTCGTCGAGAACGATGTCATCGTCGGCGATCGGGTGACGGTGAAATGCGGGGTGCAGCTCTGGGATGGCGTGCGCCTGGAGGACGATGTCTTCGTCGGTCCCAATGCCACCTTCAGCAATGACCGCTTTCCGCGCAGCCGACAGCGCCCCGAGAGTTTCGCCCAGACCTGGGTGAGGCGCGGTGCCTCCATCGGCGCCAACGCCACCTTGCTGCCGGGAATCACCATCGGCGCCGGAGCCATGATCGGCGCCGGCGCCGTGGTGCTGCGCTCGGTGCCGGCCAATGCCATCGTGGTCGGCAATCCGGCGCGCATCGTCGGCTACACCCAGACCACCTCGGTGGAACTCGACAGTGCCAGCGCTGCGCCGACGACGACGCCAGTGCCCGGGCAGGTTCGTGGGGTCGAGTTGCGGCGGTTGACCCGAGCCGTGGACATGCGCGGTTCGCTGGCGGCCGGCGAAGTCGGTCGGGAATTGCCCTTCGTGCCGCAGCGCTGCTTCATGGTTTTCGATGTGCCCAGTGCTGAGGTCCGCGGCGAGCATGCCCATCGCAGCTGCGCGCAGTTTCTGGTGTGTGTGCACGGTCAGGTGTCGGCGCTGGTCGACGATGGCCGCGAACGCGCCCAGTACCGGCTGGACCGGCCCGATATCGGTCTGTACATGCCGCCGATGATCTGGGGCACGCAGTTCCGCTACAGCGCGGACGCCGTGCTGCTGGTGCTGGCCTCGCATCCCTACGATGCGGCGGATTACATCCGCGACTATGCCGAGTTCCAGGCACTGCTCGGGGAAGCGGGTTGATGCTGAAACAGGGCATGCGTTTTCTGGTCATCGGGGGCTTCAATACCTCGATCACCTACGGTTTGTACTGCCTGCTGGTGTTCTGGTGGCACCCGCAGCTGGCCTGGCTGACGGTGTTCTGCATTGGTCTGGCGATGGGCTTCTATCTGCATACGCGGGTGGTGTTTCAGGGTCGCCTTGGGCGGCGCAAGGCTGTCGGCTATACCCTCGTGCAGTTGCTGCTGTACGCGCTCAGCGGTGCGGTGATCCATGTCGCCATCAACAGTCTGCATCTGGGTCCGCGCACCGCCGGTGCGATCGCCATCGTCATCAATGTGCCGATCTCCTTCTTGCTGAGCCGACGCATCCTCAGCGATGCGCCCGCCGCCGGCCTCGCCGGTTGATGCCGTGAGCACGCGCGCAGCCCTCCCGGTCTCGGCGCTGTTGCTGCCCCTGCTGCTGGTGGCGCTGATCTACGCGCCCGGGTTCTGGGGCTACTGGCTGGGCGATGATCTGACCAATCTGCATCACTATTTTCGGTGGGCCGAGGAAGGGCGACTGTGGAGTGACAGCTACGCGCGCTTCTTCCAGGGCATTTCCGCCGAGGGATCCGCTTACCGGCCGCTGTCGATCTTGAGTCTGTCGGCCAACTACGCCGTGGCTGGCAGTCACTATGCCGGCTGGTATGCCTCGAACTATCTGGTGCATCTGGGCAACACCCTGATGGTGGCTCTGCTGGTGCTGCGTCTGGCCGCGCATCAGCGCATGGAGGGTGGAGTCGCTGCGGTGCTGGCCGCGCTCGCCTTCGGCCTGGCACCGACGTTGGCCGAGGGGGTGTACTGGCTGTCGGCGCGCGCTGACGGTTGGGTCACGCTGCTGACCCTGACCGCGCTCCACGGCTGGATCGGCCCCGCCGACGCCCAGCGCCCGCGCCCCTGGATGCCGGTGTGGAGCACGCTCTGCCTGCTGCTGGCCTTGAGCTTCAAGGAATCGGCTGCGGTCTACCCGCTGCAACTGGGGCTGCTGGCGCTGGTCTGGCCGGGGCGTCTCGGGCCTTCGCGCTGGGTCGCGCTGGCGCTGGCCTTCGCCCTGCTCCTTCTGTTTTTCTGGTGGCGCGCGCATCTGTTCGGGCATGCCTTCTGGGTCTATGCCACGCCGGGGGCCGAGCAGGCGCCGGTGGACTGGCTGCAGCGACTGGGCCTGGCGATAGGCTCGATCCCGTCCTGGTGGATGGCGCTGACCCAGGGCGCGCTGTGGATTTCGCTGCTGTATCTGCTGGCTCTGCTGGCTGCCGTGGTCCTGCTGCTGGTCGCGCCGGGTCGCCAGCGCGTGCGCTGGCTGGCGCTGGCACTGTTCGCCGCCAGTGGCGGCATGGTGCTGGCCACCATCCTGAATCTGGGGAGTTTCCTGGCGCACGGCGAAGGCGGGCGGCTGAGCTATGGCCCGATCGCCTGGGCGGCCGTTGGCCTGGGTGCACTGCTGCTGCATCCGCTCCAGGCCCGGCCCTTCGCGCCTCGGCGCATCGCCCTGATGTTGACGGTGCTGGCCGTGCTGGCCGGTGGCGCCCTGCTGACCCTCGAACTGGCGCAGGTGCGCCGGTCCCAGCACGGTCTGGCAGCGCTGGTGGCGGCCTTGCCGAGCTATGTGCAGCAGAATCCGGGGTACACGCTGCTGCTGGTGCCCGAGACCGATGGGCAGGCCGTGATCCTGCGCAATGGCCAGGGCGCCGTCGCCCTGCCGCCGCTGCAGGCTGAAGGATTGCTGGATCGGGTGCTGCCGACCTTGCCATCAGATATCGAACAGCGCCATCTGCGTCTGGCCGGCGGCATGGGCACGCGTTTCATCGAAGGCCGTTTCCAGCACCTGGCTGGCGAGGAAGTCGCCCATCTCTATGATCCAGCCGAACCGCGCTGGCCGGATCGATACGCCTGCTGGTCGCAACGCGAGCGCCGGATTCTGGCGCTGCCGGCCCCGGATCCTGCCGATGCGGCGGCGTGGGTGGCGCAGTTGCGCGCGGCGCTGCCGGGCTGCGCGATAGACTCACCCTGAGGACCTGAATGCACGGTGCTGCGCCCGCTTTGCCCTATCTGCGTGAGGCCATGATCTTCCTGGTCGCCGCCGGCATCGTCGTGCCCTTGTTGCATCGCTGGCGGGTCAGTCCGGTCCTGGGCTATCTGCTGGTGGGCTATCTGATCGGCCCATTTGGCCTCGGCCTGTTGGCCGGGCAATGGCCGTGGCTGGCCTACCTGTCCATCCCCGAGATTTCCGGCGTGCAGACACTGGCGGAACTGGGGGTGGTGTTTCTGCTGTTCGTGATCGGACTGGAGCTCTCGCTGGAGCGCCTGTGGGCGCTGCGGCGCCTGGTGTTCGGCCTCGGCAGCCTGCAGGTCCTGGTATCGGCCGTGATCATCGGGCTGGTGGCCGGACTGCTCGGCAGTTCGGCCAGCGCAGCCATGCTGATCGGCGCCAGTCTGGCACTGTCATCCACGGCGATCGTCATGCAGCTGTTGGCCGAGCGGCGTCAGCTCGGCACGCCGCTGGGGCGCGCGGCCTTTTCGATCCTGCTGCTGCAGGATCTGGCGGTGGTGCCTATCCTGTTCCTGGTCGGCGTGCTCGGTGCCGAGCAGGGCAATGGCCTGTTGCTGCCGCTGCTGCTGGCGCTGGGCAAGGCGCTGCTGGTGATGGTCACGATCTTCCTGGTCGGGCGGCAGCTGCTGCGACCCCTGATGCGCCTGGTGGCCCGGGCACGCAGCCCGGAGATGTTCATGGCGGCGATCCTGCTGGTGGTGATCGGCAGCGCCACCCTGACCGCCATGGCCGGACTGTCGATGGCGCTCGGGGCCTTTCTGGCCGGTCTGCTGCTGGCCGAGTCCGAGTTCCGCCATGAGATCGAGGTCGACATCGAACCCTTCAAGGGCCTGCTGCTGGGACTGTTCTTCGTGTCGGTGGGTATGGGTATCGATGCCCGCGTGATTGCCGCCGACCTGCTGCCTATCCTGGCTGCACTACTGGCCTTGATCGCGGCCAAGGCCCTGATCATCTACCTGCTGGCCCGAGCCTTCGGACTGTCGCGGGCGCTGGCTCTGGAAACCGGTTTGCTGCTCGGGCAGGCCGGCGAATTTGCCTTCGTGGTGCTGGGGCTGGCCAGTCAGATGACGCTGTTGCCCGCCACCGACATCCAGTTCCTGCTGATTGTGGTCGGTTTGAGCATGCTGCTGACGCCGGGACTTGCGACCCTGGCGCGGCGCTGGGCCGAGGGGATGATCCGGCGTCGACCTGAGCACGGTCAGCCTGAGCCCGTGGACCTGGACGGTATCGAGGGGCATGTGGTCATCGCTGGATTCGGTCGGGTCGGGCAGGCCCTGGCCCGCGTCCTCGATTCGGAGCGTCTGAGTTATGTGGCGCTGGATCTGGATGCCGAGCACGTAGCACGGGTACGGGCGGAATTGTTGCCGGTGTTCTACGGCGACGCCTCCAGGCTGGACATGCTGCGCCGAGCCCATCTTGCCACTGCCCGTGCGCTGGTGGTGACGATGGATAGCGCTCAAGCTGCCGAGCACATCGTCCGGGCGGTGCGAGAATTTGCACCGGAACTGCCGATCTACGCCCGCGCTCGGGACCGCGCCCATGCCCGGCGTCTGCTCCAGCAGGGCGCCACCGAAGTGGCGCCGGAGACCATCGAAGCCAGTCTGCAACTGGCGGCCCGGGTACTGGTCAGCACCGGCTTCAGCGCCGATGCCGCCAAGCAGCGTATTCAGATCGAACGCGAAGCCGAGCTCAGGCGCCTGCGCGAGACCTTGCCCTGAGGCGAGGGCACGGCCGGCGGCGTCACCTTGTCACGTAGCCCGCTGCGCGGCCAACGTGACCTACGAGAGCCCGCATGCCGATCAGCCCAGCAGCGCCATCACCACGCCGTAGCCGCCGACCAGCAGCGCCGCAGCCAGTGCCAGGAAGGTCACCAGAAAGCCCCACTCACGCTTGTTGGCGGCCTGCTGGTAGCCGATGGCGTACCAGACCCGGCCGATCACCCAGACCAGGCCGATGGCAGCCGCGATCGTGTCGCCCATGAAACCGGCACAGACCAGCAGTGCCGGCAGAAACATCGCCAGTTGCTCGACCGTATTGCCATGCACGCGAATGGCCCGCTCGAGGGCCGGATCGCCGGTCATCGCCGGCGCCTTGACGCCGCTGCTGCGACGGCGGTTGCCCACGGTCATCGCCATCCACATCTGCAGCACGGACATCAACAGGATCACGATGGCGGTCATCGGATAGGCATTCATGCTCGGCTCCCTGGCAACCGGAATCGGCCGCGACGCCGCCGACGATAGCCGAGATTGATGGCCATTCTGCCGCGCCCGGTGCATGAAAGGGCCGCAGGCTCTATCGTCGGCATCCGCTGCTGCCACTGCGGTCAGCGCGATCGTCTTCATCATCAGGACTCGTCATGCGTCAGCCACTGCAATGGACTCTGGGTGATGCCGCGCCGGCGGCCACGCTGCGCGATCAGGGTTTCGTGCTGTTGCGCCCTGTCTGCCTGCTGCAACTGGCGGGTATCGATGAGCAGTCTTTCGCGGCACTGACCCGCTGGTGGGATGATCTGCCGTCCGACCCGCATCTGCGTGACGGCGGCAATTACCGTTCGCGTCGGCATGCATCGCTACGGCTGGATCCGGACAGCGGCGCCATCGTCGAGCGGGTTCACCGGCCGCATTGGCAACCGCTGGACTACAACGCCCTGCATGGCGGCTTCGAGCGCCATTTCGCCGCCATCGAAACCGCAGCCCTGGCCGAACCGGCACTGCCAGCCATCGTCGGCGGATTGGCGCGGCTGTTCGCCGAGTGCGCCAGACACGCCGTGCCCTTTGTGGAAGTGCACCAGTTTCGCATCGATACCGCCGAGGGCATCGGCCGACCCACGCCCGAAGGCGCCCACCGCGACGGCGTCGATTTTGTCGCGGTGATACTGATCCGGCGGATCGACGTGCGCGGCGGCGAAACCCGCGTGTTCGAGGCTGAGGGACCGGCCGGTTTGCGTTTCACCATGAGCGAAGCCGGTGCCGCGCTGCTGCTCGACGATGCCCGCGTGATCCACGAGACCACGCCGCTGCAGCCAGATGTCGGCGCTGGCTACCGAGATACGCTGGTGCTGACTTTCCGTGCCGACGGTTTTCTGGATCCGCCCTGAGAAGAGAGCTCCTGTAGGTCCAGACTTGTCTGGACGCTCTCCCTTCGATGCGGGAGCGGCGTCCAGATCAGTCCGGACCTGCAATCGCCCCAAGACTTGGCGCCCGCTCGCGCCCAGCCGTGCCTGCGCTGCGCCGAGTCGTGCCAGCTCGGGCGCGGTCCGCGCTAGTCTGCACGGATGACTCCCGAGCATCCCCGTTCGCTGTTCTCACGTCTGCCGTTCTGGGCTTTCCAGCTGATCGGCTGGTTCGGCTTTCTGGTCGTGCACTTTCTGACCGGCATGGCCCACGGGCAGCACAGCTCCTATCTGTCGGTGTCGATCAGCAGCGCCATCGGCGGCGCCATCGTCACCTGGCCGCTGCATCTGCTGTACCGGCGCATCTGGTCGCTGCCGCCGCGACAGCTGATTGCGATCGCGACCCCGGCCTTTCTGGCCATCGTCGCCGCCATGAGCATGATCTACGCAGCTTCGATCCAGAACTACTGTCCGGATGAATGCCGGCCGGCCAGTTTTCTCGGCTATGTGGCTTATTCGGGTTTCACCGCCTACGTGATCCTGAGCTGGAGTGCGCTGTGGTTCGGCATCCGCAACGGTCGCGCGCTGGCGGTGGCGCGCGAGCGCGAACTGGCGGCGCAGGCGCAGGCCAATCTGGCGCAGCTGAAGATGCTGCGCTATCAGCTGAATCCGCATTTCCTGTTCAACACGCTCAATGCCATCGCCACCCTGGTGCTCGAGGGTGCCAATGACACGGCCGAACGCATGCTTGGCGCGCTCAGCCGCTTTCTGCGCTACACCCTGGATCAGGAGCCGCAGCAGAAGGTGCCGTTGAAGCGCGAGCTGGAGGTGCTGGATTTGTACCTGCGCATCGAGAAGATGCGTTTCGAAGAGCGCCTGATCATGGACATCCAGATCGACCCACAAGCCGAGCGGGCGCTGGTGCCAGGTCTGATCCTGCAGCCTCTGATCGAAAACGCAATCAAGTACGCCGTCGCCAGATCCGAGCAGCCCTGCCGGATCGGCATCCGCGCCCAGATCAATGGCGAGTGGCTGGAGCTGGAGCTGAGCGATGAGGGGCCCGGTAGCCCGCACTTTGCACCGGGAGCACCCGAGCCCGGTGGCGTGGGCTTGCGCAACACCCGCGAGCGACTGGCCACGGTCTACGGCACGCACCAGCGCATGACCGTCGAAAACCGGCCCGAAGGCGGCGCTCGCGTACGTCTGACGCTGCCGCTGGAACTGTCGCCATGAGCATTGGCCCGCCGCCGCCGCCGTCGCCGCTGCGCTGCCTGCTGGTCGATGACGAGCCCCTGGCGCGTCGCGGGTTGCGCCATCGTCTGAACCTGATCGGCGGTGTCGAGATCGTGGCCGAGGCCGGCAATGGTCGCGAGGCTCTGGGCTTGATCGGGCAGCACGAGATCGATCTGATGTTCCTGGACATCCAGATGCCGGGCATCGACGGCTTTGGTGTGCTGCGGGCGCTGCCAGTGTCACGCTGGCCGCTGGTGGTGTTCGTGACCGCTTTCGATCAGTACGCGATCGAGGCCTTCCGCGTACACGCGGTCGACTATCTGCTGAAGCCGGTAGAGGACGAGCTGTTGCGCCAGGCGCTGACGCGGGCGCAGCAGTGGCGTCGTGGCAGCGAACTGGAAATCGAGCACGCCCGGCTGCTGGCGATGATGGGCGCCGAGCGCAGCCAGTCGCTGGGCGAGCGCGCCGAGGATCGGCTGACGCTCAAGGACGGGAGCAACCTGATTCGGGTGCCGCTGGCGCAGATCCGCTGGATCGACGCCGCCGGCGACTACGTGGTGGTGCATACCGATCAGGACAATCACGTGGCCAGAGCTACGTTGCGCGAGCTGGAAGAGCGCCTGCCGGCCGAGCGTTTCGTTCGCATCCACCGGTCGACCATCGTCCACACCCGCTACATCCGGCGCCTGAGACCGCATATCAACGGCGAATATTTCGTCGATCTCGACGGCGGCCAGGAGCTCAAGCTCTCGCGTGGTTATCGCGAGCAGCTGGACAAGCTGAGCTGACGCGGCGCCGGTCGCGCCGTGAAGGCGCTCATACGAGAAGCTCCGTCTGCTGTAGGAGCGACCTTGCGTCGCGACCAGGTGTCATGTCTCGCGGCGTCGCCGGTCGCGCCGTGAAGGCGCTCCTACGAGAAGCCTCGTCTGCTGGCCATTGCCGCATCGATGTACGAGGCTCTCGTAGTGCCGAGCCTGCTTGCCACCAACCAATACGACAGTGGTTGATGCGTCATTACGAGGAACGCTGTGGAGGGCGCCGCGCTGCGGCGCCGCCTTGCTCTGGCTGGAGAACAAGAGCGGCCGCGCCGGCGCGCGGCCCTCCTCAAAGCTGCTCGGTGCTTGCCAGGGCTCATGGCCCGTGTGCCGTGCCGGCCCAACACCGGCGGCACGCAAGGACATCTTCATTCCGCCCGCAGCGAGTCCAGCGGGTCGCGGGTGGAGGCGCGCCAGGCCGGTAGCCAGCTGGCCAGTAGCGCTGCGCTTGCCAGTGTCGTGCCGACGGCCAGATACAGCCAGGGCTCGAAGATACTCACCGCCGGCAGCACCGGTTGCAGCGGCAGGGCCAGCGCATAGCCGAGGATCAGGCCACTTCCGATGCCGAGCAGCGTGCGTCCCAGATTGCGGCGCACCAGCATGGCCGTCACCGATCCGGGGCTGGCGCCGAGGGCCATGCGCAGACCGACCTCCCGGGTGCGCCGGCGGGCGGCGAAGGACATGACCCCGTAGACGCCCACCGCGACCAGGATCAGCGCGGCGAGGGCGAAGATCGCGGCCATGCTGCCGATGATCTGCAAGCCCGTCAGGCCAATCCGAGTACGCTCGCGCAGCGTGGTGATGGTATGGATGGGTTGGTCCGGGTCGATCGCGGCGACGGCTTCGCGCACCGGGGTGATCATGGTATCGGGATTGCCCTGCACCCTCACCAGCAGATCCAGCCAGCCCCACCCGGTTTGATCCTGCAACAAGTACCAGCCGGCGGCAGGGGCACGATTGCCGATGCCTTCGATATTGAGGTCCGGCACCATGCCGACCACCGTGGCCCACGGTGCGCCGTCTTCGTCCCGGCGCAATCGCTCGCCGATGGGGCTGCGACCGGGCCAGAAACGTTCGGCCAGGCTCTGGTTGACCAGCGCAACCGGTGCGCTGTCGATGCCATCCTCGTCGCCGAACACGCGGCCGCTGATGGCCTTGCGGTCGATCACCTGGAAGTAATCACGTGAGATTACTTCGAGAAAGGCGCCGGGGCGATCCTGAGGGCGATCCGCCTCGCGACCAGCGATCTCGAACTGGCTGTAGACGCCCGGATTGACCAGATCGCGACTGCTGACCGCTGCAGCTGTGACCCCCGGCACCTGCTGGATCCGGTTCAGCAACTGCTGGTAGAAGTCGCTGCGCTGACGGGCTTCGCCATAGGGCAGGCCCTGCAGTTCGACGCGACCGATCAACAGGGTGTCGGGATCAAAGGGCAAGGTGCCGCGACTGCTGCGCAGTGCGCTCAGCGCCAGCAGGCTGGCCAGGATCATCGCCGCACAGGCAAAGCCGAGTTGGCCGATGACCACCGAGCGCGCGGCCCAGGCACGTTCGCCGCCGACGCTGCCACGGCCGTCTGCACGCAGTGTCGAATTCAGATTCAGTGCGGCCAGACGCAGGGCCGGCACCAGCCCGGCAGCGAGGCCGGAGAGCACGGCGATCACGCTCGTGAATGCCAGCACCCGCCAATTGAGATCGAAGACGATCCACGAGGACAGGCTGACTCTGGCACTGATCTCGGTTTGCAGCAGATGCACGCCGACGCTGGCGATCAACAGCCCGATGCCGGCGCCGAGGCCAGCCAGCAGCACGCTCTCCAGCAACAGTTGCCGCACCAGACGCGCACGATCAGCGCCCAGCGCGCTGCGTACCGCCAGTTCACGCAGGCGATCGCTGGCATGGACGTACAGCAGATTGGCGGTATTGATGCAGGCCAGCACCAGCACGATCAGCGTCATCGCCAGCATGATGCCGAGCAGCGTGACCGTGCCTTGATCGTTGTAGGCCGATTGAAAGGGCTGCAGCACCAATCGAGTTGGCTCGCGACCCGCGTTGGCGTCCGCCGCCAACGGTGGCAGGCGCTGCAGCAGAGTTTGCCCTTCGGCCTGTGCCTGGGCAGTGCTGATTCCCGGTTTCAACAGACCGAGCACTTCGACGTTCAACAGTTGCTGGTCGGCCGCCGCTTCGTCAAGGTCGGCCGGCAGGCGCAGATTGACCCAGACATCTTCGCCAACGGGGAAACGGAAGCCGGGCGGCATCACGCCGACGATGGTCGCCATTTGGCCATTGAGCTTGACCTGACGGCCGAGCACGGCCGGATCGGCACCAAATTCCTCCCGCCAGATGACATCGGCCAGCAACACTTTCAGCTCCTGGCCCTTGTGCTCGTCGGCAGGACCGAAGGCGTGGCCCAGGGCTGGCCGGGTGCGCAGGGCCGGGAAGAAGCTGCTGCTGACCGCGCGCCCGGTCAGGCGCCGAGGTGCAGCACCGCTTTGACTGAGGTTGTAGAAGTCGAAGTTGAAGGCGGCCAGTTCTTCGAAGCTCTGCTGTCCATCGCGCAGGGCCATGAATTCGCGCGGGGTCAGCGGCTGCCAGTTCAGACCGTTGCCGGCGCCGCTGCGGCCCAGATGCAGCAGTCGGTCGGCATCGGCAAAGGGCAGTGGCCTGAGCAGGATGCCATCGACCAGACTGTACTGGGTGGTGACCAGGCCTATGCCCAGACCCAGCGTCAAGGCCACGATCAGCGTGAACCCGAATTGTCGGGTCAGATAGCGCAAGGCGTATCGCAGATCGTTCACGCGGCGCTCCAAGGCCCATGGGTTGGAGGTGCGTGATGCAAGCGCCGTGCCGTCGATGAGGTGCCGCAAAACCCACCGCTGCGGCCATTCCCGAGCCGCCGCTGGCCATTCCCGGACATCCGTGTCCGTTCCCGAGCGTCTGGCGGTGCTTCAATAGATATCGAGCTTGACCTTGGCCACCGTGTAGCGGCCCGCGGAGTAATAGCCCTTGCTGCTGGCGTCGCGGGTGAAGCGCAGCGTGATGGTCGGCGCGCTGGCGGGATAGTAGGGTGCGCTCGAATAGTCCGGGGCCGGCGCCGCGCCAAGGTTGTAGCTGGCGCTCTGGTCAACGACCCGGGTCAGAACCCTGGACGTCTCGAAGGCGCTGAAGACGTCGGCCGAGTCGTAGTAGCCGCTGTAATAGCGGGTGCCGATCAGGGATTTGCTGCTGCTGATCAGCTGGGTGCTGTAGTTGTAGCTGTCGCCGGCGGTCAGCAGGCTGACGCGCGCGCCGCTGACTTTCCAGTAGCTGCCGCTGGGGTAGGTCGCCGCGCTGAGGTCGGCGATGATCACCGGACCGCTGCCAAAGACCCTGGCGGTGTGGCTGTCGGTGTCGACCAGCAAGCCGGTGTCCTCATCGACGCCAAAACCCTGCTGGCGCCCCATCGAGCGCATGGCCGCCAGCAGGCGGCCGAGGCGCCCGGACCGCGCGTCGAAATGGGTGTCGGACAACAGATGGGCGGGCAGGAAGCTCAGACCCTTGAGCTTGGCCCCGTTCTCGAAATAGCGCAGGGCCGTGAGGCCGTCGCGGGTATCGCCGAAACTTGCAAACTGCGGCACGCTTAGCGTGGGCAGATCGGCGCGATAGTACAGATAGCCATAACTGATGCCGCCCCCGTGCATCAGGGAGTTCATCGCATGGTTGCCGGCTGAGTCGCCGCCGACCACGAAGCCCGGACTGTTGGCATTCCAGCGCGCGCGCAGAGCCGCTGCCAGCGGCGTGTCGTTGCCATCGTTCCGGAGCCAGCTGCGGGCGATCCTGGCCTGATCACCGCCGGCAAACCAGACCACATCGGCCTGATTGACGATGGCGATGTTGGCGTCACCGGCGCTGTTGCCGCTGTAGGCGTGGCTGCCGTAGTTGTCGACATGCACAGTGATGAATCTGGGCGAAAAGCCGTGGGTCTGGAACAGGTTGTAGTAACTGCGCTTGACCGTGCCGTCACCGTTGTCCAGGTCATTTTCGAAGGCATCCAGGCCGACCGCGTAGCTCTCCTTGCTGGAGGTCACCACGGCAATCCGCGGACAGGCAGTCGTCGCCCAGTTGCTGCTGCAGTTGCTGGTGCTGTTGAGATCGGGGGTGTAGCTGCTGTCGCGCCCGGTGGCCTTGCGCAGACCATTGACGAACAGATCGACGTTGGCATCGTCATAACCACCGCCCATCAGATAGATCTTGCCGGCGTACGCCGGCGCGGCTGCCAGCAGCGCCCACGCCAGAATCCCGACTATCGGCCATCGTTTCATGTTCGCGCTCCCCAGGTCAGTAGCGGCAATGCCCCATTGCCGTGACCCACTGTAAACACCGGGGAGAGTAAGGACCAAGACCGGACTTGCGCCAATGCGTCGTCGAATTGCCGATCTGCGGCGCCGGACCCGATCGCCGGGGCTGAAGCGGCTTCAGCAGCTGCGCGAGAGCTCGGCAATGGCGCCGGGAACGCCGGCCAGCGATTCGACCACGCGCAGGCGGGCCGAACCCAGATCGGCCTCATGCTCGGCCTCCAGCGCCCAGGTGATGGCATAGGGCACGTGTACACCACAGCCGCCCAGCGCCAGCACCGGTGCTATGTCCGAGCGCAGCGAATTGCCGACCATGGCGAAGCGCTCGGCCGGCAGCGCGAATTCCTCCAACAGGCGGGCGTAGGTGGCCGGGTCCTTTTCCGACACGATCTCGATGCGGTGGAACAGGTCGGCCAATCCGGATTGCCGCACCTTGGCTTCCTGGTGAAAGAGATCGCCTTTGGTGATCAGCACCACGTGATGACTTTGGGCGACGGCCTCGACGGCATCGCGCACGCCAGGCAGCAACTCCACCGGATGGGCCAGGACCGCCTTGCCCAGATCCAGCAGTGCGCCGATGTCGGCACCGCCGATGCGTGCGTCGGTCAGCTCGATGGCGGTCTCGATCAAGGACAGGGTCATGCCCTTGGCGCCGTAGCCGAAGAGCTTGATGTTGCGGCGCTCGGTGGCCAGCAGGCGCTCATGCACGCGGGCGTCGGCCAGGTCGATATAGCGCCCGAGGATGCCTTCGAAGGCCGCATGGGCCTGCTGGAAATAGCGTTCGCTGTGCCACAGCGTGTCGTCGGCATCAAAACCCACCAGCTCGATCACGGTTCGGTTCCTGTTGGATGGCTGCAGAAGATAGCGCGCCCTGGCGTCACCACGATGTCTGAACGGGCGTTCAGCTCAGCGACCGACCGGCTGATCGAATTGGTCACCCGATGACGAGTCTGTCAGGGAACGCCGCAGAACCCGCTCCGCGCCAACTCGCCCCGAGGCGTATGGCGCGACCGAACTGCCGGCGACCCCTCTGCGCATGTCTCAATGGAGCAGCATCATGAAGATACTCAGCACGGCCATAGCCCTGGCCTTTGCCGCTTCCGCCTACGCTGGCGAACTCAGTCAGTCATTGACGGCCGCTGATGAGGCCGAATTTCTGGCCGGCGCCAGCGGTGCCTGGCTCAAGACCGGACCGGCCCAGTACCAGACCGTGGGTGCTGGCGGGGAGCGCATCGAGCTGGCCTTCGGACGTGAGGCCATGATCGGCGATCTCGCTGAACTGGAAGAACTGGCCGATCTGCAACTTATCCGCCTGGCGCAGGCCGCCGAGGCCCGCGAACAGGCGCGCCTGCGTCACGGTCTGAGTCAGACCCAGAGCGCGATGGAGGTCATCCGTCAGGGACTGGACTCGCAGGCCAAGTCCAATATCTACGGCTCGGGTGGACTGCAGGGTTGCGCCAATGCCGTGGCCTTGCAGGCTGACTTCGCCAGTGATCCGCTGATCGGAAACATCGGCAGCACCACGATCGAGGCCTGGGGCCCTTCGTCAGCAAACGGCGGCGGCAACGCACCGCTGGGCACCCTGGTCTTGACGGCCATCGCCGATGGCAATGTCGATACCAGCAGCGCCATGATCGAGCCCACGCTTGAGGGTCAGTACCTGAGCGCCAGTACCGCGGCGCTGTCAGGCAAAGGCGGCTGCAAGTTGCAGGCGCGGGCGTCCATCGTCCCTGCCTGTGCGGCGTCAGGCTATCGCAGTGTCTCCTGGTCTACCGACTGCAAGCAGGTGCAGGTGGGACTGGCGCCTGAAGCGGTCTATCAGACGGGCAAGGAAATCCAGTTGCGTCCGAAGCGCTGATCAGCAAGGCGCACCCGGTGGCCCCGGGTGCGCTGTGACCTTGCGCCGGCTGTCGGTCGGCACAATCCCGCGGCTCAATCGGCCTTGAGCTTGTAGGGCCGATACACCGGGTCCCACACCTGAGCCATGATCCGCGGCAGCAGTTCGGACTCGTCGCACATGTCGGCGACGCCATCGATCTGGGCCTGGCGCGCCGTGGCCAGGGCCACGTCGATGGACACCGCGCGCAACTGGTCCACCGGCGGCAGCAGCCGTGCCTTGGGGTCATGCCGTGCCGGCGACAGAGCTGCCAGGGCCTTGCCCGCGGCCATGAACATGGTGTCGGTGACCCGACGCGCGTTGACCGCCAGCACCGCCAGGCCGACACCCGGGAAGATGTAGGAATTGTTGGTCTGATTGATCGGCAGCATCTCGCCCTTCCAGGGCACCGGCGGGAACGGGCTGCCGGTGCCGATCAGGGCGCGGCCGTCGGTCCACTCGACCAGATCAGTCGGGATCGCTTCGGTGCGCGAGGTCGGATTCGACAGCGGGAAGATGATCGGTCGCTCGCAGTGGCTGGCCATGGCCCGGATGGCAGATTCAGTGAATGCGCCGGCCTGTCCGGAAACGCCGATCAGCGTGGTCGGCCTGGCGTTGTTCATCACGTCGAGCAGGGTGATCATGTCATCGGAGCCCAGCGTCCACCCTGACACGGCTTCCTGCGGTTGCGCATACAGCGCGCGCTCGCCACTGACCTCGCGCAGTCCGTGGGCGACCAGTCCCTTGCTGTCCAGCACGTAGAAGCGCTGCCGCGCTTCGGCTTCGCTCAGCCCTTCTTCCATCATCGCCTTGACCAGCAGGCTGGCGATGCCGGTGCCGGCTGCCCCGGCGCCGACGATGGCGATGCGCTGTTCGCGCAGCGGCACGCCGGTCACGCCGATGGCCGCCATCAGCGTGCCCGCGGCCACCGAGGCCGTGCCCTGGATGTCGTCGTTGAAGGTACAGAGACGGTCGCGATAGCGCTCCAGCAGGCGCCCGGCATTGTGACCGGCAAAATCTTCCCACTGCAGCAGCACGTTCGGGAAACGCTCGTGCACGGCGCTGACGAATTCTTCGATGAAGGCGTCGTACTCCGCGCCGCTGATACGCGGATTGCGCCAGCCCACGTACAGCGGGTTGTCGAGGCGCTCCTGATTGTTGGTGCCGACGTCGAGCATGATCGGCAATGTGGCCTCCGGATGGATGCCGGCGCAGGCCGTGTACAGCGACAGCTTGCCGATGGAGATGCCCATGCCGCCAGCGCCCTGATCGCCGAGGCCAAGGATGCGTTCGCCGTCACTGACCACGATCACGCGGACCTTGTCGAAGCGCGGATACGACAGCATTTCGCGGATACGGTGGCGGTTGGGATAGCTCAGGAACAGCCCGCGTGGCTTGCGCCAGATTTCGCTGAAGCGCTGGCAGCCTTCGCCCACCGTGGGTGTGTACACCAGCGGCAACAGTTCCTCGATGTTGTTGACCAGCAAGGCATAGAACAGGGTCTCGTTGGCATCCTGCAGATCGCGCAGAAAGGCGTAGCGCTCGAAATGGGTGGCAAAACTGCGCAGCACCTTGAGCCGGCGTCGCACCTGGCCTTCCAGCGTGCCGATGGTCGGCGGCAGGGTGCCGTGCAGGCGGAATTCGTCGCGCTCCTCCTCGGTGAATGCCGTGCCCTTGTTCAACAAGGGCTGATTGATCAGATCGAGTCCGGTCAAACTGGTCTCGATGACATCTGACGATGTCGCCCCTGACGGCTGATTCATGACGCATCTCCCTGAAGTTGAGACTGCAAGATCGATTGGCAGCGGGTATCTCGAACTTGCATGAAAGCAACAAATGGGCAGGCTGTCAGCATTTTGTGCAGATATGGCGTTTGTGAGGTGCTGGAATGAGGCCTTCGGCCGTGGTTGATGCTTCATTGCGAGGAGCGTGTGTCGGCCCGACGCTGCCCATGGGCCATGAACTCGCCGTCGTAGGTCATGTTGTCCGCGTCAGCGGACTACGTGACATCGAGTTGCGTCACGTAGCTCGCTACGCGAGCAACGTGACCTACAACGGCAAATCAGCAACTTACGACATGGGTTCATGGAGAGGAGCGCAGCGACGAAGCAATCCGGTGCTCGTACGGATATGTGTCTCGATTGCTTCCCCCGGATCAAGTCCGGGGTGGCAATGACACGGGGGGGATGGCCCATGGGCAGTTTTGGGACGGGAGAGGTGGCTCGCAATGACGCCACACGGTCGCGGTATTGGTGGCTGGCAAGGCCCACAAACGACGAAGGCGACCCATGGGGGTCGCCTTCGGATTGCCTGCTTTCAGGTTCGCTTACCAGCCGTGACGGCGATGCTGGCGGGCGTGTCGACGCTGGTCGCGATAGCTGTCGCGGTAGTAGCGGTGGTGATTGCCGCGATAACCCTGACGCTGGTCGCGATAGCCGCGGTAGTGGCCGCGATAGTTGCTGCGATAACCGTAGTCGCTGCCGTAATAGTGGCCACGGTAGCGGCGTTGATGACGATCGTTGTCATGCGTTGCGATCAGTGCCGCAACGCCGATGGCGAGTGCAATGCCGACGGCGGCGTCGTTGCGGTTGTCGTGCCGGTCGTAGTGCCTCTGACCCGCTGAAGCGATGGGCGCAACCAACATTGCGGCGCAAGTGAAGACGATGACGGTCAACAGCTTGTAAGTCGAATTCATGGTGCCTTCTCCTCAGGGATCAATGTGTCCCGTGTCTACGCTTCCCACCTTGCCCTTTGCTGCCTGAACAGAAGCTGCTGCTTTACCTGAACGAAGAAGTTCTGTTCAGGTTTTGCTGCGCGGGCGCGCTGTCTCAGCGGCCGTCGTAGGGGTAACGATCGTCCGTGTAGCCATAGTCGGAGTCATCCCGGTCATCGCAGTAGTCGGCGCTGTCCAGGTCGTCATACTCCGGCGTGCCGTAGCCCTGGTCGGCGTAGGCGTCATCGACATAGCCGGTTTCGTAGCCGTAGTCGCTGTAGCCCTGGTCGGCATAGCTCTCGGCGCCATAAGCGGACGGGTAGGGATTGCCCCGGCGGTAGCCGCCGCCGACCACGGTGGTGCTGAAGCCGGCGTTGTCGTAGCCGGGGCCGTAGTTGCTGTAGCCGGAAGCGCCGTAGCTGGATCCGGCATAGCCGTATCCGCCATATCCAGATCCGCCGTAGCCCGAGACGGCATAGGATTGACGATGATGATCGCGGCTGGCCGAGATCAGTGCCGCCGCGCCCAGGACCACGGCGATGCCGATGGCCGCATCGTTGTTTCCATGGCGGCGGTGTCCGGCGTCGGCCAGCGGGGTGACCAGCATGGCAGCGCATCCGAAAACCAGAGCCAGACCCGTGTGCTTGATCGATTGCATGGTGCATTCTCCAGTCGAGCCGTAGTGGCCGCTGGAATAGATTGCGGCTTCGAATATGAACGGCGCGGTCAGGCTGAACGATAATTGGCCTGGGGATGGATGCCCGTTCAGAGTTTCTCAGCATTTCAGGAGGCGGACATGTCAGCAGAAGCTAGCTTGAAAGTGGCCCTGGCACAGATGGCGCCGGTCTGGCTGGAGCGCGAGCGCACGCTGTGGAAGATGACGGCCTGGGCCCAGCGGGCGGCCGATGCCGATGCCGGTTTGTGCGTCTTCGGCGAGGCGCTGCTGCCAGGCTATCCCTTCTGGGTGGAACTCACGGACGGCGCGCGCTTTGAAGACGCCTTCCAGAAGACACTCTATGCCCATTACCTGGAGGAGGCCGTCAACCCTGCGCGCGATCTGGCGCCGCTGCAGGAGTTGGCACGCGACAGCAGCATGGCCATCGCGCTCGGCTGCATGGAGCGGGCGAGCGACCGCGGTGGGCATTCGCTGTATTGCTCGCTGGTCTACATCGACGCGCGCGGTGAACTGCAGCCGGTGCACCGCAAGCTGGTGCCGACCTACGAAGAGCGTCTGGTCTGGGCGCCGGGCGACGGCCACGGATTGCGCTGCCATCCATTGGGGGCGTTCACCTTGGGCGGTCTGCTGTGTTGGGAAAACTGGATGACCCTGCCGCGCGCCGCCTTGCACAACCAGGGCGAGGACCTGCATCTGGCGCTGTGGCCGGGCAATGAGCGCAACACCGCCGAATGCACGCGCTTCCTGGCGCGTGAGGGGCGCAGCTTCGTGCTCTCGGTATCGGGTTTGATGCGTGCCGAGGACTTGCCGGAAGAGTTGCCCTTTGCTGATGAGCTGCGGCCACTGCTGCCGGCGATGTCGGCCAACGGCGGATCCTGCATCGCCGGCCCCGACGGCCGCTGGCTGGTCGAGCCTGTGGTCGGCGAAGAACGCCT
Source organism: Lysobacterales bacterium (assembly GCA_050250665.1). GTDB lineage: Bacteria > Pseudomonadota > Gammaproteobacteria > Xanthomonadales > SZUA-5 > JADKFD01. Next base: position 52,757 of record JBFWOF010000008.1, on the reverse strand, counting down.
GATCCTGGCCGAACTGGATCACACACTGGTGCGCCGCGAGCGTCAGAACTTCGATCCCGCCGGGCACTATTCCCGGCCCGACGTGTTGCAGCTGGCGCTGGATCGTCGTCGTCAGGGGAACCTGATCGTGCGCGGTGACGAAGACTGAGTCAGCGCGGCGCGGGCGAGGTTGCGCGCAGCGCCGGCCTGGGGCTTATTCGGAAGCTGGCGCCATGGTCTCGTCCAGCATCCGGATCAGGGCTTCGCGGTCATAGGCGAAGGGCTGATTCTGATTCAGCTGGACCATCTCCTCGATGGCCTTGCGGATGGTGATCTCGGCTTCGCGCTGATTGGGTACCACCATGTAGCGACGCTGCGGGCTGGCATCGAACAGAGCCCGCTTGACGGCGGCTGAAACGGCGTCCGGCTCCTGGTAGTTGGAGCGATCGGCCGGGGCCGCCATCACGCGTTCCAGTTCCTCCCGGTACAGCGAGCCCTCGGTGGTCTGGCCGCGCTGCTGCATGCGATTGCGTACCGACATGGCGATGTCGGACTTGAAATTGCCGGGCTCGATGACGCTGACTTCAACGCCGAATTTCTGCATCTCGCGCGCCAGCGAATCGGTGTAGGCCTCCACCGCATGCTTGCTCATGCTGTAGGGCCCGAACAGCGTCCCGGACACGGTGCCGGAGATCGATCCGATGGTGGTGATCCGGCCCTTGCTCTCGATCAGCAGGGGCGCAAAGGCACGCGTGACCCGCCACGGCCCCATCAGGTTCACATCCATCACAAAGCGCATGTCGACCTCGTCGACCTCGATCAAGGGCGCAAAGACGGCGACACCGGCGTTGTTGACCAGGCCATAGAGGCCGGTTCCGCGCTCGCGAACCAGGGCCAGGGCGTCGTCCACGTCCTTCTGCACGGTGACGTCGAGGCGGATGCCTTCGATATTGTCGATAGCGCTGAGTTCATCGATATCGGCCTGCTTGCGCGCACCGGCGTACACCAGATACCCCTCGCGGGCGAGCGTCTCGGCGATGTTGCGGCCGATGCCCGAGGTCGCACCGGTGACCAGGATCGCCTTCTGTTTCGGGGCATCGGCCGCTGCTGGCGTGCTCTCGGCGTGTACCGGAAGTGCCAGGGCCAATACTGACAACCACCACAGACTGCGCAAATTCATCAGAAGGTCTCCGCCAGCGATCGAAGCGATCGGAGCTGACTAGACTACTGGATGTCATGACCCGGCAGGATCCGGCGTGAAGCGGCGCAGCGCACTTGTCCGGTCCAACTACATGACTTTCACGCCGAGTCCGCGCACCATTGCCGTCTGCTACCCGCCGAGAGTTCCGATGAACCAGCCCTTTGGACGCAACACCCCATCACCGCTCGCCAAGGAAGATTTCGAGAACATCGCCAGCGCCGCCATCGATGCCGGTCAGAGCCTGCCGCAGATGCTCATCGAGGTCTGTCAGCGCCGCGGCAAGCAGCCGGCCTTCACCAATATGGGCAAGACGCTGAGCTATGCCGATATCGATCGCCTGAGCGCCGATCTCGCCGCCTATCTGCGCGGCGAACTGGGACTGAAACCCGGTGACCGGGTGGCCGTGATGTTGCCCAATCTGCTGCAGTTCCCGATTGCCGTGCTCGGCATCCTGCGGGCGGATCTGATCTCGGTGCTGGTCAATCCGCTGTATACGGCGCGCGAGTTGCGCCATCAGCTGAAGGATTCGGGGGCGTCAGCATTGATCGTGATCGAGAACTTCGGCGCTGTGGCCGCCGAGGCGCTCGAGGGCACCGGCGTCAAGCATGTGATCACCACCCGCGTCGGCGATCTGTTGAGCTGGCCGAAATCGACCATCGTCAATTTCACGCTGAAGCATGTGAAGAAGCTGATCCCGGAGTTCTCGATTCCCGGCGCGGTGGGCTGGCCGGAGGCGCTGTCTCATGGCGCGAATCAGCCGCGGGTCACGCCGCAGGCCGCAGCCACCGAGGTCGCCCAACTGCAATACACCGGCGGGACCACCGGCGTCTCCAAGGGCGCGGCCCTGTCGCATATTGCGCTGATGGCCAATGTCGGAGCCTGTGAGCAGTGGTTGGGACGTGCGCTGAATCCGTCGAAGGAAATCGGACTGATCTGCCTGCCGCTGTATCACATCGCCGCCTTCACCAACATGATGTATGCCTGGACGCACGGCCTGCATGGGGTGCTGATCACCAATCCACGGGATATTCCTGGGCTGGTAGCCAGCTTCCGTCAGTACCGGCCCTCGATCTTCTCGGGCGTCAACACGCTCTACGACGCCTTGCTGAACTCGCCCGAATTTGCAGCGCTCGACTTCAGCTCGCTCAAGCTCTGCATCCAGGGCGGCACGGCCCTGCGCCGGGCCACGGCCGAGCGCTGGAAGCAGGTCACCGGCCGTGAAGTGGTCGAAATGTATGGCTTGTCGGAAACCAGTGCGGGCATCACCGTGAATCGCTGGGATGCGCCGAATCCGGCAGGTTCCATCGGTCTGCCGCTGCCGGATGTGGACATCAGCCTGCGCGATGAGCAGGGCGAAGTGGTGCCCATCGGCGAGCCCGGCGAGCTGTGCGTGCGCGGACCGCAGGTCACCAGCGGCTACTGGCAACGCCCGGAAGAGACCCGGGATGCCTTTTTCGAGGGCGGCTGGTTCCGCACTGGCGATATCGCCAAGCGCGGCGAGGGCGGCTATGTGTTCCTGCTCGACCGCCGCAAGGACATGATTCTGGTCTCCGGTTTCAACGTGTTTCCGAACGAGATCGAAGACGTCGTGGCCATGCATCCCGGTGTGCTCGAAGCCGCGGCTGTCGGCATCCCCGACGAGAAGACCGGCGAAGCCGTGAAGCTGGTGGTCGTCCGCAAGGATCCGGCACTGACCGAAGAAGCCCTGCGCACCCATTGCCGGGAAATGCTGACCGGCTACAAGCAGCCCAAGCGCATCGAGTTCAGGGACAGCCTGCCGAAGACGCCCGTGGGCAAGATCCTGCGCCGCGAGTTGCGTTGAACCAGGGGTCGCCGGGCTGCCTGCAGCGCACTCCGGCAGCCTCGACTTCCTGACAGCGCGCCGCCTGCGACCATCCGGCGCCCTCATGCATCCCTTGCCGACATGGCGCCACCTGCGGCGGATCAGAGGGACGACTTCGATGCTCATACACAGGACTGCATTGGCATTCTTGAGCTCTCTTGCGGCCGCCGGACTTTGCGCGGCCGAGATTCCCACTCCGGTGCTCGACGTACCGATGCTGAAATCGAACAAGGGCCATCCGGTCGTCGAAGTTCGATTTCCCGGCGATCAGCGAGTGGAATGCGTGGTCGATACAGGCGCGTCGGCCGGTGTTGCTTCAGAGGCAGTTCTGGTCAGGGCCGCGGCGGATGCCGAGGCGCTGCCAGTGCTGTCTGTCGAGGGCGCCAACGGCAGCGTGGAAGTGAAGCGCTTTCGCGTCAGTGGCTTGCGTATCGCAGAGCTGGCACTGCCGCCGATGATCTTCGTGCAACGCGACCTGGTCGGGCTTACCGGGCCCTCGGGGAAAACGGCCTGCGTCATCGGACAGTCCCTGCTGACCCCATACGCACCGGAGTTTGACGGCGTGGAACAACGCTTCCGCCTTTGGGCGAGTGACGACGTATCTGACTGGACGGTGCGAAACACGGCCCAGCCAACCTCCTTTGAATCTCCTGTTGCAGCCTTCCCCGTGCACGTTTCCGCCTGGGGACAGGACAGCATTCGGTGGGTGCTGGATACCGGTGCGCCGATGACCTCGATCAACTACGCAGCCAGATCGGCCATGGGGCTGGATTCAGCGCAGCCAGTCAGAACGGTCGAGCGACGGGGCCTGGATGGTCAGCCGGTGCAGCAGCCCGTTATCGTCATTCCACCGACCGAGATTTATGCAGGCTTGCGCCGACAGACCGAAGTCGAAGTCGGTGATCTGCCCGTGCTGGCCGCACTGGGCATTGGTGGCGCGCAGGCCGGGGGCTTGATCGGGGCCGATATCATTTCCGGACAGCGACTGCTGGTCGACTACCGGACAAATCGAGTTTGGGTGGCTGTGTCGATCGAGAATTGACGCTGCCGTGACCCCTGCCCGCGCGGTCCTGCGTATCTTTCGACTTTTGCACAAGAGAGACATGACTCGATGCGTCGATCGCTGCCTGTTGCCCTGCTGTGCCTGATGTCCGCTACCGCGGCTGCCGAAGAGAATGTGATGCTGGTGCTGGATGCCTCCGGCTCGATGTGGGGTCAGATCGATGGCAAGGCCAAGATCGAGATCGCCCGCGAGGCCGTGGATCAGCTGGCCAGCCAGTGGAAGCCCGAGAACCGCCTGGGACTGCTGGCCTACGGTCATCGCCGCAAGGGCGATTGCACTGACATCGAAACGCTGTACGAGCCGCAAACGCTGAACCCGAAGGCGCTGCGGGATCAGGTGCAGGCGCTGAACCCCAAGGGCATGACGCCGCTGTCGGCGGCCGTGATCCAGGCCGCGCAGGTGCTCAGGTCATCGGAGCAGAAGGCCACGGTGATTCTGATCTCCGATGGCGAAGAGACCTGCAATCTCGATCCCTGCGCCGTTGGCAAGGAGCTGGAGAAGAACGGCGTCGACTTCACCGCCCACGTCATCGGTTTCGACGTCTCCAATCCCGCCCATCAGGCGCAGCTGCGCTGTCTGGCGGAAAACACGGGTGGCCAGTATTTCAATGCGCGTGACGCCAAGGGCCTGTCGGGATCGCTGACTGCTGCCGTGGCTGTCAGCACCGAGGCCAGGTTGCCCCCAGCCAGGGCTAGCATCAGCGCCCCGGATCGCGCCCCGATCGTCACCACCATCAGCGTGACTTTCGAGGGACCGGGTGATGAGGGTGATTTCATCGGCATCTATCCTGCGGACGCGGCCGATGCCGGTGAACTCGACTACGCCTGGATCAAGGACGCGAATCCGGCCGGGACGGTGGAGCTGGCCATGCCCGCCGAGCAGGGCCGGTATGAGCTGCGCTACGTCAGTCCCTTGCGCGAACCCAAGGTGCTGGAGCGGCGCCCGATCGAAGCGACTCCCAGCGCGGTTTCGATCAGCGGTCCGGCGCAGGCCGTTGCCGGCAGCACCATCGAGATTCAGGCCAGTGGTCCGGTCAGTGATTCGCACTGGATCGGATTCGCCCCGGTCGGCACCGCTGCCGGCGCCTACCTGCAGTACGAGCGCCCCCAGCCGGATGTGTCCCGCTACAGCTTGCGCACGCCAGCGCTGGCCGGTGACTACGAGCTGCGCTATGTGCTCAATGAAAGCGAATCGGTGGCGGCGCGCCAGGTGATCAGGATCTTGCCAGCCCAGGCCAGTATCGAGGCGCCGCTGGAGGTCAAGGTCGGCGAGATGGTCAAGATTCGCGCCCGTGGCCCGGTCGCCCAGGGCAACTGGATCGGTTTTGCGCCGGCGGGTAGTGAGCCTGGCGCCTATCTGGCCTACGACGATATCCGCGGCGAGGATGAAAGCTACGAGATTCGCGCCCCCGAACAGCCAGGTGACTATGAATTGCGCTTCATGGCGTACACCAACGACACGGCGCTGGCTACCAGATCGATCAAGGTGGTCCCCTGAAACAGGCGGCGCAGCAGCCGTGGCTGCGCTGGCGCTATTGCGGCGTCGGCGCAGCCTCCTGATCGACCTCATCCATGAGGCCGAGCGCAGACTCGTAGAATGCCTCGCTGCTGCGACCCTCTCCGAGCGCCGCGAAGGGCGGCTTCAACGAGCCGCCGATGCTGGGCTCGCTGTGGAAGCGATCGTCACCGGCGCCCGGCAGCAGCGACAGAGCCAGGAAAGACACGCCTACCAGACCCGCGGGCAACAGCAGCGCGCGGGTCTTGCCGCGGGAAATCAGCCGCAAATGACCGAATAGCAGCGCCGTGACCAGCAGCGCGCCGGAGACGCTGCCGAAGGCCGGTAGCCAATCGTCCAGGGATGCGGCGTAGATGGCATAGCTGCCCACGATTTCCATCAGGTTGGCGACCACCACGGCGGCGCCGCCCAGCGCCAGATGACCGAAATACTGGAAGCGGTGCGCGACCACGCGATTGACCAGGCTCCAGGCCAGCGCCCACAGGGCCAGCACGATCAGTCCGGGCGCGACGCTGCTGGCAATGGCACCGAGGCGCAGGCTCTGGGTGCTGCCAAGGATGCTCTCGGCGGCCATCGCCAGCGCGCAGCCCAGGGTGGCGGCCAGGCCCCAGCCCCAGCGATCCAGACCCAGCCAGCGTGAGCCGGCCAGCGGATCCGGCACCGTAGCCGGCAGCTGTTCGTCGATACCGCGAAAGCGCAGATGGGTGTGACCCAGGCGCAACTCGCGTTGCTGGCCAAGCTCGATCCGCGATTGCCGTTGTGCCTCGCTACCGATGAAGCTGCCGTTGACGCTGTCCAGATCAACCAGCTCCAGCGTGTCCGTGGCGCGGATCTCGGCGTGATGGGGGCAGGCATAAACATCGTCCAGGACCAGATCATTGTCCAGCGCCCGACCGATGCGGAAGGGCAGCTGCTGCACCCGCACCCGTTCGCGCACGTGACCGGCGCGATCAACAATCTCCACTACACCCAGGGTACTCATGGCTGCACCTGCACGATGCTCTCGGCAAAGCGCCGGGCAAAAGCCAACCCGTGTTCGCGATCGACGCCGGTGAGGATCAGCGTCGATTGCAGCGCCTGATCGGAGTGATCCAGGGTCACCTGTCGCTGCACCAGATCGTACAGACCGCTGAACTCGCGGTAGCGGCGCACACACAGCACCAGCTTGCTCTTCAGCTCGCCATGCCGAATGAAGTCCTGATGGCAGGAGAAGTCGGTGGAACTGGTCTTGTCGCCGCCCAGATCACCGTAGAAACTGCGGAAGGCGCGCTCCAGTTGCGCCCAGAAACGCAGTACGCCAAGCTTCTTGGCACTGCGCAGCTGATGCTCGAAGCGGATCGCCCCGGTCGACAGATTGCCTTCCAGAAAGATGTCGTCTTCGCTCTGGCAGCTGAGTTCGGTGTAATCGAGCAGGCGTTCGGGGTTCTGGTCAGTCTGGCTCCAGCAACTGATATGCCGTGCCAGCGAGGACGGTACCCGGTAGCTGCCGAGCGTGGTCGATTCGAACGGCGCCGCCATCAGCGTGCCCAGATACTGGGACTGGTTCGCGCGCAGCTGGGTGCCGATCCGGTCCATCAGTTCGCCCTGGGTGCTGGCCTCGTCACGCGAGAGCAGGTCGATCACATGTCGCGATGGCACCAGAAAACTGACCTGATCGCCGGCTGTGGCCACGTTCACACCGATGACGTTGCCATAGCGATCGATGGCCGGACCGCCGCTCATGCCTGGATTGATCGAAGCGGTCAGATGGATGCGCTCGTACAGGGACTTCTCGAGCAGGCCGTTGTAGGTGCCTTCGACAATGGTGAGGCCCAGATCGTAGGGAAATCCCAGGGAATACAGACGTTCGCCCATCTTCGGCAGATTGCTTTCGACCGCCAGAAATTCGCGTCCCTGCAGCTGTTCGGACTGCAGCAGGGCGAGGTCGTGTACGACATCTACATCCAGCAGGCGCAATTCGCCGCTGCCGCCCTCGCTGTCATGCCACTCGGCGCGGTATTGCCCGGGATGGTGGACAAAGTCGGCGACCACGTGGAAATTGCTGATCAGGCGGCCATCGTCGCTGACCATGAAGCCGCTGCCGATGGAGCGTTTGGCGCCACCCTGGGCATCAATGATGCGCACCTGGATGACGCTGGTCTTGTGTCGGGAAAACACCTCTTCGGTGGTCCAGTCTTCGGCGTGCAATGCCGATGTCAGCAGCAGCAGCGCGGCCAGGAGTCGGATCAGATACATGTGAGGACTGGGGTTCCCTGACGGCAAATGTGGGTTGCCAGTGCGCATGCCCTGGACGCATTCGAGTATGCCAGAGCGGCCCGGCCGACCTCGTGAAACACGCGCACCGGATTAAGCTTGAAACCTCGCTGCGGACGCCTGCTCCTGGGAGTATCCACGTCGGCCGCAGCCAATCCGGCAACGATCGTTTCAGATCGCCCGATTGCACCGCAGGCGTTAAAGTCGCATCGTGCACCAGCGTCACTCAATCCTGGCCCCCGGAGACCTCATGTCAGGCAGCGGCCGCCATGCGCCAGCCCTAGTGCAGCGGAAGATCGCGTCTGCCGTCGCCGGCTGGGCCTGTCTGCTGCTGTTGATCGCGCTGGTTGCCAGTGCGTCGGCCATGGCTGAAGACTGGGTCGGGCAGCCGAGCATGAGTCGCTTCACGCCGGCCGAAACCGACGCCAATCCTTACAGTTTCTCGGTGCTGCCGCTGGCCAGTGGTGAAGTCTTCGTCGGCAATGGCGATGGCCTGTTGCGCTATTTCGGCAAGCGCTGGCAACTGATCGAGCTGCCGGGCTCGGGTGCTGCACGCTCCCTGGCGCTGGGTCGGGATGGCCGCATCTATGTCGGTGGCTATCAGCACTTTGGCGTACTCAATCGCCATCCGGACGGCCGCTATGCCTTCGAGGCGCTGGATCGACTGTTCGTTCCGGAGGCAACCGGTGCGCCGCTCGGCGAAGTGTGGGATACGCTGGCGGTTGACGATGGGGTGTGGTTCACCACCAATCGGCAGATCTTCTTTGCCGGCTACCAGGGTGAACGACTCACGGTCGATCTTCCTGAGCGACTACAGACCGCTTTCGCGGTCGGCGGGGCGCTGGTGCTGGCATTGAGCGACCATCAGGTCTATCGCATTGAGGATGGCAAGTTGAGCCCCTGGTTCAAGGCTGACGCCGGCCTGCGAGGACTGGTGCGCACCGGCGCCGACCAGTTTCTGGTGCTCGACAGCGATGGTCTGATGCATCGCCTGCAGGGCGGCAAGCTCCAGCCGCAGACGACTGCCGCAGATGTCCAGCTGCGCAGCGGTGCGCCCTATGTGATGACGACCCTGCCCAGCGGCGACTATGCCATCGGCTTGCTCAGCGGCGAGATCATCAGGCTGAGCGCAGATCTGGAACGGCTCACCATCTGGCGCACAGGCCCGGCGCCGGTGATCGCTCTGGCCACCGATCGAGAGAATCATCTGTGGGCAGCGACCGAGGCCGATATCGTCCGATTGTCCCTGTCGGATGCCTGGTCACTGCTGGATCGCAGCAACGGTCTGCGTGGCCCGGTCACGCACGCAGCGGTCTACCAGGGACAACTGTTCGTTTCGACCTCGGTCGGACTGTTTGGCGCCAGCCGCGATGCCCGGGGCAATCTGGGCTTCGATGTCCTGGCCCTCAAGAGCAAGGAGGTCAATCATCTGCTCGCCACTTCGGTGGGCCTGTTGGTGGCCGCGCGGGACGGTATCTATCTGTGGCGGGAACAGCGCCTGACCACCGTGGTCGACGAGGTTCTGGGATGGCGCCTGTTTCCGTCCAAGGTGGTTGAAGGCCGGGTCTATGCCGTGGAGGACGCCGGGCTCCTGGTACTCGACCAGGCAGGGGACGGCTACAACATCAGTCAGCGCTTCTCGGATCCTTCCTATCGTTTTGACGAGATTTCCGAGGCCGCGGACGGCAGTCTGTGGGTGGATCGTTTTCTGGCGACTCCCATGCACTTCGCCATGAGCGACAGCGATCGGCGTCTGCAGGAGCCGGTGCCGGTCGATCTGGATCTGGGCAACGATCCCGAGAGCAATGCCGCAGTGCTCAATCTGGACGGCACGACCCTGATTTCCACCGACAAGATCCTGTTTCAATGGGACGGCAAACACTTTGCAGCCACGGCGTCCCACCCACTGATCAGCACCGGCCTGGCGCCGAGTTCAGAGCTGCGATTGCGGCGTTGCGGGGACGGCAGTGTCTTTGCCTTCACTGGTCGCCGTCTGGTGCACCGGGATGCGAATCCGGCGCATCCTTTCAAGGACCTGCACCCGATGGCTGGCGGCACCCGTGGAATTGTCGACGTGCAGTGCTCTGGAACCGGTGGTCTGGCCTGGATCGGCACCTGGAACGGCATGGTCCGCTTCGACCCCAGGGCACCCCGTGCGGAGATCGAGCGTGAGCCGCCGCAAATGGAGAGCGTGCGCAGCGCGGTCGAGGACGGCGGCGTGCGCTGGCTTCCCCTACGGCCGGGCAAGGAGCTCAAACTCGAGCGCTTCCGTCAGATTCGTTTCGAATACGCCAGTCCGGCACTCTCGGCGAGCCCGCGCTATCAGTCACGCTTGCTGGGCTACGACCGTGACTGGACCGACAGCGACAACGAGGGCGTGCGCGAATTCAGCACCTTGCCTCCCGGCAGTTATCGCTTCGAAGCCAGAACCGTCGATGCCGGCAGCGTCACCGGACCGGCGCTCGACTACGAATTCACCGTGCTGCCCGACTGGTACCAGACGCTGACCGCCAGACTCGCGGCGATTGCGGCCGTGATTCTGCTGTTCGCCCTGCTGCTGCGCTGGCGCTCGCACAGACTGGAGCATCGCAACCAGGAACTTGAAAAGCTCGTGTCCGAGCGCACCGAGGCCTTGAACCAGCGCAGCCTGCAGCTGGAGCAGGCCAACAAGCGCCTGTCGGAACTGGCAGATCTGGACGGGCTGACCGGGGTCGCCAATCGCCGCAAGCTGGAATTCGAACTGGACGAAGCCTGGGCTGCGGCGCGCGCTGCCGATGCCCATCTCTCACTGCTGCTGATCGACGTCGATCACTTCAAGCAATTCAACGACACCTTCGGGCACGCACTTGGCGACGAGCGCCTCAAGGCCATCGCCGGGCGTCTGACCGGGTGGGTGGGGCCGGGCGAGCTGCTGGCGCGTTATGGCGGCGAGGAATTCGTGCTGCTGATGCCCGGGTCGTCCGTGGATGTCGCCCTCGAGCGCGCCGATGCCATTCGCCGCGATGCCCGTCAGGCCGGCCAGGATGGCGCCCGCAGCAGCATCTCCATCGGCATCGCCGAGCGTATCCGCCACAAGCCCGCGGATCAGGCCCAGCTGTTCGAATACGCGGATCTGGCCCTGTACCGGGCCAAGAACGCGGGGCGCGATCGGGTCGAGGTTTACACGGAGTGAGGTGAGAGTTCTGGTCGGCCCGGCAGGGGCGCCCATTCGCGCATCCGACAGGGGCGAGGGGCAGGGGCCCAAGCTCGCTGCAGGGTCAGAGTGTGCGGCGGGGTGGTCCCCTGCCTCTTTTCAAAAAGCAGTAACCTCAGCTGATCGTGACCTCGTGCTCCTGCTACTTGCCCTTCACCCGCAGCTGACGGTCCAGCCAGTCGGCGATCGAATTGAACACATGCTTGCGCACGGCCAGGCTCTGGTTGATGCCGTGCTTGCCGCCGGGGTAGGTCATCAGATCGAACTGGGTGCCGCTCTGCTGCAGCTGCGCCATCAGCTGGGTGGAATGGGTGAACAGCACATTGTCGTCGGCCATGCCGTGAATCAGGTACAGCGGGCTCTTCAGGCCCGGCAGATGCGGAAACAGCGAGCTGGTGTCATAGGCGGCCTTGAAGCGCCCGGGGTCATCCATGTAGCGCTCGGTGTAATGGGTGTCGTACAGGCGCCAGTCGGTGACCGGCGCCACGGCCACGCCGGCGGTGATCGGCCCCGAGTGCTTGGCCAGCATCATCAGGGTCATGTAGCCGCCATAGCTCCAGCCGAAATAGCCGATATGTGCGGCATCGACAAAGGGCTGCTCCGCCAGCCAGCGCACGCCAACCATCTGATCGGCCACTTCCGGCCCACCCATGCGCCGGAAGATGGGTGATTCGAACTTCACGCCGCGGCGGGCGCTGCCGCGATTGTCGAGCGTGAACACGATATAGCCGCGCTGTGCCATGACCTGGTCAAACAGGCCCCAGCGGCTGTCCCAGCTGCGTTGCACGTATTGCACATGCGGGCCGCCATAGACCCGGATCAGCACCGGGTAGCGCTTGCCCTCGACAAAGCCGAGCGGTTTGATCATGCGGTAGTACAGCGTCTGCCCATCCTCGGCCTTGAGGCTGCCGAATTCCGGCGCCAGGTGCGATTCCAGATAGGGGTGGTAGGGATGTCCGTCCTCGACCTTGTTGGCCTCGAGCACCGCCAGTTCCTTGCCTCCGGCCTCGTGCAGGCGCACCTGCGGCGGCGTGTTCTCGTTGGAGAAGGTGTCCACGAACACCTTGCCGTCATCGCTGAACACCGCTTCGTGCCAGCCGTTGTAAAGCGTGACCCGGGTCGGCGATCCGGGCGCGGTGGTGTCCAGCGAGTTGAAATACACATGCTTCTCGCGCGGATCGTCGGCATTGCCGCTGAAATAGACCCGACGCAGTTTCTGATCGACCGCGAGCACGTCTTCCACCACCCACGGGCCGCTGCTCAGCGGCCTGATCAGGCTGCCGTCGATGGCGCGCAGCTCCAGATGCTGATAGCCGCTGAGCTCGCTGCTCCAGACAAAACTCTGGCCGTCGTCGAGCACCTTCAGGTTGTCGTGCAGATTGACCCAGGTATCGCTGGCCTCGGTATGGATGACCGCGCTGTCGCCGGACGCGACTTCGGCCCGCATCAGATCCAGGGTGCGCTGATCGCGACTCTGGCGCTGCAGCAGCAGTCCCTTGCCGTTGGGCAGCCAGTTCACCCGTGCCAGATAGATGTCGCGGTTGTCGCCAAGATCGATCTCGATCGCGTCCTCGCTCGCCAGCGGACGCACGAACAGGCGCACCTCGGCGTTGGCCTTGCCGGCGGCGGGGTAGCGCTGTTCGATGACGTCAGTACGGTCGGCATAGATTTCGAAGCGTTTTTCCACCGCCACCGGGGCTTCGTCGACTCGGGCGTAGGCGAGGGCGCTGTCATCCGGCGCCCACCAGTAGCCGCTGAAGCGTCCCATTTCTTCCTGGGCCACGAATTCGGCCATGCCGTAGCTGACCGTGCCCGAGCCGGCCGGGCTGATCCGGGTTTCGGTGCCGCTATCGATCTCGATGGCATACAGGGTGGCATCGCGCACGAAGCTGACATAGCGCCCCTTGGGCGAGAACTTCGGATCGGTGGCGAAGCCATCGGCGGCCTGGGTCAAGGCCTTCACCGCATCCTTCTTCGCATCGACCCGATAGACGTACAGCGAGCCGGCGATCGGAAACAGCAGCTGCTTGCCATCGGCGGACCACTGATACTCGACGATGCCCGATGTACCGGCGATGCGCATGCGTTCGCGGCGGGCCTTCTCGGCATCCGACAGCTGTTCCTCGGCGCCGCCGGTCAGGCTGGCCGAATCCACCAGCAGGCGCGTCTGCTTGCTGGGTACATGGTATTCCCAGAGATCGAATACGGTCTGGTCGTCACTCTTGCCACGCAGGAAGGTGACGCGTTTGCCGTCCGGGGACAGCTTCAACAGGCGTGGAGACGGTCCCGACAAGGCAGGGTCCTCGAATAGACGATCGATGGTCAGGGTTTCGGCAGCAATCACGGGCATGGCACCGAGGGTCAGCAACAGGAATAGAAGACTACGCACGGTGTGTGGCTCCGGCGGTGGGGGCTCGATTGTATAGGGCATCGCAGCGCGGGCGCGCGCTTTCGCCCGCAGCGCAGGGAGTAGACTCGGGCTTTCGCTGACCGGAGTTCGAACATGAAGCGCCTGGCCCTGTTGATTCCGATGATGACGCTGCTGGCAGCCTGCGGTTCTGATGCACCGCCGCCGCCCGCCGAGCCACAGGAACCGGTCAAGACCGTGCTCGACGACCAGCTCAAGGCCATCGACAAAGCCAAGGGTGTCGAGGAAATCGGCATGGACCACAAGCGCCAGATCGACGAGCAGCTGGACAATGCCGATTGACGATCGGCGCCGGTGCTGGCGCTTCTGGCCAGCGCTTTCCCTGATCCTGCTGCTGTTTGGCGTCGCGCCCCTGGCGGCGCGCACGCTGGAGCGCGGCAATGGCCCCGAGCCCGACACGCTCGATCCGCAGCGTGCCCAGGGATTGTCGGCGCAGCAGATCCTGCGTGATTTGTTCGAAGGGCTGATGCGGGATGACGCCCAGGGTGAGCTGGTGCCCGGCGCGGCCGAATCCTTCGAGATCAGCGCCGACGGGCTGCGCTATCGCTTTCGTTTGCGCGCGGACGGTCGTTACGCCGACGGCAGCGCGGTCACCGCCGCCGATTTTGTCTATGCCCTCAACCGTGCACTGGATCCGGCCACCGCCGCACCCTCGGCCGCGATGCTGCTGCCCATTGTCGGCGCGGAAGCCAGGCTGCGCGGTGAGGCGGTCGATCTGGGCGTGCGGGCACTCGATCCGCTGAACCTGGAAATCCGACTGAGCACGCCGCGCAGCGACTTTCTGCGCCGGCTGGCGCTGCCGATTGCCATGCCGGTGCAGCGCAGCGCCATCGATCAGCACGGCGGCGGTTTCACCCGTCCTGGGCGCCTTTTTGGCAACGGCGCCTATGTGCTGGATGCCTGGACCCCGCAATCGACCATCGCGCTGGTGGCCAATCGCCACTATCGGCGGGCCTCGGCGGTGGCGATAGCCAGCGTGCGCTATCACGTGACCGAAGATGCCGCCCAGGAATTCAAGCGCTTTCAGGCTGGCGAGCTGGACCTGACCGAGACCCTGCCACCGGGTCAGCTGCAGCGACTGCAAGACGACTATGCCGAGCGCCTGCTGATTGCGCCGGCCTACGCCACCTTCTATCTGGGCTACAACCTCAGAGCGCCCGCACTGGGACAGCATCAGGGTCTGCGCGAGGCGCTGTCGCTGGCCATCGACCGTGACATTCTGGTGCGCTACATCACCGGCAACGGCGAAGTCCCCGCCTACGGCCTGATTCCGGCCACGGCTGACCGGGCGGTGGTCCATGCCGGCGCCAGACTAGCGCCGGCGGCGCGACTGCAGCGGGCCAGGGAGCTGTACGCGCAGGCCGGGTACTCCAGCGCCCGGCCGCTGGAAATCGAGCTCCGCTACAACACCAGTCTGGCCAACCGCCGTCTGGGATTGGCAGTGGCGGCGATGTGGCGCGAAGCGCTGGGCGTGCGCACGCGCCTGCGCAACGAGGAATGGAAGGTCTTCGTCCAGACCCGCAGGGCCGCCGTGCTGACCCAGGTTTTCCGCGGCGGATGGTTTGCCGACTACGCCGACCCGCTGAATTTCCTGGAACCTTTCAGCAGCAGCAATGCGCTGAACTACACCGGCTACTCCGATCCCGCATTCGATGCCGATATTGCCCGTGCCGCCGCCGCCATCGGACCTGAGCGCGAACAGGCGCTGCGGGCTGCCGAGCAGCGTCTGCTCGATGCTCACGCCCTGATTCCGCTTTACCACTACAGCGCCAAGCACCTGCTCAGCCCCGATCTCTGTGGCTATCGCTCCCATCCGCTGGACCATCATCCCAGCGAGTTCCTGCGCTGGTGCGAGGCGGCGCCATGAGCCTGCAGCAGGGTACGGTCCATGAACACTGACCGCAGGTTCTTGATGCGTCATTGCGAGGAGCGCAGCGACGAAGCAATCCAGGGATTTGCTACGGAATTTCTGGATTGCTTCCCCCGGATCAAGTCCGGGGTCGCAATGACGCCAGTCCCTGGCTTTGGTGGGTCCAGAATTGTCTGGACGCTTCTTCTGCACAATGGCCGCGCCGACCAGGTCCAGCGGCGATGAGACTACTCGGGTCCCTGCTGCTGCGTCTGGCCACCACCGCCCTGACCCTGCTGGCGCTGCTGGTGCTCTGTCTGGCGCTGTTGCGCAGCGTGCCGGGCGGGCCCTTCGATCAGGAGAAACTGGCCCCGCCCGAAGTCCAGGCGGCGCTGGCGGCGCGCTATCGGCTGGACCAGCCCTTCTGGGTGCAGGTCAGCGACTACCTTGGCCATGCCCTTCGCGGTGATCTGGGGCCCTCGTTCCAGTACAGCGATTACAGCGTGCAGGAACTGATCGCGGCGGCGGCGCCGATCACGCTGATGCTCGGTGGTCTGGCGGCGCTGCTGGCCATCGCCCTGGCGGTGCCGGTGGCCTGCACGCTGGCGCTGCGACCGGCCGGGTTGCGCGTGGCGTCCTGGGCCTCGCTGTTGGCGCTGGCGGTGCCGAAGTTCGTGCTGGCACCCTTGCTGGTGCTGCTGTTTGCGCTGCAACTCGGCTGGCTGCCGGCGGCGGGATTTGGCTGGGATCAGCCGCGCACCTGGGTGTTGCCGGTGCTGAGTCTGGCGCTGCCCCAGTTTGCCGTGTTGTTGCGCGCACTCGCCGAGAACCTGCGGGCGGCGCTGGAAAGCCCGCCGGTGATCGCGGCGCAGGCGCGCGGCTATACGCCAGCGCGGGTGATCTGGCGTCACGCCCTGCCGCTGGCGCTGTTGCAGACGCTGGGCTTTCTGGGTCCGGTGCTGATCGCCCTGCTGACCGGCTCGGCCATCATCGAAATGGTCTATTCCATACCTGGTCTGGGGCGCTATCTGGTCGCCGCTGCACTCAATCGCGACTACACCCTGCTTATCGGATCGGTGCTCACCGTCGCCGTGATCGTGGCGCTGGTGAACCTGCTGATCGATGCGCTGCAGTGGCTGCTGGACCCGCGGCTGCGGAACTGATGACGCCGCCCATCTCAAGCAAGCGAGGAGCTGTGGGAGCGGGCTCCGCCCGCGAGCTTCGATCAATCGACGACAGATTTGCGGACAGAGTCGGCTCCCACAGGGGCGCTTGGGCCCGCCGTCATTCCTCGATGACATTCACCGAGCGCGCGGCTTCCGGGTCCACCGCCATGCGGCTGGCCATGGTGACCGCCATGGTGCGGTTGTGGGCGCCGAGCTTGCGCAAGATCGCGGTGACGTGGGCCTTGATGGTGGCTTCGGTCACGTCCAGATCGTAGGCGATCTGCTTGTTGAGCTTGCCCTCGCAGAGCATGGTCAACACCCGGAACTGCTGCGGCGTGAGTTCGGCCAGACGTTTGGACAGTTCGCGCTCGGCTTCGTCGAGTCGCACCGCGCCATGGGCAAAGGGATCGAAGGTCTCGCCATCGATCACCGTAGTGAGCGCCCGTTGAATCAGGTCGGCATCAGCCGATTTGGGGATGAAGCCCGAAGCACCATGCGCCAGCGCTCGGCGGATCACCATCGGCTCCTCGCGGGCCGAGACCACGATCACCGGCAGCGCCGGACGGGTGGCGCGTATATGCGCCAGCGCCGAGAAGCCGTGGGCGCCGGGCATGGTCAGATCCAGCAGCAGCAGGTCCGCATCCGGATGCGCATCGATCAGAGCCAGCAGTTCCGCCACGTTCTCGGCTTCGGCAATCGTCGCCGCCGGCTGCGCCCGCTCCACCGACCGGCGCATGGCCTCGCGAAACAGCGGGTGATCGTCTGCAATCAGGATGATGGACATGGCTGCCGGACAATTGAGATGCCGACCCAATTCCATCATGTTTTGGGCTTCAGTGCTCGGGTGCGAGCGCCACGGCGCCGGCAAGCGCGGGGACGTAGGTCACGTTGGGAGCAAAGCGAGCTACGTGACACGATGAAGCGGCCAACTCCGATATCCGGTGGCCACTGCATCTGTGGACCATCGCCGCCTCGCCTTTGAGAGCGGACTCTGTCCGCGACGACGGACCGCTGGGCGGCCCTGCCGACATCGCGGACAGAGTCCGCTACCACAGAGAGAGCCTTCAGGCCAGTCTGAACCCGCAAGAGCACCGCAGGTCCGTAGCCTTTCCCGTGCCCCGTTACCGCACCAGACGTTCCGCCACCAGATTCGCGACCACGCCCGGATCGGCCAGCGTGGAGATATCGCCGAGCTGCTCGTGTTCGTTGGCGGCAATCTTGCGCAGGATGCGGCGCATGATCTTGCCGGAGCGGGTTTTTGGCAGACCGGGGGCCCACTGGATGTAATCCGGTGTGGCGATCGGACTGATTTCCTTGCGCACGTGCTCGCGCAGTTCCTTGCGCAGTGCCTCGGTGGGCTCCACCCCGGTCTTCAGGGTCACGTAGACATAGATGCCCTGGCCCTTGATGTCGTGGGCGCAGCCGACCACGGCGGCCTCGGCTACGGCCGGGTGCGAGACCAGCGCGCTTTCGATCTCGGCCGTGCCCAGGCGGTGGCCGGCCACATTCAGCACGTCATCGACGCGGCCGGTGATCCAGTAGTAGCCGTCCTCGTCGCGGCGGGCGCCATCGCCGGTGAAATAGGTGCCCGGGAAGGTCGTGAAATAGGTTTCGATGAAGCGCTTGTGATCGCCGTACACGGTGCGCATCTGTCCCGGCCAGCTGTCCAGCAACACCAGATTGCCTTCGACCGCACCCTCGAGCTGATGGCCTTCGGCATCGACGATGGCCGGACGAACGCCGAAGAAGGGCACCGTGGCCGATCCCGGCTTCTGGGCGATGGCCCCGGGCAGTGGCGTGATCAACATGCCACCGGTTTCGGTCTGCCACCAGGTGTCGACGATCGGGCAGCGGCCATCGCCGACCACCCGGTGATACCACTCCCAGGCTTCCGGATTGATCGGTTCGCCGACGGTACCGAGCAGGCGCAGGGATGCGCGCGAACAGCGCTTCACCGGCTCCTCGCCCTCGCGCATCAGCGCGCGGATGGCCGTCGGTGCGGTGTAGATGATGGTGATCTGATGCTTGTCGACCACCTCCCAGAAACGCGAGACATTCGGGTAATTGGGGATGCCCTCGAACATCACCGAGGTGGCGCCATTGGCCAGTGGCCCGTAGACCACATAGCTGTGTCCCGTGACCCAGCCGACATCGGCCGTGCACCAATAGACATCGTCTTCGCGCAGATCGAACACGGCCTCGTGGGTGAAACTCACCCACACCAGATAACCGCCGGTGGTGTGGAGCACGCCCTTGGGCTTGCCGGTGGAACCGGAGGTGTAGAGGATGAACAGCGGATCCTCCGCATTCATGCGCTCCGGCTCGCAGGTCTCCGGCTCATTGGCGACGATCTCGTGGTACCAGAGATCGCGCCCGTTGACCCATTCAACTGCGCGCCCGGTGCGCTTGACCACGATCACTTTCTGTACGGTTGCCGTGGCCGGATTCTTCAGCGCCTCGTCGACATTGGTCTTCAGCGGCACGATGCGACCGCCGCGCAGACTTTCGTCGGAGGTAATCACCAGCGTCGATTGACAATCGTCGATGCGGCTGACCAGTGCATCCGGCGAGAAACCGCCGAAGACAATGGAATGCACGGCCCCGATGCGGGTACAGGCCAGCATCGCTATCGCCGCCTCGGGAATCATCGGCAGATAGATCGTGACCCGATCGCCCTTGCCTACACCGAGCTTGCGCAGCGCATTGGCCATCTTGCAGACCCGCGCATGCAATTCGCGATAGCTGAGTCGCAGGCTTTCCTCGGGATTGTCGCCCTCCCACAGAATGGCGGTCTTGTCGCCGCGGCTGGCCAGATGCCGGTCCAGACAGTTCACCGACACGTTCAACTCACCATCGGCATACCAGCGGATGCGGAAATCCTCGGTCTGGTAGCTGACATCCTTGATCTGCGTAGGGAAGGTGTACCAGTCGAGCCGCCTGGCAGCCTCACGCCAGTAGCTTTCCGGGTCGGCAATCGAGGCCGCATATTGCGTTCGATAAGTCTCGGCGGTGAAACGCGCCTTGGCGGCAAATACTTCAGGAACCGGATACAGAGTGGCCATGGTGTCCTCCCGAACTGTTTGAGATCAAGCTTGAAGCAAGCTTAGCCGAGCACGCAGCCGCCGGGGTCCGACTTTGGTCGTGGACTAGACCAAAGTAGGCCGAGCCCGGCGTCTGTTTGACTGAGTCATACCAAGGTCGTGGTGGGCGAGGCACTACGCCGGTTGTGAGCTCTTGTAGGTCCAGACTTGTCTGGACGCTTTTTCACCATCAAGCAAAGAGCGTCCAGACAAGTCTGGACCTACAAGTGCTTGCTACCCTTGAGTTGACGCCCAGCTGGCCCGTCAGGTCGAACCAGCTTGTTCGCAATAAACTGACACTGCGCCCGGGAGCGGCACTGCTCAAGGCACCCCAAGCTCCCTCAACGCCTGCTCATGCGCCGGAAAATTCAGCGCGCAGCGCTGCACGAAATCGCGGATGCGGTTGATGTCGTAGCGGGCGGCCTTGGCGCTGGGCGGGATCAGGCGTGGTGGCGGTGGGTACTGACCGTAGCCGCCGAGCAGACAATGCCAGCTGGCGGCGGCGTAATAGCGCTCGATGCCCTGTCGCTGCAGTTCAGGAACCAGATCCTGGCCGTCGTGCCAGACCTGCAGGATCTGCTTGAGCGAATCGGACAGCACCGTATTGGCGGCATTGTCGCGCCAATAGGCGGTGTCGCTGCGCGAATTCACCTTGTAGTGGCAGACGATGTAGTCGCGGATGCCCTCGAAGCGGGCGTTGATGGCGGCATTGCAGGCGTCCTGGTGCTGGTTGCTGAAACCGCCAGCGGTGTAGGCCTCGATGAAACTCTCGACCGTTTCCTGCACCAGATGCAGCGCGGTGGCTTCGAGCGGTTCGATGAAGCCCTGTGACAGGCCCACCGCCAGGCAGTTGCGCGCCCAGTGCTGCTCCACCCGACCGACCTTCATGCTCAGGTGTCGCAGCGGCGGGCCGTCCTCGGGCAGTCCGAGGTGCTGTCGCAACTCGTTGTCGGCGGCGATCTTCGAAAGATAACGCGAGCTGTAGACATAACCGTTACCCACCCGGTTGGTCAGCGGAATGCGCCAGGCCCAGCCGGCGCTGAGCGCCGTGGCGGTGGTCTGCGGGGCGATGCCATCGGTGTCCGCCGGGGTAGGCGCCACCACGGCGGAATCGTTGTAGAGATTGTCGCCGAAGGAACGGAAGCGTACGCCCAGCGCGCCCTGCAGCAGCAGTGAGCGGAAACCGGTGCTGTCGACAAAGAAATCGCCTTCGATCCGGCGTCCGTCTTCGGTATGCAGGGCCAGGATGTCGCCGCTCTCGGCCTGCTCGACCCGCGCGACGGTGCCCTCGACGTAAGTCACTCCACGGGCGCAGCAGTGCTCGCGCAGGAAGCGCCCGATCAACTGCGAATCGAAGTGGTAGCCGTAGTAACTGCGGAAGGGGAAGTTCGTGGCCGGCAGTGGCGCCAGTTTGCGTCTGGCCAGTTCGGTGGCGAGGAAGAACGGGTCCGGATGGCCTTCGACATCGGCCCCGCGGCGACGGATCACGCTGTTGAAGAACAGCGCCGGCGCGGTGCGTTCGTCGGTCTCGCTGGGAAAGGGATGGAAATAGTGTTCGAAACCGGCCCGCGTCGACCAGCCACGAAATTCGATGCCGGCCTTGTAGGTGGCGTTGCAGCGCGGCATCCACGCCGATTCGGCGATACCCAGCGTATCGAAAAAGGCCTTGAGCTGGGGCGTGGAGCCCTCGCCTACACCGATGATGCCGATATCCGGTGACTCCAGCACCTGGATTGATGGCCGGCGATCAGCCCAGCGCGTGGCCATCAGCGCCGCCGCCATCCAGCCGGCGGTGCCGCCGCCCAGAATCACGATCCGCATGGGGCGATCGCCCGGCTCACTCATGACCTTGCACCACCCCAGGTACTGATTTGTACCGAGCATAGCGGCGCGCGCCCGCGACGGCATCCGCCGCCCGCCGGGCGTGGCAGAATCAGGCCATGGCCAAGCCCAACAAGAACCGCCGGGTGTCGCGACCGCATTACCGTCTGGTGGAGACGGCTGCCGGCCGCCACATGCTGGCTACCCAGGACGCGCCGGAATCGCGTTGGCCGGCCTATGCGCGATTGCTGCGTCTGGACCGGCCGATCGGCATCCTGCTGCTGCTCTGGCCCACCCTATGGGCGCTGTGGCTGGCGGCGGGAGGCTTGCCTCCGCTTACCACGCTCGCGATCTTCGTGGCCGGCGTGGTTCTGACCCGCTCGGCGGGTTGCGTCATCAACGACTACGCCGATCGCTGGCTCGATCCCGAGGTCGAGCGCACCAAGGACCGGCCGCTGGCCAGCGGCGAAGTCTCCGGCACCGAAGCCCTGATCATCTTTGCCGCCTTGATGCTGACGGCATTGGGCCTGGTCTTGCTGACCAACCGACTGACGATCTGGCTGGCGGTGGTCGCGGCGGTGCTGGCGGTCAGCTATCCGTACATGAAACGCCACATCTGGTTCCCGCAGGTGGTGCTGGGCGCGGCCTTCAGCATGTCGATTCCGATGGCCTACGCCGCGCTGGACGTGCAGATCGGCCCGATCGCGATCCTGCTGTTCTGCGCCAATCTGCTGTGGACCACGGCCTACGACACGCTCTACGCGATGGTCGATCGCGATGACGACATCAAGGCCGGCGCGCGCTCGACCGCCATACTCTTCGGTGAGCTTGATCTGATCGCCACCGGCATCCTGCACGGCTCGGCGCTGGTGACGCTGGCCTTGATCGGCCAGCGCAGTGAACTGGGCTGGCCCTGGTGGGCGGGCCTGGGCGTGGCCGCCGCCCTGATGGGCTGGCAGCTCTGGCGCGCCCGCGAACGTGAGCGCAGCGCCTGCTTCGCCGCCTTTCTCAACAACAACTGGGTGGGCGCCGTCATCTTCGTCGGACTGGCAGTGGCGCTGGCGATCGCGCCTGTGGCCGAGGTGGTCTGATCTGGAGAGCTCCGGTCGCGAAAACCGGTCATTTCGGCAGTGCACGGCCAGAAGCGGGACGCGAAGGACGCGAAGGAAAAGCAGAAAGTGCGCGAAGAAGAGCCCGGATCAAAGCTGGGTTGCGGTGCCAGCATGAGCAATCGGTGGCTGTGACCGAAATCATCGGTTCTTGCCCCGGCGTCATTGCAAGCCGCCTGTCCCGTCCCGAAACTGCTTAGGGGCCATGACCCCCCCGAGCGTCATTGCGAGCGCAGCGAAGCAATCCAGACACACAACCGCAGAAGCGCTGGATTGCTTCGTCGCTACGCTCCTCGCAATGACGCATCAACAACTTGCGGTACGGCTACCCGGCGCTTCTCGCATCACTTCCCGGAGAGCGCTGCGCGCACTGCCGGGCTACCTTCACGGCCAGCTGTGTCGCCGCGGATGATGCCGTCTCAGGCGCGCAGACCCACGCCCTTGTTGAGCAGTCGCAGGCAGTAGCTGCCGAGCACGACGATGGCGACCAGCATGATGGCGAAGGCGGCGCCGATGGGCACGTCGCTCTCGCCGAGCACGCCGTAGCGGAAGGCGTTGACCGTGTACAGGATGGGATTGGCCATCGACACATTGCGCCAGAACTCGGGCAACAGGCTGACCGAGTAGAACACGCCACCCAGATAGGTCAGCGGCGTCAGGATGAAGGTCGGGATGATCGAGATGTCGTCGAATTTCTTGGCGTAGACGGCGTTGACGAATCCGGCCAGGGAAAACAGCACCGCGGCCAGGAACACGCTGGCAATCATCACCAGCGGGTGGGCGATCGACAGGTCGGTGAACAGCAGCGCCACGCACAAGACGATGGCGCCGACCATGCAGCTGCGCATCACGCCGCCGCTGACATAACCGGCCAGAATCACCCAGTTGGGCGTGGGTGAGACCAGCAGTTCCTCGACATAGCGGCCGAACTTGCTGCCGAAGAAGGAGCTGACCACATTGGCGTAGGCGTTCTGGATCACGCTCATCATGACCAGACCCGGCACGATGAAATCCATGTACTGATGGCCGCCCATCTCGCCGATGCGCTTGCCCACCAGCTGGCCGAAAATCAGGAAGTACAAGGTCATCGTGATCGCCGGCGGCACCAGGGTCTGGCCCCAGATGCGCAGGATGCGATTGATTTCCTTGATGACGATGGTCTTGAACGGGACCCAGCGAACGGCAGTGCTCATGCGGCCACCGGCGGTTTTTCGAGCAGGCGCATGAACAACTCCTCCAGGCGATTGGCCTTGTTGCGCATCGAACGCACACCGATGCCGGCCGTGGTCAAGGCGGCGAACAGGCCATTGAGTTCGGTGCCGCGCGGCACCTCGACCTCGATAGTGGTGTCATCCACCCGATGCACCACGCAGCCGGGCAATTCCGGCTCCGTAGCCGGCGCCGAGGCCAGATCGAAGACGAAGGTCTCGACATCCAGCGTGGCCAACAAGGCCTTGACCGTGGTGTTGGTGATGATGGTGCCGTGGTCGATGATGGCCACGTTGCGGCACAGGCTCTCGGCCTCTTCCAGATAGTGGGTGGTCAGGATCACGGTGGTGCCGGCGCGGTTGATCTCGCGCAGGTAGGTCCACATGGAGCGGCGGATCTCGATATCCACGCCGGCAGTAGGCTCATCCAGGATCAGCAGACGCGGCTGATGCATCATGGCCCGGGCAATCATCAGCCGGCGCTTCATGCCGCCGGAGAGCGTGCGCGACGCCACATCGCGCTTGTCCCACAGCGACAGCTGCTTCAGATACTGCTCGGCACGGCTGCGCGCCAGCGCCCGCGGCACACCGTAATAGCCAGCCTGATTGACCAGAATCTCGAAGGGTTTCTCGAACTGGTTGAAATTGAATTCCTGCGGTACCAGGCCGATGTGGGACACGGCAGCGCTGCGCTGATCGACCACGCTGTCGCCGAAGATCAGTACCTCGCCGTCGGAAGGCCGCACCAGCGAGGCCGCGATGCCGATCAGCGTCGATTTTCCGGCGCCGTTGGGCCCGAGCAGGGCAAAGAAATCGCCCTCCTCGACAGTGAGAGAGATGCCCTTGAGCGCCTCGACCCGCCCGGCGTAGGTCTTCTTGAGGTTGCGTACAACCAGCGCGGTCATTCGCGCCTCGTGGTAGCCATGGAAGCCGGCAAGTATAGGCGAAGGCCGGTGCCGGCTTTGTTGACGACGGCGCTTTGCCCGTTCAGGGGCCGGACGGTGGTGGAGAAGGAAAAGGGAAAAAGGAAAAAGGAAAAGGGGAGGGCGCCTGCCGCCACTCTGACCAGACGACGAAAGCGGGGCAGTGATTCGGGTCCGGCAATGACCGCGCACCGGCGACACCAGACTTACTGACATGACTCGACTTTCGCATGGTGGAAGCTATAACAGCTGGATGTCACATCACGCCCTCCTGGTATTGCATCTGCTCGCCGCCGCGGTCTGGGTGGGTGGCTACCTGTTTCTGGTGCTCGGCTACGCACCCGAAGCCGTGCGCACGCGCGATCCCCGTGGGCTGATCGACGCGCATGCGCGGCTGCAGCGGGTAGGCCTGCCGGCATTGGCAGTACTGATCGTCAGCGGCTTGTGGCTGGCATGGAACTGGTTGCCGGACTCAACGCTGTGGTTTGAATCCAGCCTGCCGATCGCCAATGTGATCCTGGCCAAGCTTGGATTGCTGGCGCTGATCCTGTTGCTCCTGACCTATCTGCGCTTGAGAGTGCTGCCGACGCTGATGCCCTCGCGGATTGTGCGACTGGCGCTGGTGCTGGGGCTGATCGCCCTGGTCGGCATCATCGCAGCGGCGATAGGACCGAGTTTCCGCTACGGCGGATTCTGAGCGGGTAGGATTGCACTGCGCGATGGCGCGCCCAGATCTCAGCGGAATCTCTGTATGGATCGCTACGAACGCATTGTCCGTCTGCATCGCTTGCTGCGGCACAACCGCACCGGGGTCTCGCTGGAAAAACTGATGGACGAGATCGAGGCCTCGCGGGCCACGGTCTATCGCGACATTGCCTTTTTGCGTGATGCGCTGGGCGCGCCGATCGAAACCGACGCCGATACCCACCGCTTCAAGTACAGCAGCGATGAGGAACACAGCTTCGAATTGCCCGGATTGTGGTTGTCGCCCGATGAGGTCTACGCGCTGCTGGTGGCACGCCAGGCGCTCAGCGCCCAGAGCGAGGGCGCGCTGGCCGAGGCCCTCGGCGACCTCGGGCCCAGGCTCAAGGGTCTGGTCGGTGACCGGGTCGACCATCTGGGCCGGATCCGGGTGATCCGACAGGCCAGCCGCCAGCTCGACGACGCCACCTTTCGCAGCGTCACCAGCGCTGTGCTGGAGCGCAAGCGCCTGAGCTTCAGCTATCGCGCCCGGTCCACCGGTGCCGGCAGCGTGCGTGACACCTCGCCGCAGCGGCTCACCCATTACCGCGACAACTGGTATCTGGATGCCTACGACCACGACCGTCGCGGCCTGCGCAGCTTCGCTCTGGACCGGATCAGCGCCGCCCAGGTGCAGCTCGCAAACGCCGATGACTGGCCGGAGGCTGAGCTGGATTCGCACTTCGCGGCCAGCTACGGCATCTTTTCCGGGCCCGCCCGGGCCTGGGCCACGATTCGCTTTTCCTCGCACGCGGCGCGCTGGGTGGCTGATGAACGCTGGCATTCCCAACAGAAGGGGCGCTTCCTGCCTGATGGCCGTTTCGAGCTGCAGCTCCCCTTCGGCAACGCCCGCGAGCTGCTGATGGACGTGCTGCGCTACGGCCCGGACGCCGAGGTCATCGCACCGGTGTCACTGCGCGAGGAGATGAAGCAACTGCTGACGCTGGCGTTGACGGGCTATGGGCGCTGACGCTCTGACGCGCTGACGCGCTGACGCGCGTCGGGTTGATGGTTGGCGGTTGTCGGTTGTCGGTTGTCGGGACTCGGGACTCGGGACGCGGCTGTTGTGTGAGGGTTGTCGATTGCGGGACTCGCTCAAGATCCGCGTCATTGCGAGCCGCTGGTATCGGCCTGACGCTGCTCAATGGCCATGAACCCCCGGCGTCATTGCGACCCCGGACTTGATCCGGGGGAAGCAATCCAGGGGCGTGTGGCGATACCTGGATTGCTTCGTCGCTACGCTCCTCGCAATGACGCATCAACAACTTACGACATGGGTTCATGGAGAGCGCAGCGAAGCAATCCATGACAGCGGCAAGCTTCAAGTCCAGCTCTACGCCCGGTGTTGAGGAGCGAATTTCTGTTGGTCCAGACTTGTCTGGACGCTCTTTGCCCGGTGATGGAGAGGCATTCGACGATTCTGGAACCACAAGAGCGCACGAGGCGATCGCGGGCAGAGCCCGCTCCCACAGGGGCTGGCTTCAGGTCCAGCAGCGACAACCAACAACCAGCAATCAACAACCGACAACCAGCAACCAGACGCAGCTGTCACGTAGACCCTTCGGGTCAACGTGACCTACCTCCACGGTTTGTTGCGCGAACAAGCGCTCCGCCAGGCGCCGGGACTCCCACAGAAGCATGGTCGGTCCAGCCTTTCTCCGCGACCTCCGCGTCTCCGCGTGAGCCAGCTCCTTCCAACAACCAACAACCAACAACCGACAACCAACAACCGCCCTAAACCCCCTTGCTCCAGCGCAGTTCGGCGACGCCGGCCGGCGGGTCGAAACTGTCGGCCCGGGCATCGGACCAGAAGCGCTGGAAGACCGAGTGGCTGGGTGTGCTTTCCAGCAGTTCGCCGGGACGCAGGTATTCGTACAGGCCGGCCAGTGAGCGGATCTGCTTGGCCGACACGCGTTGGATGATGTGTTCCGGGCCGAGTTCGCCCGGGTGATTGAGACCGGCTGCCGCGATCAGTTCCTTGAGAGCGCGTAGCGTGTTCTGGTGGAAGTTCTTGACCCGCTCGGCCTTGTCCGGCACATCCAGTGCACGCCAGCGTTTGGGGTCCTGGGTGGCAACGCCGGTAGGGCAATGATCGGTATGGCAGGCTTGCGACTGGATGCAGCCCAGCGCAAACATGAAGCCGCGGGCGGCGTTGCACCAGTCGGCGCCAATCGCCAGTGTCCGCGCCACGTCGAATGCGGTGACGATCTTGCCGGCCGCGGCGATGCGGATCTCCTCGCGGAGATTGAGGCCAACCAGGGTGTTGTGCACCAGCATCAGACCCTCGCGCATGGGCACGCCGACGTGATCGGCGAACTCCATGGGCGCCGCACCGGTGCCGCCCTCGCCGCCGTCGACGACGATGAAATCGGGCTTGATGCCGGTGCTGAGCATGGCCTTGGCGATGCCGAACCATTCCCAGGGATGGCCGATGGCGAGCTTGAAGCCGACCGGCTTGCCGCCCGACAGTTCGCGCAGCTGGGCCACGAACCGTAGCAGACCCTCGGGCGAGTCGAAGGCCGAGTGGCGGGCCGGCGAGATGCAGTCCTCGCCCATGGGAACGCCGCGGGTTCGCGCGATTTCGGCACTGACCTTGGCCGCCGGCAGCACGCCGCCATGCCCGGGCTTGGCCCCCTGCGAGAGCTTGATCTCGATCATCTTGACCTGATCGAGCGCCGCCTTTTCAGCGAATTTCGCGGCCGAGAACACGCCTGCTTTTTCGCACGCGCCGAAGTAACCCGAACCCAGCTCCCACACCAGATCGCCGCCACCCTCGCGGTGATAGGGCGAGATCGAGCCCTCGCCGGTGTCATGGTAGAAGCGGCCGCGGCGGGCGCCCTCGTTGAGCGCGTGGATGGCATTGGGTGAGAGCGAACCGAAGCTCATCGCCGAGATATTGAAGACGCTGGCCGAGTAGGGTCTGGCGCATTGCGGTCCGCCGACCGGCACCCGAAAATCGTGGCTGTCGGGCTCGCTGGGGCGCATCGAGTGATTGATCCACTCGTAGCCATCGGCGTACACGCTGAGCTCGGTGCCGAAGGGCCGGGTCTCGCGTTGCTGCTTGGCGCGCTGGTAGACGATCGAACGCTGCTCGAAGGAGAAGGGCACTTCCTCCTGATCGCCCTCGACCAGATACTGGCGCAGCATCGGCCGCACGGCCTCGAACATGCGCCGCAGATGGCCGAATACAGGGTAATTGCGCAGCAGCGAATGGCGCTTCGAGCGCAGATCACTGATGCCCAGCGCCAAGGCTGCGGCAAAGAGCAGGGCGCCCGCACGCCAGCCCCAGCCCTGCGGCCATTGCCACAGGCAGACGACGAGCCCAACAACGGCGATCAGCAGCCCCCAGAATCGTGGTGCCAGCCAGCCCATCATGTCGCGTCGACCTCGGCCAGAAACTGGCGTATGGCCGCAGTCACGGCATCGGGTGCCTCGATGGTGCTGGTATGGCCGCAGCCCGCGAGGCGCACCAGTTTCGATCCGGCAATCTGCGCGGCGATGCGCTCGGCCTCGGCCGGTAGCGTGGTCTGGTCCTCATCGCCGGTGAGCACCAGCGTAGGGCAGCGGATGAACTTGAGCTCGTCGACCACGCCAGCGCGACCGATGACGCCGCCGACTGGACCCACGATGCGCCGTGGCAGCGATTGCACATGGTGCATCCAGCGTTCCAGCTGCGGACGTCGTTCGGGATCGTTGCGAAAGCTGTGGCCGAACATCACCGGCAAGACCTGGTTGATCAAGGGGCCGGGGCCAAACAGCGAAGTCACTGCCTGCATGGCACGAAATCGGATCCGGGCCAGCAAGGTTTCCGGGCTGGCGCTGGTATTCAGCAGGGTCAGGGAGCGCACCAGTTCCGGATAGCGCGCGGCCAGGCGCATGCCGACAAAGCCGCCCATGGACAAACCCACGAAGTGGCAAGGCACGCTCTGGGTGCCGCGGATCAGATCGACGGCGTCTTCGGTCAGCGAATCCATGTCGTAGCCGCCGGCCGCGGGTGCCGATTCGCCCTGGCCGCGATGATCGTAGGCGATCACCCGATACTGTTCCGACAGCGCCAGCCGTTGCGGCTCGAACATGTGGTGGTCCAGCAGCAATCCATGCGAGAACACCACGGTGTGCTCGCCGGCACCGGATTCGACGTAGTTCAGGTCAATGCCGTTGGCCGTGGCGGTGGGCATGAAAGAGCTCCGGTTCAGCAAAGTCCCGAGCATGGCCGATGCTCGGTCGCTGGGGAAGTCCGCTGGCGTCAGTCGTTCACGGACAGGCGCTGGAAATGCGCCAGTGAAGCCCAGTAGTAGGGATGCCGATAGGCGCGCGAGTTCTTCAGCGCCAGTTGCGCTTCGTGCAGGGCATCCATGCTGTGGCTGGCGGGCTGATCGCGCATGGCGCTGTAGAAGGCCGGTATCCAGATGGCGCTGGCGCTGTCGCTGATCGGCCAGAAAGCAGCCACCACGTGGTCCACGCCGGCTGCAGTCACTGCCGACGCAAAGCTCAGGCTGCTCTGACTGGTGGCGTCCGGGCCGGCGGCCAACTGACAGGCGTTGAGCACCGCCAGTTGCGCCCGCAAGGGCGTGTCGATGATGTCCATCCAGCTCAGGAAGTCGCTATTGGATGGATCCTTTGGGTTCGCCAGCCAGGTTCCGGCGTAGCCCAGCAGTTCCGGTTTGGCATAGCCGTGTGCCGCCAGATGTACCCAGGCGTCCGGGTCGGACAGCGCCGAGAGCAGCGCCGCCCGGGTGGCTTGCGAGTCACTGGCCCGGATCAACTCACGCTTCGGCTCGGTCCTGGCAATCAGATCGGCTTCCTGCTCGGCGTAGCGCAGCTTGCCCAGGCCGACTCTTTCGGTCGCCGCGTTGCCCGGGGCGATAATGGCGTGGATCGCGGCGCTTTCGCTGTCGGCTTCCCCGCCTTGATCGAATCGCGCGATCCAGCCGACGGTGGTGGTTTCGATCAGTGGCCGCTCGGATCCGGGCCAGGGCAGCAGCGACAGCGGCACCGTGCCGATCAGCTCATCGCTCAGCGCCAGCAGCCGTTCCGGTGCCGAAGCCATGGGTGCACCGGCGTACAGACTGGTCGCCAGGGCGTCGGCGCTGCGGGCTATGCTGGCCACGGGCCGGTTCGGCGATTGCAGATCGGCCGCGAGCTGGCGAATCTGATCGCGCAGATCGCCGCGTCCGGGAATCGGAACCACCACCGAGCGTTCGGCGCTGATCCAGATTGCCGCGCTGCGGGGTTCGGAGGGAATGACAAGGAGCAGCCAGCTGTTGCCCAACTGTTTGCGTACGCGCTCCAGGTCGGGAGCCGGATTCGGAAATTCCTGCGTTGCTGAATTGACCTGGGCCAGCGTGGTCAGCAGGGCTCGATCGCTGGCTTCACTGCTGCCATTGCCAAGCAGCTCCATGGACAGTGCCGAACTGAAACGATTGTCGCCCGAGTGCTGCCCGGGGCGCACCGATTGCAAGGGCGCGCTGGCGACCAGCACTCGCCACCAGTCATCGACGGCAAGGGGTGGCGACTGGCTGAGGGCAATCCGCACCCAGTCGGCGCGCAGATCACGACCTGCACGCATGGCCAGGTATCCGAGCACTCCGTTCGAGCCTTGTGCTGCCAGCTGCTCAAGCTGTCTCAGTTCGGATTCGAGCAATGACAGTGCCGCGCTGGCGCGACCCTGCTGCATTTCCAGTTCGGCCCGCAGGCGCACCGCCAGGAGTTGCTGGGGCAGTGCGCGCGTGGTCGCTTTCGACGCATCCAGCAGCGCAGCGGCCTCTTCGTACTGCCCAGCGGCAATCATCCAGCGCACCTGAACCAGCGCCAGGCGTCCAGCATTCGCCGCCGACAGCGAGCTCCAGTCACGGTTCTGGCCGAGTGCCGCCTCGGCCTCGCCGCGATCCCGGGGCAGACGGGTCTCCAGCAGACCGAGCTCAGCGTCGGCACGCTCGATCGGGCGCCCGAGCAGCGCATAGATGTGTTCTGCCCGTTGATACCACGAGGCCGCAGCTTCGATGCGGCCGTTGGCGCGCTCGAGTATGGCGAGCTTCATCAAGGCCGCCGCGATTCGATCCGGTGCGGAGGTCGGGTCGTACAGCGAAATGGCCTGGGCCAGCAAGCGATAGGCTTGGTCGCTCATGCCCAGCTGGCCGTAGATGTCGGCCGCCTGCAGCAGGGCGCTGGCCTGCCAGCGCTCGCGGCCCTCGGTAGCGCGTTCGAAAGCCTGCAGCGATTCGCTGATCAGCACCAGCGCGTTCATCAACTGACCGCGATCGCGTTGCACGAAGCTGCGCATCAGGGCCAGGTATCCGCGCGTGTACCAGGACGCCCGCTCAAGGTTGGGATCGCGGTCGATCTGAGCATCCAGATCGTCGACGAGTTTCTGGTCGCCGGCGTCGCGAACGCCGACCAGCATCGTACCCAGGACACGAATGGCCTCGTCAACTTCGCCGACTTTCCGCAGCCTGTCGATCAGGTCCCGGTTACACCTCAGTAGTTCCTTTATCCGACCCTCGGTTTGCAGCCGGTTGCACCGAAGCATCTTGGCACGCGCCAGAAAGTAGGCGTCTTTGTTCGGGTCCAGCAGGCGCTCGGCTTGAGCCAGCATGGGCTCGGCGTCGGCAGGTCTGCCAGCCCGCTCGTAGATGTCGGCAGCACCGAGGAAGGCGGCGCCCGCACGGGCGTGGTCGCCCACTGCAAGCCACATCGGTCCTACTTCTGCGAAGGCCCTGGCGGAGCTCAGATAGTCGTCCAGCAAAAACCAGACTAGTGCACGCATGTGCATGGCGGCCACTCTGTCTTCGGGAGTGGGCGCCGATTCGACAAGCCGATCAAATTCGGGCATTTGTGGGTTGGCTTGCACATGTTGATCGATGCTGTCAGCCAGCTTCTGTGCTTCTTTAAGCCAGATATCTCGTTTTTGATCGAGGGCGGCGCACTTGAGGTGAACGCGGACACGATTGACCGATGTGGATTCAGAACGGAGCCCTATGCCGCCGCTGATCGATGTGGGTTCCAGCCGTCGCCATCCATATCGGGTCATCGGGTAGCTGATGTGGGCAAACGCTTCGTCTCCCACGGCGATCAATACTTCTGAGCCGAGCTCTTCTACGACAAGTGCCATCGTCGACTCCTGCCCCTCCAGACTCAGCAACGCCGGCTTGTCGCCATTGAGCATCAGGTCGCGTGATGTCGCACACGACCAGGAAGCGGCGCCAGCGGGGGTAAGGAACGCGATACCCCCGCCGACCAGCAGCAAGGCAGCAACCAGGGCCGGAATGCGTCGATCAAGGCATCGGGGGCTCGATGCCGGTGCCCTTGCCGGGCTGCTGACTGGCCACCGGACATTGGTTGTACTGCCATTGGGCCTGCGGTGCATCTGGGCGATGATCCTGATCAACTCCGGTCGGAAACACTTCCAGTTCAAAGTAGCGGCAGACGGCGTCCGCCGGATAGTCGAAGCCTGAATCCGTACAATGCGATGACCCAGTGTAGTAAAGAAAGACTTGTTGGCCATAGGGGATGTCCGTTGACTGCGAGTAGCCGCTGAGAAAGCGCCCGGCAGGATCCAGCTCCATGCGGGCAACGTCGCGAACCACCGGGCGTCCCGTGGGGCGACTGCGGTGCAGGATCAGTTCGCCCTGCTTGTTCTGGCTGACGGTAACAACGTCGCCTGCTGCCACGTTGCAGGCGGCTCCCAGCATCGCGCATTCGGGATGATTGCTCCCTTCGATGACCAGAATTGCGCCCTGGCTGATCCAGTCCTTGATGTCGGTGAGCGTCTCGGCGCTGCGGAAGTGCAGGCCCTCACCTTCACCCCGGCTCAGGCACCACTCCTGGCCGGCGTTAGCGGTGCTGCTGATGCCCAGCGTGAGCAGGGTCAAAGCGATAGCATGGCGGCGGGCGATTTTGGAATTCGTGTTCATGCACAACTCTCCTTTGAGGTCTGTGGCGCGGAATGCGCCGCAGTGTGGTCGCGTGGCGGTCTGCAGGCAGCCGCCGCGCGGGGGGCACGGACTGCACTTCGCCCTTCAGGGGGATCTTGAGCGCAGGCCGATTCGGGCGTTGCGGCGGTGACTGTGGCCGCCGAACGCTGGCGATTTGGCTATCGCCTAAGCCTTGCGCCGCGACAGGTGGCAGAACTGGCGACCCGTCGGACTCAGCTGGTCGAGGACCTGATCGGCTACCGGCTCGGGCGCAGCGACGGCGCCCCTCTGTTTGTGCCGGCGCTGGGCGCGGTGTTCGTTGTCGAGCTCGGCGGCGGGCAGCTGTTGCGTCAGATCCGGCATCGGGCCCTGCGCGTGGATCGTCCCGAAAGCGTCGGTCGCGGGACTCAGAGCGGGGACTGCGTGCCGCCTGACCCAGGCCCACGGGTGCTGGCGCCGCAGGCTCTGGGGCTGAACCCCGACCGACCTGCCGGCACCGGCGTGCGCGTCGCTGTTCTCGACAGCGGAATCGATCTGGGCCATCCGGATTTTGGCGGTGACCGGATTGCCGGCAGCATCGCGCTGGTGGGGTCCGGCTCGATCGAGGATCGCAGCCCGGACAGCCACGGCACGGCCAGCGCCGGCATCATCGCCGGGCCGCGTCGGCCCTTTGATGGCGGTTGTCGTTATGGCGTTGCCGCCGATGCGCGCCTGCTGATTGCCAAGGTCATCGAAGACAATGGTCGCAGTAACAGTTTCGCAGTCGAACTGGCTTGCGCCTGGGCGCTGGCCGAGGGCGCTGACATCATTTCCCTGAGTCTGGGATTCGATCGCGCCCGGGACGCGCCGCCGAGCGTGCTGTCGCGCTCGCTGTCGCGGCTGTCGCGTCGCTACCGGACGCTGATGGTCGCGGCAGCCGGCAACGGTGACTGGCAACAGGACGGCATCAAGAATCCGGCGGCGGGTACCCGGGTTCTGGCCATCGGCGCGCTGGATCTGGCTGGCAGGGTGCGCCACGACTCGCTCCGGGGTGACGCCCGTGCCGAAGTGTTTTGCGTGGCTCCAGGAGCCAATGTCGTTTGCCCCAGGCGCGAAGCCGACCCACAGCGACCGGTAGGGGCGCGCCACTTTTTCAACGGTACATCGGCTGCAGCCCCGGTGGTGGCAGGCCTCGCTGCAGTGCTCAGGTCCGAGCAGCCGGGCTGCTGCGCTGACATGCTGGCGGCAGAGCTGATCCGGCGCTGCCGTATGCCACCGGCAGCAGATGCTCTTGCCTACGGTCACGGCGTCTTGACGGCGTGAAACCTGTGCGACCTTGGAGTTCAGCTCATCGCGTGCATCGTTATAGCGATCCAGCAGTTCGATCAAGGGCTGTTGGGTCAACAGCCAGGCTTCGAACCAGGCGCTGGTTTCGGCATCCAGGGCATCGTTGAGATAGCCCATCAACAATTGCCGCTGGCTCAGGGTTGCAGGTATCAGGGCCAATGCCATGGCGCGCTCCAACTGACTCTTGAGAGATCAGTCAGGAGTTGCCAGCGCGGCGATTGTCTCAGCGCAAGTTGTGCATGCCCACCCGGTGCATGGCCTCGCGCAGGCGTTGCCGCGCCCGGTGCACCACCCGGTGAAAATGGCCCTCGTCTATGCCCAGGGCCTGGCAAACCCGGCGTCTGTCCTGGTCGTGCAGGTAGAAGCGGCGGAGCACTTCACGATCACGCTCGACCGGCAATTCGGCAATGAGTTCGCCGATGACCTGCTGCAGCTGGCCGCGGTGCGTCTGCAGTTCCGGATCGTCATCCTGGCTGCGTGCCTCCTCGGCCGACGAAGCAGCAAGCATCGCGCCATTGCGGCGATAGTGCGCGGCACAGGCGTGCCTGATCGACACCCGCAGATAGTGAGGCAGTGCCTGCAAATCCTGGATGGCGCCCGCGCGCAGCCGTCCCAGCAACTGGGTCAGGATATCCTGGGTGATGTCGTCGACTTGGGGTTCTCCAGGTCTGCAGTGGTGTCGGACCACCGCACGCACGCCACGGGCATAGGTGCCGATCAGTTCCGACTCAGCCTCACGATCGCCGTTCTGGATGCGTTCGACCAGCGCTTCAAGGTCCTGCCCTTGCACCGATCCTGGCGATACCGGGGAGGACACGCGCGCGGTCTCCATTACATTGAGTCAGGATTACGCTATCACAGCGCCGGGCGAGTGGCTCGCTTTGCCGCTCCCATCCAACGAAGCAGGCCCAGGATTTCCAGATGAGGCCCGCGGTGAGAACGATCGCGCCGGATCGTCACCGTCGTCCACGCGGAAAAGGCGCACGGCCCGAGTATCGGGCCATGCGATCGTAGTCCTTTGACTTATTTCTTCTTGACCGGCTTCTCCGGCTTGGCTTCGTCGAGCAGGAAGGTCAGGCGCAGGGTCACGCGATAGTCGACGACCTTGCCCTTCTCGACCACGACCTTCTGCTCGGACACCCAGGCGCCCTGGATGTGCTTGATGGTCTCCGATGCGCGGGCAATACCGGCGGCGATGGCGTCTTCAAAGCCCTTGGGCGATGACGAGGAGATTTCGATGATCTTGCATACGCTCATGTGCAGCTCCTTGCTTCGTGGAACGAAGGTTGCGGCCGCTGGCGGACACAACCCGGGGAATCGCTGCGCTGGTCCACCCGATCGCACTGGGTCTGGTGCGCCAGGCCCATTGTAGCCATAACGCCGGGCCCGAGCGGAGGGTCAATCCCGACGGCGCAGATTCAGCAACTTTTGATCGCGTCCGCAGGCGCCCTCGATCTGTACGCTGACAGTGCCATCGTTGTTGTCCTCGCTGAGTTCGTCGACAGTGTTCCGTGGATCAAGCCGGGCGCGCAGGCGGTGCTGCCCGGCCGGCATCGACAGCATCACGACGCCATCAAACTGCGCGCCTGCAGCCAGCGCCGGAAGCGCCTGATCCTGGGTCCGGCCTTCGATCATGAATTCGATCTGTGTCGTCGTGCTGGCTGCCGATCCGCGATTGATCACGCGGTATTCCAGCCGCAGCCCGCAATTGCCGCTGCGATCAAGCGGCAGCGCACTGCCGGTCAGCGCTACGGTGCTCTGCCAGGCCTGGAGGCTGCCGGCGAACTTCGGTCGGTCGCCCAGTTGCAGATCGGGCGCCGCGCGCATCTGACGTCGGGGGTCCAGACGTGGCTGTATGCGCTCGGGTGGGCTGTCCGCCTCCCCGGAACGCCTTGGCGGCATGACCTGCGTTTCACCGAGTGCGCCCTGAGGTAGTTCCAGCGCACCGACGTAGCAGGGTGCATCGACCCCCCAGAAATTCGGATCGGGCTGGCAGTGCGGCAGTCGCGCTCCGGGCAGACGTTCGCCCAGTTCCAGAATGACGCTGGTGTTGTTGCAGCTGATGGCCAGCGGATCGCGAGTGGCTTTGCAATTGATCATCCGCAACGAGGCTGCGGTATTCGGCTGGCGCAGGCGCATTTCACCAGCGGGGCCGGAGGGCGCTCGATTCAGGGCATCGAGGATGCGCTCGACCTCGGCAAGTCCTTGCGTGTAGGTCGGTGTTTGCTGGTAGCGGCAGCTCAGGCCGGTGTGGGCGTACTGGCCGAACTGGCGGGCCTTGCCCAACTCGTTCTCGCAGCGTGATTGCAGCCAGGGGCGCAGACAGACAATTTCTCCTGCCTGGGTGTGACTGCAGCGGGCCCGGCCACCGAGTTGTTCCACCACCTTCCCGGCAAGTTCGGTATCGGCCTTGCGCTGATCGAAGCTGCAGCGCTTTTCCGGATGAGCTGCAGACAGCGCGTCCAGGCACTGCCGGTAGCCGAGGTAATCGCCGCATTCGAGCTGCGCGCCATCGCTCTTCTTCCACCCAGCCGGCACCACGCAGGCGCCAGACTGCAGCAGTTGCTTGACCCTGGACTCGACCTTGATGCGCGCAGCCAGCAGGTCATTGGCGAATTGCTGTCCAATCTGCTCGCAGCGATCCTCCCAGACCGAGGGCTGCGGTACCTGCCGTGCCTGCCGGTTCACGCATTTCTGGTAGAGCGCTTCCAGACCCTGTTTCCACTGACTGCCCATGCGCTCGGCTATGTCGCGGATAGCGGTGCACTGACGCGGATCGGGCTCGGGAAACGGGAATTTGGCGCGCAGATCCACCTCACAGCCATTGACGATCAGCGGACGGTGCGCGGCCAGCGTATCGCCCTTGCCATGGTCGGTCACCGCCCAGACCTCGGCCAGCGGCAGGGCAACAGCCTGACGGTAGGCCTCGGGCGCCACCCGCATGGCTTGCACAAAGATGCCGACCTCCCGCGAAAAGCGGTCGCGCATGTCGTTGCAGACGCGTTGCGCGTGGTCCTGACTCATGGTGTGCGAGTCGAAATAGTCCTCGCAGGGATCACGCACTTCCTTCAGCAAGCCACCCCAGTTGGATGATTGGCCCCGTAACAGAATGAGCGTGCCGGTGTGGTACCAGGGTTTCCAGTAGAGCGCGTAGTAGGTCTCGACTGGCATGTGTTTGCTTTGCCCGGAAATCCACTCACCCACGGCCGTCGCCGAACCCCAGACGGCGTTGGCGGCATCGGCGACCGCCTGTACTGCGCCACCCAGCACCTGACCGAGGACACTGCAGACCGCGTCCTTGCCTGGAATGGACGAAGGCATCAGATCACAGGCGAGCGTCGGGCCGGTCATCGTAGCCACCATCAGCCAGTCGTCCAGATCGCCGGATTTCACCGCCACCAGCACCTGACGAACCACCGGTTTGGCCTGTTTCGCCACCTTGACCATCAGCCCGGAACAGATGAATTCCTTGACCGCGCCGCCCGCTGGAATGCCCGCATTGCAGGCGACCTGGGTCAGCACATCGGTGCCGGTGAGTTCCAGCACCAGCAGCCAGTCGCTGGCGCGCGCGGCGCGGATCAGGTCCACCACCAGCTTGACCTTGGGGTCGCTGCCGCTGAGGTAGGCGCTGCCTTCGTCGATGCAATATTGCGGCGAATGCTCGATCACGCACTGCACCAATGGCTTGGCATCAACCACCCCCTGATCGATCAGCTGGGCGCTGTGCAGAATCTGCAGCACCTTATCGAGCGTGTCGGCGCGGGCCGGGGCAAGTGGCAGCCACAACCCCAGAGCCAGACAAGCAGCCCATAGCCGAATCCCGTGCATGGCCGTCTCCTGAGAGCTTCACTGCTCTGAGGGTAGTCCTGAGCCCTTGGAGCACCTTGATATGGATCAGGGGAATGCCTGCGGCCTGAGCCTGGGCGCTGCCGCACCATGCGCCCGTTGGCGAATCAGCCTGACACTGACTCGCAGCTCAGGACTGGAGCCCGGTTGCTGGCAGCGCCTTCCCGCAACTACCGCAAAAGCGTGCCCGCGGACTGACCGGTGACCCACATTCGGGGCAGGTCAAGGCAGGCAGACTGGAGTCAGTCCCTGCCGTCTGCAGTTGTTGCAGCAAGGCTTCACTTCGATAGGGCGAGCGGCCGTCCAGGGCCGGCCCGGGCGTGCTCGACGGGGTTGGAGATAGGAGTTCGTCCAGCAGTTCGACCAGCTGGGTGGGGCCAATCAACATCAGTTCGGCGCGATTCTCGGACAGGGCGCTGAGCTCGAAGAGCACGCAGCCGCCGGCCGTGCGGAAACCAGCAAGACGTGCAACCGTGACCAGATCCGGCTGCACCTGCTGCGATCGGACCAGACCGAAGCTGATGCCACCGTCTGCCAGCCCGCGGCACAGCAGATCCAGCCCCTCGCCGAGCAGGCACACCTCGCCCAGGGGATCGCCCTGTTCACCTTCGATCAGTGTCAGCAGTTCGGCTTCATGCAGGCGCTGGAGCACCGGGAGCAGGCGCGCAGCAAAGTCAGTCGGCAGCTGATCAGGAGCTACCGTCGCCGCCAGCGACACCGCCCAGCCTGGATTCGGCCGCATCAGGCTCGCGTCCCAGCTGGCGCGGATATCCGCCAGAGTGACGCCCGGTGGCGGTCCCAGCGCACGAGCGGCCGTGCGCAGAGCGCTGGCTGTACCGAAGGTATCGATCAGTGCCAGCAATGCCCACAACTGCTCACTATCCAGTACATAGCGCGCAGGTGCAATTTCGGCCACGCGGCCCAAGTCCAGCAGATCCAGCAGCGAGGCCCGCAGCTCCTCGGTTGTCAACGGCCCACTCAGTATCAGCGCCTGGTCTTCCAGTGACACCTGGAAGCCCGGTGTGGCGCCGTCAACATCGGTCCATAG
This sequence comes from Lysobacterales bacterium, assembly GCA_050250665.1. Taxonomy (GTDB): domain Bacteria; phylum Pseudomonadota; class Gammaproteobacteria; order Xanthomonadales; family SZUA-5; genus JADKFD01. The sequence goes on along the minus strand of JBFWOF010000008.1, from coordinate 13,252 downwards.
ATATTGCCCCAAGAGTGATCGCTCGCGGTCCGCCACCAGCACGGCCAGGGTCAGGCCTGGATCGAGCAGCGCCGGAAAGCTCCACTGCCAGGCGCCTGAAGTTTGCGTCAGCGCGGCCATCAAGGCCTCGCGGTCGGCCGGGCCTGAGGGCCGTGATACCCGAGCGAGCGGCGACAGTGGTCCGCAACCTGGCTCTTTCAACTCACCCAGCGCCTTCAGCGCACTCAGCGGGATCCGCAACTGCTCCAGGCTCATGGCTTCAGTCCCAGTCGTGTCATCAGTTCTGCCGGCGAGCTCACGCCGGCCTGCCGCAGCATCTGTGCCGCCAGCGCCGGATCCTTTTGTCCAGCGACAGCACGCACCAGCTGCGCCGTGGCATCGTCCATGCGCAAGCCAACCGTTCGCCCGCGATTGGCGTACTTGACCATCTGATTCATGTCGCCGCGCTCAAACGCATGCCCGATGCCTTCCAGTTGCGTTTGCCGGACTGCGGCCCACTGGCTTTTCGGAACTTGCACCGGCGCTCCTTGATGGCCTTCCCACAGCCATTGCTCGCGGTCCACGCCGGGTGGTGGCTGCATGCTGCGGCGACCGGCGAGCACAGCCTCGCGCCCTTGAGGTGTAGACACGTGATCACCCACGGTGATTTGGCCGTTGCGGCTGACGTGCACTGGGTGATGACCGGCCGTGCCACTGGTCTGACCGATATTCTCCAGCGTTGCCTGGGCATTGGGTGCAGCGCCCCGGGCGTCCATCAGTCCCTTGCTCGGACGGTAGATATTGATGTCGAGCTGCTTCTGGGTCATGCCGACCCGGTTGCATTCCTGCTGAATGATCCGCTCCGCCTGCTCACGGCTGACATGTTTCAGGCCGAGCACGGTCTGGTCCAGATCGGCGTTCACATTGGATCCCGAGATTCGCGAGCGGCTGCCCTGCGTCGCGTTGAAGGTGTCGAACCGGCGCGGAATCTTATCCCCAGCTGCCTGCAGCGCCCGCGCCTCTTCCTCGATGATGCGTTTGCTGGCTTGATTCAAGGCCTGGTTCTGCAACTGCAACTTTCGCGCGGTCATCAAGGTGTGGGCGTCCTGGCCGATCAGTTCGCGCACGCGAGCGCCAGAAAGAGAAGCGCCGCCGTTGTTGGCGACCAGAGCCTCATCAATGGCCTTGCTGAGCTGAGGATTGTCGGCCAACGCGCGCTGCGCCTGCTGGTAGTTCTGGAAGGCCTCGCGCCCGCGCATGCACTCGCGGCTGAGCCGCTCGACGTCCTGCGCCGCGCTGGTGGCGGCCTTGAGTTCGCGTGCCTTTTCCAGCGCCTTGTTGGTGCGTTCAAGCAGGCCCTTGACGCCGGCAGCATTGGGCCCTGCCGCGGCCCTCTGGAAACCGACTGCCTGGGCTTCCAGCCGGCCGATTTCGTTGGCCGCTGCCTGTGACGCCGCGGCCAGGTCGCGTGTGGCCCATCGATCGGACGCATTGGCGATGGCGCGGCCCCAACTGGTGGCGGGTTGGGTGCCGACATTCTGACCCAGGGTCATCAGGCTGGCGATCTTGGCTGCCGCGGCAGGAACCGCCCATAGCTTCTCTTCCAGAGAAGCCCTGGAGTTGGTCAATGCGCCCACTTCCTCCCAGGGCAGGACATCTTTCTTGATGAAGCTCGCGGCCCTGCCGGCGATCCCGGCGCCGGCCTTGACGCCGCCCATGGCCAGGCCGATCAGGGCATCGCCAACGCGACCATCACGCATGCCTTCAGTGAAGATCCGCTTTTCCGTGCTTGCATTTCGATCGGCCCATTGCCCGACACAGTCGTTGGCGCCCCGAACAAAACTGGGCAAGTGCACGACCGCGTCCCCGATCGCGGCCGCGCCACGCACGCCGCCGGACACCAGCGAGGCCAGACCGCCCACCATGCTGCCCGCTGCCCTGGCGCCCTGACCCAGAGCGCTCCCGACCGCCACCACGCCACTGCCGAGTGCATCGCGGAGTGCCGAATTTGGGCTCGGAATCTGGCCAAGACTGCGATCGCGAGCCGCCCAGAGTTCCTTCTGAGCCGCTTTCCAGGCCTCGGGATTAAAGCGGCCGTTGGCACCAAAACCCAGCGATGCCGCCCGATCAATGGCCTCCTTCAGTTCGCGATTACCGTTGCGCTCGGCGATTCGCCGCATCTGTTCGAGGCGGCGGCGCACATGGTCGCCTGGCCCTGGCGGGGGCGCCGGCTGCGGCTTGGCTGCATCGCCATCCTTGCCACCACGGCGGCGTCGCGTTGTCGCTGGAGCGCCGCCGCGGTCCGGATGCTCGGAATCGCCTTTCTCATCTTCGTTGTCGTCATCGGCGTCGGGCGCAGAGTCGGCATCCCCATGGTCCCCGGGTCGCCGCCGCCGCCTGGGTGACTGCGGTGGTGCGGGAGGCTGAGGTAGCGGTCCCGGCGCCGTCAGCAATCCGGACAGCAAGGCTCCAAGCAGACCCAGCGCGCCCGGCCCCAGCGTGCCGACCAGTGCCTCGATTCCGTTTCGCGGGCCGGGAAGATCGCCAATGCCATTGAGGCCGGGTACCACACCGTCCACGGCCACCCCAGAAGGTGTCCTTGCAACGGGAACCGGCGGACCCGAGCCATAGGCTGGCAGGCTCAGTTCGGCGGTCAGCGCCTGGCCGTCGGCGCTGGCCTGCAATTCGATATGCAGCGGCTGACCATCCCAGATCAGGCCGTTGGTCTGCGTGCGATTGAAGTACCAGACCACGCCGATCTCGCCTCGCGGCGGGCGGCCTTCGCCATCGACCACCACTGCCGATGGCGAAATCACATCGCCGGGCTTGAGATCTGGCGGCAGCAGTATGCTGGCGTGAAGCCGAGCAGGAGGCGATCCGCCAAAGGCAATCGTCTTCAGGATCTGGTCAAGTTCGGCTCGGCGCGCCTGGCATTGTTCGTAGCCTGGTCGTCCCGGGCTGAAGGCGCAGCTCAACATCGTCGCCACCCAAGGCTGACCGCCCCTGACCGGCTGCAGGATCAACCAGTCGTCGAAACTCGAGGTACGGCCGGCACCTCTTGCGTGCAGCGCCGGCTGGCCGTTGAAATCGCCGCTCTCGACCTGACGTTGCAGTCCTTGCCCGGCGAATTCGGCGGCAAACGACTCCAGATTGCTGATGTTCTTGGTGCTCAAGCGAATCTCGATCACGGCGCGCCAGCCGTTGGGCTCCGCTGACTGCAGAACCAGATGGTAGGCACCCAGTGCGTGAGTTCCCTCGCTGGCGATCGGCGTACTCGATTGCCCCTGAACCTGCCAGGCGTTCCATCCGGGCGGCAGCGGCCCCCAGTTCACCGTCGGATCAGCTGCTGCGGCAGCAGTGCTTGCAATCAGCACCAGGGCGAGCAGGATCCTGTTCATTGCGCGGTTCATGCGCTTGCATCCAGCCACGGCGCCAGCGCGATCCACATCTGCATCCAGGCACCGGCACCTGTCAGCGCCCACAGTCCGGACAGCGCAACGACCCGCAGAGCCGGTGCGCCCAAGCGCATGCACGCAGCCGCGGCGGCGGCGCCGGTGCACATCAGGCCTGACGCAAAGAAGGCCTGAGTGGCCTGCCAGCCCAGGCCCAGTTCGGCGAGCGCCGCCAATAGCGCGAAGGGCAGAAGCAAGGACATGGCAGCACTGACCGCCTGGGTCGGCGCGACTCGATCAGATCCGATGTTCGGTATTGCGGCAACCAGCACCAGGTGTAGCAGGCGCACCGCCAGCCACCCGCCCACTGCCGCCAGCAGTGCACTCAGGGGCACGGCTTCGAACTCGCTGCTGATCGAGCGCGCCATCAAGGCGCCGAAGAGGGCAAAGGCGATGGTGCTCATGGTCCGTACCCCATGCTGGCGCCGGCCCACGCCAGTAGCAGCAGAGCGCCGTTCAGGGTCGTCAATACCATTGCAGGTAACGGTCTGGACTGGCAGAGCTCGTTGACCGCCGCATGCAGGGGCCCAAGCGCCCAGAGGTACCCGGTGACGCCGAAAGCCAGGGTCGTCGGCCATCCCAGGGTCAACTGAAACACGAGTCCGCAGAGCGCATAAATCAGGGTCGGGCTGTAGGCGAGCGCGAAGGCGCGCAGCGTCCAGCCAAAGCTCACGGTGCTGTTGAATGGACGTGAGAGCACAAAATTGAGCACGGCCAGAAGAGCGATACCCAAAGTTCCGAGCAGGGCCCCGATGGTGCTCAACACCGCCATGCCCGCCAAGGCCTCTGCGTTCCAGCTGTGCTGGTGCAGATCGATGGCGGTTTGTGCAAAAAATACGGCGAAGGCTGTGCCCGAGACCCCCAAGGCCAGAGACGCCGGCAAGGCGCTGGCATGTCGGCGCAGAATCTCTCCGGGTGCGGCCATGATCGCGACGACTACACGCCACAGGGGCGGTGCGGCCCGGGTTCCGGCCATGGTCGGCACATCAGTCATGCCCCTGATCCCTGCTCATGGCGACCTCGCTCAGACGCCTGTCGTGGCAAAGATAAGTTGCCATCGACGGGCTGCCTTGATCGCGATCAGATGATCTCGCGAGCGATGCCCATGGCGAGTCGGCTGTTCATTGCCGAGACACTTCGTCGACCCGTGATGCGCCTCGAACCCGATAGCTGCAGCGGCCCGCTGCATCCAGCAGTTGCTCGCTCAGCAACCAGCTTCGGGCGTCCTCGGCATCCTGTTCGAACCAGGCCCTGGCCGAACCCAGACGGAAGCTGTAGCCCCAGGCATCCATGTCAACGAGCGCGCGTTCGCGGCCGAACTCGGGAATGTCGTCGCCCAGCACGATCTGCAGATAGCAGGTGGCGCCTTCCTCGGCCTCGGTATCGGCGGCATCGGTGTGCAGCGTCGCACGGCGTTCGGGCGTACAGGTGATCCAGTGGCAGGCCTCGTGCAGGATGGAGTGCAGCGGCGTGTCGGCGCGGGCATAGAGCCGGTCGCCGATCAGCCCGGCCTCGCAATCACCCCAGTAGCTGCCGGGAATCTCCGCATCATCGCCCAGCACCAACATCTGCAGGCCAAATCGCGACAGCAGCGCCGCCACGGTACTGGCATCGATGTCGCGCAGGCGCAGGACGGCGGGCTCGGGAGTGTCGGTCATGGTCAAGGGATGATGGCTTGGCGGTGGCACGGATTGAGCGGGCTCAGAGCTGCGTTGAGGCGGAACGCACGCTTGCGCGGCCCGCCGTGGGTCCTCCCAAGCCAGCCATGATGCGTCAATGCGAGCCACCCGTTTCGGCCCGAAACCGCCCAAGGGCGATGAACTGTAGGTTGGGCTAAGCGCAGCGTGCCCAACACCAGCGTCCAATGTTGGGCACGCTGCGCTTAGCCCAACCTACATCAACGACCAAAAATCAACACCTTACGACATGGATTCATGGAGAGGAGCGCAGCGGCGAAGCAATCCAGTGCAATGCCGCTCACGTCTGGATTGCTTCCCTCGGACCAAGTCCGAGCTCGCAATGACGCTTTCTTGTGGTTCCGTCCCCAGACCCGAGACCCAACAACCAACAACCAACAACCGACAACCAGCTACTACTCCTTGTCCGGCAGCGTCACCGACAGTTCCAGCACTTCCTGATCACCCTCGCGCTGGACATTGACCATGACCGCGTCGGGATCGACGTTGACGTACTTGCGGATGACCTCCAGCAGTTCGCGCTTGAGCAGCGGCAGATAGTCGGGTGCCGAATCGACACCGCGCTCCTGCGCCACAATGATCAGCAAGCGTTCCTTGGCCAGCTTCGCGGTGTTCTTCGGGCGACTCTTGAACAGATCGAACAGTCCCATGTCTATCCTCCAAAAACGCGTTGGAAGAAGCCCTTGCGCCTGGGCTCCACAAAGCGCATTGGACGCTCTTCGCCCAACAACCGCGCTACCGCATCGGCGTAGGCCTGTCCGGCATCCGCCTGTTCATCCAGAATTACCGGCACACCGGAGTTCGACGCCGACAGCACCTCCGGCGCCTCCGGAATCACACCGATGACCTTGACGCCGAGAATCTCCTCGACATCGGCCACGCTCATCATGTCGCCCTTCTCGACCCGATCGGCCGAATAGCGGGTCAGCAGCAGGTGTTCCTTGATCGCGGTCTGACCCTGCTCGGCACGTCTGGACTTGCTCGACATGATGCCGAGCACGCGATCGGAGTCGCGCACCGAGGACACCTCCGGGTTGACCACGACCACGGCGCGATCGGCAAAGTACATGGCGTAGAAGGCGCCGCGCTCGATGCCGGCCGGTGAGTCGCAGATGACGATGTCGAACATCTCGCGCAACTCGTCGATGACCTTGGCCACGCCGTCCTGGGTCAGGGCGTCCTTGTCCTTGGTCTGCGAGGCCGCCAGTACCGACAGGTTGTCGAAGCGCTTGTCCTTGATCAGGGCCTGCTTCAGCGTGCAATCGCCATTGATGACGTTGACGAAGTCGTAGACCACGCGGCGCTCGCAACCCATGATCAGATCGAGATTGCGTAGTCCGATGTCGAAATCGACGACCGCGGTCTTCTTGCCCCGTTTGGCGAAGCCACAGGCCAGACTGGCGCTGGTGGTGGTCTTGCCGACCCCGCCCTTGCCTGAGGTCACCACGATGATTTCGCCCAAGCTATCTCTCCTCAAATGCGTAAAGGACGGATCTCAAGTCGACCCTCGTCCAGGAAAATCTCGACCGCCTTGCCGGCAACATCGCGGCTGGCGGATTCAAAAACCTTGAAGTTGCCGGCAATGGAGACCACTTCGGCTCCAAAGCTCAGGCAATACACTCGGGCGCGCAAGTCGCCGGCGGCGCCGGCCATGGCCTTGCCGCTCAGGCGGCCATAGACGTGCACGCAGCCATCCGCGGCCACTTCGGCGCCGGCGCTGACCGAGCCGGTGATGATCAGATCCCGCCCGCGAGCATAGACCTGCTGGCCGGAGCGGATCGGCCCCGGCAGCACCAGCGGTGGTTGCAGCCCCGGTGGCGCCGGTTTGACCGCTTCCGCCTCGGGCGCTTCCGCTGCCTCAGGCGCCTCGACCTCTGCTGCGGGCTCCATCGGCAGCGGCAGTTCAACCTGTGCCGGCCCGGACTCCAGCGTGCGCATGCGCTTGCGATCGACGCCCAGCAGCGGCAGATCCAGCGCCGCCGCTGCCGCTTCGGCGCCGGCATTGGCGGCCAGGGCAATGACCCTGAGGCCAGACTGCTGGACGCGCTTGATCAACTCGCGCAGCAGACCGTGATCGGCCAGTTGCGACAGGGGATTCAGGTCGAGTACCACCGGCGCACCCTGCAGCAATGCCGGAGCGGAGGCCACGTGTTCACCGAGTTCGGTCTGCAGCTGTAGCAAATCCAGATGCCGTATCGCCAGCACCATCAGCGAGAACTGTCCCGAGCGCAGCTCGAAGGCGGCGCCATCGCGGGCCCGGGTGGCGATATCGCCGCGCCGTGACATCAGGCGCTCCTCCGACTGAGACGATCCACATCCAGGTCCTCCGGCAGCAAATCCACGCCGGGAGCCCTGTAGGTCTCTTGCACGAAGGGATAGGCCTTCATTTCCTTGACCATCAGGCTGACCCGGCGGCCTCCCTGCAGCACTTGCTGGCCGACCTCGTGGAAACCGTTGGTGCCGAAGAACACCAGCGCGACATCGTCGCGGGGCTCGATGAAGACCTCGCAGCAGAGCAGCGGAAAGCGCACTTCGGCAAAGCTGAGCACATCCGCATAAAAGACCCGACCAATGCCATGGCGGCGGAAGCGGCTATCGATGACGATGCGGTCGATGTAGAGAAAATCGGTCAGCTCGGCACGAAACCACAGAAAATTGGGGCTGTCGTAGTCGGCGTCGGGCGACAGACCGATCTGGAAGCCCGCCAGTTCGCCGTTGTAGTGAGCCACACGGAAGTACCGGGCCACATCGAACAACTGGCGCATGCGGGCCTCGGTGATCGGCAGGATGCCCGGTCCGGCGGCGTTGTTCAGTGCCAGGACTGCGTCCAGGTCGCTTGCTTCTATGTCACGCAAAATCAAGGACATTGCGGCTCTGGCGCTCGTATTTGCTGTGATATGGGGGTGCTCCCGGCCCAGAATCGGGCGGAGCGGGCGAATTATGCACGCGGATGCCCGCGGCGGCGACCGGACTGGGCCGGTGCCTGACGATCGGCATATTCCGGCCCGGGCCCGGGCGATTGCTCCGACGCATGACTTCTGGACTTTCCCGCGCGGGGCATACACCGCTAGGCTGCAGCTCTCAGGAGCTACCAACCCGGAGCCCGCAAGAGCCATCGACACCGCGCATGCGCTTCATCCGCACCTACTCCCAAAGTCAGCTGCTGCGCTACGCCGGCCTGTTCACCTGGGTCTGCGTCGGAATCTCGCTGCCATTCATTCCCCATCTGACTTCAGCCGCAGGTGGGCGAGACATGGCCGGCACGGTGGCCGCCTATCTCGGTTTCGCGTTGGCCTACTGGATGTTGACGCGGGAAATGGACGGCGCCGGCAGGCGCGCGGTCTACCTGCTGACGCTGGTGGCGATGACCCTGTCTTCGCTGGCGATCGGTCACCTGACCGGTACCGGCATTGGCGCCATCCTGATTCTGGTCTGTGCCAGCGTGTTGCCCTGGGTGTTGCCGCTGGGGCAGGGTGTGTTCTGGTTGCTGCTGCAGAATCTCGGCATGCTGCCGGTGTTTCTGGCGCGGCCCAATTTCGGGTTGTTGGAAGCGGTATTGCAGGTGGGTCTGTATCTGAGTCTTTCGACTCTGACCTTCATGACGTCCTACGTGGCGCGACGTCAGACCGAAGCGCGCGAGGAACTGCGTGTGGTCAATTCCGAGCTTCGGGCCACGCAACTGTTGCTGGCCGAAGGTGAGCGCGCCGGCGAGCGCCTGCGCATTTCGCGCGAGCTGCACGATGTCGTCGGCCATCATCTGACCGCTCTCAGTCTGAATCTGGAAGTAGCCAGCCATCTGGTGGCCGGCAAGGCGCTGGATCACGTCAAGCAAGCCCAGTCTGTCAGCAAGCAGCTGCTGGCGGACGTGCGTCAGGTGGTCAGTGCGCTGCGCGGCAGTGATACAGTGGATCTGGATCGCACGCTGCACGAGCTGGTGGCATCGGCGCCGGCGCCGGATGTCCACCTGACCCTGCCCGAACCCTTCCGGATTGCCGATGCGCGGCGAGCTCAGGTGCTCGTGCGGCTGACACAGGAGATTCTGACCAATACCATGCGTCACGCCAGGGCGCGTAATCTGTGGCTGGATTTCCGGGTGGATGGCGACGAGGTGGAACTGGTGGCGCGTGACGATGGTCGCGGTGCCACTGAACTCAAGGCCGGCAACGGTTTGACCGGGATGCGCGAACGCCTGGAAATTTTTGGAGGATCATTGGATGTGGAAACGCGCCCTGGATATGGTTTTGTCGTACTCGCCCGACTACCGCTGGAGAGCAAGTCATGATTAGAGTGTTCCTGGTCGACGATCAGACGCTGGTGAGGCAGGGCGTGCGCAGCCTGCTGGAGCTGTCCGATGCGGTGCAGGTGATCGGCGAGGCCCGTGACGGCGACGAAGCCATCATCGAGATTCCCAAGGCGCAGCCGGATGTGGTGCTGCTGGATCTGCGCATGCCGGGCAAGTCCGGCCTCGAAGTGCTCGAGCATCTGTCGCGCACCGGCGAGTTGCCGCCCACGATCATCCTCACCACCTTCGATGAGGATCAGCTGGTGTTGAACGGATTGCGCGCCGGGGCCCGCGGCTTTCTGCTCAAGGATGTCTCCCTCGATCAGCTGGTCAGCGCCATCAAGACCGTGGCCGAAGGCGGCTCACTGGTGCAGCCCGGTCTGACCGATCGCTTGTTGCGTGGCGTCAGTCACCTGGAAAACAAGTTCGCCAGCCTGGACGAGCCTGATCCGCTGACCGAGCGCGAGACCGAGATTCTGCGACTGATGTCCGGCGGCTATTCCAACAAGGAAATCGCGCGCTCGCTCGACGTCGCCGAGGGCACCGTGAAGAACCACGTCTCCAACATCCTGTCCAAGCTGGGAGTGCGCGATCGCACGCGCGCGGTCCTTAAAGCTCTGGAACTGGGTCTGGTGCAGGGCGTGAAGCGCTGAGCCGTCATCGGTCGCCCCTGGATCACGTCGTCCGCAAGTCGGACGACGTGACGCAGATTACCCGCTGAGATCAAGCCGCCGCCCGCTCCTTGCTGGCGAACAGCTTGGCCAGAAACTGACCGGTGTACGAGCGCGGGTTTGCGGCAATGGCCTCGGGCGTGCCGGTGGCGATGATCTCGCCGCCGCCATTGCCGCCTTCGGGGCCCAGATCCACCACCCAGTCGGCGGTCTTGATCACGTCCAGATTGTGTTCGATCACCACCACGGTATTGCCGCGCTCGACCAACTGGTGAAGTACGCCCAGCAACTGGTCGATATCGTGGAAATGCAATCCGGTCGTGGGCTCATCGAGAATGTAGAGCGTGTTGCCGGTATCGCGACGGGACAGTTCCGTCGCCAGCTTGACGCGCTGTGCCTCGCCGCCCGACAACGTGGTCGCCGCCTGGCCCAGGGTAATGTATGACAGGCCCACGTCCATCAAGGTTTGCAGCTTGCGCGCCAGAGCCGGGACCGGCTGGAACAGCTTAAGTGCATCTTCCACGGTCATTGCCAGCACGTCGGCAATGGAGTGGCCCTTGTAGCGTATTTCCAGAGTCTCGCGGTTGTAGCGCTTGCCGGCGCAGACATCGCAGGGGACATAGACATCCGGCAGGAAGTGCATTTCCACCTTGATCATGCCGTCGCCCTGGCAGGCCTCGCAGCGACCACCCTTGACGTTGAAACTGAAGCGCCCCGGCAGATAGCCGCGCGAACGCGACTCCGGCACCTGCGAAAACAGCTCGCGCATCGGCGTGAACAAGCCGGTGTAGGTGGCTGGATTGGATCGCGGCGTGCGACCGATCGGGCTCTGATCGATGTCGACCACCTTGTCGAACAGATCCATGCCCTTGACCTCGCGGTAGGGCGCTGGTGATCCGTTGGCGCCATTCAACTGGGTCGCAGCGATCTGATGCAGGGTGTCATTGATCAGCGTCGACTTGCCCGAGCCGGAGACGCCGGTGACTGCCACGAAGCATCCGGCCGGAATCTCCAGATCGACATTCTTCAGATTGTTGCCGCTGGCACCCTTGAGCTTGAGCCAATGCTTGGGTGTCGGCTTGCGACGCTCGACCGGCGTATCGATCTGCAGGGCACCACTCAGATATTTGCCGGTGATCGACTCCGGCGCCGCCAGGATGTCGGCATAGCTGCCCTGGGCCACCACTTCCCCGCCGTGCACGCCGGCGCGCGGACCAATGTCGACGATATGGTCGGCCAGCCGGATCGCATCCTCATCGTGTTCGACCACGATCACGGTGTTGCCCAGATCGCGCAGGCGCATCAGCGTGCCCAGCAGGCGTTCGTTATCGCGCTGGTGCAGGCCGATCGAGGGCTCATCGAGCACATACATGACACCCACCAGGCCGGCGCCGATCTGGCTGGCGAGACGGATACGCTGGGCCTCTCCGCCGGACAAGGTTTCGGCGGAGCGGTCCAGGGTCAGATACTCAAGGCCGACATCGGCCAGAAACCGCAAGCGTTCGCGAATCTCCTTGACGATCTTGACCGCGATCTCGCCACGCCAGCCGGGCAGGGACAGCTGGTCGAAGACCGACAGCGCCGTGGCTACCGGCAACGCCGCACATTCGTGGATGGCACGGCCGTCGACGCGCACATTGCGCGACGAACGGTTGAGGCGCGCTCCGGCACAGTCCGGACAGGCCCGGTGGCTGATGTATTTGGCCAACTCCTCGCGGACCGCGGCCGACTCGGTCTCCCGGTAGCGCCTTTCCAGATTGGTGACCACGCCCTCGAAGGGCTGCTTGCGGGCCACGCTGTGTTTGCCATCGCCGAAGTAGCGGAACTCGATCAGTTCACCGGCGCTGCCGAACAGCAACTTCTGCTGGATGACCGGATCGATTCTGGTCCACGGCGAGTCGACGTCGAATCGATAGTGCCGGGCCAGCGCCTGCAGCATCTGGTAGTAGTAGGGATTGCGCCGATCCCAGCCGCGAATGGCGCCGCCGGAGAGCGGTCGCTCCGGATGTGCCACGACTCGGGCCGGGTCGAAGAACTGGGTCACGCCCAGGCCATCGCAGGTACCGCAGGCTCCGACCGGAGAATTGAAGGAGAACAGCCGCGGCTCCAGATCCTGCAGACTGTAGTCGCACAGCGGGCAGGAGAACTTGGCCGAGTACAGCGTTTCCGGCACCGGCGCATCGTCCATCGGCGCCAGGATCGCCAGGCCATCCCCCAGGCGCAAGGCAGTCTCAAAGGATTCGGCCAGACGTTGCTTGAGGTCGGCGCGCGGACGAAAGCGATCCACCACGGCCTCGATCGTGTGCTTGCTGCGCAAGGCCAGCGCTGGCACCGCGTCGATGTCGTGCACCACCCCATCGACACGCACCCGCACGAAGCCCTGCGCCCGGAGTTGCTCGAAGACCTGCTGATGCTCACCCTTGCGCTCCCGGATCACCGGCCCCAGCAACATGAAACGCTGATCCTCGGGCAGCGCCAGCACGGCATCAACCATCTGGCTCACGGTCTGTGCCGCCAGCGCATTGCCATGCTCCGGACAATGCGGAGTGCCGACCCGCGCAAACAACAGGCGCAGATAGTCGTAGATCTCGGTGACGGTGCCCACGGTAGAGCGGGGATTGTGCGAGGTTGATTTCTGTTCGATCGAAATCGCCGGTGACAGCCCTTCTATGGTGTCGACGTCCGGCTTCTCCATCATCGACAGGAACTGACGGGCATAGGAACTCAGCGATTCCACGTAGCGGCGCTGGCCTTCCGCATAGATGGTGTCGAAGGCCAGTGAGCTCTTGCCGGAACCTGACAGGCCGGTCACGACGATCAGACGATCGCGCGGAAGCTCGAGCGAGATGTTCTTGAGATTGTGCGTACGGGCACCACGTATACGTATGGACGACATAGCGAAGGTCTGGGCTCTCGGGAAGTAGCGGCTATCGGCCGGCAACCCTAGAGCTTAAGCTCAGTTCCGTCATCGTAGTGTCCGCACCCCTGACGACGCACCGGCGGCAGGCTGAACGAAAGCTAAAAACTTTCGATCAAACGAAAAGAAGGTGTTGACAGCCATCGAAGTTGAAGTATGATTGCTGGCTCACCCGACGAGATGTCGGGGCGGGTTGAAAGGTTGGAAAGTTCTTTGACAACGGATTCGGAGTGTCTTGTGTGGACGCTTGGACA
>JBFWOF010000007.1:0-140796 GCA_050250665.1 Lysobacterales bacterium | reverse complement strand
GGTGTACAGGACATTTTCTGAGCGCCACGCAGCTGCGCCGTGCTGTTCCTTCGGGCTCGTGCAAGACGACTGTAATGCACCACAGTTGGTATCGCGATCACCCGTGGCCTTCCGATCCTATGCAAGAGCGGCGGCGGACATCCACGACGATGGACGAGACTCGTTCCGAGTGATGAGCGGAATCCACCACCAATGTTCCAAGAAAAACCGGCCGGCAAGGCCGGTTTTTCTTGGGGCTTGATTTCCCCTGTGTTGCGGCTGGCGGTCGGCCGGCGCCGCGCTCATTGAGAGATGGCGAAGCCCCGGGCCAGATGGACAGTCCCGGGGCACGCGAGATTGGAGTCTCAGTTGCAGGCGCTGCCCTCGAATCCATCGCAGAACAGATTGTCCGTCAGCGCGAACACAGTGATCGTGAACTGCTGCGGCGAAGAGGTGTCGATGCCGCCGCCCACGGTTCCGCCGTTGTCGCGCACTCGCACCGTGAAGGTCGAAGTGCCGGTCGCGCCTGGCGCCGGGGTGTAGCTCAGGGTCCCGTTCGCGGCGATGGACGGCGGGGCGCTGAACAGGCCGGGGTTGGAGATCGAGCTCACCAGCCAGGAATCCACCTGCTGCGAGGATTCGTTCGCGGGTCCGGGCGTGAAACTCGCCCAAGCGGGGAGCGTGACCGGACCTGAGTTCTGCGGCGTGGCAGCGGGATTGCTGGCACTGAAACTCGGCGCATCATTGACCTCATCAACGATCACCACGAAGACCTGCGGCGCGGAGGTGTCGCTGCCGCCGTTCGCGGTACCGCCGTCGTCGCGGACCTGGACCAGGAAGGCGGACGCGCCATTGGCATCGGTGGCCGGGGTGTAGCTCAGCGTGCCATCGGGGGAGACGCTGGGCGCTGCCGCGAACAGCGCCGGATTGGTCACGTTGCTGACCAGATAGCCAAGGATCTGCTGCGCCGACTCGTTGGCGGGTCCCGAGGAGACGCTGCTGACCCAGCCGGACACGGTTTGCGCGCCCGCATCTTCAGCAGCCGTCGGGGGACTGCTGGCGCTGAAGCTGGGCGGATCGTTGACCGGAATGAAGGAAGCCGCGACTGGCAGGCGGTTCATATCGTTGCTGAAGCCGCCCAGGCTGCCGACGCTGGCGCGGATATCCTGCCCGGCGCCGAAGCTGTAGGCGCTGGCATCGGTGCCGTCCCAGGCGCGCAGCGTCAAGGGCGCGACGCTGCCGAAGAAGTCGGGCTGGATGGGCAGGAAGCGCACCGAGGCACCCGGAGCCAGCAGCAGGGCGTTGCTGCGGGAGAGGCCACTGGTCGGCACGGCGGTCCAGGCGGCAGCGGTATTTGCCCGGTACTGCCAGACGCCCATCGCAAGCACCGGCGCGTTGCTGTCGATGGCGGCACCGGCCAGCGGCTGGGTATCGAGATAGACGGTGATATCGGGGAGCAGCGCGGCAATCGTGCTGCCGACGGGGTTGCTGTCGTCCTCCAGCGCGGTGAGGGTGCCGCTTGCGCCACTCGCCAGCAGCGGCGCGCCGTTGCCGAACACCACGTAGGCATCGCCGGGAGGGGTGCCAGCCGTGTTTGAAAAGTCTGGCGCGCCGATCAGCAGGTCGGGCGTGCCGTCAGCGTTGACGTCGCCGCCCACCGAGACGTCCCAGCCCAGATCCGAACCAACCGTGCCATCGACGATGCGCAGACCGTTGCTGCCATCGAGGCTGGAAGAGGCGATCACGGCGGGAAACCCGCCACTGCGGCCGAACACCAGGACGCCGCTCCCGGCGGCGTTGCCGCCCGTTGGGCTCCCCAGCAACACGTCGGAGAACCCATCGCCATTGAGGTCACCGCCGGCCACGCTGATCCCGAGAACCTGCGACGCCGCCACGCCATCGACCCGAAAGCCGTTGCTGCCATCGAGGTCGGCCGCGCCGATCGTGGCAGGAAAGGGCGTGCTGCGGCCGAAGACCACGAAGGCGCTGCCGGTCAAGCTGGCGACAAACGGCGCGCCGACGGCGATGTCGCCGATGCCATCGCCGTTGACGTCCCCGGCCGCCCCCACCGCAAAGCCCAGGGTGAGGGTCGCACCGCCCGCACCGAAGACGAACCCGTTGCTGCCGTCGAGCGAGGAGAGGTTGATCGCCGCCGGGAAGGGCGTCGGCGGGGCCATCGTCGTGTCCCGCCCGAAGACGACATAGGCTTCGTC
Source organism: Lysobacterales bacterium (assembly GCA_050250665.1). Taxonomy (GTDB): domain Bacteria; phylum Pseudomonadota; class Gammaproteobacteria; order Xanthomonadales; family SZUA-5; genus JADKFD01. Next base: position 138,604 of record JBFWOF010000007.1, on the reverse strand, counting down.
TGCTCCGATGCCGTCGACGGTGGTACTTCCGATGATCAGATCATCGACCTGATCGCCGTTCACATCACCGGCACCAGCGACACTGGCGCCGGTCAAGCCAACGGCTGACGCGCCATCGAGGCGGAACCCATTGCTGCCGTCCAAGGTGGTCAGGTCGAAACTTGCGCCGAAGCCAGTATTGCGGCCGAACAGCACGTAGGTACTGCCGGAGGCCTCCACGCCATTCGGATCGGCGCCAATGGCACCCATCGCCAGGTCGTCGAAGCCATCACCATTGATGTCGCCCACGCCGGCCACGCTCCTTCCCAGTTCGTCGCCGGCCGTGACGCCGTTGACGACGAAGCCGTTGCTGCCGTCCAGCGCGCCAAGGTCAAGCACCGGGCTGAACGCGGAACTTCGGCCGAGCACGACGTGGCAACGCCCTGTTGCCGCCGCCCCCCCCCGGAAACCGCACACGGCGAAGTCATCGATGGTGTCGCCATTGATGTCGCCCACACCGGCAACGCTCTCTCCAACGTCACCATTGGCGACTGCGCCTTCGAGACGGAAGCCATTGGTGCCGTCCAGCGCAGTCAGGTCGAGCGCCGCCGCGAAGCCGCTGCTGCGTCCGAAGACCACGTAGCTCCGGCCGGCACGCGAGACTCCAGACCCGTTGCTGGCGCGGCTCGCCCCCACGAGAAGATCATCGATGCCGTCGTCATTGATGTCGCCCAGCACGGACACGCTGATCCCGGCCTGTTCGTTGGCGTTGGACGCATTCAGACCGCCGTCCAGGCGCAGCCCGTTGCCGCCGTTGAGGGTGGCGGTGGACAGTTCGGCGGCGGCGCGGGCGGTCAGGGGCGCCAAAGTGGTGCACAGGGCCAGCGCGAGGCCTGCGGCGAGAATCTGCGGGCGGTGCGGACGGATGGCGAACATCGTGGGTCTCCGGGTTGAAGGCGGCGCTTGTAGGGGTTATCGGAATCCGGGGCACCCACCCGCCATGCGATGCACTCAGCGGCACGCTAATATTCCGAGCATCTATCCGGCTCGGAGAGCCGATGTCCGCCCAGCCCGCGAGTCCGCTGACCCAGTTGCTGCAGGCCTGGAGTGCCGGGGATGGCGGCGCCTTCGACGCCGTGCTGCGCGACAGCCATGCCCAGCTGCAGCGCATGGCCGCCGAGCGCCTGCGCAGCAGTGGCCCGATCACGCTGACGGCCCGCGACGTGCTGCAGGAGGCCCTGGTGGGCATGCTCGAGAATCCGATCTCCCTGAAGGACCGGGCGCACTTCTTCGCCACCATGTCGCTGAAGATGCGCGCGGTGGTGATCGACCACGCCCGCGCCCGTGCCGCCGACAAGCGCGGCGGCGGTGCGCAACAGATCACCCTGACTGACAGCGCCGCGGGAATCGAGCAGGACGCTTTCGAACTGCTGGCGCTGGATGAAGCCATGCGCAAACTGGCGGTGGATGACCCACGTGGCAGCGAGATCCTGCACCTGACCTACTTCGCCGGACTGACCCAAGCCGAAATCGCCGAGCTGATGGGCCTGTCGCTGCGCACCGTCGAGCGCGAAGTGCGTTTCCTCCGCGCTTGGCTGCACGACACGATGCGCCATGGCTGAGCCTTCGTTGGCGCGGCTGCGGGCGCTGTTCGAAGCGGTGGTCGAGCTGCCGGAGGCCCAGCGGGCGACGGCTCTGGCCGCCCTGGAGGCCGAGCCGGCGCTGGCCGAGCGGGTGCTGCGCATGGTGCGTGACAGTGAGGCGGAAGCGACCTCGGAAGCGACCCGGGTGCAGCGCCGCCTGGCCGGGCTGGATCCGGCCGCGCCCAGCGCCGAGCTCGGCGTGGGCGATATCCTGGGCGCCTGGAAGCTGGTCGATGTGCTGGGCGAAGGCGGCATGGGCGCGGTCTTCCTCGCCGAGCGCGCCGACGGCCATTTCCAGCAGCGCGCCGCGGTCAAGCTGCTGCGCGGGCACGGTAGCGACGGTGCGCTGCGCCTGCTCGCGGCAGAGCGGCAGATCCTCGCCCAGCTCAACCACCCGAACATCGCCAGGCTGCTGGACGGTGGCGCCACGCCGCTAGGCCGTCCCTATCTGGTGATGGAGCACATCGAGGGCGAGCGCCTGGATCGCTATCTGGCGCAGGCCGCGCCACCCCTCGATGCGCGGCTGGTGCTGTTCCGGCTGATCTGCGAGGCGGTGGCCTTCGCCCATGCGCAGCTGATCGTGCACTGCGACCTGAAGCCCTCCAATGTGCTGATCGATGGCGCCGGTCGACCGCGGCTGCTCGACTTCGGCATTGCCCGCCTGCTCGATGCCGACGCCAGCAGCGGCGGCATGGTCAAGGCCTACACCCCGGGCTATGCCAGCCCGGAGCTGCAAGCCGGGCTTCCGGTCGGCACGCCCAGCGATGTCTACAGCCTGGGAGTGCTGCTGCGGGGCATGGTGGGCGACGTGCAGGCATCCCGCGGCGACCTGGGCGCAATCATCGACCGGGCCACGCGGCCTGATCCGCAGGCGCGCTACACCTCGGTGCAGGCACTGAGCGACGACATTGAGCGGCTGCGCCAGCGCTACCCGGTGCAGGCCCGCACGCCGACGGCAGGCTACCGCGCACTGCGCCTGCTGCAGCGACGCTGGCCGGCGTTCGCGGTCACGACCGGCGCGCTGGTGCTGCTGCTGGCTGCCGGTTGGCAGCTGAAGCTGGAGCGCGACCGCGCGCTCGCCGAAGCCGCACGGGCCGATCGCGAGGCGGCGACCGCCGGTGCGATCAACGGCTTCCTTGAGTCGATCATTGCCGGCGCCGACGTGCAGAAGGAGGGCAGCCGTGACATGACCGTGGTGGAGATGGTCGACCGCGGCTATGCGCGCATCGGCACGGAACTGGCCGAACAACCGGCGACTCAGGCGACGCTCTACGATAGCCTGGCGCGGGTGTACGACCATCTGGGCCGCACGGCGCAGGGGCGCGCGGCTTCCGAGCTCGCGATCGAGATCGAGCGCACGGTGCAACCGCCGCGGCCGCTGGTGCTGTCGAACCTGCTGCGCAACCGGGCTGTGGCCCTGGCCGACGAGCAGCGCTACGCCGATGCCGAGCCGCTCGCACGCGAAGCCCTGGCGCTGGCCGAAGCCCACGCCGATCCGATGTCACGCGATGTCGGGCAGTCGGCAACGGCGGTGGCGCTGAGCCTGGGCAACAGCGGGTACGAGGAGGCCAAGCAGCTGCTGCTGCGCCATCTGCAGATCCGCAAGGTACTCGGCGAACCCGAGATCGACCTCGCTTCAACCTGGCACAACCTGGGCCTGAATGCCATGCGCGCCGGCTGGCTGGAAGAGGCCGATGACTATCTCCAACGCTCCTTTGAGGTGCGGCGCGCGGTCCTCGGTCCCGGGCACGCGCGCACCCAGAATGGCGCCGCGGTGCTCGCGACGGTCAAGACCCAGCTGCGGCGCTTCGACGAGGCCATGGCCCTACGCCGGGACATGCTCGAACACCAGCGCGCGCTGCAGGGCGAGAACGGCCGCATGACTCTGTTCGCCGAAGCGGAGCTGGCTTCGTCCTTCAGTGACCTGGGCGAGTTTATGGTGGCCGCAGCAATGCAGCAGTCGGTGATTGACCGACTGCCGGCGGCCAATCTGACCGGCTCGGCCGACCACGCCCGCTATGTCGGCACTCTCGGGGTCTATTTCGAGCGTGCGGGCCAGCTGACGCGCGCGGCGGCCGCGCAGCGCGAGTCGCTGGCGCTGCGCCTGGCCCTGTACCAGCCCGACGATCCGGCGGTGGCGCGCACCCAGGCCAACCTTGGAAGGGTGCTGATGCTGAGCGGCCAGCTGGACGAAGCCGCTGCCTTGCTGGAAAAAGCGCAGGCCACGCGCGCTGCCAAACTGACGCCGACGCAAGCCGATCGACTGGAGGGCGAGTTGCTGCTGGCCGAACTCGCGCTGCTGCGCGGCGAACCTGAGGGCAGCGTGCGGCAGCTCGACACCACCGCGGCCTTGATGGAAACCGCATCCGGCGTGCCCGCCCGCGCTGAACTGAGCGTGGCACTGCTGCGGGCGCGCATCGCCGCGGCCGAAGGGCCAGTCGAGGACATGGAACAGCAGGTTGAGCGCTGCCGCAGCCTGCTGGACCGGGTGTACCCTGAGGGAAACCCCTGGCGTCTCTCCGCTGATCTGGCGCTGCTCGAAGTTCAAGCGAGCGCAGGCCTGCCGGTGGCCGAGGAAGCGAAATCGCTGGAGACACGTATCGCCGCGCTGCCGAAATCCTTCGCCCCCGACTCGGTGTTTCTGAACCGTGTCCGGGCGCTTTGGCAGCACGCCCTCTGAGCAACAGGCGCACCGACGCTCAGCCACCGACCGCAGTTGGCACCGAAACCCTCAGCGTCCGCTCATCACTCTTCGTTCGGAGCGGCTACTGGCGTCGCTAGCGGCGAATAGCCAGACCATTCTCCGCAGATCATGCGTCGAATAACTTGCGCTTGCGGCGAATGCCGGCTCTAATCTCCGCATGAACAGCGGAGAACATCGCTACATCTGGGAAGCTGGCGACTGGCCGAATTGGCGCTACGACCTCGCGATCCTGGCCGGCCCACTGGCCGAAGCCAGCCGGTCCCAGGGGCTCCTGCTCGGCCGTTTGGCCGATGTGGGCGTGGCGCTGCGCGATCAGGCCAGTCTGCTGGCGTTGACCGAGGACGTGGTCAAGACCAGCGAGATCGAAGGCGAAATCTTGAACGTGGTCTCAGTGCGCTCGTCCATCGCGAGGCGCCTTGGTGTGGACATCGGTGCGGTCGCGCCCGTGGACCGTCACGTCGAGGGCGTGGTCGACATGGTGCTCGACGCCACCTCCCGCGCCGCATCGCCGTTGAGCGTCGAACGCCTTCACGGCTGGCATGCGGCGCTGTTCCCGACCGGATTCTCGGGGATGAGCAGGATCGCCGTCGGCCAGTGGCGCAGCGACGCAGACGGACCGATGCAAGTGGTTTCCGGCCCGGTGGGTCGGCGCAAGGTTCACTTCGAGGCGCCGCCCGCCGAATCGCTGCCCGACCAAATGGACCAGTTCCTCGCCTGGGCCAACGGCGAAACCGGCGAGCCTGCTCTGATCAAGGCGGGGCTGGCGCACCTGTGGTTCGTCACGGTGCATCCCTTCGATGATGGGAACGGTCGCATCGCACGCGCCATCGGCGATCTGTTCCTGGCACGCGCTGACGCCAGCCCGCAGCGCTTCTACAGTCTGTCCGCGCAGATTCAGCGCGAGCACAAGGACTATTACGAGGTGCTGGAGCGTACCCAGAAAGGCGTGCTCGACGTCACCCCCTGGCTGACATGGTTCCTGGGCGTATTGGCGCGGGCCGTCAACAGCGCCCACGGCACCCTGGACGCAGTGCTGGTCAAGGCACGCTTCTGGCAGCGCTGGGCGGGCACCACGCTCAACGCGCGTCAGGCCAAGGTGCTCAATCGCCTGCTGGACGGGCTTGAAGGCAAACTCACCAGCAGCAAGTGGGCATCCCTGGCCAAGTGCTCGCCGGACACCGCACTACGCGACATCACCCAGTTGCTGGACTTGGGTCTGTTGATCAGGACGCCGGGCGGCGGGCGCAGCACGGCTTATGAACTGGCCAGGCACTGAGGACTGCTGAACCGAGGGTGCAGATCGGCACAGCTTTGCCCCGACCAGACGCTGACGCGATGGAATCAGCCAGCTTGGACCTTGTCACAGTTGTCCACGCCCGGGCTTCAGCCGGTCACTGCAACCGTGTGCTCTCCAGAAGCTCCATCCGCCGCCGCTGCGGGGCCTCGGGCGCCAGTTCGGCGTTCAGGATGGGTTTGGCACGTGTTGGGATCACTTCGCGCGGGCAGGTGCGGCGAGCGCCGCCCGCAGCTCACCCATCAGTTTTCGATCTGGCGACTGTGGCACCAAGGCATCGTCAAGGACGGCCTCGCCGCGCGACAGCGCCTGGACCGCCACGTCGGCTCGACCCAGTTGCGTGGCAAGTCGAGCGAGCTGCAGTTCCGTCAACGCGGCGCGGATCGAGCGCGTTCCCTGGTACTGACGCAGTGACTGCGCCAGTCTCGTCAAGCGTTCGAGATCGTCCGCGTCGCCTTCGCTGGATGCGAGCAGCCAGGCGAAGCGCATAGTGCGCGCAAGGTCCGCAGCACCTCGTTGCCGATAGTGATCGTAGCGATCGACCAACCAGGCTCTGTCGGGTGACGGGCTCAGTCCTTCGAGCAGGGCGCGGCTGTCGTCGACCTCCGGGTGCCCATCACCCAGCGCTTGGCGGCGGCGCTCGAGCACACTCCCGGCGCAGGACCGCGCCTCGGCGAGCTTGCCCCGCTCGACCAGCACGCGGCAGAGGTTGTGCTCGACGCGCACGGTGTTGGCGTGTTCTGCGCCGAAAAGCTGCTGACGCAGCTGCAGCGATGCGCGCATGTTGCGCTCGGCGCCTTCGAGATCGCCGCGCACCTCCTGCAGCGCACCGAGATTGTTCAGCAGCAGCGCCGCATCAGAGGAGCCAGGATCGACCTGGCGCGTCATCTCAAGCGCTTCCAGGTAGTGCGCCTGCGCCTGGGCCAGGTTGCCTTGGCCAAACAGGTGGGCGGCGAGCTCGTTGAGCGCAGAGGCCGTTTCCAGGCTTCGGTCGCCATGCGCTTTGCGGCGTCCTTCGACCACGCGCTGCAGCCACTCGATGGCGTGGTCGTAGTCTCCGGCGCTCGCCAGCGCCTGACCCAGCACCATCATGGTGAGCAACGTGCGCGGATCGTCGGCCCCATAGAGCGATGTCTTGTCTTCGATCGCTTGCCGAAAACGACGGATCGCCAACGGCAAGTCGCCGCGCTTCTGGGCGACCCGCCCCATGTTGTGGCGCGACGATGCCAGCGCCTCCAGATCCGGAGGCTGCTGCGCGCCGAAGATGGCCTCGGCGCGAAGAAACTGCGCTTCGGCTTCGTCATCACGGTTTTGATTCTGCAACGCAACGCCCAGCGAATTCAGTGCATGCCCCACCGCCGGGGCATTGGGGCCCAGACTCGCCTCGCGCAAGGCCAATGCCTGCCGCGCGGAAGGTTCCGCTTCGATGTTCTTTCCCTGCCTCGTCAGCGCCCGGGCGCGCTCATGCAGCAATTCAGCCCGCATCAGCGGATCGGGTGGTTGAGTGGCCAGGCCGGCGTCGAACTGCGACACGGCTGCAGCGGGATCGCCTATCCCCGCAAGCAGCACGCCCATGGTGAGACGCAGTTGGGCGTCGATGGCAGCATCACCGCTTCGGTGCGTGCTCAGGCGCTCGGCCCCGCGTTCGAGCAGCGCACGGGCGCTGACGTCAGCGTTGCGGGCGACGCGCGGGTCGGCACCGCTGAACAGGTCGGTCATGAGATCTGCCACCGCCTGCGCGGTGCGCGCCTTCTGCTGCGCCTCCTGCTCGGCCGTCAGCGCGCGTTGCAGCGATGCTTGCAGTTGTACGACAAAGAAGGCCGTGGCCAGCACCGCCGCGGCCGCTACCGAAACGCCCCATCGATGGCGGCGCAGCCATTTGCGGCTGCGATAGCGAACGGTGTCGGGCATGGCCTGAACCTGAAGGCCACGCTGCCAGCGCTCGATATCCGCGGCCAGATCGCCCGCAGACCGATAGCGGCGTTCGGGCTCTTCCCGCACGGCCATCGCCACGATGCGATCAAGCTCGACGTTGATGGCGTCGGCGTCGCGGCGAACCCAGGGCACGCTGGATGCACGGGCGACGTCGCCAGGCCGCGTTCTCGGTGTCTCGTCCTTCTCGCCACGCGCCGGTTCGCCGCACAACAGTTCGAACAGCAGCAAACCCAGCGCATGCACGTCCGTCGCCACGGTGACTGGACGTCCGGCAATCTGTTCGGGCGCGGCGTAAGTGGGTGTGTAAACGCGCGTAGAGGTCACCCGGTTGGCGTCCTCGGCGTCGAGGAGCTTGGCAATGCCGAAGTCCAGCAGAACGGGGCTGTCGTCGCCGCGCACCAGCAGGTTGGCCGGCTTCAAATCGCGATGCACGACCAGGTTGGCGTGCGCGTGGTCAACCGCCCGCGCCAGCGCCGCAACCAGATCCAGTCGCTGCTGCAGACTGGGCTGACGTTTTTCCAGCCAGCTTGCCAGGGACTGGCCGTCCACGTACTCCATGACCAGATAGGGTTGACCCGCGACCGTGCCCGCATCGAGAAAACGCGCAATATTGGGGTGCTGCAGGCTCGCGAGCACGCTGCGTTCGCGCTGAAACAGATCGTTCGCCGCGGCTTCTCCGGCGCCACGCACCAGCTTCAGGGCAACCTGCTGGCGCACCCCGTCGGCGTCGCGCTCGGCCAGATAGACCCAACCCATGCCGCCCGCGCCGAGCAGGCGCAGCAAGCGATAAGGGCCGAGCTGACCGTGCCCAGGTGGCGCGCCATCCAGGCTGGGCAGCAGGCGCTCGGCGACCGGGTCGTCGGCTTCACCGGATGTGCCACCCGAGGGCAGCAGTTTGCGTAGCTGTTCGGCCAACTCAGGGTGCTGGGCATCGAGTTCCGCCAGCGCCGCGTGACGCTGATCGGGTGCCATCTCGATCAGACGATCGAAGCTCTCGCGCAGCCCAGGCGCCGTTCCGCCGCTCACTCGCTTAACGCCTGACGCAGCCAGGCCTGGCCGAAGCGCAGGGCCCGAAACACGCTGGAAACCGAACACCCGAGCGCCTCGGCCACCTCTTCACGCCCGAGTCCGCCGAAATAGGTCAGCTCGACAACTTTCGCCGAATCGGCGTCGATGGCCTCCAGCCGCTCCAGCGCCTGATGCAACTCGAGAATGCCGAGGTCGGCATCGGGGTCGACCAGTTCCTCACCCAGGGTCACCTGCACCAGGTCGCCGCCGCGTCGCTGCGATTGCCGGGCACGGGCCTGGTCGACCAGCACGCTGCGCATGTGCAACGCTGCGAAAGCAAAAAAATGCGCGCGGTCGCGCCAATCCACGTCGCCACCCAGCAGGCGCAGCATCGCCTCGTTCACCAGCGCGGTGGGCTGCAGGGTGACCTGCCGCTCACTGCGCAAACGTGCCGCCGCGAGCTCACGCAGCTGCCCCTGCACGAGCACAGCCAGCTCATCGAGCGCCGCACGATCGCCGGACTTCCAGCGCTGCAGACATTGCGTGATGTCGACCGAAGATCGCATGGATCGCGCCAAAACTTGTTCTGGAAAGAAGGCCCCATAAGCAGTCTAGCCCGACCAGGGTCCCTCTGAACGAATTCCCGGCGTCACTGCGAGCCACCTTTTTCGGCCCGACACTGCGCACGGGCCATGAACCCCTTCGGCGTCATTGCGAGCGTAGCGAAGCAATCCAGAGGCACAGCTTCAGAAGCACTGGATTGCTTCGTCGCTGCGCTCCTCGCAATGACGAATGAATAACGTACGGCATGGGTTCATGGAGAGCGTAGCGAAGCAATCCAGACATGCAGCGGCAAGAGCGCTGGATTGCTTCGTCGCTGCGCTCCTCACCCAGCACCGACTCCCACTCCCTTGACCGATTTTCGCGCGAACTTGCGCTTGGCGTCAGAGAACCCCTCACGACCGGGAATCTGCCATGTCCAAACGCCCCCACACCCACGCATCGAAGACCCTTCAGATCTGGCTGGCCTTCGCCGCCCTTCTGCTGCAGGGCCTGGCCGGCACGGCCTGGGCCTTGAACGACTACCCCCGCAATGATCTGTGGATCACCGACGGCCGCATAGAAGCCGTGGCCCGCTCGGCCGACACGATCTACCTCGGCGGCACCTTCAACACGGTTGCGCCGTTCACGGGCTCGGCGCTGCTGATGGATGCCACCAGCGGTGCGCCGGTGCTGCCGCTGGCGAAGATCAAGGGCATCGCCGTGCACGCCGCGGTGCCGGATGGCGCCGGCGGCTGGTATCTCGGCGGACGCTTCGAGTACGTCGACGACGTCGCGACCGCACCACTGGTGCACATCCTGCCCGATGGCCGGCTGGACCCCGACTTTTCGTTCTCGTTCGGCATCGGCCAGCTCGGCACCACCATCGTGCGGGGTCTGGAGTTGTCCCCGAGCGGCGTGCTTTATGTGGTCGGCGAATTCGGATCGATCGACGGCCAGGCCCGCTCCAACGCTGCAGCGATCGACACGACAACTGCCACGCTGACGTCCTGGGCACCTGCACTCACGTCCTTCCAGGTGAACGCCGTCCTGCTGTCGGGCAACACCGTGTTCCTCGGCGGTGGCGACCTGATCGCGGCCGATGCCACGACGGCGGCCGTGCAGACGCTCGACAGCGGCCTCACGATCGAAGCGATCGTCCTCAACGACGCCGGCACCACTCTGTACTACGGCGGCAGCAGCCTCAAGGCCTACGACCTCACGACCCAGCAGGTGCTGTTGAGCTGGAACCCGGCACCCAACGGGAGGGTGCTGGCGATGCAGATTTCCGGCAGCACGGTGTATGTGGGCGGCGACTTCACCACGATCGGCGGCCAGTCCCGGCCCAATCTGGCCGCCGTCAATGCCAACACAGGCACCGCATCCGGCTGGAACCCCTCGCCGAACGGCCGCATTGGGGCGCTGCTGCTGCGCGGGAACACCTTATATGCCGGCGGCGCGTTCACCCTCATGGGCGCAGCCGAGCGCCGCGGCTATGCTGAGGTGAACATTCTGGATGCCTCGGTCGGCGCAAACAATCCCCGGCTCAACGCGCCGATCCAGTTCTCGACGGTCGTACCGACCGTGGACACCATCGCCTATGACGACGGTCGCCTGATGCTGGGGGGTGGGTTCAACGGCTCAGGCGCCGTGAGCCGACGCAACATCGCCGCTCTGAATGCCAACACCGGCGCGGCCACCGACTGGACCCCCGACGCCGACAACACGGTAGACGGACTGCTGCTGGATGGCAATACGCTGTACGCGCGCGGACTCTTCAGCAGCATTGGCGGACAGACCCGCTCCCGGCTTGCCGCGCTTGATGTCACTCTGAATACCAACAATGCCACGGCCTTCGTCGCCGACCTCAACGCATCGGCCCGCGACATGGCCAGGGCCGGCACCACGCTCTATGTCGTCGGATTCTTCACCAGCGCCAGCGGTGAGCCGCGCTCCTACATCGCCGCCTTCGACGCCGTCACCGGCAGCCTGAGCACCTGGAATCCGGGTGCCGACAGGCCGGTGTATGCCATCGATATCGTCGACGATTTCATCTATCTCGGCGGCGACTTCACCCAGATCAACAATCAGTTCCGCAACAAGCTCGCCTTGCTGCGCGGGTCCACCGGGGCGGTCTTGCCTTTCGACCCCAACGTGGGCCCGAGCGCCGCTATCGTCACGGAACTGCTCGTCAGCGACGGCAAGGTTTACGCCTCCGGGCAATTCACCAACGTCGGGGGTCAGCCGCGTGGATCCATCGCCGTGGTGGATGCCTTCACCGGGCAGGCGACCGACCCGGTCATCAGCATCGTCCCGGCCATCAACCCCAGTATCGCCAAGCGCGGCAACATCCTGTACATGGCCGCCGGCACGGGTCTGGGCACCGTCCAGGGCGTGGCGCTATCGAATGTGGCGGCACTCGATGTCACCACCGGCTCGGTAACGGACTGGCGCCCCGCTCAAACCGCCGCCATGAGAAGAATCTTCGCCAACGGCGACTACCTGGACGTGGTCGGTCCGACGCTCGCGATGGGCGCACCCCGCATCAATCCGGCGCACATGGGCGAATATCCGCTGGCCGCCGACGAGAACGGCATCAATGTCGATTTCCTCACGCCCTACAACGCGCTCGCGGCAAGCCTGGCTCCCGGCCTGCGCGATGGTGACATCGACAACAACGGACGACAGGATCTCGACGAATTCGCCTGCCTGGCCGACTTGCTGTCCGACGGCGACGCCAGTGTCGTCCCGCAAATCGCCAGCACCTTCGAGCTCAACCGCGATCAGATGAAAGTCGATCTCGGCAGCAGCTTCCTGGCCCAGCAAGCCGGAGCCGACGCCCTGCTCGGGGCGTGGCTGATGTTCGGCAACCAGAACTGGATCGGCGACTACGCGACGACCTGCAGCAACTGCCCGGGAACCTATTCGCCCAATGGCTACCACTTTGCGGTGAATCCGGACGTCGAGTTGGCGTTTTCGCTCTGCACCATCGGGACGAGCAATCTGATCTTCGGAAACGGCTTCGAGTAGCGAGCAGGATGTGGTGAACGCAGCGAACCGCATCATTCGAGCGCCGGTATGCGCCGAACCTCGATTGATGCGTTTCGTAGCTCAACGCATCCCAAGCGGGCTGGGCCGGCGGCCCCGATACAGTAGAAACGAAGGCCGGCGAGATCCCCAGCCAATCGGGGACATAGGTTGGCGCTGAGCGCAGCGAAGCCCAACGGCGAAGCGTTTCGGGGTCGGTGATGTTGGGGTGCGCTCCGCTTACCCCAACGGACATGGCTGCGAGTCACTAGCAATCATGAAAGTCGCTGGTGCCATGACCGTTGCATAGGGTTTCTTGCCTAACCCCTCCCCAGCCCGTCCGGCCCGGCGGCAAGCCGCCGCGCGTTCGCAGGCGCGGCCGGCATGCCGGCCAAGCGCGCCAGACTCACCCCCGAACATCGGGGAGGGAGCGACAGCTCTCGCCTGAACGACTTTCACGGCAACCTATGCGGGCTACTCGGCCGACACTCTTTCGACATCGGATCAATTGAAAGGTTTTTTCCGATATGCCATCAAACCGGCTGGCTTGCTGTAGTCCAGCGTAGGCAGCGGCGGGGTTTCGATCTGTTCCAGCACGTAGAGGGTGTCGCCAACCTCGGCAATACGCTCCCACACCCGTCGTTGACTGATGCTTCCGTTGGGACGGTAGCGAAGAAAAATCAAGCGACCTTGGGCGTCGATGGACCAGGACAAGGTACTGCCGAAGTTGGCGCCGCTACCGCCAGTGGCAAAGGAATAGCCACCAGTGCTGCGGCAAACGATCTCGATCTCGGCGAATGGCCTTTCACAAGACCGGAGCGATCTGAATTCGAATCCGATCAGGTCCGCAGCGTCGAAGCCGCGGGCCTCGGCGTGCATGATCGGTTGGGAAAGGGCCAGGATGTCGCCACTGGCGCCGACCTGCACGCTGGCCGAAGTGACGGCCACGCGATCCGCGCTTGCCAGCGCATGTCTCGCTTTCGCTCCGTCCGAATACTCGATCAGGAGGTCACCCAGGGGGCTCAGGGACCACTGGAAAGCGAGCTGAGTCCGGCGGGTGACTCCTGTTCCGTTTGCATGGAAGTCATGAGTTTCGGCGCCTTCCACGTTTGCCGCACCCAGGCAATACGCCGTCATGCAATGGGGCAGTACCCACGAGTCCCCCGGAGCGACAGGGATTGCGTTGAGCGGTCGATCATCGACCAGCACCTGCGTCAGGTGGCCCAGCGGATAGGGCGCTACGGTCTCGGGAGGAATTTCCGGATTGTCTGGGTAACGGTATTCGGTTTCGTAGACGACGCCGACAGCCAGAGTCCCCATGGGACCTCGAACGAACTGGACGAGTGCAGCCATCGTCGCCACTTCCCGCCAGACACCGCAGCCGCAGCTTTGATGCCACGCGCTGATCAGGAAGCGACGTAGAGGCAGGCCATCTCGGTGAACGACGCGAACCTCTCCTGAGGGCAGTGTGCTCCACGTGACGGGCGCAGCCGGCGCGAAGAATGCGTCGGTCCAGGAAAGCTGGCCATTCCCGGTCGCGCTGAGGAATAGGCGCGGGTAATTGTAGTTGGCCCCCACCTCAAAGCTCGTATACGGATGCAAGGCCACGTCTGTGGGCGGGGATGCCAGCGGAACTTGCGTGGGATCGCGCACGACGCGGGCCAGCGCGATGCATTCGGGCGACTCCGGTTGATTGATGTAGCAAATGAACTCGCCCCCCAGAGACTCCACCAATTCGATCGCCAGCGGCAGTTCGCCTACCGCCTGCAAGGTGGTCGCGGCCCCGGCAGGCATCGGCGCTCCGTCAGCCAGCAGCGCGACCAGCGCGCCGCGTATCGTCGCGTCGTTGCTGCTGAAGCTGGCGGCCGCTCGCTGCGCCGGTCGATCCACGTTGATCGGACTCGGAGGAAGGTCCCGGATTGCGAGATAACGCCCCGTCTGGTGCGGATTGACATGCAGGGCTGGCAAGGCTGCGGTGTCGATGATGCCTTCCGGTCCTGCCATCTCGCGGAGGAAGGCACCATCGCCGAGCCACGCTGCAAACTCCAACCAGGACTGGGCGCCTTCTCCACGCGCGCGAACATCGAATACCTCGTCCTCGGCGTACCCCTCGAGCGTGAACTCGAACCTTCCTTCCGCATCGGCCGTGCTCGAAAGCACAAGACCGTCGGAGCCGGTGAGGGTCACATTCGCGAAGGCCAACGGAGCTGTAAACGAAGCCACGCCCCGGAGGCGAATGCTTGGTGCTTCGAAACTGTCACTGAAAAGGACATCGCCATCCGGAGCTGCATCGGCCGCCCCAACGGGTTGCGCGGCGATGCATAAGAGCGTCAGGCTGAGCGCAACAAGAAAGCACCGCAATGGAGAGTTTCCTTCGAAGGAAGAGCGACAACGCGCGCGAACGGCAGCATTGATGGACCGATCATACGGTTGGCATCTCAAGCGCTCAAACGAGCGCAGCCGCAACGGTGACGATGGTGCCAGCCCGAGTAGACCAGATCAGCAAAGCGCACCGGTGTCGCACTCCGCGCGAAAGAACCCCGGGGTGCGCCTTCGGCTTGCCCGGGCAATCCGCCACCAGACGGGGCAAGGTCAAACCCACCAGAAGTAGCAGCGCCGGCCTTTGCCATTGTAGGTCAGCGCTGCGCGCTGATGCTCCTGACCCCGCTGCCATCGCAAGCTGACGCGAGTTGCCCGGCGCGTGTTCAATTCTTTGCACGCATCCCGAGACAATCCCTCCCCGAGCGACCTCCTAGTCCGTGACTGCGCCACCATCAGAATTCCGGAGCCAGCTCATGCCCGCACTTTCGGAAACAGACATCCGCTCGAAGATCACCGCCCCGCCGCTGATACGGGTGATGGATGGGAAGTGGAGCCTAAGCACGCAGTGTGGATGCGAAGTTCGCCCACCCCGGCGCCGACAGCACGCAGATACGCTGAGCAACGCGAACCGCATCGTTCGAGCACTGCCGTGCGCCGAACCTCAACTGATGCGTTTCGCACTACAACGCATCCTGCGCGCGCTGGTCGGCGTGAACGATGGGAAGTGGAACCTCCACACACAGTGCGGATGCGAATCTCGCGCATCCCGACGCCGACAGCGCGTAGGATGCAGTGAGCACAGCGAACCGCATCGTTCGAGCAGGGACGTGGGCCGAACCTCGACTGATGCGATTCGTACCTCAACGCATCCTACGCGCTATACAGCGCTCGTTGCGGCCGCGGTGACTGGCAAGCTCGAACTTTCGGGAGTCTCGCAGTGAATAAGGTCCCCCCGCCTGTTCCGATCCCCCAACCGTCGGCGCCGCCGCCCGGATTGGCCGCCGACATCGTGGCGTCGGGGCTTCCGGTGCATCCCGAGGACAGGGTCAGACTCTTCAGTCCCGACCAGTGGGAGCGCTTCATTCAAGAGTGGGTCGACTCACTCCGCGACGAGTACGATCTGGTCGAGCGGTGCGGAGGCGCAGGCGACATGGGGCGCGACGTCATTGCGACTGTGAAAAGCGGCAACGGCGCGTGGGACAATTACCAGTGCAAGCACTACAGGAACGCGCTTGCGCCCAGCGCCGTCTGGGTCGAGTTGGGAAAGCTCGCGTACTACACGCTAAGAGGCGAGTACTCGTACCCGAGGAGCTACTTCTTCGTCGCACCGCAGGGGGTCGGCCCAGCGCTTTCGAACCTTTTGAAGAAGCCGCATGCGCTACGAGACGGCCTTCTCGCGAACTGGGATAAGGCGTGTCGGACTGAAATCACCAAGACGGAGGTAGTCGAGTGTGACGCCAAAATGAAGGCGCACATTGCGAGCCTCGATTTCTCCATCTTCCAGACCAAGCCTCTCCTACGCATCATTGAGGCGCACGCAAAGACGCCGTGGTATGTGGCACGCTTTGGCGGCGGACTACCAATGCGCCCTGAGCCTATGCTGCCTCCGAGCGACCCAGCTGACAACGAGGCGGTCTTCGTCGGTGAGCTTCGACGTGCCTACGCGGACCACCTCGCACAGGACATGGATGCGCTAGACGCGGCGCTCGGAGCCCGCGGGGACCTGCTTGAGCACTTCCATGACGCCCGCGTCGAATTTTACAGCGCTGAGGGTCTACGAACCTTCTCGCGCGACCGGCTGCCTGCAGGCGAGTTCGAGAAGCTGCAGGACGAGGTTCATTCGGGCATCAGAGACGACGTGCGAGGTGGGCATGCCGATGGCTACGGTCGGGTTGTCGCAGCTGTGAAGACGGCCCGCGCCCTGCAGCTCACGAACAACCCGCTCACCACGCGGATTCACACGCGTGACCGGGGGGGCATTTGCCACCAACTCGTAAACGACGGAAAGGTCCGGTGGGTCAAGTGACGACAGAATCGCCAATTCATTTCGTCTCGCCATTCAACGGGCCCGTCGAGATTGGTCTGCGAGCCCTCTGCGTGCTGACGACCGCATTCCCCGAAGCGTATGCGCTGCAGCGGCTCGTCGTTTTCGACTACTTTCTCGTCCACTCAGACGACATTGAAGGCGGCCCCGAAGGGCTGCATCCCCAAACGCCTCATCGCGGAGGAGAGATCCTCGTTCGCCGTGGCGTGCTTCAAGATGGCCTCACCCTCTACGAGAGTCGTGGACTCATCGAGCGCGTGTACAAGGACGGCGGCATCTTCTTCGCAGCGACCGACAAGTCTGCCGATTTCCTCGACACACTGTGCACCGCGTACCTGAAGGGCCTCCGCGAGCGCGCTGACTGGGTGGTCGACAGCTTCGGCCTACTCGATGACGCCGAGCTCGACGCAATGGTCAGGAACAACATCGGCACATGGGGTGCCGAATTTGCGATGGAGTCCGTTCTCTGGACCGAGGAGACGTCATGAAGTTCGGCTTCGCGCTCAGGCGACTCGCACTGGTCGGGCCGGAAAGGGCACCTGCGGAAGTCACGTTCACACGCGGGCTCAACGTCATCGCCGGCCCATCCGACACAGGAAAGAGCTTTATCGCGCAGTGCCTCGACTATGCGCTCGGCAGCGGTGACGCGCCAAAGGAAATCACTGAAGCGGATGGCTACAGCTCAGTCATCCTTGAGATCGAGGCCAACAGCGACCAGCGAGTCTACTTGCTTGAGAGGAGCGTCCGTGGCGGCGATGCCCTCTGCAAATCCCAAGGTCAACCCGACCGCATCCTCGCGCCGAAGCATCAAGCTGGCAAGAAGGACACGGTCTCTCAGTTCTTGCTCGACCTCTCGGGGCTGGGTACAAAAAAAGTGCGAACCAACGCGCAAGGCAAGACGCGACCGCTCAGTTTCCGGGACATTGCCCGGCTCGTCATCATTGACGAAGAGACAGTTATTAAGGAGGACTCACCCGTACTGAGTGGGCAGGTCATCCACAAGACATTCGAGAGCGGTGTGTTTCGCCTCATCCTCACCGGAACCGACGATTCCTCAATCCTCGCGAAGGAAGATCCGAAGGTCGCCAAAGGGCGCCAAACTGGCAAGGTCGAATTACTCGAAGGCTTGTTGAAGGCGGCTCGGGAGCGCCTTGCCGAGCATGGCGAGGTGAGCAACCTCGCCGAGGAACAGGACCGCCTTACCCGGATCGAGACGTCGATTCAAACGTCTCTGGTAGAGCGTACCGCCGCTTTGGCCAGAGTCGCGCCTTTGCAGTTGAATCGCAGCAGGACGTGGACAGCGCTGAAAGTGGTGGAATCAAAGCTCGCGGTTGCGTCGGAGCTTCATTCAAGGTTCGAATTGTTGCAGGAACAGTACGAGTCCGACTTGCGACGGCTGGAGGCGATTGCTGAAGCCGGTGTTCGGCTAGACCAGCTCAAGGAGGAACGCTGCCCGATGTGCGGCGCACTCGCCAAGCACCACTACCACGCCCATCGAGAAGTGCAGCCTGCACCGGCTGATGTCTTCCAGGCGTGCAGGGCCGAGGCGGCCAAAATTTTTCAATTGTCACGGGACCTCCAGATCACTCGAGCTGAAATGGCCGCCGAGGTGCTGCAGATCCAAGGAACCCGCGGCGCCCACCAGCTCGAGCTGGATAGGATCGCTTCGGAACTAAAGGTGTTGATAGAGCAGCACGTCGACATGGTTTCCAAGAAGGTCGACGACCTGCGTGCGCGTGCCGAGTCTTGCCGCAAGGCAATCGAATTCCTTGAGCGAATCCAGGAACTGGAAGAGCTGCTTGACGAAGCGAACAAGCCAAGAAAGAAACATAAGACCGAAGTCGCTGGCGCCGCGGTGAGCACAGCGCAGGCCGATCCGTTCAGCAGGGAGGTCGAGGCGCTTTTGACCGCGTGGCACTTCCCCAACCCCGAGCGAGTCACATTCAGCGAGAACGACCAGGACGTTGTTATTTCCGGGCGCGCGAGAAAGAGCCACGGCAAGGGCGTGCGGGCCATTATTAGGGCGGCATTCAACCTTGCCCTCCTGCGTCTTTGCATCGACGACGAGCGCCCATTCCCGAACTTCGTCCTCATCGATTCTCCGCTGCTCGTCTACGAGGAGCCCGATGCGGACGAGTCTGCGTTTCCGCAGGAAATAAAGAGGCACTTTTGGGAAGACGTGAAGACGTCCTTCACCGAGGCGCAGGTCATCATCATCGAAAACAGCCACCAACTGCCGAGCGATGGGACGCTCGATGGCGTGAGAGTCGAACTATTCACTGGCAATGATCAGGGCCGGCGTGGCTTCATCCCGCAGTCCGCATAGGTTTGGGTAAGCGGAGCGCATCCCAACATCGGTCATGCCGCAACGCCACGCCGTTGGGGTTCGCTGGGGTCACCGCCAAGCTATTGCTCGCTCGGTTGGTTGCGCTCGCCGGGTTCGATGTTGACGCCCTCGGGGTTGTATGTGTCCGACGACCCTCATTCTTCCCGTTGCCCTGATCCTCGGCGAGCCCGCATAACTTGGGCTGAGCGCAGCGCACCCCAACAACGGTTTGCCTCGTTGTTGGACTTCGCTGCGCTCAGCGCCAACTCTGCTCAGAGCCCCACCTCAAAGCCGTTGGCAAAGATGTTGGGATCCAGCGACTGGAAGTTCGCGGTGACGCGACCGCTGGCTGCCATGGCGCTGATGGCGCAATCGCCCGTGGTGTTGTTGCAGCCCGCGGGTACCGAACCCTCCGAGGCTGACCAACCCACGAATGCCGCGCCCGGGCCAGGTGTCGCGTGCAAGGTTACGTTGCTGCCGGGTGCCACGAGGCATTCGCCGGCATTCTCTTCGAGCGCCAGGCAGCTGCCCTCGGTGTCGGTCACCGTGCCGCTGCCGCTACCTGCTTTCTTGACGCTCAGGATCCAGCTCGGGAACTGCTCATCGAACTGTGCGGTGGGCGTTCCGCCGCGTACGAGGTGCATGAAGTAAACGCCAGTGGTCTCGAATTCCCTGAAGCCGTTGGGGACGTACACACCATAGGTGACGCCGCCGCCCGTGGTGCCATTTATTATGGGTGTGTTTGACAGCAGGAGGGTGAGATCGCCCTGCACCATGCCGGGAAACACCTCGGTATTGAAGGCAGGATTCCAGCAGCGGTATTCGACGATCGACATCAGTTCCTTGATGTTCGGCAGGCGCCAGTCGTGATAGCCCTTGTAGCCCGCAGGGTTCATCACGTTCCGGGTAAAGACCAGGAAGTCGAACCAGGCCCACGGGCCGGCCGTTTGGCTGCACTCTTCGCCCGACGGACCGAAATTGGATTGGCCGTACACGCAGCGATCCCACATCAGGCCGGTCTTGTGGTGGGTCGCGGTGCCGTCCGGATGCAGCGTGAAGTCGCTGGTCGGCGTCGAGGCGGGGATGGCGGTGTTTTCGTTCACACAGAGGGCCGCCTGGGCGGCAGAGGACGACAACACCCAGATCAGCCAGGCACTGGCGAGGTTAGGTACAGGTTTCATGGATCGCTCCGGCTGAATGTGGACTCAATCGTCGCTGCGGACGAGCATGACAAATACATTTGAGCTCTTGGTTCCAGGGAAGGTCTTCTCATAGTTGAATAGAAACCGCCAGGCACGGTTCGTGTCTTCAGCCGACGCCGTAGCTGACCAATAAGTCATGAAACCTGCAGAAGCCTTGATATGCGGAAAGTAGTTGAGATCGATCAGCCGAGCGTACTCGCCGGCTGAGACGGTCTGGATCTCGCCATAGTGGGTGACGAACGCCATTTCAAGGAGCTGCGGCAAGCGCCAATCCGTGAAACCGCACAGGCCGGCGCCGGCATTGAGTGCGTTGAGCGCCGCGGCGTATGCCTCGGTATTGCAGAAGGCCATATGGCTACCGCACACGGAGGGGTTGGAGGCCGGCGCCTGCGCACCGACGCTGCCGCCGTTGCTGCTGGCGTCGGTGCTGTACCAGCTGTAGGTCCAATCCTGGTCCCGTAGCCCGCCATCGTCGGTCTTGAGTTCCCAGGTGCGGCCGGTGACGTTGTCGCGCGTGCACGCCCATTGCGCCGCGCCACTGCCAATGTCGTTCACGGTGAGGCCAGACGGGCAGCTGCCGGTGCCTTCTTCGTCGCCGTTGCCGCAGATCCGGGTGAAGTCGAAACCAAGGTCTCCACCGCCCACCTTCAGCAGGGCCCCCACGGTATGCGCCGGATCGCGCCCGAACTGTGCGTCCTGACGGGGCGCGTTGACCTGGAAATAGTTCAGTGGGTTGTAGTTATTGGTGCCCAAGCCGAAGTCCGCACGTCCCCATTGATTGGGGCCGATGCCGGTGTCGTTCATCTCAGCGGCGTGAACGCCTGCGTGGCACAGCAGCAGGGGGAGGGTCAATCGGATCCATTTCATACCAGGGCCTCGCAAATTGAGAGTGGAGGTCTGCCGGATGGCGGGTGGACCTGCTGCCGGCGAATGGCGATCTACGAGTGAGACCGGGTGCAACGGTTTGCAGTAGCGCATCAGGTGTGAAAACGAACATTCCAGATGAGCGCCGCGGACCAGAAAGGGTGGACCTGCCTGAGGCTCGGGCCTTGGGGCCGACTCTGCCGCCCGCATGTGGCGTATGGGATTCATCGTCCCTCCCCCGTTGCCCTTTCGGTGTCGATTGATGGGATAGGCGCAAAACGGGGCGGAAAGTGATCACGCTCGGGACAAACGACGAACAGGGGCATGTCGAACCCGCATGGGTTGCCGTGAAAGTCGTTCAGGCGAGTGTTTTCGCTCCCTCCCCGATGGGCGGGCCGGGGAGGGGTTAGGCAAGAGACCCTATGCAACGCTCATGGCACCAGCGACTTTCATGGTTGCAGGTGGCTCGCGGCCATGATCGTTGGGGTAAGCGCAGCGCACGCCAACACCGTTATTTCCAGTTCGCCCTGATGCTGGGCTTCGCTGCGCTCAGCGCCACCCCATTTCTCGTTGTGGTCGGGGACCTCGCCGGCAGCCGTCTCTGCTGCGTCGAGATCTGCGGCCCTTTCGCCCTTCCCCCCTTTTGCGGGCTTCGAGATAGGCCAGAGGTCCGGGGCGTGCTCGGCGTCAATGCGAGCCAACTGCATCGGCCGAACACGGCCCATGGGCCATGAACTCGCCTGCTGTGTGTAGCCTGGTGTGCCGCGCAGCGGCTCACCGGGGCTCTTCTGCATCACCGCCCTGAGAGCGCTGCGCGCACTTCGGGCTACAAAAGCCGGCTCCTGCCGGAATACGGGAATTCAATGATTTACGACATGGATTCCTGGAGAGTAGCGTAGCGATGAAGCCATCCAGCGCCTCTTGGCATGCAGCCTGGATCGCTTCGCGTTGCTCGCGATGACGCCGGGGGATTTCGGCGTCGGAGTGGATTTCGGCCAGGACGGACCGAACTGGTGCGCGCACGCGCTTCTGTTGCGGCCGCAAGCAGGTATTTCGCCGCGGGTGGTCGAACTCTCGGCGTCCTGCAGCCAGGGGACGATTTCCGATTCCAGCAGATGCGCCAGATGCTGGTAGTGGTCCGTTGCCGAAGATCCAGGAAGAGGCGGTCCAGATGATCGTCCAGCAGCGCGTTGGCATGCAGACGCAGGATTTGAGCGGGGCGGGCAAAGCGCTCGGCATGATCAAAGGGCCGCGAGTACATCTGTGCCCAGCATTCGGCCCTCGTGCAGACGATCCGAGGCGCGCCCTGCAGCCGCTCGATAGGCCGCGGCAATCAGCCACTCGGAGGTATCCACGCTGACTGGCGCCACCCGGTTTTGCGCGGCAGCAAGTCCGTGTATGAGGCTGAGCGCAAAGCGATGCGAGCGGTGCTGCAGGCGAATGGGGAATCCTAGGATCGCGGACAGAGTCCGCTCCCACACGGCGCGGTCGCGCTGGCACTCCAGCCGCTCTTGTAAGGTCCATATGGCTCGCGTCCGGGGACCGACCAGAGAGCAGGACGCGAAGGACGCGAAGGAAAAGCAGCAAGGACACGAAGAAGATCCGTGCCTCGGGTACACCCGTACTGTGGGAGCGGCTTCAGCCGCGATTGCTGTTCATTGCCTCCAGGATCGCGGACAGAGTCCGCTCCCACAGGGTTCAGGCTTGCATGGGTACCCGAAGAAGCCCGAGAGCGCGTTCCGCCTCGCCCAGGCTGGTTTCCATCAGCCCGGCCCACCCTTGACGATCTCCCCGGCCTTCATCACGAAAGACACCGACTGCACTGCCTTGATGTCCTCCAGCGGATTGGTGTCCACCGCCACGATGTCGGCATGCCAGCCGGGTTTGAGCTGGCCCAGATTGTCGATGCGCAGCAACTCGGCGGCGACGATCGTGGCGGACTGGATGGCCTGCAGAGGCGTCATGCCCCGCTCGGTCATCTTGACGATCTCGTAGGCATTCTGACCGTGCGGAATCAGCGGGGCGTCGGTGCCGAGGGCCACCTTGACCCCGGCCTTGATCGCGGCCGACAGCGACTGGTTCATCTTCGGACTGACGTACTCGGCCTTGGCCCGCTTCTGCGCCGCCAACAGATCGAACCTGATCAGATCCATCAGTCCGTTGGTGGGGACCAGGAAGACACCGCGATCGACCATCATCTGGATCGCCTCGCTGTCGAGCATGGAGCCATGTTCGATGGACGACACGCCGGCCCGGATTGCCGCCTTGATGCCTTCGGTGCCGTGGGCATGCGCGGCCACCGGAATCTCGTGACGATTGGCTTCGCTGACGATCGCCACCATCTCCTCATTGCTGAGCTGTTGCGCGCCCACCGAGGCCTCCAGCGACATCACGCCGGCGGTGGCGTGAATCTTGATTACCTGGGCACCATGCTTGATCTGGAAGCGGGTGGCCTTGATCGCATCGTCCACACCGCTGACCACGCCATATTCCGGACCGAGTTCCAGCCGACCTTCAGCCAGCCCTTCCGCCATCGCCAGATCGCCGTGCCCACCGAGGATGGAGATCATGTGCCCGGCCGCAATGATCCGCGGCGCCCGGATCCAGCCCTGCTCGGCGGCATGCGCCACAGCCACGTCGATCAAATCCAGCGAAGGATGGACCTGTCCGACATTGCGCACCGTGGTGAACCCGGCCATCAGCGTGCGTTCGGCGTTCCTGGCACTGCGCAGCGCGGCCTCGGCACCGCTTTCGGTGACCACGATGCCGAAATTCGCCTTGTCGAAATCCAGGTCCAGATGCACATGCATGTCCATCAGGCCCGGCAGCAGAGTCTTGCCCGGCAGCGCCACCGTCTCGACCTCGTCCGGCCACTGCTCGCGATTGATGGCCACGATTTTGCCCTCATCGACCAGAATCTCGGCGGGCTTGATCAGCTTGCCAGTCTGCACATCCAGATAGGCATCGGCCTTCAGCAACAGCGGACGCGCGTCAGCGCCCAGTGGCAGGCAGGCAAGGAACAAGAGGAAGAAGAATTTGGGCACCTGAGCATCTCCGGGCGGCTTCGAGTGGGCCTTCTTGCGGGCCCGGGCCACGGGAGCCTAACACCCGCCCCGAGGAATCCCCCCGGATGGGCACGCATTGTTGCAATAGGACCACGGCGTCGTTTGCCCTGCACTATCGCGATGTCTGGCAAGCGAAACCGCACGTCGGGTTCGACGTAGCCCAGGTAAGCGCAGCGCACCTGCTTGCCCCAGACCGGGCCTCAAGTGCGAGTGGTTTACCTGGATTCCGTACTGGGCTACCGGCCGATACGCCGCACGTGCCTATCCGCCAGACGAGCCTTCGGATCCAGCCTGGCCGCTGTGGTTGGCTCGCGGTCGCAGCAGCGCCTCGGTGGGCAACAAGGTCAGCCAGGGAGACACGTAAAAGGCCGTGAGGTACCAATACTTCCAGAGGTATGAATGGCCATGGCCCAGATAGACGCCGCAGTAGAGCGTGTCGAGCACCGCAAATGGCACGGTGTAGTAGAAGGACAGCCACAGGGCCTTGTGCTTGCGTCGCTGCGGATGTGTCCGCACGAGTATCGCCAGGCAGACCAGGGAGATGAGGACGGAGAGCAGCACCGAGGCGATGCCGATGGCGGCCGAGGGGTACTGCTGGTAATAGTCCGGGAGGCCCACAACCCAAAAGCCGAACCAGATGAGCACCATCTGGATCAAGGTCTTCACATGGCTACGTGCACTCAAGGATGCCCCCCCCAGATCATGGCTTGCCTGCGTCCTAGGCTAGCAGGGTACTCGATGGCATGCGGTGGCCCACAGCACACCTGTCCCAGCCAAGTACAGCGCACCTGGGGCCACCCCAACCAAGGCCCCGGGTGCGACCCTGCCAACCCGAGCAGCTTGCCGGGCAGGGCTGCTGTGGCCGAATGGAATCTGTGGTTCCGGATGGACCCTCAACGTGTCACGCAGTCCACGAAGTGGAAGTCGGCAGGACCGGACCGCCGGACCTGGATGACCAGCGGCGGGCCATCGGGCGGCACATGCCAGGAGTGGGCGACCCGACCTGGAATGACGACATAGCTGCCGGCGGAGAGAGCGTGGCGCCGGCCATCGAGGACGATCGCTCCTCCGCCGCTGACCACCACCACGAATTCGTTATGCGTGTGCCAATGCGCCTCGAATGTCGAACCGGCCGGGAATCGCGCGAAGTAGGCGGGTCCGCCGTTGTCCGGGTCCGTCCCCAGCTTGGCGGTCTGGACGCCTGACGGGTAACAGGGCTTGTTGCCCGGCGCACTCCACTGGACGTCTGCGATGTTGATCACGCCTGGCTCCAGACTTGTTGCCGCAAAGCCAACTCCCGGGCACATAGCGATTACGACGCAGGACGCCAGGCATGCCAGCAGCTTGTGGTGCTTCATTCTGTTCCTCCACCGGTAGCAAAGACCCCGCCTGCGCGGGCCTCGCCATCGTACGTCAATGCAGTTGCTTTTGAGGGTACGCGCGCAGCCGCCCGAGGAAGCCGGAGGTCACTTCACAAAAATATAATTAATGTATAGCTAATGTAGAAATGCTTAACTTGTCGGCAAGTGCTGCCAGAAGGACTCCGACATGCGCACCTGCACGCGTCTGACCATTGCCGCTCTGGCGGTCATGTTCCTGAGCTGGAGCGAATCAGGAGTTGCAGCAGCCCACTGGACGGTGCTGGGCTGGAACGATCTGGGCATGCATTGCATGGACAGTGACTATTCGGCCTTTTCGATCCTGCCGCCCTTCAACAATGTGCGCGCCCAGATCATCGACGCCAACGGCCATCTGGTGAACGACAGCAGCGGCGTGCGCCTGAGCTTTGAGGCAGTAGCCGATCCTGACGGTTCGATCAACCGCAGCTCCGCCGGCAAGACCGGCTTCTGGAACTTCATGCTGCCGCTGTTCGGCACGCAGCTGGCGCCTGATCAAGGCCTGGCGGGCTGCAATATGCCGGGGCTGGGAAACATTCCTCAGCCCATGGCTTTCGACGCCAACTATCGCTGGTTTGGGGCCGACGGCATCCCGCTGACGCCTTATGACGACAACGGCCACAAGAATCCTTATCCGTTGATGCGCCTGGTGGTGCGCGATGCGCTCGGTACCCAGCTGGCTCAGACTTCGGTGGTGTTGCCGGTGTCCGACGAGATGGATTGCTCGCAGTGCCACAGCTCGAACACCGTGACCCGCGCACGGCCAGCTGCCGGTTGGGTGCATGACGCCAATGGCGCCCGCGACTTCCGCTTGAACATCCTGCGCCTGCACGATGATCGCCAGGCGGCAAATCCGGCCTACATCAGCGCGCTGGCGCAACTCGGCATCAATCCGGCAGGTCTTTATGCCAGCGTGCAAACGGACGGTCGACCGCTGCTGTGCGCCGCCTG
The DNA here is from genome assembly GCA_050250665.1 of Lysobacterales bacterium. Lineage (GTDB taxonomy): Bacteria > Pseudomonadota > Gammaproteobacteria > Xanthomonadales > SZUA-5 > JADKFD01. Next base: position 112,303 of record JBFWOF010000007.1, on the reverse strand, counting down.
CCACGGCTCCAATGCCCTGCCGGGCACCGGGCTGGCGGGTATTTCGCCACTGACCACCGCCATGCATCGCCTGCACGCCGGTGCGCGCGATCCGATCAGCGGCATGACCCTGGATGCCTCGGCCAATCGCTCGGCCTGCTACAGCTGTCATCCGGGCTCCAGTACCAAGTGTCTGCGCGGAGCCATGGGCGCGGCGATTGCCGATGACGGCAGCATGGCGATGCAATGCCAGAGCTGCCACGGCAACATGAGCAAGGTCGGCGACAGCCAGCGGCAGGGCTGGCTGAATCAGCCCAGCTGCCAGAACTGCCACACCGGCAATGCCGTCCAGAATGCGGGTCTGGTGCGCTACACCAACGCCTTTTCCAGCGCTGGCGTGTTGCGTCCGGCGGTCAATCCGGTGTTTGCGACCAACAACAATCAACCGGCAGCCGGCTACGATCTGTACCGATTCTCCACCGGCCATGGTGGTCTCTATTGCGAAGCTTGCCACGGCTCCACGCATGCCGAATTCCCGTCATCGCATCGCAACGACAATCTGCAGAGCGTGCAGGTGCAGGGGCATGCCGGCGTGGTGTCCGAATGTACCGTGTGCCACAGTTCGCCACGCAACGGACTCGGCGGTCCGCACGGCATGCACCCGCTCGGCGCCGCCTGGGTCAACGGCCATGGCGATTTCGCCGAGAACAACAGCAGCAGCTGCAGGAATTGCCATGGTGCCGACTACCGCGGCGGAGTGCTCAGCGCTTCGCAAGCAGATCTGACGGTCAATACCCGCTATGGCACCAGGAATTTCTGGCGCGGCTTCCGCATCGGTTGCTACGCCTGCCACAACGGCCCCAGCAGTGAGAGCACCAGCAGCAATCACGCGCCAACGGTTGCCAACGCCAATATCGATACGGCTTTCGGCCACAGCGCCAACCTGACCCTGAGCGCAATTGACGCCGACGGCGACATTTTGACCTTGCGCGTGGTCAGTCAGCCGGCGCATGGCAGCGTGGCACTGGCTGATCGCGTTGCGACCTACATTCCCGAGCCAGGTTTCTCGGGTGATGAGGAATTCACCTACGCCGCCTGGGACGGCAGGTCCGACTCCAATCTGGGTCGGGTGACGGCACATGTGCGCGCATCGAGCTATCTGATTGGCGCTGATACCACCGGGTCCTGGTATGACCCCGCACAGAACGGCCAGGGCTGGTTTGTCGAGTCCATCGGCAACGGCGGCGTGGTTGCCAGCTGGTATGTGTATTTGAACGGCGAGCAGCGCTGGCTGATCGGCAGCGGCACCGCGACCGGCGATCGTGTCCGCATGCGCATGACCATCGGTACACTGGGGCAATTCCCGCCCAACTACGACCTGACCAGCACCCAGTTGGAAACCTGGGGTGAGGTGGAACTACAGTTCGTCGACCAGACGCACGCGGTGGCCACCTGGATCACACCCTACCCCGGTTTTGCCGGCGGGCAGATGCCGCTGACCCGGCTGACGTCCATCGCCCCTGCAGATGGCGTGTCACCGCAGGGGCGCCTGACTCAATGCCACAGCGGCACCTGGTACAACGCCGGACAATCCGGTCACGGCCTGCAGATCGAGGTGTTGAACGAGAACGGCAGCCAGCAGATCGTGGCGGTCTGGTACGCATTTCTTGATGGCGGTCAGCGTTGGATCATCGCCCAGGGACCCATCGACGGTGCCAACGCCACGCTCGCCGCCATCACCACCAGCGGCGGCCAGTTCCCACCGAACTTCAATCCGGCCGCCGTGGTCACGCAAGCCTGGGGCAGCCTCAACCTGCGGGCGATCGATGGCGACCATCTGCATCTGGACTGGAACAGCAGCATCAGCGGCTTCGGGAGTGGCGGCCTCGATCTGGTGCGGCTGACCGGCGTCAGCGGACACAGCTGCCCCTGATCAGGACCGAGCAGGGACGACCGACCAGGCAGGGACAGTCACAGACCATGGACCGAGCAGGGACAGACCAAGTAGGGACCACCAAGCAGGGACGACCACCAAGCAGGGACAGTCAAGAATTCGACCAAGATGGGACCGACCACGACCAAGATGGGACAGTCCAGATTTCGGTGCAGATCGGATCGACCACCAAGCAGGGACAGTCAAGAATTCGACCAAGATGGGACCGACCACGACCAAGATGGGACAGTCCAAGCCGACCAAGCCGGGACAGTCCAGATTTCGGTGCAGATCGGATCGAGTCGCGAACTACAGCGACCAAGACGGGACAGTCAAGGTTTCGGTGCACGTCGGATCGAGCCGCGAACGGCGGCGACCTACGCTGCTGAAATCCCTGCATAGGCGGGCTGAACCCGGCGAACATGCGGGCATGATCGGGTGAGGCGAAGGTTTCCCTCCGGGAATCGCGCATCCGCGCGGCAACCTACGGCGGCGCGGAAGAGACCGGACCCGCAAGACCTTTGCCCGCGCCTCAGGCAGCTTTGCGCATGAGCTGCCGTGCAACGTCGATGCCGCGTAACCACGACTGGCCGATTTCCCGAGCTTTCTCGATCAGTACTTCCGCGGCACCGATCGCGCGGAAGTACCCCGAACCCACGGCACGAACCTGGCGTTGCCATTGCTCGGGGGTGTATCCAATCCCTGCCAGTGCGATCGGCGGCGAGCCGGAAATGGCGCCACGCTTGCCGGGCTTGAGTTGCCGGCCAGTGTGATCCACGAGTTCGAGGTAGTCACGCTGCTTGAGCGCCAGCACAGCGAATCCCCGCAAGCCCAAGACTGGTGCCAATGGCTGGTCGATCTGCTGTTGATCGGTCTCGATCACGTCGAGCCGCGCCCTGGCCGACGTGTGCGCAGAATCCGCGAGGCTGTCGCAGATCCCGGCGCGAACCGGATTGAGATCGACGTAGGCCATGGCCGACAACACCGCCGTCTCGTCGAGCAAGGTCTGGCACTTGAACCTTGCCTCCCAGAAATGGCCCTTGCAGCCGTCCTCGCGGTTTGCGCGTCGGGCGATGGGTTCGGCCAGGCAACGCATGAACCAGGACAGATCGCCCAAGCGTCCCCGCAACTCCTTGATGCGCTCTTCATTTCCCGCCAGCGCCTCGGCCCGCGCGCCGGAGTCCAGATCACGACGCGGATACAGCCGACACCATCTGGCCGCCACCTCGTCTGTCGACCAAGCAGCGGCAGCTTGCGGGATGACCTGCACCACCACGTGCAGATGGTTGCTCATCACCGCGTATCCCCAGACCGAGACCGCGAAAATCTCCGCCAGGGCGGCAATTCGCTCCTCGACCCATTGCCGCCGGTGTTCGTACGAACGGCCACTCTCGCGATCCTCCCCGCACAACCAGGCACGGCGCACGCAGCGCGACACGCAATGGTAGGTGCCGGGCGAACCGACTGGAGCAAGGATCGAGCGGGCGTAAGTCATGGAGCAAGCATCCGCGCTTCCCCGCGTCGCCGCAGTCAGAAATCACCCCGAAGGCTTGTAGGAAATTTCTGATTCTTGACTGTCCATTGCGATGTCGCGCTGCTGAAATCCCTGCGCAGGCGGGCTGAACCCGGCGAACATGCGGGCATGATCGGGTGAGGCGAAGGTTTCCCTCCGGGAATCGCGCATCCGCGCGGCAACCTACGGCGGCGCGGAAGAGACCGGACCCGCAAGACCTTTGCCCGCGCCTCAGGCAGCTTTGCGCATGAGCTGCCGTGCAACGTCGATGCCGCGTAACCACGACTGGCCGATTTCCCGAGCTTTCTCGATCAGTACTTCCGCGGCACCGATCGCGCGGAAGTACCCCGAACCCACGGCACGAACCTGGCGTTGCCATTGCTCGGGGGTGTATCCAATCCCTGCCAGTGCGATCGGCGGCGAGCCGGAAATGGCGCCACGCTTGCCGGGCTTGAGTTGCCGGCCAGTGTGATCCACGAGTTCGAGGTAGTCACGCTGCTTGAGCGCCAGCACAGCGAATCCCCGCAAGCCCAAGACTGGTGCCAATGGCTGGTCGATCTGCTGTTGATCGGTCTCGATCACGTCGAGCCGCGCCCTGGCCGACGTGTGCGCAGAATCCGCGAGGCTGTCGCAGATCCCGGCGCGAACCGGATTGAGATCGACGTAGGCCATGGCCGACAACACCGCCGTCTCGTCGAGCAAGGTCTGGCACTTGAACCTTGCCTCCCAGAAATGGCCCTTGCAGCCGTCCTCGCGGTTTGCGCGTCGGGCGATGGGTTCGGCCAGGCAACGCATGAACCAGGACAGATCGCCCAAGCGTCCCCGCAACTCCTTGATGCGCTCTTCATTTCCCGCCAGCGCCTCGGCCCGCGCGCCGGAGTCCAGATCACGACGCGGATACAGCCGACACCATCTGGCCGCCACCTCGTCTGTCGACCAAGCAGCGGCAGCTTGCGGGATGACCTGCACCACCACGTGCAGATGGTTGCTCATCACCGCGTATCCCCAGACCGAGACCGCGAAAATCTCCGCCAGGGCGGCAATTCGCTCCTCGACCCATTGCCGCCGGTGTTCGTACGAACGGCCACTCTCGCGATCCTCCCCGCACAACCAGGCACGGCGCACGCAGCGCGACACGCAATGGTAGGTCCCGGGCGAACCGACTGGAGCAAGGATCGAGCGGGCGTAAGTCATGGAGCAAGCATCCGCCCTTCCCCGCATCGCCGCAGTCAGAAATCGCCCCAAAGGCTTGTAGGAAATTTCTGATTCTTGACTGTCCATTGCGATGTGAGCGGGCGTAAGTCATGGAGCAAGCATCCGCCCTTCCCCGCATCGCCGCAGTCAGAAATCGCCCCAAAGGCTTGTAGGAAATTTCTGATTCTTGACTGTCCATTGCGATGTGAAGATCGCAAACCGGTTTCGATGCAAACCCAGACGCTCCTGTCGGAACAGCACCGGGCCGCCATCATCGAGCCGGATGGCCAGCGCGATCAGCGCAAACAATGGCAGCAGTACTGGTGCGCTGACCACACAGCAGATCAGGTCGTTGGCCCGATTCACGCTTCGCCCTCGGTAGCGTTCGCATGCGCGATCGCTGTTGGCGTCTCAAGCGCAGGTCGATCAAGGATGCCTTCCAGCAGCGGCAGCATGCGCGCCAGCCGGCGCGTGCGGATGACCACATCCCACAAGGGCTCGAACTTCTTCCAGCCGGCCGCGTAGGCGAAACGTCGCAGCCGGTGTGACAGCGCGCCGCCATGGCTGGCTGCGCGTGCAATATTCGACCAGCGATAGAAATCACGATAGGCGCTCCAGTACCCACGCTCCAGCGCTTCGGCGCTCATCCAGCGCGGGGTGAATACGGCCTGGCGGGTGTCGTAACGACGCCAGTCGCGATGCAGCAAACGTCCCTCGGCTTCGATGCGCGCGTGATAGGCGGTGCCAGGGTAGGGCGTGGCCACATGAAAGGTGGCCGTGGTCAGACCCTGGGTCACGGCCCATTCGACCGTGCGTTCAAACACCTCGTTGCGATCGTCGTCGAGGCCGAAGACAAAACTGCCGTTGATGGCGATGCCCAGTTGCTGCAGCCGGTTGATCGCCTTTGCATAGCTGTGCCGTAGATTCTGGGTCTTGTTCGAGGCCGCCAGATTGGCATCCGACAGACTCTCGAAACCGATGAAAACGCTGCGCAACCCAGCTGCTGCAGCATGCTCGATGGTGTCGCCGCGCAGGATCGCATCCACCGTGGACGCGCCCTGGAACAGCCGACCCATGCCGCGCATGCCAGCAAACAGGGCTTGCGCAAAGCGCTGATGTCCGAGCAGATGGTCATCCAGGAAATACAGATGTCGACCCGGCAGCCGCTCGATCTCCGCCAATGCGGCATCCACCGTCTGCGTGTAAAAACCCTTGCCGCCAGCGAAAAAAGCGTCCTTGTAGCAGAAGTCGCAATGGTGCGGGCAGCCGCGCGAGACCACGATGGAGTTCGGTACCAGATAGCGCGAGCGCTGGATCAGATCACGCCGTATCGGTGGTGCACCGAGCAAGCTGCGCGCCTGCGCCGTGTACCGCGCTTGCAGCTGACCGGCGCGCAGGTCCGCCAGCAGGCGCGGAAAGATCTCCTCACCCGGCCCCAGACACACGGTATCTGCGTGCTGCGCGGCTTCGTCGGGCAATGCCGTCACATGCAAGCCACCGAGGGCGACCCGGCAACCGCGCGCACGGTAGAGATCGGCAATCTCGTAGGCCCGGTGCGCGTTGGTGATGTACACCTGGATCACCACCAGTTCCGGATCGTCGTCGACGCGCAGCGTTTCCACATGCTCGTCGACCAGGCTCAGTTCATCGGCCGGGTCGCAGTAGGCCGCAAGCGTCGCCAGCCCCAGTGGCGGAAACAGCGAGTACTTGACCGGCCGGAAGAACGGACTGGTCGCTTCGGTCAACGCCGGCAGGATGAACTTGATTCGCATGGGACCATGCTGATGCCGGCAGTCGCACCGTTTGCGCCAGCGTCGGGCCAAAAGAGGATCAGTTGGGGCGGCGCAGAGGCGATGCGATGGCTGGAGGATGGTTTCGAACAGGTTTTTCGCGGCCGATCGCGAAAGATGGCAGTGCTTCTGCCGCGAACTGCCGGACAGCCATGAGACCTGGGGACACAACGAAGCATGCGCCGGTCAATCGAGCAGCTTTCGATGCCCCAGTTGAGTTGCGCCGACCTACCACTGCAGGGGTATTCGTCCCGGCAGAAAACACCAGCGCTTGGTTTCTTTTGGGGGCTGCCACCCAGGCGTATTCGGGTCGGTCAAAGACACGTCCAGGAAATGCAGGAAGCCGGAGTAGCTGCCCAGCACCAAGGTGCGGCTCACCGGGCAGTAGTCGAGCCCGCTCGCGCTCGATCCGAACATCAACTCACCCTGCACTGCACCCTCCGGCGTCACCAGGGTCAGGACCGATGCGCCGGCCAATGCGAAGGCCGGCTGGCCCTGTGGCAGGGCGCCCCTCGGCAGCCAGGTGGCGGCGTAAACACGCAGATACCCGTTGATCTCGCGAGCGCGCGGGTCCGGTTGGTAGGCTTCGGTGGTCACGCCCTGCAGGGCTGAGACGTCGGCTGCCACCGTTGCACCGTGGTAGAAGTGGCAGGAATTCAGCGCCACCCATCTGCCATCGTGGGAGAAGCAGGCATGGTGCGGATACTCGGAAAGATGCCCAACCTGCGCCCATCTCGATGCCCGGCCGTGGTCATCCAGCGCCAGCAGATGGTGGCCGTCGCACTGCGTGCCGCAGGCGAGGAAGCGACCATCGCCTGACAGGGCAACATGCACCATGTCGGCGGAGAAACCGCCGCTGTCCTCATCGAGACTCTCCATGATGAAGTCGTCCGGTTCGTCGTCGAAGGGCATCACCAGCCGCCAGGACGGCCCGTCCTCCCGCACCGTGCCAACCATGACCCCGTTGCCGTTGGCCATTGCCACCCGCAAGCCGGAGTTCGACACGCACAAGACTTTGAGATTTTTCTCTGGCGGATCCACTTCGTAGCGCGAGCGCAACGCTGGGGGCACCCACGCGGGGACCATCTGTTCAGACGATGGCCACGGCAAACGCGCCACCTCAGCTCCGCCCCAACCCGCGAAAATGCGGACCCCGCCGGCGTCCGCGACCGCCACGCGACTGCGGTCCGGTGCGATGGCTGCGGCGATCAGCGTGGGCAAGGGAGTGAGCTTCTCGCCGCAGACGTGCCACAGATGGCCGGCCTGATAGCAGCTGCCGCGGCGGAACAGCGCCTCGTCCGGGCCCAATGCAACCACGAAGGGCAAGCCCTCCTTGCCGAGATGGGGAATGAATGGTGCGTGCGCTGGATCGAAACGTTTCCGCGCTTCGCGCCAGCGCCCCTGCTGGTTCAGCAGGGTCACCGCCTGCAGCACCCGATCGGCCATGGCTGCATCACGCAAATCTGCAGGAAGTTCTGGATCCTCGATCTCGCCCCGATGAAACTGTGCCAGCCGGGCCTGCACGTCTGCGGCATGCTGCCGTCCCAACGCATTCCATTGCGCCGCGAGCTCATCCGTTGTGTCAGTCATGTGAGTCTCCTCGAAGGCCCGAAAGACTAGCGTGCTCTCTCGGCGTTTCGCGACCTGATCGGTTCGGAGCGTCCTGCGATACGCACCCGAATCAACGCCCCCCCGGGCCGAGTGACGCGTCTTGGGTGGTTCTCTGTCCCTATGTCCTGAAGCACTCGAACTGTCAATCAGCCCCGCTCGCTGGTGATCGCTCGGTCTACACTATTCGCGCCTCCACTGGGTCGCCTGCTCCAGGTAGTGCCTGGCCTGGCCTGGCCGCAGGCATCGAGTGGTCCCGACGAACCTTCTTCAATCCGAGCACGCACTCAAGAGGTCAGCCATTGAATCCATCCATCAGGGCAACGGGCTTGCTCGTCATCAGCTCAGCCTTCGCATCCGTTGCACATGCGCAACCGGAGAGCGCGAAGTTCGGCTTCATCGCTCCGGCCAACGCGCGACTTGAGCTGGTCAAGGAGCAAAGAACAATTCCGTGGAAGAAGGGTGTATGCGAACCCTGGTTCGGAATCTTTCTGAGTTTTCCCCCGTCGCAGGAACACACCGTCGAGTTTCGGGCGTACAGCCAGGATCGATCCTCTGGTGAATATCGGGAGGTACAGAAGGACCCAATCTGGTCCGTGGTTGAAGCGGCCATCCTCACTGCCGAGAACATCGATTTCGAGCCGGGGAAGTATCGATTCACGGCAGCTATAGACGGGGATGAACCCTTGGCATTCGACTTCGAAGTGACTCCATTCGAAAACAAGAAAGGCGAACCCTGCCCCGCTCCGTCCCGCCAGGAATCCAAAGAATTCCTGCGGGCGCAGCGTGGCGACTAGCCCGCATTTCTCTTACCTGCGCGGGCAGATACAAGCCGTACAATCTGCAGTTGCCGTGTGGCCACGAATTCGCCTTGCGCCGGAACGGAATCGCGGCATCTGTGAAGCCGTGAAGAAGCCAACGATCGGTTCAGAGCGGGCATTCGCGGAATTCGCGGACAGACACCTGGAAGCATCGTGATGCATTGAGCGACATCGTGTCGTTGTCGGGCGCCGTTGGAGGCGTCACCCGCAGGGCGTGGCAAACCCCTGGAGTCTCAGGCCTCAGTTTCTTCCCTGTTCATCAGCTCGATTCGGTCCAACGGAACCTTGACGCTGCTGCGCAACACGCTGCGGACGATCTTGACAGGCGGGTCGGCGGTTACCAGTTTGCGGGAGTCCACCTCCACAAACTCGCTGCGAGTGCTGCGGTCCGCATTCGTCAGCAGGATCAGCCGCGGGTAAAGTCGTGAATCGACTTGCTGACCTGAGACTGCGGCGATCTCCCCTGTCGACAGCTCGACGAAGGATCCGGTCGGGTATACCCCCAAACATTGCAGAAAAGCCTCGACAAGCTCTCCCGGAAACGCAAGGTCGCGCTGCTTCAGCAGTTCTCGCTGGGCGTCTAGGATGGTTCCCTCGTCGCGATAGCTGCGCCGGCTGCAAATGGCATCGAAAGCGTCTGCCAATCCCAGCATGTAGCCCATCAGGGATACCTTGGCACCTCGCACCTGGCGTGGATAGCCGGCATCGTCGTAGCGCTCGTGGTGATGCAGGATCATCAGCCGCGCATCCACATCCAGGAATCCACAGCTTTCCAGGTAGTCCAGACCACGCACGACGTGCTCGTGAACTTCCTCAAGGCTAGCCTCATCCAGCGCATTCCGGTTGATATAGAAGTTCTGGTTGAGCCGCCACATGCCGATGTCCATCAGCAAGGCGCCTTTGGCCATCGACAGCAGAATTTCCGGTGGGAAACCCAGGTATCGGGCAAAGACCAGCACCAGCGCGCAGCAATTCAGCGGATGGCTGATCACGTAGTTAGCCTGGCGGTGAATCGTGCTTAGCCACATGGTTGCGTCTGGACTTCGGACCACACTGTCCACGACGTATTCCACCGAGTCCATCACCTCTTCAGGGTCGAAGGGTTTGCCGACCTTGGCCCGCGCGATGATCTGCGACACCATGGTTCGCGCCTTCTTCCAGGCGTTGGCCGCCCGCGGCAACTCCTTGGCCAGCTCGATCGACTCGGCGTACTCGACGGGATACACCGGCGGCCTATCCAGCCCCCGCATTTGCCGAAAGCCGAAGCGTTCCAGACGAGCAATGGCATGCGGCTTGCCGAGCGGCGCCAGGAATCCGAAATCCATACGTTTGCGTTGGCCGGCGTAGACACTGCGCCTGTCGTCAATGAAGACATAGCTGCAGTGCTTGGCGAGTTCCTGCAGATCTTCGTCGCTCTGGATCAGGAAGCCCTCCATTTCATAGGGCGTATCCAACCAGGGACGATCGAGGCGACACACGTACATGCCTACCTTGAGCAGGCGCACATCCTTTCTTACCTCGACGATTTCCAATGTGGCCATGCGCGTCTCGCCTGTCGTCTACGCCTCAGGGCAGTCGACCAGTTCCGCTGAGTCAACTTCCTGATGCAGTGGCAAGATATCAACGGCGTCAGCCCGGCCATACGGTTACCCGGGTGGAAGTGACAGTTGTTTAGCACCCAGGCCGGGCAGCCGCAGCAGGAAGGTCACCGAGGTCGCCGGGCGCCTGGGGCCGGTCAGCCACCCGTCCTTGAGGGTGCGGATGCGCCAGTCCCGGTCGATCGCAGTGGGAAACACGAACTTTCGGGCATCGACGGCATGCTGCACGCGAGCGACATCCAGCGGGTCATCATGGCCGACCTTGGGGTGGAACACGCCGATGACCATGAGGCGCTGGTCGGCATGTTCCTCGTGCAAGGCGCGCAGTGCCGAGGCGCAACGGGTGCAGATCTTGCTGAGCGGTTCAACTGCCAGTTACGAGGCGCCATTGATCGCTCAGCATGCAGGCCGCGAATTATCCGGGAAACCGGGCAATTCCGGCGCGCTGAGAATCTCAACTTCCCCGATCCAAATTTGACGGGGATTTCCTATTCTTGCGCACCGGGGAACTCGGGATCGGCATTGCCAAGGGTGGTCGATGTCAGCAGGCACACAGGAATTCATGAATCTGCTGGACGCGTTCAAGCGCGGCGATTCACAGGCATCGGCGCGCTTGATGTCTCTGGTCTACGCCGACCTGCATCGACTCGCCCGGGCGCAAGGTGTCAGCGCCGGCGGCACGATGAATGCGACCTCGCTGGTGCACGAGTGTTACCTGAAGATCATGGACTCGTCATCCACCAGCGTCGAATCGAAGAATCACTTCTTCAATCTTGCCAGCCGGGTGATGCGCCAGGTGCTTTGCGACTACGCACGCGAACGCCTCACCGAAAAGCGGGGTGCGGGGGCGATGCACGACACGCTGTCCAAGGTCGACGCCGAGATTCACGCCGATGCGCTGGGACTGATCGAAATCGACGAGTTGCTGACCCAGCTGAGCGCGATCCATCCCGGTGCTGCCCGCGTGTTCGAGTGTCGATATTTCGCCGGACTGTCCGAACAGGAGACGGCTGATGCACTGGACATCAGCCTGCGCACCTCTCAGCGCGAATGGCAGCTGGCGCGGCAGTGGCTCGCAGAACGGCTGTCCTGAACCATGGAAACGACCCAACGCATCAACAAGGCCCGGTTGCTCGATCGACTGGCCACTGGCCGCGCCTTGCGCGGCCCCCTGATGCAGGCAATGGTCGACGACGCGGGTGCCGGTGAACTGCTCCCACCCGGATCGGCGGTTGGACCATGGATCATCATCGAACTGCTGGGCACAGGCGGCATGTCCCATGTGTATCTCGCCAGTCGGGGGCATGGCGAGTTCGAACACATGGTCGCGCTGAAGGTCGTGCGCGGGAACCCCGATCTGATCCTGCGTCTGCGCCACGAGCGCCAGCTGATCGCCAACCTGCGCCATCCCCACATCGTCAATCTGGTTGACAGCGGCGAAACCGAGCAAGGCGATCTGTGGCTGGCAATGGGGCTGGTGGAAGGAATGCCCATCGACACCTACGCCGAGCAGAATGTGCTGGACTGGCGCTCCAGGCTGGGGCTGTTCGACGCAGTGTGCGGAGCAGTGCAGTACGCCCATGGGCGTGGATTGATCCATCGCGACATCAAGCCGGCAAACGTGCTGATCGATGCCGAAGGCCATCCGCGCTTGCTCGACTTCGGCATCGCCTTCGAACAGGGCGCCGAATCGGCGCCGGATCGTTCATTGACTCCCGGATTTGCGGCGCCGGAGCAACTCAATGGGCAGCCGCTGACCACGGTTACGGACGTGTTCCAGCTGGGCCTGCTGCTGCGGCGAATCCTGGAAGCAGGTGGTGGAGATCCGGCGATACCAGCCGCGGTAGCCGCGGATTGCCGGGCGCTGATCGAGCGCGCCACTGCGATCGATCCCAGGAATCGGCATCCCGCCGTCGCGGCGCTGCGGGAAGACCTGAGCGCCCTCCGCGCGCGACGACCGCTGGCGCATCAAGCCGGACTCACTCGCATTCGCTGGTCGCGCTTTGTCGAGCGCCATCGCCTGGCGCTCGCGGTGGGCCTGATCGCCACACTGGCGCTGGGGATCAGCCTGACGATGTCGGCATTGCAGCTGCGCAATGAAAGAGATCGCGCGCTTGCCAATGAGGCGCGGGCGCAGTCCATCGCGCGCTTTCTGATCGACACCCTGTCAACGGCCAATCCCTGGAGCGGAAACGCCGCGGGCGGCACCGTGGTGGAGGCCATGAATCGTGCCGCCGTCAAGCTGGACGAAGAACTGGAGCAATCGCTGGACGTGCGCCGGGAACTACGCGGGGCCATTGCCACGGTCTATCTGATGGCCGACAAGGCCGATCGCTGCCTGGAGCTGCTGTCCTCGCCCGCCGCGCAGGCCGAAAAGTCAGCGGCAACGCCGGTGCAGAGGGCAAAGCTCGAACTCACCCATTCCGAGTGCCATCTGTCGCTCGACGAACGCGATTCGGCCTGGGCAAAGCTGGACGTGGCAGATCAAAGTTTGGCCGGCCTGCACGATCAGGCCGCCGAGCAGCTGCGCGCCAAGGTATTGGTCGATCGCGGCCAGTTGCTGACGCTGAATGGAAAGCTCAGCGAAGCCGACAAGGTGCTGGAGGACGGATTGAAGCTGGCGCGGAGCAGCGGGATACGCGAGCAGGAGTACCGCGCGAAGCGCATGCTGGGCTTCAACCTCATGGTGGCCAACGACAACGCGGGCGCCGTCGAACAGTTTGAACAAGCGCTGCCGATGGCTACCGAGCTGCACGGGCCCACCCACCGCAGCACACTGACCGCCGCAGGCGGTTTGGCAATGGCGCTGGACCGCATCGGGCGCAGTGCGGAGGCCGAGGCGCTGTTGCGCCAATCGATAGACACCGCGAGCGGCATCGACGCCAGCGGCGGAGAGGCCAGGATCATCGTCGCGGAGCTGCGCGACAATCTGGCCACCGTTTATTTCCAGCAAGGTCGCCGGGAGGAATGCGTTGCCGAAGCGCGGGCTGCGCTGGACATCTACCGTGTCGAGGCGGCGGGCACCACGCGCGGCTACAACCCCTCCTGGCGAGTCGCCAGTTGTGCGTACATGCTCGGCCAGTTCGATGTCGCCGGCAGCCATGCGCAGGAGGCGCTGCACTTTGCGCAGATGGGCGTGCCGGTTGGCGTGATCAACGCCGAGCGGATGCTGGCCGCCGTTGCGGCCCGCCAAGGCGACACCTCCAGATCAGCGCAGCATCTGGAACGCGCGGAACAGGCGCTGGCGAGCACCGAAGTCGTGAGTGCGAATGTACACACCGCAGTCATTCTGACCAGAGCGCTGCTCGCGGCAAAACGAGGCCAGCTGCAGGAGGCGCGGGAAAAGCTCGCCTTGGTTGACGCGCGACTTCAGTCGAGCACCCCGCCGCGCTGGTTGGGACAGGAGTACGCCGAAGTGTCCGCAATGGTGGCCACCGCCACTCCCTGACGTTGACCCGAACCGAGATCCGGGCTGACGGCAGGGCCGGATGCCGCAGCTCCTTGTCGCCCTGGTGCGGCGACTCGGTGGCGGTGCTGGCGGGATTGCGCAAGCTGTCTCGTATCTCTGAGGGACCCCCTTCCTCGGAGCACTTTCATGGCAACCCTGACTACACGGAAATTTCTTTGGCCCATGGCTTGCGCCCTCGTACTGCAGGCGCTGGGCATCAGCCACGCTGCGATGGCCGCAACCTACTGTGTGGCATCGGGCGATGAACTGGCTGCCGCCTTTGCTGACGCCGAGTCCGTCAACGAAGACAGCGTAGTCAGGCTCCGGGCTGGCCGCATGACCACTCTGGCAGGTCCGATAGGCGGGGTGTCCTGGCGTTTTCGCTACCACTACCGACGGTTCTCGATGAACATCAGCGGCGGCTGGAACAGCACCTGCACGAGCCAGACGCTGGACCCCACGCTCACGGTGCTGGACGGTCGCAACGCCAGCCAGGTGCTCTCCATCGACGATCGTGAGTACAACTGGGCCAACTTGTTTGGACCTTTCGGCAGCGCGATCTCCATCTCCAACCTGACGCTGGACAAGGGGAGAAGCATCAATCCTCAGGCCCAGGGCGTGCTTTCAGCTCTGAATATTGAAGTCCTCAGTGCGTTCCCGACGGCAACGGTGGTGGTCGAGAACGTGATCATCAAGGGAAACACCACCGAGCTTGCCAATAGCGGTGTGGCCAAGATCACGCTGGCAGGCGGGGGCCTGGCCCTGTTCCGAAACAATGTGGTCTACAGCAACAACATGAGCGGCGGGTCCGGCAGCTCGGTGGTGGAGGTCGTCGCCGCAAACGATGCTCTGGCATTTGTCACCAACAACTCGATTTTCGGCAACGTGGTCGCCGGACCGGTTTCCGGCCTGCGCGCTTCCGGGCGCGTGCGGGTGTCCAACAACGTCATCGTCGAAAACAGCTCGACGACGAGCAGCAACGCGATCCAGTTCTACTCCGCGGACGCCAGCGAGCTGCGCATCATCAACAACCACTTCGGCAGCTTCACCTATTTCGGCACGCCATTTACCATCAGCGGCACCACCACTGGTCCTGCATTGTGGTCAGGGTCCGCTCCGTTCCGGGTTCCTGACACCAATTCTCCGCTACGTGACAGTGGCAGCAACTCCGAGATCTATGGTCCTGTCGTGACCGATGTTCGCGGCCTGCCGCGCGTGGTCAACACCGTGGTCGACCGCGGCGCCGTTGAAGCGCAGCCGCCGGCCAACACCGGCCCGATCATCTCCGCCCTGCAACCCGATGTCGGCAGCACCACCACCCTCCCCGCCACCAGCGGTTCCACCCAAACCACACGCGTGTTCTTTCTCACGCAGAGCGGCAACGGCACCGCGCGGACCACGATGAATTGCAGCGTCACCGCTGGCAACGGGGCGGTTACGGTGCGTGAGACGCAGCAGGTCAGCAATGGCGGCCTGGCTCTGCCGGTCGACGTGGCGCTGGATAACCCGGTGGCCGGCAACGGCAATGTGACCGCCACCCTGGAGTGCGATGTGTATCGCGAGAACGCCAACGTCTACACCCTCACCTATTACTTCGTGGTCGCCGATCCGCGGCTGTTCCGCAACGGATTCGAGTAAGCCCGGAAGACGAAGGTCGGATCAGCGGTAAGGGCCGCGCCCCCGCCACGGCCCAGTCTCTCAACCCATGAAGCGCCGGTTGCGCAGCGCCGGCGTCGCTGGCGGGAATGACTTCCTGCTCTCGTATCTGAGATTGAACCCCAGCCTGGAGCCCCTGCATGGCACTTCCATCGCGACACCACTTCGGCCGATTCAGATCGCCGGTCCGCCGCTTCGCGGCCAGCCCGCGCAGGGTCGGACTGCGGCGCTCGATTCCCTTGCTGCTGTTACTGCTGGCCACACTCGCCGAAGCCGCACCGTTCCGGCTGATCAGCGGAACCCTGGATGGCGGCGGCTCGCACTCCCAAGGTGCCCGCTTCTCAGCGGAAGGCACCGTCGGCCAGCCGGACGCTGGCCTGGCCCAGGGCTCGCGCTTCCGCGTGGAAAGCGGTTTCTGGCCCGCCGCTACCGCCACCACCGCTCCCTCCGATTCCATTTTCCGAAATTCCTTCGAGGACTGATGCCATGAAACTCATTCGCGCCCTGCTGATTGCGATGTGCCTGATCAACCTTGCCCATGCCGCGCCGGTGGGCACCCAATTCACCTACCAGGGCAAGCTTCAAGACAATGGCGTGCCGGCCAATGGCCTGTACGACTTTGAGTTCCGCCTGTTCGACGCCCTGGTCAATGGCAACCCGGTCGGTTCGGTGTTGACCGCGAACGATATTCCGGTCGAGAACGGTGTGTTCAGCGTCGAGCTCAACTTCGGCGCTTTCGGTTCCGAGGCGCGCTGGCTGGCGATCGCCGTCCGTGAAGGTAGCAGCGTGGGTGCCTACGACCCTCTGACGCCGCGGCAGTCGATCACCGCCACGCCGGTGGCGCAGTTCGCACTGGCCGGCAATCCCGGCCCTCAAGGCCCGAGCGGCGTGGTTCAGATCGCCTCACTCGCGGGTTCCATTCCGGCCATCGTCTCGCCGGGCATGGCAACACCACCGTGGGTCTTCGCCGGCCCGTTCACGACCGTCACCGTCAGCGCCGGACAGCGCATAACCGGCAGCGGCAGCGGCTCGTTCGGGCACAATTCCAACAGTACGGTGACTGCATCGGTCTCCCTGTGCATCAGCAACAACGTCGCTGGCGCCACTCTCGAACCGTTCCACCCGATGAACTTTCTGGATGCCACCGTTCTGGCCCAGCCAAACAAGACCTTGTTATCGGCCAACGGTTCGCGGGTGGTGACGCAGGCCGGCACCTATCGGGTGGGTTTCTGCGTGCGCAACAAATCGACCGTGATCAATCTGGCCAGCAATGATTTCGTCAATGCCTGGTTCATGGTGACCAACTGAGCGAGAGCTGCGCCGTCCCCAGGCTGAGAGCGCGGCTTCCCCCGAGGCCGCTATCGGCGCTGGCGGGTTGAGGGACTGAGGGCTGATCCGGAATGCGGACCCGGCCCTTGGTGGCCTACTCCGCCAGCAAGCGCTTCACACTGGCGCGGATGAGCGACATGTCGCTGGCGCAGATCTCGTGATCCTGGGACCCGTTGGCTTCGTGGTATTCCATGCCCGGATGCACGAAGCGGATGATGCCCTGCTTGTCCAGCAGGAAGGTCACTGAGGTCGCCGGACGCTTGGGGCCAGTCAGCCACCAGTCCTTGAGGGTGTGCTTGCGCCAGTCCCAGTCGATTGCAACGGGAAACACGAATTGTCTGGCGTCGACGGCACGCTGCACGCGAGCGACATCCAGCGGGTCATCGCGGCCGGCCTTGGGGTGGAACACGCCGATGACGACCAATCCCTGATCGGCATATTCCTCATGCAGCGAACGGAGTGCAGGCGCACTGCTGGCGCAGAAGGGGCAGGTATCGGTCCACCAGCGCACCAGTACGACCTTGCCGCGCAAGTGTTCCAGCGTCAGCGCTTTCGAGTTGATCCAGGTATCGAAGTTGAACGGCGGCGCGACTACACCCACGCGATCGGCGCCAGCCGCCCGGTCCATGTCACGCAGGCTCTCAAGGCTCTCGGCGATCTCCGCCCTGGCCTCGGCATCCGACTGGCCTTCTTCCTTCAAGGCCTGGAAATAGTCATCCCAGGACATCACCGGGCGGATGCTGTCCGCGGCCCCGGCCGAGCCGCAGATGAGGACCATCAACAGGAAACAGATGCGCAACATCAGCGACCTCCCATCGGTATTGCGTGGACTGCAGATTTGCTGCCCGGATGGCCCGCGAGAATGGACGGCGAAACCGAGCTTACACTCGCACGCAAGCTATTGAAAGCACTGGATTCCCGCCTTCGCGGGAATGACGAGGGCAGGCGTTACGCTTGCCGATGGAGAGCTCGTGCAGCTAGCCAGTCCAAGCGAGTTCAGATGTTGCCGATGGTCGGCGCGATCTGAGATGTGGCACCACCCGCCACAACAGACCGACTGCTTCCGAGCATGCGCGCCAGCGGTGCGAAGCGCCGCACCAGGGCTTCATATCCCAACAGTGCAAGTCCCAGGGTAGCCATCACCGCGACTGCAAACTTCAGAATCCAGTGCAAGTCCGCATCCATCAGCCGGTACTGAACGGCGAACAGGATCGGCAGATGCACCAGGTACACCCAGTAGGAAGTCTCGGACAGATAGCCGAGCAGGCGGCTGCTGCGGTTCAACAGACTGCGACCGAAGCACAGGCAGGCCAGGGTCATCCAGACGCTGATGGCGGCGGCCAGGCAGGCCTGAAGCAGCTGGATCGGCCCAACCAGGAATTCGCCATCGATCTGGGTCAGGACCAGCGGCAGCCAAACGGCATAGCAGGCGATGCCGGCCAGAAGCAGCGTCCGGGCGTGCGGGCGCCAGGCATCGATGAGTTCGGTCTGGCCGTGCAGGCCGTAGCCCAGCGCGAAGAAGAACCCGAAGTAGCCGAGCGCCCAGAATTGCGGCAGCAGGCTTTCGGGTGCCGGGTGCGGCGCGCTGACCGTCGCCAGCGGCAAGGCTATCGCCAGTGGCATCCCTGCCAACAGCAGCGCCGGGCGCATGCGTGCGATCCGCGCGGCCCATTGCTCGATCCCGAACACTCGCGCCGCCCAGACCAGCACATAGAAGTACATGAGGTAGTACAGGAACCACAGGTGCGAGGTGCCAGGCGGCAGCGGCGGCAGGCCGTCCTGCTGCTGGAACTGGCGGATCAAGGCCAGCAAGGGCGAGGGATGTTCTGCCGTGGCGGCCGCGTGCAGGGTGGTGACCGCGAGGCACTGATGTATCAGCGGCCAGAACAGCACAAAAGGCAGCGCCACCCGGAACAGCCGGTTGCGGAACATGCCGCCAAGGCCGCGGCGCTGGACCAGCAGTGCCGTGAAGAAGCCTGCGACCAGGAAGAACAGCGGCATGCGGAACAGATGCGGAAACCAGACCAGCACATCGACCAGCACTGAGCTCTGGCGGTCGGCGGTCGGAAACAGCGGATGCGCCAGCGGGCTGTAGGCCAGCGCGGCGTGGAAGAGCACGCCGGCCAGCATCGCCAGCGCGCGCAGGTTGTCGAGGTAGTGCAGGCGCTCGGTGCTTGGCATGGACAGCGGATCCTGGGTGCTGGTCGGCCCGGCATGGCAATGCCAGCGGGCGAGTCTCATCGTTGAGTAGGAGCGACCTTGCGTCGCGACCTGTTAGTCACGGTCGCGCCGCGAGGGCGCTCCTACGACTCGGGTGGGTCGTTGGGTGGGAACGACCTCGTGTAGCGACCTTGCGTCGCGACCTGTTAGTCAACGGTCGCGCCGCGAGGGCGCTCCTACGACTCGGGTCGGTCGTTGGGAGTGAACGACCTCGTGTAGCGACCTCGTGTCGGGACCGGCCACACGACGGTCGCGCCGCAAGGGCGCTCCTACAGAGCGAACGAAGGCCGAGGGTGCGCGTCGCTGCGCGCGTGCTCAATAGAACGAGCGCTTGCGGCTGTGCACCCAGCCGGTCAGCACCAGGATGGCCAGACTCAGCAGCAACTGCGCTGACAGGATGGCGATGGCCGGTCCGCTCCAGACGATCTGTTCGGACTTGAACTGGGCATCGAAGCCGGGGATCTGGCCGATGCCCATCAGGAAGGGATTGATCAGCACCATGCTGGCGATCATCACGAAGGTGTTCCAGCCCTCCGATTCCACCGCCATCGCCATGCCCAGCGAGATGCAGTAGGCCAGACCGATGTGGCCAAAAACCAGCACGGCGAGCACCACCAGACCATCGGGCAAGGGCGTGAACAGGATCACGCCCAGCGTGCCCAGCGCGATGATCACGAAGGGCGTCAGAAAGGTGATCAGATTGCCCGCCAGCTTGGCCAGATAGAAGTCCATCGGCGATACCGGCAGGCTCATGATGAAGCCGAGGGTCTGCTCCTTGCGCTCGACCAGCAGCGAGGTCGAGATCGAGAAACAGGCCGCCGCCACCATGACGATGATCAGCAGCAAGGAGCCGAGGTAGAAGCTCCAGGGCGTGGCCATCCCCAGCAGACACAGTGCCACGATGCCGGCCACGACATACGCCGCCAGCTGTTTCTCGAACAGCTGCCAGTCCTTGCTGATCAGCAGCCGGATGATGGGAAAATTGGGTTCGAGGGCCTTCATGCGGCAACTCCGGTGCGAACGGTGGTCACGAATATGTCTTCCAGGCTCATGGCGTGCGAGCTCTTGATGGCCAGTCCGCGCGCTTCCAGACGCGGCGCCAGCTCTTCGCTGAATCCCTTGATCTTGAGCTCCAGCATCGATCCGTTGCGGCGCAAGCTGGCCACTTCCGGAAACTCCTGCTGATCAAAGTGGGCGTCGGTCTGACACACCATGCGCCGCCAGCTGTCCAGGAAATGCTCCTTGTCTTCTGAGGCAATGATTCGACCCTGGTGAAGGAAGGTGATGCTGTCGGCCAGCTGCTCGATGTCATGGGTGTTGTGCGAGGAAAACAGCACGCTGC
This sequence comes from Lysobacterales bacterium, assembly GCA_050250665.1. Lineage (GTDB taxonomy): Bacteria > Pseudomonadota > Gammaproteobacteria > Xanthomonadales > SZUA-5 > JADKFD01. Next base: position 91,872 of record JBFWOF010000007.1, on the reverse strand, counting down.
GGGCCTCGTCGCGCAGCACATCGGCGAGCGCATCCAGCACTTCCGCGCGTGCAACCGGATCCAGTCCCGTGGTCGGCTCGTCCAGCAGCAGCAGCCTCGGGTGTCTGGCCAGACACAGCAGCAATAGCGACTTTACACGCTGGCCATGGGAAAGACCCGCCATCAGCTGTTCGGGACGCAGATCAAAGCGCCGCAGCAGCTCGGCGGCGTAGCTCTCATCCCAGCCGGGATAGATGGCGGCGACCAGATCCATGTGCCAGCGCAGGCTGCGGCCCTTGTACAGGCGCATGTCCTCGGAGGCAAAGCCGATCTCGCGCTTGGCCGCCACCTGTTGCGCGGGCATGGCATAGCCCAGCACTTCGACCTGCCCACGATCGGGCTGGGCCAGCCCGGTCAGAATCCGCAGCAAGGTGGTCTTGCCGGCTCCATTGACGCCCACCAGACCCATGATCTGGCCCTCAGGCAGGCTGAGATCAATGTCCTCCAGCGCGAAATGCGGATAGCGCTTGCTGATGCCGGAGACCGAGAAGGCGTTGCTCATGGCGTTTCCTCAGATGTTGCGTTGGTATCGACGGTTGCGGACTCGTCGAGCAGTTGTTTGATGTCTTCGATGCCCAGACCCAGCTTCGCTGCCGTCAGCAGCAGGGCGCGCAGGTGTTCGGCAAATTCGGCGTGCAACAGGGCCCGCTGCATGTCCGGAGAGTCGGCGACAAATGAACCTTTGCCCTGGCGCGTCACGATGACCCCAGATCGCTCCAGTTCCTGGTAGGCCCGCTTGACCGTGATCACGCTGACCTGACTCTGGCTGGCCAGTTCACGTATCGATGGCAGTGCGGTCCCCGCCGGCCAGTCGCCGGCCATGACCTTCATGGTGATCTGGTCGATCACCTGCTGGTACATGGGCGCGCCACTGCTGGCGGAGAGAAAGAGTTTTGCGTCCACGATCATCTGTGTCTATTTGGTATGCACAGTATGCACAGCTAGCGATCGATGATGCAAGCACGGGCCCAAGGGTCCGAGTGCGCGAGAATGGTGGGAGTCCCGGTCGCCCCTGGCGGTGCGCTTGTTCGCGCATCAAACCGTGGAGGTAGGTCACGTTGACCCGAAGGGTCTACGTGACAGCTGCGCAGCTCGCAGGCACCCGGATCGCGGACAGAGTCCGCTCCCACAGGGCGGCGGAGTACGCTGGCCTGAGAGTCCCGGACACACCACAACTGTGGGAGCGGCTTCAGCCGCGACTGCTGTGCCGGGCACCCGCATGGTCGCGGATGCTGCAGGCCTCGACCGCGCGAGGAAGCTTCAGTGCGATGGCGCGCCCACGCCACGCGTCATCGCTCGTGCCCGCGCGATCCAGGGCATCCGCGTGGCCAACTTGTCGAGATCGAGACCGGCCGCTTCCAGCGCGGCAAGCTCACGCGCCCATTGCGCGAAATCGGCGTCGCGCCCGAGCACGTCGAAAATCTCGAGGTGGGCCGAAATCACGTCCAATCGAATCATCGGGTCGACTGCCGGGTCCTGCAGGCGCTGCCACCAAGGCGCGAGGCGGGCGAGCGCGCTGTCCACATCGCGCCCGGCGCGCACCTCGCAGGTCGACAGCAGGCGCGCCAGCACGTCGCCAGAAACGCCGGGATTGGACGTGAGTCTTGACTCGATCGGCCCGATCACCTCGATCACGCGGTCACAGCGTTGGGGCCGGAAACTCCAGCTCAACGCCAACAACGTCCTGTCGCGGCTTTCGTCAGTGAGGTCGGTGTCCGCCAGTGCCGCAGCGAGCGCGGCCTCAGCAGCCGCAACCGCCTGATCGTAGCGGCCGTCCCACTGGTTCAGTGACGCCGCGATCATGTAAACGCGCAGCGCCAGCGGCGCCGGAAGTTCAGAGCGACGTTGGTACAGCGCGTCGAGCCGCGCGTGCGCGGCCGCGGCGCGCCCCTCGTTGAACTCCAGTTGTGCGATGCCGACTTCGGCCCAGATACAGTCCTGGTCGATCCCGCGTGCGGCCTCACAGATGGTCGCTCGGGCTGCAGCGATCTCATCAGCAGTGACGCCGACACGCGCGGGGAAGCCACTCTCCGCCGCCGCCTGCAACATCAGCCGCAGCCTTCGCCGGCTGCCGGGTGGCATTGCCCGCGCCACCTCGACCAGTTGCTGCTGCAGCGGCGGATCGATCAACCCCTGCAAGCCCGCCAGTTGCAGACCCGTCGTGATCTGCGCTGCGATGGTGGGATGCGCGTATCCAAGCCGCGGGATCTGCGCGTCGATCGTCGCGTGCAGCCTGGTCCGCCACTCCGAGCGGCCAGCAAGGGCATCGGCCAGGTTTTGCGCAACAACGCGCAGCGCCGCCAGAACCGGGTGATCGGCGGGCAGGCGCAGGGACAGCCGCGCGTAGGCCTCGCTGGCCTCTGCCGCCAGACGGCGCGGTGCATCCGGGCCAGCGCCACCCGTCGCCATCGCAATGAGTTGCAACTGAAGCAGGCCGATCTCGACTTCGGCATCCAGCGTGGCGTCGTCGATCGCCGGCGTCATCGCGGTCACCCGCGGCCACAGCGCAAGCGCGGCGGCGAGCCGCGCGGCAGCGGTTTGATCGCGGAACTGGGCCAGCGCGATCCCCGAAGCGTTGATCAGCGACCCGGCGTGCAGCAGCGGATCGGCGAGCACGTGCGGGTCAGCCAGCAGCGCTTCGACCGCACGCGCCGACTCGGCGATATCCACATGATCGAACGCGACCATGAGGCGGCGCAGCTCGGCCTGTGCGCGTGCCCGCCCAAGCCCAAGTTCGGCGGCAATCTCCGCTGCCGCCGCGAAGCCGGCGATCGCCGCCTGATCGTCGCCAATCTGCGTCTGCGCCAGCGCCACCGTGTACTGCACCGGCAAGCGGATCTGCGGCGGCATGCCGGCCAGCTGCGATGGCGCGGCGCTCAGCACCTCCCGGAACGCAACCTCCGGTTTGCCCGCAATCACCGGATTGCCGGCCGCAAACACCCGGGCCAGTGCCTCCTGGGTGCCGCGAGCCTGCGCCAGCGCAGCCTCGGCGCGGTCGCGATCGCGCGCGGCGCCGATTGCAAATGCCAGAGCCAGCCCGCTGCCGATCAGCAAGCCACCCAGCGCCATGGCGAGCGCCGCCACCAGTGCCGGTTTGCGCCGCGCCAACAACACCGCGCGGCGCCACCACGGCGGTCGCCGCGCGCGGATCGGCTCGGCTGCCAGATAGCGCCGCAGATCGTCGGCGAACAACCCGGCACTGGCGTAACGCTGCTGAGGAATCTTTGCCAGCGCGGTCTCGACGATCACCTCCAGATCGCCGCGCAAAGTCCGATCGAGTCGCGACATCGGCGGCGGCGTGACCTCGCCTACCTGTCGCAGCGCCTCCAGCGGAGTCAGTCCAGCGACCGGCAGCGGCAAGCGGTCGGTCATCAACTCGTAGGCCATCACGCCGAGCGCGTAGACATCGCTGCGCGCATCCGGCCGTGAGCTGCCAATGGCTTGTTCCGGGCTCATGTAGGCCGGCGTGCCGAGCAGCATCCCGGTCTCGGTCAGGGTGTGCCCCTCCCCCATGATTTGCCCGATGCCGAAGTCGAGCACTTTGGGATGGCCCTCGGCGTCGATCAGAATATTCGACGGTTTGAGATCGCGATGCACCACACCCCGGGCGTGCGCGTGCTCGACGGCATCGGCGACCTGCGCCAGCAATGCCAATCGCTGATCGCGCGAAAGTCTGGCGCAATGATCGGTGAGATCAATGCCGTCGACGTACTCCATCACCAGGAAGGGACGTTCGTCGGCATCCGCATCGACTTCGACGATGTGCGCGATCCCCGGGTGTGACAACCGGGCCAGCATTCAGGCGCTGCGGATTTGCCTGTTCGGCGAGATAGACCACACCCATGCCACCGCGGCCCAAGGTGCGCAGGATCCGGTAGCGCCCGATGTACTGACCCTCGGCAGACTCTGGTTCCAAATCGCGTGCTTCGGCGCCGACGGTATCGGAGTCGGCGTCGGCCAGCATCGCGACCACCGCGGCGCGCAACGCGGCGTCGGCTGGCTGAGTCGCCAACCATGCCGAACGCTCGGCGCGGGGCTGCATCGACGCTGCTTCGAACAGCGCCTTCACCTCGGGCCAGCGCTCGCGCAGCGGGTTGTGCATCGCCGAAGACTAGCCGCGCGCTCAGGGATTCAGCAAGCCGCCGGGCGTTGCCTAAACCTGTGATGTTGCGCTGCCTCCTGGTCACCTCTACAGGCTCGTTTCGACAGCCTGCTAAGCTAGTGTGGTGTCCCAGCAGTCCTTCACTAATCTCCGCGTCTGTGGCCCCGATGCTGCGTTGCGCGGCGTCGCTGTAGCGCTGCTACAGCTTCCTTCTCGCGCCTTGCCTCGCGACCACATCCATCGGAAATTAGTGGAATTACTTTTGGGACACCACACTAGTCGAAGTGCGTTCAACCGAGGTTCCAGCGCCCCCATCCGATGACTCAGATCACTCAACTCATCCACCGCGCCGCCGAAGGTGACCGGGTTGCCTTCGATGCCGCGTTCGGGGCCATCCAACTGGAGTTGCGCGGTCTGGCCGCTCGGCGACTCGCTGCCGACTCGCGCGCCACGCTGTCGCCGACCATGCTGGTCAATGAAACCTGGCTCAAGCTGGCCGGCAGCGTGGTTCAGGCCGAAGATCGCGTGCATTTCTTTCGCATCGCCGCCGCGGCGATGAAGCAGATCTGGATCGACCGCCAGCGTTCGCGTGCAGCCGAGCTGGAACGTATCCGCCTGTACGTCGATGGCATGCCGGAAATCGGCGGAGAGCCGGTCGCGCCGCAGGACTGGACCGAACTGGTCGACTGGGATGCGGCGATGCGCACGCTCGAACGCGACGACCCGGAACTCGCCGAACTGGTCGCGCTGCGCGTGTTCTCCGGCCTCGACCTCGACGAGGTCGCGGCCTTGCAGGGAGTATCGCTGCGCACGGTGCAACGGCAGTGGCGCACGGCGCGGGCCTTCCTGCTCAACGTTTGAGTTCAGCACAGGCCGCACAGTTGATGCGCCACTGACGTCCGCGTCTGGACGCGCTTATTCGAAGCCGTTCGCAAACAGCGGCGCAGTGATCATGCGCACCACGAACGGATCCTCGTCGGTGCCCTGAAATTCTCGGTTGCCGGCGATCAGCAGCCTTGAATCTGCGGGGCGCGTATCAAATAACAAGCTGCGGCCGCGATGCATCGGTGTCGTGTTGCCGGGGGCGGTGATGAGGGTTGGCAGATAGGAAAGGTCAGAAACCAAATCGGCGGTCCGGAAGCGCAGAAGCTGCGGAGTCGACGTGTCGGGGGTCAGGTTGCCGGTCGCCAGCGTGGTGAGCAAGTAGATGGACTGGCCCGTTAATTCGAAGGCTTCTGCGGTGTTTGTCGTCACAGGCGGAATCGCACCGAAGCTGAACGTCGCAAACGTGCGGGTGCCACAGCGAACCGCAACAATCGTGCCAGAGTCCGTTAGGTTGAACTGCATCAGCCAGTTGAATTTCCTGCCGCTGGAAATGAGGGTGGCGCCGATCGTTGATGAGCCTGCAACATGCACTCGCCCCAAACCATCGACGTGGGCCTTGTCGACGGTACTTGTACTGCCCAGCGCGCAGTGTTGGCCGATCGCGATGGTGGCAATGCTCGGCTGCGGGTTCAATTGCGTGGTCGCAAATTGCAGCACCTCTACGGACAGGGGCTGGTTTTCCTGATCGAGTTCGTTGACGAAAACCACTTTACCGTCGTCCCTGCCACCGCTGCCCAAGGTTCGGGTCGTGCGCGTATTGGAAGGGAGCATCAGTCTGCCGTTTCCCAAGGAGCCACCGGACAGCGGACCCTGCACGATTCGATATCCGGTCCAGTCGCCGTCAGTAGTTCCGAGCCACATCGCAGCCGAGAATCTACCGTCGTGGCAGGTCATTTCGGCCGCCCGTTCAAAGAGACCAGAGCCGTAGGCAAAACGACCGTCGCTCGCGCCGAACGCCATGTCCTGGGTGCCCACAGCGCTGTATTTGCGGAATTCGATGGCGTTGCCCTGGGACGAAGTCGTGCGCATGCCAAGCACGAATCCACCACTGGCCGGATCCCGGCAAGCAGCGGTGACACCCACGACATTGAGGTTGACGGTATTGCGCGATTGGACACCGGTCGGTGTCACACGGACGAACGTGGGGCTCACGCCACCGGATGCGTTCGCGGTTTCGGCGACGACGATGTAGTCGTCAAAACTGATCGGGAAGACCGCGACCGTGCGGTCCCGGTTGTTCGAGCCCGGGGCATCGTTCGGTGCGTAGACTGTGCCGTTCAAGCCAAACCCGACATCCAGGTCTATCGGTTCCGCCGCGCACCTGGCGCTGGCGATCAATGCTGCGACGCCAAGGCTGAGCAATCCGCGTCGCTTGACGGCATTCGATTCAGTCGCAAGTGGCAAGGCAAGGCTCGGCATCGCGGCAAGAGGGATCGTTGTTGGTCTCATGAGGTGGCTCGTTCCTTGGGGGCTTATTGTCAGTTACGACTCCGAGCGCCAATCGCGACAAAACTGGCGCTGTGGGCAATCGCTGAATTCAGTCCTTCGCTCCCAACAACTGCTCGATGCGATCCAGCCGCGCGCGGAGCGCGGCGTTCTCGGCCCGCATCGCGTCGTTCTCCGCACTCAGCTCCTGCATCGCCCTGACGGCGACGGCCTCGAAGCCGCGCATCGACAGCATCAAGTGGCCGTCGTCGCCCTCGCTGACCCACTGCGGAAAGACCTGCTGCATTTCCTGGGCGATGAATCCCAAATGCGTGCCCTCGGGTTGGAAGGCGGCCTTGCCGGCGTTGCGGTAGTGATAGCTCACGGGGCGCAGCGCGTTGATGCGATCCAGTGCGCCGGAGTAGTCCGCGATCTGATCCTTCAAACGCGCGTCGGACAGCGTGCTGATGGTGCCGGTGGTGGTTTGCAGCTGGCCGGTATTGGACAGGCGCATGCGCAGCGTGCCGCCGGTGCCGGCGTTGTCGGCCGCATCGTTGTGCGCGCCGCCCTGGAACCAGCTGAAGCCGCTGAAGCTGCGGAAGTAGAGACGATCGCTCTGCACGCCAATGCCGTAGCCGGCCGGGCCCCAGAGGTTGAGCATCTGCCGGGTTTGCGAGCCGAAGCTGAGCGAGCCGGTGGTGGCAACAGCGACATTGCCGTTCACCGTGAGCGCGGCACCGGCAGTCGGGGTGTTGGTGTTGATCGCCATGCCGCCCTGGGCGCGGACGAGGAATTGGTTGGGGCCGGTGGAAACAAATGGGCTGCCGCCGCCGCCGAATCCACTGTCGGACCAGACAAACGTACCGTGATCGCCCAGTGCGTCCGGCGATAGCTCAACTGCACAGGCATTGCCGCCTAAGCCTGATTCGCTGCCAGGCCGCACCTTGGCTCGGTTGCCACCCGCCCACGAGCCGACACCACCGGCACAGTTGGAAATGCCGCCGCTGACCGTGCTCCCGGCGCCGGTGGCTGAATTCAGGGCGCCCCCTGCGACAACCCCGTAATTACCGCTTGCAAGGTTCCCGCCGCCACCGCCCACGCTGCTGCCGACTGCACTCGCCGTGTTCGTTGAGCCTCCTGCGATGGCACTGCCAAGCCCCGTCGCGATGTTCCTGGTGCCGCCGGCAACCGTGGCATGGCCTGCATCCGTTGCAGATCCCGCGTTATCTCCGGCCCGGTTGCCATAACCACCACCGACCGTGCCGTAGGCATCGGTCACGCGATTGGGTGCTTCATCGTCAAAGTCAGGATCGCTGTTGCCGCTGGGCAAGCCACCTCCCGCAATCGTGGCGCCACGTACGCCTGCGGTAACGCTGTTCGCGCTCGACCCCGCGATGACGTTCGCCGTAATGGGTGCGCCGTTGAACAAAATCGAGCTCGGCTCCAACCGCAGGCTCTGCACATTGCGCGTGCGCAGCACCAGCGGCTGTGCATCGGTGGTGCCCAGAAAGTTCAATGCCGGGTTGCTGCCGTCATCGCCGGTGCTGCTCCAGCACTGGCCGATCGCGCTGGGTGCGGAACTTGCCTTGGTACGCCCCGGGATCGTGCTCCAGACGGATTCGCCTGCGGCGCGCACCGCCAGTTCCACCCAGGCCTCATCGCGGCCAGCCGGCATCTCGAACTCGACGCGGAAGGCGCCGTCGGTCACCGCGACCGCAGGGAACTCGATCGGCGCCGCCAGCGGCGCGCCGAACTTGGCGTCGCCATGCGTGACCAGACGCAGGTCAAAGTGACCATTGGCGGGTGCATTGCCGGATTCGAGATAGCCGCTGTAGGTCAGCGTGTCGGCGCTAGCGGGCAAGGTGACGAGCAGGCCGGCGATGGCGAGCGTAAGCAGAGTCAGGCGCATGGGAATCTCCAGGAAATCAGGGGTTTTCAAAGCCGTTGCGGAACAGGCTGTCGGCGCCGGGGTTGCAGGTCGCGGCGGTGGTCTTGAGTACATAGCGCCCGTCGGCAGAGCCCGTTTCCTGCTTGCGCAGGGCCTGGCCCACCACGGCGTAACGGCCGTCCTCGCTGACCTGGCGCTTTTCAATGGTCGCGGTGGCGCGAAACGAATCGCCATTCGACTCGGCCGCCGCTGGCGCGGCGAGACCCAACAGCAGGATCAAGGGTGTGAGATGAAGGCGCATGTCTGGCGTCGCTCTTGAGGACATATCTACATCTACGGAGCCGACCGCAAAACGCGACAAGACTGGAGCTATGGCGCAACGTCTTGATCAGTCCTTCGCCCCCAGCAACGGCTCGATACGATCGAGCCGCGTGCGGAGTTCGTCGGTCTCTGCGCGCAGGGTCGACCGAGACTCGGTCGCCCCTGGCGGTGCGCTTTTTCGCGCAACAAACAGGAGGCGAGTGGCAGGGGCCCAAGCTCGCTACACGATCTGACCGTGCGGCGGGGTGGTCCCCTGCCCCTTGCCCCCTGCCCCTCTTTTCCCGGCAGGAGCTAAGTCACGTTGACGCGAAGGGTCGAACTGACAGCTGCGCTGCTCGCAGACACCCCGATCGCGGACAGAGTCCGCTCCCACAGGGCGGCGGAGTACGCTGGCCTGAGAGCCGCGGACACACCACAACTGTGGGAGCGGCTTCAGCCGCGATCGCTGCTACCCGGCACCTGGACCGCGTACTTGTAGCCGGCGCCATAAACGGTCTGTATCGGGTCGGCTTCCGGTGCGACTTCCTGCAGCTTGCGGCGCAGATTCTTCACGTGGGTATCCACCGAACGATCGGTGACCACGCGGTGATCGAGGTACAGCAGATCCAGCAGTTGGGCTCGGCCATAGACCCGGCCCGGCTGCGATACCAGCGCGTTCAACAGGCGGAATTCGGCGACGGTCAGGGCCAGCTGCTGGCCGCGGAAACGGGCCTCGAAGCGCACGGGATCGAGCATGAACTCGCTGGTCGATCCCGGTGACGCCCGGCGCAGCAGGCCGCGGACGCGGGCAACCACCTCGCGCAGGCTGAAGGGCTTGCAGATGTAGTCGTCGGCGCCCAGATCCAGCCCCAGCAGGCGGTCGATCTCCTCGACGCGGGCGGTGAGCATGATCACCGGCACCGTGGAAAAGCTCCGCAGTTCGCGGCAGATCGACAGGCCATCGCGCCCCGGCAGCATCAGGTCGAGCAGCACCAGATCGGGATTCTGCGCGCGAATCCAGGCAATGACCTCGGTACCTTCGCCGAGCACACTGATGCGATGACCCTCGCTACTCAGAAAATCGCGCAACAGCGAGGCGATCTTGGCTTCGTCTTCGACGATCAGGATGTGTGCACTGTTCATCAGGCTGTTTCCAGCGGAATGGTCAGATCAACCCGCAATCCGCCCAGCGGCGAGGCGGAGGCTTCGATGCGCGCGCCGTGGGCTTCGGCGATGGCTTTGCAGATGGCCAGTCCCAGCCCGGCGCCACCACCGGCGCGGCTGCGCGAACGCTCGACCCGGAAGAAGCGCTCGAACAGCTGTTCGAGCTGCTGCGGGTCCACGCCCGGCGGCGTGTCGTCGATACGCAGCCTGGCCCAGCGGCCCTCGCGACCGCTGTGCACTTCGACGCGGCCGCCGCGATCGCTGTAGCGGCGGGCATTGACCAGCAGGTTGTCGCAGAGCTGGCGCAAGCGCCGGGGATCGGCGCGCACCGGCAGCGGTTCCGAGCCCGGATCCAAGGACAGCGCAAGCCCGGCTTCAGCGCAGGCACGCTGGTGCGCGGCCACGGCATCGCCCAGCAGTTCACGCAGGTCGACAATCTCGAAGCGATATTCCAGCGCGCCGAGATCGGCCAGGCTGAGCTGGAACAGATCATCGATCAATGCGGACAGCTGCTCCGCCTCGGCGCTCAGCGAGCGCAGCGCATCCGCATCTGGCACGCGCACGCCGCAGGTCAATGCTTCAAGTTCGCCACGGATGACCGTCAGCGGCGTGCGCAGCTCATGCGAGACATCGGCCATCCACTGCTGCCGCAGATGGCGGTTACGCGCGTGGAGTTCAGACAGCCGGTTGAAGTCCTGCGCAAGCTCGGCCAGCTCGTCGCGCCCGCGCACCTCGACCGGCGGCGCGTCATTGCCGGCAGCCAACGCATGTGCGGCCCTGACCACCGATCGCAGCGGACGCGTGAACTGCCGCGCCAGCAGCAGCGACAGCGGCAGGGCCAGCGCCAGAACGCCGATGGCCGTCAGCGTCATGGCCTGGGTCTGCTGCTGGGCAAAGGCCAGATCGGCGGCGTCGTTGAGCTGCGGCAATGCGGCCAGCACCAGCTGTCCGACCACGGCACCATCGGCTTCGATGGCGATGGCCTGTCCGTCTGAAAGGCGCAGATTTCCGGCGATGTCCCGGCCCTGCACATCCTGCAGTTTGAGCCGGGCAAAGAAATCAATGGCGCCAGACTTGGGCGGTGGCGGTCGGGTTTGCCCGGCGCCTGGAGAACGCTGGGCACGCGGCGGTCCGCGGCCTTCGCGTTGTCGCGCCGGCGCTTCGACCGGGGCCTCGCCTTCCGCCCCACTACCCGCTGCGGCGCGCAGTACCAGACGCCGAAAGCGTCCCTGGGTGCTTGCGAGCGATTCGAAGCCGCCCTCGCGCAGGTACAGAGCCGAGAGCTGCTCGACCACGGCCTCGGCCCGGCTCCGGTCCAGACCATTGACGTAATCGAGCAGCCCATGGCCGAACACGCGCTGCTGCGCCCACAGGGTCAGCAGCTGGCTGCCGAGCACCAGCGCCGTCAGCACCAGGAACAGACGTTGCCATACTCGCAGTCGCATCGATGGGGATCCGGGTTGGTTCTCGCCTGCAGTGACAGTAACCACTTGTCCCTCTGTGCAACAGGCGGCGTCAGCAAACTCCACAATTTCCTCACCGCGTGCTCGAATTCGAAGCACAGAAATTGCCGATCGTCTGCTTGCCGGAGATCGCCGGCGCAAGCAGGGACATCACCATGATCAACTCCGCATACAGGCTGCATACCTTCGCCGCGCTGCTGCTCGCAAGCTCCATGAGCTGGGCTGCACCAGCGGCCCCGCGACCGGCCCTCGACGAGCTGGTACAGGCGCTGGAATTGACGCCGGAGCAGCAGGGACCGGTGCGCTCATTGTTCGAGCAGGCCCGCGCCGACCGTGAAGCCCGCAGACAATCGACTCGCGCCGAGCGCATGGCCCGACGCGAATCGCTGGATCGCGAACTGGCCACACTGCTGTCACCGGCGCAGTTCGAGCGCCTGCAGGCCTGGCGGCAGGCGCATCCACGACCGGATCGGCCGCAGCGCCCCCAGAAGCCGGGAGCAGCGCAATGAAAAGCCTTTGGACACTGCCTGCGTGCCTGCTGCTCCTGAGCGCCAGCCTGGCCCAGGCGCAATCGGCGCCGGTTACGGTGCTCGTGCATGCGCCGGCCAACACCAGCAGCGACGACTACGCCCGTTTCGAGTTCAGCGCTGGCGCTGTGCAGGGCTACGAGTGCGCGCTCGACGATGCCGCGTTCGCCAGTTGCAGCAGCCCGCATACGCTGCTGGCGCTGGCGCGGGGCAGCCACCGTTTCGCCGTGCGCGCCTACACCCTCGACGGTCAGCGCGGACCGGCCATCACCCACAGCTGGACCGTCACCAGCGTGTATGCCGGCGCCAACAGTGATCTGATTCCCACCACGCAACAACCCGCCGCTGCAGCGCCCAACAGCTGGCGCGGCATCTTCCGCATCAACTGCGCCTTTGCCCACAGTGCCTACGACGATCCGATCGTGTTTCCGGGCCAGGCCTATGCCGCCCATCAGCACAGTTTCTACGGCTTTCTGGGCATCAACTACGCCACCACGATCGAGTCGCTGTACGCCGCCGAGGACGTCCACGATGGCCACGTCTCCAGCTGCCAGGGCAACCGCGTGAACCGCAGCGTCTATTGGGTGCCGACCCTGCTGGCGCCGCTGTACAGCAATGGCGTCCGCGCGCTGGATGAGCGTGGCCAGCCGGCCTGGAGCGTGGTTCCGGCGGTGGTCGGCAATGACGAGGAGGCGCACGAGGTCTTCTACTACTCCGCCGGCATCGACGACCTCAGCGCGATCCAGCCCATCCCGACCGGCCTGCGCATGATTGCCGGTGACATGCGGGTGATGCCGGGCGCCACGCCGCAATCGAGCAGCATCGTGCGCTGGCACTGCCAGTCCTGGAACTCCAGTGACGCCGGCAATCCGCGCTGGTCCGCGACCATCCCCGAGTGCGTGGCGCCGGACCGGCTGCGCTTCGACATCTTCTTCCCGAGCTGCTGGAACGGCGTCGATCTCGACAGCGCCGACCACAAGAGCCACCTGGCCTATCCGGTCAGCGTCGGCCAAAGCACGGTTTGCCCCGCTTCCCATCCGGTGCCGATCCTGCGCGTGAGTTATCACTACGCCTTTGGCGTGCGCCCCGAGAATGCCGATCCCCTGACCCGCAGCTCGCGTGGCTGGCGGCTGGCGTCGGATATGTACACGGTGACGGCCACCGAGGCCGGCGGCCTGTCGCTGCACGGCGACTGGATGAACGGCTGGCATCATGAGGTGCTGCAGACCGTGCTCGATTCCTGCGTCAAACGCGGTCTCGACTGCCACGACGGCAATCTGGCCAACGGCTTTCGGCTATCGGGCACCACCGACGGCAGCGGTCAACTACCCGAAGTGATCGCCGAAGGCCTGGGGCCCAAACATATGACCACCGCCGCACCCACACGCGGTTTGTGGTGGGACCGCGCCCGCCCCGGACATGGTTTCGATCTGCAGCGGGTCGGCGATCAATATGCGCTGATTCTGTACACCTACGGCAGCGATGGCGCCCCGGTGTGGTACCTGGGTACCGCCGCGATGCTGGGCCAGGCGCTGGCGCCGGAACTGCGCCGATACGACTACGCGCCCACGCGCACGCCCATGCAGCGATCCTTGCCGGCCAGCGCCACGCTGCTGGCGCTGCGCTTCGACCACGCCGCGGCCCACCCGAGCTGTCGCGACGGCACCGACCGCAGCGACGCGATCGAGCTGGCGGTGCTGGATCTGGTGATCGAGCAGCGCCAGGTCAGCTGGTGTGTGGAGCCGATCCGTTATGCCCAGGGACCAGCGCAGCCGGATTACACCGGCCTCTGGTTCAGTCCGGACGACGCCGGCTGGGGACTGTCGTTGGCTACCGGCGCCAATCCGGGCACCGTGCTCGCGGCCACCGTGCTCTACGCCTACGACCATGACGGTCAGGGACGCTGGCTGATCGGCAGCACCCAGGCCGCTGCAGCCGGTCTACTTCCGGCCATCGAACTGACCGGCTTCAGCGGGCCATGTCCGGGTTGCCCGACCACGCCGCTGCAGTCCTTTGCCGCTGGAACGCTGCAGTTGCATCTGTCTGATTCGGCCGCGCCCAGCAGCATCGACATTCAGGCCTTGATGCGGGCGACAGACTCCACCCGCTGGATTCGGCAAGCGACACCGATCTCGCGCCTGAGCGACTGACGCCGCTACGGGTGGTCGACTTGTCCACGCTCAGCCTCGCGGTCTTCACCTTCTCCCCGGCCGCGGGGAGAAGGTTCCGGACTGGCACCTCCGCTGCGCGCATCGCTCAGCCCGCTGCGGGCCTGGTCTCCAGGGCCTTGATCGCGGCGCTCAGCAGGGCCTGTTGCGCGGTGGTGGGCACGCGCTCCGCACTCTCGGCGTCCGTGGCCAGGCCGGCGAGAATGCCGGCCCAGGCCTTCAGACCAGTTTTCCCGGACTGCCCGTCGAGTTCGGCCTTGATCGCCGCAGTACGCACCTCGGTGTCGGCCTTCGCCGGCGCCTTCGTCAGCAAATCCAGATCGGCACTGAGCTTGCGGATCCTGTCGACCGCGCTCGCCAGGGTCCGCCCGATCTGCTGATTGAAGGCCAGGATCTGGCCCAGCTCGGATTCGCTCAGGCTCAGGCGCGGGTCGAGCCGCACCGACAGCGGGGCGCTCTGCTTGCGGCCATCGACGATCAGTTCCACCGTGTATGGGCCGGGCAAGGCCAGCGGTCCCTGCGGCAAACGTTCGGTTTCAATGCCGGCCACGGCGGCGATGGTGAAGTCGTAGTTCAGCGCCAGCGGTCGCGGGTGGCGCAGATTCCAGACCCAACGATGGGCGCCAGCACTCAGGGGCAGACCGGCGCGTGGGCGCCGATAGAGATCGGAGAAATACTGCTCCGACGGCAGGTCCTCGGGCTCATCGGCGCTGCTGAACTGGCGAATCACGCTGCCGTCGGCCGCCAGGATGCGCAGCTCGACCGTGCTGGCGGGCTTGGGCAGGTAGTACTCGATCAGCGCGCCGGTGGGCGGATTGCGCCCGAGCGGTATCTCCGCCGCCAGCGGCGTGTCCTTGTTCTGGTTCTGGCGCAGACGGATGGCGGCTGCCGGCGGGAACAGCCGTGGCGCGCTGAAAACCGGCTGCTGCGCCAGCGCGCGCAAGCGACTGATGTTGTCCAGGATCCACAGTCCGCGCCCCTGCGTGGCGATGGCCAGATCATCGCCAACCACGCGCATGTCACGCACCCAGGCCACCGGCAGCTGACGGCTCAGGGGCTGCCAGTGCGCGCCATCGTCGACGGAGGTGTAGACCCCGCGATCGGTGCCGACGAACAGCAATCCGGCCTGCACCGGATCGGCGCGAACAACGCTGCTGAACTCGCCCGGCGGCAGGCCGGCGCTGATCTCGGTCCAGCTCTGACCGCCGTCATGGGAGCGGAAGATCATCGGCGCGAACTGGTTCAGACGATGGCGATCCACCGCCAGATAAACCGTGTTCCGGTCCAGTGCCGACAGCTCGATGCGGCTGACGATGCCCCATTCGGGCAAGGTCGGCGGTGTCAGGTTCTCCCAGCTCTGGCCGCCATCACGCGTGCGCTGCAGCAGACCACTGTCGGTGCCCACCCAGACTTCCTCGGCGTCGTGCGGCGACGGGGCGATGGTGTAGATCACGCCAAAGCCGCAGGCACGCGCGTCTGACTGTGCCACCTCGCCGGCGCACTCGGCGGCCTCACGGGTCTTGCCGGTGAGATCGCCACTGATCACGCGCCAGTTCTGGCCGCGGTCATCGCTGCGCCACAGGATCTGGGCACCGAGAAAGAGCGAATGCGGCGCCAGCGGACTGATGGTCAGCGGCGTCATCCAGGCCCAGCGATGTTCGACCGTGCGCGGATCGCGGCCGTAGCTGTTGATCAGCGAAGGGCTGATGTTCTGCACATCGCCGGTGCGCGCATCGAAGCGCCCTACCCGACCGCCCAGGCCACTGCCGTAGACGATGTTGGCGTCGTCCGGATCGGGCACATCACAATCGCGCTCGTCGGCGCCCACCGGATGCCAGTCCCGGAAACTGATGGCGCCGTAGTCGGAGCGGCTGGTGATGGCGACCGAACCATTGTCCTGCTGTCCGGCATAGAGCCAATACGGAAAGCGCTGGTCCACGTGCAGGCAGTAGAACTGGCCGGTGGGCTGGTTGTACCAGTCGCTCCAGCTGTCGCCACCATTGCTGCTGACCACGGTGCCCTGATCGCTGGCGGCAATCAGGTGCTGCGGCTGCAGCGGATTGATCCACAGGTCGTGATAGTCGTCGCCGCCGGGCGAGCCGCGCAGCCAGCTGAGCGTCAGGCCGGCATCGTGCGAAACCCGGATCGAGCGATCCATGATGTAGACCGTGTCGGCGTCATCGGGATCGACGGTCACCCGGCCGAAGTAGCTCGAACCCAGCTCCGGATTGGCCTGTACCCGCTGCCAGTGGGCACCGTCGTCGTCGGAGCGATAGAGGCCGCCCGATGCTTCCGAATCGACCACGGCATAGATGCGGGTGGATACCCCGTGTGCCGCCACCGCCAGACCGATGCGTCCGACAGCGTCCTCGGGCCAGCCTTCGCCCTGCAGTCGCGTCCAGCTCAGACCGCCATCCTCGGATCGATAGATCCCGCTGCCCTTGCCGACCATCGGCGTGAAATAGCTCATCCACGGGTAATTGCGCGATTCCCAGGCGGCCGCATAGATGCGCTGCGGGTGGGGCGGATCGCGCGCCAGATCGACCGCGCCGGTGGCATCGTCGATGGCCAGCGTGCGCGTCCACGACTGGCCGCCATCGCTGCTGCGATAAACGCCGCGATCGGGGCTCTGCGCGTACAACGGACCCAGGGCCGCCACCAGCACCGTGTTGGCGTCGGCCGGATCGACCGAAATGGCGCCGATGTGACGGGTCAGCGTCAGGCCGAGGTGGCTCCAGCTTTGACCGCCATCGCGACTGCCGTAGACGCCATCGCCGGCCGCGGTGTCGTAGCGCGCCTGCGGCTGACCGGTGCCGACATAGATCACCCGCGGATCGCTGGGTGCCACGGCCACAGCGCCGACCGAAGCGGCCTGCTGGTCGAAGATCGGACGCCAGTTCTTGCCACTGTCGGTGGTCTTCCAGACCCCGCCGCCAGCGGCGCCGAAGTAGTAGGTATCGGGTGACTCGGGCACGCCGACGGCGACGGTGCTCCAGCCGCCACGGAAAGGTCCGAGCAGACGCCAGTCCAGATCATTCAGTGCCGCGTCGGGGACCGGATTGGCCATCAGCGCCGTGCCGTAAAGCGTCAAAACCGCGATCAAACGGGATGCGCGCATGATTTCATCCGATGCCGTCAGAGGCTGCAAAGGCTAGCAGACCCTGCCGAGCAAGCTCGGCACTACAAGAGCCTCGCACATCGATGCTTTGGTAGAGCGGAGCTTGCTCCGCTGCTTTGGCTGGGCTTGTCGCTGCCTGCATCTCTTCAACAGCACACCCTGCCGAGCAAGCTCGGCACTACAACAGCCTCGTACACCGCCGCTCTCGTCGCACACCCTGCCGAGCAAGCTCGGCACTACAAGAGCCTCGCACATCGATGCTTTGGTAGAGCGGAGCTTGCTCCGCTGCTTCCGCTACGCCGCCTCGTCCGCGCCCACCGCATGCAGCAATTCGGCGTTGACCTCGGCCTCGCTGCGCAGCTGGCCATCCCAATGCGAGACCACGGCGGTGGCCACGCTGTTGCCGATGACGTTGGTGGCCGAGCGCGCCATGTCCAGGAAGTGATCGACCGCCAGCAGCAGCAACAAGCCGGCCTCGGGAATATTGAACTGCGACAGCGTGGCTGCGATGACCACCAGCGAGGCCCGCGGCACGCCGGCCATGCCCTTGGAGGTGACCATCAGGATCAGCAACATGGTCAGCTGCTGGCCGGCGCTGAGATCAATGCCATAGGCCTGGGCGATGAACAGCACGGCGAAAGTGCAGTACATCATCGAGCCGTCGAGATTGAAGGAATAGCCCAGCGGTAACACGAAGGACGCCACCCGATTGCTGCAGCCGAATTTCTCCAGCATCGCCAGGGTTTTCGGATAGGCCGCTTCACTGGAGGCGGTGGCAAAGGCCAGCAGCGTGGGCTCGCGCACCGCCTTGAACAAGGTGACGGCGCGCTTGCCGATGACACTCCAGGCGGCCAGGAACAACACGCCCCAGAGCAGCAGGATGCCGATGTAGAACTCGGCCATGAAGCGCCCGTAGACCAGGAAGACTTCGACGCCGCTCTTGGCAATCGCCGCCGAGACCGCGGCGAACACGGCGAAGGGTGCGAACCACATCACCAGCATGGTCATGCGCAGCATCACATAGGACAGGCCTTCCAGCGCATCCACCAGTACCCTGGCCTTGTCGCCGACGCCGGCGCACCCCACGCCGAAGAACACCGAGAACACCACGATCTGCAGAATCTCGTTCTTCGCCATGCCATCGACGATGCTGCTTGGCACCAGATGGGTGATGAAATCCTGCAGGCTCATGCCGGTGGCAACGATATCGGTCTGCGCGTCGGCGCCCGGCAACTCGATGCCGATGTTCACGCCCGGCTGAAACAGATTGACCAGCACCAATCCGAGCAGCAAGGACACCAGCGAGGCACCGACAAACCAGACCAGCGCCTTGATGCCGATACGGCCAACGGTGCCGACATCGCCCATCTTGGCAATGCCCACCACCAGCGTCGCGAACACCAGTGGCGCGATGATCATCTTGATCAGGCGCAGGAAGATCGTCGTGACCATGCTGAACCAGGGCACGGTCGCCCCCGGATCGGCGACGGTGCCATGGATCACCAGACCGGTCATCGCGCCCAGCACCAGCGCGATCAGTATGTACACCGTCAGTTTGTTGCCAGAGGCCATCTCGGCAGTCCTCGAACGCGTCATCGGCGCGCCCACGACGGGCCCGCAGGCGCGCCGATGCTACGCCGGATTTCACGCCATTTTGATATCTCCACCAAGGATTTTTTCGCCGACCAGCGCATCGCTGATGGCGGGCGCTGACCGCTTCTGCACAGCGGAAGATCGATACTCAGGCTTTCGTCGATTGCACCTCCGCGGCACCAGGCAGGCCAGCCTGGCCTGCGCCGGCACTCAGAACGGCGATCGACATCTTGCCTGACCTTCTGGAGTGAACGATGAATGCCCGTCTGGGATCGCTCATGCTGCTGCTCAGCCTCTCGGCTTTGCCGGCGGAGAACACCATGGCCACCGAACAAGTGCCCTACCAGGTAGAACAGACCCTCGCTGACCAGGCTGAAGTCCGCCGCTACGACAGCGTCATCGTCGCCGAGACGATTGTCGATGAGGGCGATTTCCGGGATGCAGGCAATGCCGGATTCAGACGCCTGGCCAATTACATCTTCGGCGGAAATCAGGACCGGCAGAAGATTGCCATGACCGCGCCGGTGGCGATGGCGCCCGAACTGGCGACCTACCCCAGTGCAGCCGATCGAATCAGCAGTGGACCCCACGGCGAGGGTCGCTGGCGCATGAGCTTCTACATGCCAGCCGATTCGCAGCTGGCCACATTGCCCAGACCTACCGATCCGCGGGTGGAGCTGCGCAGCGTCGCACCGCGACGGGTGGCGGCAATCCGCTTTTCCGGCCGCGGCACGCCGGCCCAGTTTGCACGGGCCGAATCCAGCCTGAAGCAGCTGCTGACCGCGGCGGGCCTCAGTACCCAGGGCATGCCGTGGACTGCCCGCTACAATGCCCCCTGGGTACTGCCACCGTTCCGCCGCAATGAGGTGCTGATCGAGCTGGCGCCGGAGTAAACCTGCCCCCCGGGGTTTCCACCAGCTATACGGTGGCTGCCGCGCCCGCGCTTCGCCCTTCAATCCGCTCTTCAACATCTTGTCGCTGGCAGCGCATGCAGGCAGTGTCCGCGGCAATCCCTGATGATTCCGACCGATGACCGCCAGCGCTGCGCAGCACCCGCTCAAACGCCTCTATGTCTACGCCGCACCGCACCGTGCGCGGGCATTCCGGGCCAGCCTGTATTCGACGCTGAACAAATTCTTCGACGTGCTGCCGGAGATCCTGATCGGTGTCGCTGTCGATGTGGTCGTCAACCAGAAGGAATCCTTCCTGGCGCGCCTCGGCATCATCGAGCCGATGACCCAGCTGCTGTGGCTGACGGCACTGACCATCGTCATCTGGGCGCTGGAATCGCTGTTCGAATACCTGTACGCGGTGAACTGGCGCGGGCTGGCGCAGGATCTGCAGCACGGCTTGCGGCAGGCGGCCTACGAGCATCTACAGCAGCTGCCACCCGACACCATTGCCCGCGCCCGCAGCGGTCGGCTGATGGCGCTGATGAACGAGGACATCAATCAGGTCGAGCGCTTCGTCAACACCGGCGCCAATGATCTGATCCAGGTATTCGTGTCGTCCTTGCTGGTGGGCGCGGTGTTCTTCGTGATGACACCAACGCTGGCAGTGCTGGCGATCCTGCCAATTCCGCTGATCGTGATCGGCGCCTTCTGGTTTCAGGCCCGTCTGGGTCCGCGCTATGCCGCCGCCCGCGAGGCGGCGGCCACGCTGTCGGCGCGGCTGGACAACAATCTGCGCGGCATGGCCACCATCCAGGCCTATACCGCAGAGGATTTCGAGGCCGGACATCTGCGCGCCGCCTCGGATGGCTATCGCGCCAGCAATGCCGAGGCCATCCGTTTCGCCGCCGCGATCACGCCGGTGATTCGTCTGGCCATTCTGATCGGTTTCGTCGCCACGCTGCTCTACGGCGGCTGGTTGACGCTGCAGGGCCAACTCGGGGTGGGCAGCTATTCGGCGCTGGTCTACCTGACCCAGCGGCTGCTGTGGCCGATGACCCGATTGGCCGACATGACCGATCTCTACAACCGCGCCATGGCCTCGGTCAATCGCGTGCTGGACCTGCTGGCGACGCCGGCGCCGGTGCGCGCGACCGGAGGGCTGCCGACACCGGCACGCGGCGAACTGCAGTTCGAGGCCGTCGAATTCGCCTATGGCGAGCGACCGGCGCTGGCGGGCGTCAGCTTTGCCGTGCCTGCCGGCGCCACCGTGGCCCTGGTCGGCAGCACCGGCAGCGGCAAGAGCACGCTGCTGAAGCTGCTGCTGCGCTTTCTGGACCCGCGGGCCGGAAGCATCCGGCTGGATGGCACCGACATCCGCGGCATCGATCCGGGCCAGCTGCGCCAGCGCATCGCTTTCGTCGCCCAGGAGCCCTTTCTCACCGACGGCACGGTGGCCGACAACATCGCCTACGGCGACGACCAGCCCGATCCAGCGCGGATCGAAGCCGCGGCGCGCGCCGCCGAGGCGCATGACTTCATTGTCGCCATGCCCGGTGGCTATGGATATGCGGTCGGCGAAGCCGGATCGGAGCTATCGGGCGGACAACGCCAGCGCATCGCCCTGGCCCGCGCCCTCTATCGCGATCCCCTGATTCTGGTGCTGGACGAAGCCACCAGCGCCATCGACAACGAAACCGAAGCCGCCATCGCCCATTCGCTGCGCAGTGCCGCCCAGGGTCGCAGCGTGCTGGTGGTGGCCCATCGGCTGTCCACCGTGCGCCACGCCGATTGCATCCACGTGCTCGATCACGGTCGCATCATCGAATCAGGCAGCCATGACCAGCTATTGGCCCGCGACGGTCAATACGCCAGGCTGTGGCGTTTGCAGACCGGTGAGATCTGAGCGCCTGACAGCAGCGCTGGTCGCTGCTATCGACGTGACTACACCTGGCCCGGAAATCGGCGTCATTGCGAGCCACCTGTTTCGGCCCAAAGCTGCCCAAGCGCCATGAACTGTAGGTTGGGCAAAGCGCAGCGTGCCCAACAATGGACGCTGGTGTTGGGCACGCTGCGCTTAGCCCAACCTACACCATCGACCAGAAATCAACACGTTACGACATGGGTTCATGGAGAGCCACCTGTGTCGGACCGAAACAGCCCACGGACCATGAACCGCAAGGTGCCTGTAGGAGCGACCTCGCGTCGCGACCGGCAAGTCGCACGTCCGCAGCAGTGGTCGCGACGCAAGGGCGCTCCTACAACAGACGGCGTTCCTCGTAGGAGCGCCTTCACGGCGCGACCGGCGACGCCGCGGGACATCACCCCCGGTCGCGCCGCAAGGGCGCTCCTACAGGTGGACGAAGCCGGCGCTGTGCTCATGCGGACGTCACTCGCCGTCGTAGGTCATGTTGTCCGCGTTAGCGGACTACGTGACATCGAGTTTCGTCACGTAGCTCGCTACGCGAGCAACGTGACCTACAACTGGATTGCTTCGCTACGCTCGCAATGACGCCGGGGGTTTTGGGGCCATGGGTGCGTGCTCGCCAGCGGAGACCCGCCCGTCCCTTGCCTGACAGACGCTAGCGCTCCGGCCAGCGCCAGGCTGGCACCTCCAGCAGATCCTGTCCGGCCACACGGGTTTCGCCGAGTTCCTTGTCCAGGGTCAGGGTGGCGCAGCCGGCGCTGCGTTCCAGCGCGGCGATCAGTCTGGGGCTATGGGAGATCACCCAGACCTGGGTACGGGTGGCGGCATCGGCGATCAGCCGACCCAGTGCCGGCAGCAGATCCGGGTGCAGACTGGTCTCGGGTTCGTTCAGCACCATCAGCGGAGGTGGCCGCGGCGTCAACAGCGCGGCGATCCACAGCAGATAGCGCAACGTGCCGTCGGAGAGTTCGGCGGCACCCAGTGCTCGCAGCAATCCGGATTGCTTCAGGCTGACCTGAAAGCGACCTTGCTCTGCATGCAAGCCCAGCTCGGCACCCGGGAAGGCGTCTTCGATGGCCGCATGCAGCGCCCGCGCGTCACCGATTTCGCGAATGGTCTGCAGCGCAGCCGCCAGGTCTCTTCCGTCATGTGCCAGCGCCGGCGTGCGCGTACCGAGCTGACTCTGCCGCGCGGGCGCTTCCGGATCGGTGCGGAAATGATCGTAGAAGCGCCAGTTGCGCAGACGTTCGCGCAGTGCCAGCAATTCCGGTGCGGCCTGCGGATCAAAAGCCCGCGACAGCATGCTCTCGTAGCTCGGCACATGCGCGTCAAGCACCCGCCAGTCGCGGCCGGCACGGGCGCGGATCAATCGGACCCGACGCTCGACCAGCACACTGGCGCTGCGCAGCAGCGGTCCGGCCCACAGACACTCGAGCTTGATCTCCGGATCCAGATTGAAGGCGCTGACCCCGGCTGGAGGTATGCCAAGGTCGATGGCATAGCCAAAGTCCTCTGAAGCGAAGCCCAGCAACAGGCGCTGACGCTGCTGCCGTGGGCCGCCCTGCACCGGCACCTCGCCGGAGCGCATACCGCGGCTGAAGCGCTCCGGCCCAGCCCAGAACGTCGACGCCAGTCCGCCTTCACGCGCCAGAGCACCCACGACATTGCCCTGCGCAGTCTCCGCGAGCAGGCGCAGCGCCCGATAGAGATTGGACTTGCCGCTGCCATTGGCACCGGCAATCACCGTCAAGGGCTGCAGTGGCAGTGTCAGATCGCGCAGCGAGCGATAGTTGGCGATGGCCAGAGCAGTCAGCATGGGCAGTACCTTGCATCTCAATCACGGGTTCCGGGCGGCGCCGACTGAGTCGCACATCGCCATTCCGGCTTGCGCCCCGCCAGTGCCGCAGATTGCTATCCTGCGCCACCGTTGCGAAAACCGGAATGTTGTCGCCCGTGTTCAATTCACCGATCTGCCAATCCAGCATGCTCGATCCCGTACCGGCACTGGCCGCGCAGGAAACGCTGCGCGCGCATCTGAATGATGCCGTGAATCGGGCGCGCGCTCATTCGGTCACGCTGGCGCTGCTCTGCGTGGACTTCAGCGAAGCGGAGCGGGTTCGTGCCACCCTCGGTGATGAAGCCAGCGAGCAGGCACTGCAGGCTTTCGCGGAACGTGTACGCCGCTGCGCGCGGCGCAGCGATCGGGTGGATCGGCTCAAGGATTCGACATGGCTGATCATTGCCGAATACATGCAGAACCCCTTCGCCGCCCATCGTCTGGCGGATCGCATGCTCGAAGCGCTGAAGGAGCCGATACAGCTGGGTGGTACCCCGGTGCAGGCAGGCGCCAGGATCGGCATGGCCACCGGCAGCGGCGACGAACTGGAGTCGAACCGGCTGCTCAGGCGCGCCCATCACGCGCTGCAGCAGGCGCTCCGTCAGGGCCACAGCCGCTGCAGCGATCGCGACTGGGCCTAGCTAGGTCCGCGCCAGAACCGGGAAGCGTTGTGGCGTTTCCGGCATGAATCCTCTGACAAAGAGATGAGCGTCGTCGTCCGTGCCGATGGTGCAGGCCCGTGGCCAGCAAAGCTCCGGCGTGAAGCCAAAACGAATGCGGCGGATGGGTGAGCTGATCAGTCGCGGCAGCGCTGCGTCGAGATCGAAGGGCTTCGCCGAGAGAATGTCGTCGATGACCAGACAATCTCCATCGGTCCGGCAGAACACCAGCGTGTGCGAATCCAGTTGCCTGGGATCGGGCACCCATCGATTGGCCAGATACCAGGTCAGTGTCCGTCCGTATCCGCGCGCACCAAAGCGCCTGGTGCTGGCCAAACCCGATTCGGCCAGATCGTGGATCAGCGCGCGCGTGGTGGCAGCTTCGGTCGGAAGCGCTGGTGCCGGGTGCTGACCCGGATCGCAGGCGTATTCGGCAACGAAGGTCGCCGTCGGACAAGGCGCAAAGCCGAAGCGTGGATAGAAGTCGCGAACCTTGTCGTTGGCAAACAGCAATACCGGATCATTGGCGGTCAGCGACAGCGCGGCCTCCATCAGCTGCCGCGACAGTCCCTGGCCGCGCCATTGCGGAAGCACGCCCACTGCACCCAATTGCCAGGCTGGCACCATGTTTCCGTCAAGCAGCAGTTGCATGCGGGTCAGCGACACGTTGGCAATGATCTCGGCGCCAGCCATCAGCGCCAGCGCGCGATAGTCCTCGTTCCACTCGCCCCAGGCCATCCACGCGGCAAAGCTGGCTCGCGGGAACACCTGCCGCACATAGCCTTCGAAAGCAGCCATCTGCAGTCTGTCGGGCTGCTGGATCAGCGTCACTGCAGGCATGATCGGGTCTTCCAAAGTTCAGGGCCGGTGGCTCTGGGGAGCGGGCAATGTATCTCGTGGTCTTTCGCGCCGGAATCAAGCAGCTGGATGCTGAATACACTGCCACGGCGGCAAGGATGCGGCAGCTGGCGCTGACTGACTTCGGCTGTCTGGAGTTCCATGCATTGACCGAAGGCAGTGAGGAAATAGCGCTCTCCTACTGGCCTGATCTGGACACCGTGGCACGCTGGCGCGCGCACCCTGAGCATCTGCAGGCCCAGCAGCGCGGTCGAGAGCAGTGGTATCGCTGGTATCGGGTCGAGATCACCCGGGTTGAGCGCAGCTACCGCGTCGATGCTCAGACGGCGCGCCCGAACTCCAGATAGACCAGCAATGCCAGCGCCAGCAAGGTGACCACAGCGGCGGTCATGATGATCCAGTCGACCGCACTGTTCTCACCATCCTCTTCGCCGACCTTGACGCTCGCTGCCGGGGGTATCACCAGCGGTCGCTGCACCTGGGTGATCTGACCGACATTGATCGGCTCGTCGCCCGGCATCTGCAGCAGATAACCCGGGGCCTCGATCAGGAATCGATTCTGGTCGAAAGCCAGCTGATCGCCCGGCTTGAGCACGGTGTCGCGTACCGAAGTGCCGTTGACGAAGGTGCCATTGGCCGACGCCAGATCGCGCAGGAACAGCCCTTCGGGCGTGTTCTCGATGATTGCGTGGCGACGGCTCATTTCCGGCTCGTTCAAGACCAGATCACAGTCACTACCGCGCCCGATCACGGTCTTGGAGCGCAGCGGGATGACCTTGCCGAAGTAGCCGCCGGACACACCGCGCAGCACCACACGGGGTGGTGTGTGGCGCTGTCGGGTTTCGTTGTCGGAGGCGGGCTTGGGCGGCTTCTCGGTGCGGTCCTGATCGGGACGCATGACCATGCGTACATCGCCAGCGCCGACCATGTCACCGAGCCTGAGAATGGCTTTCTCGCGCACCGGCCGGCCATTGACGTGCACCGAGGCCTTGGGGTCGCTGACGCTGAGGGTGATGCCCCGTCGGGGCTCGACCCGCAGTTCCAGATGGTGCGGCAGCACCTGTTTGGCGGCGGGCAGCACGATGTCGTTGTCGGCCGCCGAGCCCACGCGCAACACGCCTTCCGAAGCCTGGAAGTCCTGTCTCTCTCCGCCGGGAAAGCTGATCTTCATCGGCTGCGTCAGGGGCTCTGTAGAAAGGTCATGGGCGAAGACTACCAGCGTGAGCGCAGGTCGAGCAGCCAGCGATCGGTATAGTCGCTGACTCCGTCGCGCCGTTCGATGAAA
This sequence comes from Lysobacterales bacterium, assembly GCA_050250665.1. Classification (GTDB taxonomy): domain Bacteria; phylum Pseudomonadota; class Gammaproteobacteria; order Xanthomonadales; family SZUA-5; genus JADKFD01. The sequence goes on along the minus strand of JBFWOF010000007.1, from coordinate 65,744 downwards.
GCCGAGGCCTGCAAGGTCAGACGCTCACTGAAGCCATAGGCCACCCAGGGCATCGAACCGCGCGCAAAACTGTGGAACCACCAGTCGTCTTCGGAATAGGCGGCGAGCACGGCGTCGCGCCCGGCGCGCTGGAAGGCGTAGCCCAATTCCCAACCACCAAGCTGATCCGCATCACCCCAGATCAGGCTGAAGCGGGCGCCATCGCGCTGGTCATCCGCACCAAGATTTCGGACCAGATCGAGGCGAGCCACCAGCGGCGATTCGAAGGCCTGCACCCGGCCGATGAACTGCAGGTCCAGCAATCGGTAGTCGCTGACGAAGCGATTGCCGATGCGGCGATTGGTGCGTCCGAGGCCCTCGCGCGCCAGCACGTCGATGTCGGTGAAATCCAGGTAAGTCAGAAAGGTGCTGAATCCGCTTTCGCCGCCTTCGAGCCAGCCGTAACCGACCTGCAGCGCACCGATGCGCGACTCATCGCCGTAGAGGTGATCGCCAGCGAAATATCCGGCGGTCAGATGGAAGGCGTCGAAATCGCGCACCGAGGCCGAATACTCGACGCTGGCGCCGACAGGCCGCAGATCGCGATCCCAGGTCAGCGGTGTCAGCACCAGCGGCATGCGCCCCTTGCCCAGCCTGAACAAGGTGTTCTCGCCTGCACTGTAGGACGCGTACAGCTCATCAAGGCCGGCGCCGTTGGACTGTTCGTTGTCCAGATTGCGGCGGGTATCGTCATTGCTGTCGGTACCGGCGCCCAGCTTCGCCGCGGCGGCGAACTCCCAGCCGCTGTCGCTGATATAGCGTCCGCCAAAGCGCAGCGAGGCGCGCAGGCGTTCGAGATCATCAGCGCGGCCGGGAATGTCGATGGTGCGTTCGCCGCGCACGCGCAGATCACCGTACCAGTCGAACAGGGCCGAAGACGGCGCCTGTACATCCTCATCCGCCGTCGACTGCGCCGATGCCGTCAACGCCGCACCGGCCAGAGCAATGCCCAGTGCGATGGCGCCCACGCTCGAATTCAGCATCTGTGTCCCCCTCAGGCCCGCAGTCCGGACAACGCCACCAGCAGATCCGCCGACGAAGCGTATCGATCATCGGGCTTTTTCTCCAGGCATTTGAGAATGACCTCTTCCAGAGCCCGCGGAATATCGGGCCACAACTCGGAGGGCTTGATCGGTGCCTGTTGCAGATGGGCTACATAGAGTTCCATGGTATTGCTACCGGTGAAGGGCAACTTGCCGCAGAACATTTCGCACAACATGACGCCGGTGGAATAGATGTCGGTACGTTGATCCAGATCCGAACCCGAGAGCTGTTCGGGCGAGGCATAGTTGGGCGTACCCAGGAAGGTACCCGGCTGGGTATGCCTGGAATCCGAGCGTCCGGCAGAGCGGGCGATGCCGAAGTCCATCAGCTTGGCGTTGCCGCTCTGCTCGATGATGATGTTCTCCGGCTTGATGTCGCGATGGATCACGCCCATCTGATGCGCGGCATCCAGGCCCATGCACAGCTGCCGGGCGATCCGCAAGGCTGCCGAGAACGGCAATCTGCCGGCCTGCTGCAGCAGGTAACGCAGGGTCAGGCCGCGCACATATTCCATCGAAATGTAGGGTACGCCCTGGAATTCGCCGAAATCGTAGGTGCGCAGCACATTGGGGTGGGTGATCTTGCGCGCCAGCTTGAGCTCGACCTTGAGTCCCTCCAGTTGCTCGGCATCGATGACCATCCCCGGGCGCAGCATCTTCAGCGCCACCACATCGGACAGGTCGGTGTCGCGCGCCTTGTAGACCATGCCCATGCCACCGGCGCCGAGTATCGCCAGAATCTCGTAACGACCGGCGAAGCGCATCCCCAGCGCCAGCCGGGTCGAAGCCTGGTCGGATGCTGCCGGAGCAGCAGCACCGGCGACCTGGGTAGCGGCACCCTCTGCCCCCATCATCACCGTGGCCTGGGACAGGCCAGGAGCCAGCCGCGCCACTGCGCTCAGACTGGGACGATCGATCGACAGGAAGCGCTTGCCGCTGCTCTGCCCCTGCGCGGCGCGCAACACGCCGGTCTGACCGATGCTCTTGATGCGCTCGCCGAAGGCCGGCGACAGCAGCATCTGACCCACCGGCGTCTCCGCCAGCAGACGCTCGACCTGCAGCACCGGCAAGCCGATGGTGGCGCTTGATTCCGGCCGAGCCGGCAACGATCCGTGCACGATCTCGCCCAGTGCCAGCGCCACCGCCGCGCCATTGTCGCTGGTACCGATGCGTCCTTCCCACCAGGCGCTGACCGCCGCCAGCGCCCGCAGTTCGGACGACTCACCACCGAATCCGAACAGCAGTCTGGGACCTTCCTGCTCCAGCAGCTCGCCACCAGCGGCCTGGGCACGGGCAACCGCTTCTTCGATCAACTGACCGAGCGCGGTCAAGGTGATCGCTTCCTCACCCTTGGGTGGCGCGCGCAGGAAACGTCGAAGCTCCAGACCCACCAGTGCGCATTCGCGTCTGGTGACTGGTTTGGGCGCCGGCGCCGCCGGCAAAAGCTGCGCCTCGGAACCTGGATCGGGCAGGAAACGCGACAGATGGCCGACGTATCCTTCGATGTCCTTCTTCTCACGCAGATCGCTGAGCAGCGAGTCGAAGGCCCGTCCGAGTCTGGCCACTTCGTCATTGCCTTCGATGGTCAACTGCTGGTGATAGTTGCCGCCAGCCGCCTGTTCAGCGGCCTCAATCAATTCGGAGACCGGCCGCAACACCCTGCGAGCCAGCCACCAGGACACCGCCAGCGACAACAGCAGCGCGATCAGTCCACCCAGCAGCACGGCGTTGCGGATGGACTGGAAAGGCGCCATGGCCGTGTCGATGGAGGTCATGGTGATCACGCCACCCACGGCGTCCCCAGGCTGACCGAACAGCGGCGCCAGACTGGCTGCCAGGGTGGTGCTCCCCAGAGAGAGATCACGCACCCGCGCCAGCGAGCGGCCGGCCTGCAGACTTTCGAGCAGATTGGGTTCGATCCTGGAGATCGATTCCTTCAGCAGAGCCGCAGCAGATTCATCCACCGACGTGGCTATCAGGCGCAGCTTGTCCTGATCCATGACCCAGAAGGCGACTTCGCCACCGCTGACTTCGCGCACCTGCTTGACCACGCCGGCATCCACCGGCACGCCGATGACCAGAAATCCGACCAGTTCATCCTGCATCACCATTGGCTGCGCCGACACCTGCAGCAAAGCCAGGCCATTGCGCCAGTATCCGGTCACTCCGACGATGTCCTTGATCATGTTGCCGAACATGGGATCGTCGGAAAGATCATCGGCGAAGGCCTCGCGTTCGTCCGTGCGGGCGACCACCCGACCGTCAGCATCCAGCACCATCCCGAAGCTGAAGTCGTAACTTTCGCCAAACTGAGTCAGCAGATCCTTGACCGAAGCGCTGTCGGCATCCGGCTCCGGGGCTGGCAGACTGGCGGATTGCTCGGAACTCCCTGATTCATCGGGCTCGGTCGCCGCCGCCACTGGCACGTCCGGCGGTGAGGCGATGCCGAGCTCGTTCAGGCCGCTGCTGCCCACCGTGGCGGTCGCCACATAGCGCACGAAGCTGGCATCGTTGATGATCGTCTTGGCCACGATGTCGAGCTTCTGGAAGGACAGCGCCTCGAACCGTTCCTGGGCGTTGTTGGCCGCTTCCAGACTGTGGTCAACCGCGTCCTCTCCCGCGCGACGGCCATACTGCAGCGTCACCAGCGCCGCCAGCGCCACGGCAAGAGCCACCATGAAGCCGCTCGCAAAGAAGATACGAGCAGCCAGGGGCAGCCTGAATCCGCGTTCAGTACTCATCAGGCCTTGTCCTCCGGTAGGGCTGGCCGGTCTTGTTGAGATGCGGCGGCACCCGCCGCTTGCTCAGCTCCAGCTGCACCTTGACCTCGTCATCTGTGCCAGCACTGATCTTACTCCGCCAGAGCTGGGCCCGTTCATGCCACACGAACAGTTCACCGGGGCCGGGAGGAATTCCTTTCAGATTGAATCTGCCCTGGGCGTCGGGCTTGGTGAAGAATGGCGTATCGAGCACCAGCACATGGGCCACCATGGCGTGATGCACATTGCAGAACACCCGAATCACCCCCGGCTGGGTGAAGTGATAGCTCTCGCCCTCGCTGCGCCCGTACAGGCCGAGGTCGAAGGCGGCCTCGCGGGTGCTGGAAAAGACGTTGTGCAGAATTGGATCGTTGTTCGGAAAACGCACGCTGGCACCGACCGGTATCGGCAAGACTCTGGGCACGAAGGTCTTGCGCTCGGTGGCAATGACGAAAGGTGTTGTCGGCACCACCGGCGCTACCGGCGAATCCGGTCGAAAGTAGACAACCGCATCCTGGGCTTCTTCGCTGCGCAGCGGTCGCCCGCCACTGCTCAGGAGCAGCTGGCCGTGCAGCTTCATCGTTGCAGCTTCCGCCGGCCTTGCAGCGGCAGGAGCCGCGGGCTCAGATTGGACTCTGGGGGCCGCCGCAGCGGGCTGCGAACGCGGCTGTTCCTGTGCCAGAAGCGGCAATGAGACTCCCAGCAACCACACGGCGAGACAGATGCGCACAGAATGCTCCCCACGGGACTTGGCTTTCATCATAATCAACCCTGACCTGATCCGGGCAAGGGAGGGCTCGATATGGCCACTATACGCATGCATCGACAGCACGAACTGGGTGTCACCAAGGCCAAGAAGGCGGTCGACAAGGTCGCCAAGCACATTCGGGACAAGTTCGAGATCGACGCCCGCTGGAATCGCAACACGCTGGAGTTCTCGCGCGTGGGCGTGGATGGCGAGATCGCGGTGGAGGCCGATTCGGTGTCAGTGCACGCGAACATCAGCTGGCTGTTGCTGCCGATCAAGTCGGCCATCGAGCAGGAAATCGGGCGCTACCTGGACCAGGAATTCGGATCCTGAAGTCGCAACTGGGCATTGCCGTCGAGCACGCGGTCGACGGCACGCATGAAGGCGCGCTCGCGCAGCAGGATCGTACCCAGAAACACATTGGCACCGCCGAGCTTGCCAAAGGCATCGAAGCCGCGCTCGAGAAAACTCTGCAACGCGCCGAGGCCCGCCATCCGCGCCGGCCAGCGGCACAGGTGCAGTAATTCGGACAGCATTGGCTTGCGCACCAGCCGGTCGAGTTCACGCCCCAGCACCAGCAGCAGGGCCAGTTGCCGACGGCGGGCCTGACGTTCGGCTGACAGCGCGTAGGCGGCGGCGTAATCGACATCGGTGATGGCATCGGCGTGCGTGCAATGTCCGGGCAGAGCCGCAGCCATGCCGTAATCGAGCTCCTGACTGAGCGCATTGAGCTCGATCGCACGTGCCAGACTGGCGAGCACACCTTCGGGCAGCAATCGCATCATGATCGGCACCACCCGCTCCACGGCCCGGTCACGGTCGGCAAAATCACCCTCTCCATAGAGATCGGCCAGAAAGAACTCGCAGGCTGCCGCAAATCGGGGTTGCTGGCGGATATCGGCGTAGCTGGCGGCCAGCCGTCGCGATTGCCAGGCCCGCAGTGCCGCCAGACGCCGGGCGACGTCGGCATCGGCGCCAGATCGCTGGTGCTGCTGCTGCAATCGGTTCAGCAGGGCGCGCAGGCGTTCACCGATGGCACTCATATGGACTTGACCTTGTCTGTGGACGTCGATGGATTCCCGATTCGCGTCACGATGAGCCCTCCAGGCCGGATTCAAGTTCGCCCAGTGTACGCATCAACAGGGCACGGGCTGCGGGCGCCGCCACCAGTGCCATATGACCATGGCCATGCAGAGCCTGCTCGGGCGTCGCCGCGAGCTGCGCGCTGGCAGCCGGCAACACGATACTGTCGTCAGCACTCCACAGATTCAAGGCCGGCACCGCAATCCGCTCCTGGCTGCGGGCGTTGTACTCCTGCAGCCACCGGCAACGGGGCGAAGGCGGACCGCCTTCCAATCCGTGGAACCAGTCGCCGAGATAGGTGCCATGATGCGGTGCCGCTACGCAGATCACCGCCGCGCAGCGTTGCGGATCGCGATCGGCGTACGCTCGCGCCAGCAGTCCGCCCATGCTGTGCCCGATCAGGATCAATCGTGATACGCCGGTGGCGGCCAGCCACATGGACACCGCGGCATCGAGATCACGCAGCTGTTGCTGGAAATCCCGGTAGCTCGGCTCCAGGGACACGCTGGCGAAACTGCGCCCCGCAGCCCGAAGGTCAGCCGCCAGCGGATTCCAGACCGCACCATTGCAGAGAAATCCGTGCACCAGCAGCAGCGGCAGGCGCTGATCCGCGGGCTGCAGCTGCATCGGCGCACCTCGCCACGGATGTTCGATCAGATAGAAGCGTGTCATCCAGCCTGCTTCGACACTCAACGTGCGCAGCATCTGCCGCAGCGATCCCCGGATCTCCCGCGACCAATCGCCCAGTCGCCACTTCAGCACATAGGGGAAGGCCAGCAGCAATCCCTGCAGCAGCAACCAGACCAGGACGACGCTCGACGCGGCGCCAAGCCAGGTCCACCCCTGGGCACGCAGCGCCAGCGCCACCCACACCAGCAGCGCCAGCTGCGCCAGCCAGACCGCAACAAGAGCCCACTTCAGGGTGGGGCGATGTGCCTGTGGCGGCAAAAATTCTCGATCGTTCATGGACATAGTTTGCGCCAGCGCAATAGATCGCACACTCCACTGCCGCAGCATGAAGAAGGTAAACAAGCGCGCATGCCGAGCGAACTGTCAAAGCCAGCGAGACTACAATCGGGCGCGATCAGAATCAGGGATGCCCCAGAATGCTGCATTTGCAGGAAGCTCGTCGAACCCGTTCACTGAACACCCCGCACCGGATCGGACTGGCGGTTGCCGGCGGCGGCCCGATCGGTGGCATCTACGAAATGGGCGCCCTGCGGGCGCTGGACGAGGCCATAGACGGGCTGGACCTGACCCGGCTGGACGTTTACGTGGGCGTGAGCTCGGGCGCGTTTCTGGCGGCTGGCCTCGCCAACCGGGTCGATTCGGCGGAAATGTGCCGCATGTTCATCACCGAGGAATCGCCCGAGCATCAGTTCCGTCCGGAACACTTCCTGAAGCCGGCTTTCTACGAATACATCAAGCGCCTGAGCGCCGTGCCGGGAATCCTGGCCGACTGGCTGGTCGATCTGGCCCTGCATCCACGTTCGGTTCGGTGGAGTGAGTCATTGGGCCGGCTAGGCGCGGCGATTCCCACCGGTCTGTTCGACAATGAGGGCATCGAGCGCTACCTCAGCGGCATCTTCAATGCGCCCGGCCGCAGCAACGATTTCCGCAAGCTGGATCGGCCGCTGTATGTGGTGGCCGTGGACATCGACACCGGCCACGCCGTGCGCTTTGGCACAGGCACCGACAACACCGTGCCGATATCCAAGGCCGTCCAGGCCAGTTCGGCACTGCCGGGCTTCTATCCGCCAGTGGAAATCAATGGCCGCTACTACGTCGACGGCGCCCTGCAACGCACGCTGCACGCCTCGATCGCGCTGGATGAGGATATCGACCTGCTGCTGGCATTGAATCCGTTGGTACCCTTTGATGCCTCGCGCATGCGCGACCGTGGCGATGAACCTCCGGCCAGCCTCGTGGATGGCGGTTTTCCCAGGGTCATCTCGCAAACCATCCGGGCCATGCTCTATTCACGCATGCGGGTCGGCTTCGGCAAATATGACAAGGCTTACGATCATTCCGATCTGGTGCTGTTCCAGCCGGATCTGGACGACGCCGAGATGTTCTTCACCAACGTCTTCAGTTTCAGCAGTCGCCGCCGACTGTGCGAACACGCCTATGCCACCACGCTGGCCGATCTGCGGCTGCGCCGCGAGCAGCTGCAGCCGGTGCTGGAACGGCATGGGTTGAGTCTGCGCGACGACATACTCGAAGATACCGAGCGCACGGTTTGGGATGGTCTGGAAGGCACCAGGCCGCCGAACTCGACCTTGCTGTCACGGCTGGACCGATCGCTGAATGAACTTGATCGAGCACTGCAGCGAACCCGGCGTCTGCAGGAAGGCCGCAAGCGCCCTTCCAACTCACGTCGCAAATCGGCCCCTATCGAACAATTCCCTGAGAATGCAAGCCCATATTGACCGAAAAACCGCGTCGAATAGGCTTTGCATAGTGTGAATATTCTAGCCCCGGGCCGCACCATGCCTCCACATTCCTGCGCTTCGCACCTGGCGAAGCGGGGCGAGGCTGGAACGAGCAGAGGGTCAAGATGAAAACTTCCAAAGGTACCAAATTCAAGGCCAAGGCCAAGGATTCCGCCAGCGAGAACACGCTGAAGAACACCGCCAAGGCCGTCATGGAACAGGCCGAGCAGATCTGGCTGGCAGGCTTGGGTGCTTTCTCCAAGGCACAGGAGCAGAGCGGCAAGTTCTACGAGACGCTGGTCAAGGAAGGCGCAGTGCTTGAGAAAGCGACGCGCAAGCTGACCGGCAACAAAGTTGAGGAAGTGCGCGGCATGGTCGAAACCACCGTTACACAGGTCAAGGAACGAGCCTCTGACACTTGGGACCGCCTCGAACAGGTGTTCGAGAATCGCGTCTCCAAGGCTCTGGGCACTCTCGGCATTCCGGGTCGCGAAGAGCTGGAAGAGCTGGCCAAGCGCGTTGACGAGCTGAGCAAGGCCGTGCGTTCGCTGGATGCGGGCAACCGCGCCGCAACGCCGAAGAAGGCTGCTGCTCCGAAGGCTGCTGCTCCGAAGGCTGCTGCTCCGAAGGCTGCAGCGCCGAAGAAGGCTGCTCCGAAGGCCGCCGCTCCGAAGGCTGCTGCCCCGAAGAAGGCCGCTGCTCCGAAGGCTGCTGCGCCGAAGAAGGCTGCTGCGCCGAAGGCTGCGGCGCCGAAGAAGGCTGCTGCGCCGAAGACCACCGAAGCCGTGGTCGCGGCTGCGGAAACCAAGCCGGCGGCCTGATTCAGGCTGATATCAGGTCGGCGAGCCACTCGCCGACCTTTGGCGCAAGGATGCGCCCCCGTTTCCATGTCCGCCAGCCAACGTTTTTTGCCGATCGCCCTCCCCGACCGGCCGGCTGGCGGGCACCTTTTTTGAGGCGCCCATTCGCAACTCGCTACCGAGACTGACGGGCGAGCTTCTGCGGCAGGCCGACACCGTTGGCTTTCCATCAACCGGCATCGTAAGTTGTTGAATTTACGAGACTGTGGCAAAGCGGCTCTGCGTAGCCCGAAGTGCGCGCAGCGCTCTGCGGGCGGTGACGCGAAAAAGCCCCGCTGAGCCGCTGCTCGGCACAACGGGCTACACACTGGAGCGGCCTCGCGTCGCGACCTGCAAGCCGCCGCAGTTTCGGGCCGAAACAGTCGACTCGTATGGACCCGTCAATCAACTGCGCTTGACCATGACCGGGCCAAGAACGAAAAAGGCGCCCCTGAGGGCGCCTTTTTCGTTTGCAGCAATGCCGCTCGGCAGACTACCAGTGCACGCCCCGCATCAGCGATGCGAAAGCCACCTGCTCGCTCGACGGCGGTGCTTCCTGGCCGCCCTTCACGCCCTTGGCAGCGGCGGAATCCGGGAACAGCTGGAAAGCGGTGTTGAGCACCACCTGATAGACCTTGGGCGCCATCAGATGCAGCATTTCCGCGAAGATGCCCATCCGTGTCGCCAATCGATGCGGCCGCTCGATGATGCCGCGCACGACCATGTCAGCAGCCTCGTCAGGGGTCAACGTAGGCACGTTGTCGTAGATCTTGGTGGGGCCAATCATCGGCGTCTTCACCAAGGGCATGTTGATGATCGTGAAGTGGATGTTCTTGTCGGAGAACTCGCTGGCGGCGCAGCGCGAGAAGGCATCCAGCGCGGCCTTGCTGGCCACGTAGGCCGAGAAGCGCGGCGCGTTGGTGAGCACGCCAATCGAGCTGATGTTGATCACATGGCCCTTGCGGCGCTCGGTCATGCCCGGCAGAAAGCCCATGACCAGCCGCAGTGAACCGAAATAGTTCAGCTGCATGGTGCGCTCGAAGTCGTGGAAGCGGTCGTAGGACAGTTCGATCGATCGCCGGATCGAACGACCGGCGTTGTTGATCAGCACGTCAACCGCGCCATGCTCGGCAGTGACCTTCTTGACCAGATCGTCCGCTGACGACAACTCCGCCAGATCCACCTGATAGATGAACACCTTGGCGTTCTTGGTCTCGGCCTCGATCTCGGCCTTGGCCTTTTCCAGATCTTCCAGTCCGCGCGCACAGATCAGCGTGCGTGCGCCGGCGGCAGCCACCTTCCTGGCGGTCGCCAGGCCGATGCCCGAGGAGCCACCGGTGATCAGGACCACCTTGTCCTTGACCCGGCTGGACAGCGAGCGATCGACGAACAGATCGGGGTCGAGGTGGCGCTCCCAATAATCCCAGAGGCGCCAGGCGTAGGTGTCGAGATCGGGCACCTTGATGCCGGAGCCCTTGAGCGCGCGCTCGGTTTCGCGACTGTCGAAACGGGTCGGATAATTGAAGAACTTCAGGACATCGGCCGGAATGTTCAGGCTCTTGAGCACGTGCCCCATGATCCGTCGCACCGGCGGCAGCATGCCGATCGCCCCGCGGATGGAGGCCGGGATGATCTGGAAGATGCGGGCGTCGATGCGCATGGTCATTTCCGGCGCATGTCCGGCATAGGCGAAGCTGTTCAGCACCTCGCCGACCCGGCGCGGCGCCGGATCAGTGAGGTGAAAGCAGCCGCCGTCGTAGCCTTTCTCATGGGCGATGTGGTCCATGGCGTTGACCACGAAATCCACCGGCACCAGGTTGATGCGTCCGCCTTCCATGCCCAGCAAGGGCATCCACGGCGGCAACAGCTCACGCATGCGCTTGAGCAGGGTGAAGAAGTAGTAGGGGCCGTCGATCTTGTCGATCTCACCAGTCTGGGAATGACCAACGACCATGCCCGGCCGGTAGATGCGGAAGGGACGCTTGCATTCCTTGCGGACGATGCCTTCGGAATCATGCTTGGTGCGGAAATAGGGGTGATCCAGGTTCTCTGCTTCGTCGAACATGTCTTCGCGGAACACACCCGAATACAGGCCCGCGGCCGCAATCGAACTGACGTGATGGAAGCAACCTGCTCCTACTGCCTCGGCCAGCTGCACCGCATTGCGGGTACCGTCGATGTTTGCCGCCTGCTGCGATTCGGCACTGGCCGACAGGTCATAGATGGCTGCGAGATGGAAGAAGTGCTTGATCTTGCCCTTCAGCTGCGACTGCGCCTGGGCACTCAGACCGAGTTTGGCCTTGGTCAGATCGCCAGTGACGGCCACCAGACGATCCCCGGCTTCCGGGTATCTGGCCTGCAAGGCCTCGAACTTCTCCTTGGAGCCACGCCGGACCAGCACATGAATCGTGCCCTTGCGCTTGAGCAGATTCCCGATCAGGAATCGACCCAGAAAGCCGGTGGCGCCCGTAACGAAGTAAGTCATGCCTGTTCCTCCCCCGAGTTCTTCGAGATTTGGGCCGCCGCGGAACCGGCGGATTGTCGCCTAAGATAACCAGCCTGAAGCCGAGCCGCTAGCAACCAGAACGTGATAGTTGTAGAGAGGGTCGTCAGGAACACTTGCGAATCCTGATCGTCGGAACGATAGTGGCGACCGGGATTGACCATCCATTTCTGGGGGAAACACAGATGTCAGACATCGAAAGCCAGTTTCAAGCCGCCACCGAAGCCGCCAAGCAGTTGCCGGAACGTCCCGACAACGACACCATGCTGAAGCTGTACAGCCACTTCAAGCAGGCGACCGAAGGTGATGTATCGGGTCCGAAGCCCGGCTTCTTCGACTTCGTTGGCACCGCCAAGTACGAAGCCTGGGAGAAGCTCAAGGGCCTCACCCATGACGAGGCAAAGCAGAAGTACATCGACCTGGTCAAGCGCCTCGGCGGAAACTTCTGAGGTCGATGTGAGCCCCGAACCGGTGCCAGTCAAGACGCGTGATCGGATCCTGGCGAAGAGCCTGGAAATGTTCAACGTGCAGGGTGAGCCCAACGTCACCACCAATCACATCGCCGACGAACTCGAGATCAGCCCGGGAAACCTGTACTACCACTTCCGCAACAAGGACGACATCATCGAGCAGCTGTTCGCGCGCTTCGAGGAGCGTATCGGTGATGCCTTGCTGGTTCCGGAGGGGCGCACGCCCAATCTCGAAGACATGTGGTTGCAGATGCACCTGGTGTTCGAGTGCATCTGGGACTATCGCTTCGTCTACCGTGATCTGGTCGATCTGCTCACGCGCAGCCGCAAACTGAAGATGCATTTTTCGCGCATCCTCAAACGCGCGCACGAGAGCATTTCCACGGTCTGCACGGAAATGGTCAAGGCCGGAACGATGCTCGCCAGTCAACGCGAAATCGAGGCGATCTCGCAGAACACGGTGGTATTGACCACCTTCTGGCTCAATTTCCAGCAGATCAAGCCGGCGACCAGTGCAAAATCGGACGTCGATCTCGGCCGTGGCATCTATCAGGTGATGGTGTTGATTGCGCCCTATCTGAAATCGGCAGAGCGGGCCCATCTGACGCGGCTGGCCGATCAGTATCTCGGCAACAGCTGAAACAAGAAGGGCCGGATTGCTCCGGCCCTTCGGCATAACTCAGACACTGCCTTGATCAGGCAGCCTTGGCTTCGCCAGTCTTGCGCGCGGCCTGCAGCGCCTTGACCTGCTTGTTGAGCTCGGCCACACGGCGCGACAGCTCCTTGACGTCCGCCTTGGACGGCACGCCCAGACGACCGAGCACGCGGGTCACCTGACCGCCGACAACGGTCTCGACCTGGCTCAGATTGGCGGCAGCGCGCTGCTGCACCTTGCCAATCACGCCTTCCACCTGCTGGCGGACATCGGCGACCTTGCCTTCGGCCAGCTTCAGCGCACGACCGCGCAGTTCCTGACCCTGCTCCAGCAGATTGCCGACGAAGCTGGCACCCTGCTTGCGGGTGATCGACACTGCGCCGATCGAAGCCAGCAGCAGGTCACGGGCGTTGTCACGCACTTCGCTGACTTCGCGCTTGGCATTGCGCACCACTTTCTTGCCGGCGAGCTTTTTCGTAGCCATGGTTAAACTCCTCATTGATGGAAACTGAGCGCCACAACACTCGCGCTTGACAGTCAAAGTAAGCGCTGCCCATAGAACAATCACACTAAGCAGCGCCGGCTTTAGGTGGACTGTTCAGCTATTTCCGAATGGCGTCGGAATGTGCCAACCACACAATCTCGCATCCACCACTTGCCAGCGACGCACCCTTTGACGATGCTCGGCATTCGATCGACGCATTCTGGAGAGCAATCGTGGCAGCAAAGAAATGGGTCAAGTTCCCGCACGCCAGTTCTGATTTCGACTACGCCGGAAGCAAGCTGAGCAAGGCCTGGCCCAGGCTCCATGCCGGTGACCAGGAACCCTTCCCGGACAAGAAGCATGTGGCGGCGCTGCAGAAGAAGCATCCCGCGCTGAAGGATTGCGGCGACGCCGATGCGGTGGCTGCGGCCATGCAGGAGGCCTGGCGCGACTTCCACCGAGGCGAATTCCAGAAGGCCACCGAGGCCGCCGATGCGCTCGGGGTCATCGCGGCCACCATCGCCAATAAGGCCGAGGGCATCTACGCCACCTATCTGGCCAAGGAAGCCGATCGCGTGGCTCACTTCGAACACTGCGCCAAGCGCGCCGAAGCCGCCATCAAGGCGATGCCCGATGATGCCAATGCCCACTACTTCCACGCCTTCGCGCTGGGCCGCTACAGCCAGTGCATCTCGATCACCAAGGCACTGGCACAGGGTCTGGGCGGCAAGATCAAGGAAAGTCTGGAGCGTACGCTGAAGCTGTCACCAGCCCATGCCGAGGCGCACACGGCGATGGGCCTGTATCACGCCGAGATCATCGACAAGATCGGTGCGCTGATCGGGGGCATGACCTACGGCGCCAAGACCGACACCGGTATCAAGCACTTCCAGGAAGCCCTCAAGCTCACGCCACAGGCGCCCATCGCCCACATCGAGTATGGCAATGGCCTGCTGATGATGTTCGGCAAGAAGCGCAGCAGTGACGCGCTCAAGGCCTATCAGGATGCGGTAGCCATCGAGCCTGCCGATGCCATGGAGGCGTTGGACATCGAGGAAGCACGGGAAGAGCTCGAAGATTAGTTTGCTACAAATAACACTGCGACGCTCGGCCGAGCGTCGCAGTCAACGCTTTGTTAGCAAATATAACTGGCGGGAACGTGATCGCGGCCCACCGGCGTGCTTTTCTAGGCCACTCGGCATCACTCGCGCGAGACAGACAATCTTACGGCGCCGCCTTCACGTAATCCTAGATATCCCTGACAAAGGTTATCGCCGAGCTCGATAAATTAATTCCGGCCGCGAGACCAGAGCAAGAGACACCATCCCCAACTGAATAAAATACCTGAGTGCTCATTTTGATTTGGGCACTGCCCGTTCCTGCATTGAGGGATACCGATGAAGTCCGATCCGATACACTACCCCTGACATTAATACACTTCACCTTCGTGTAATTATCTTTCATCACTTGCGCGTACACGGTTCCGCTGCCGCTCGGTATGTTCGTGAATGTGGATAGCGTTGTCCCGGAGCAATTGTAGGCTACATTGACAGGATTGCAGTCAGTTTGCTGAACTAACAACCCATTGATTGTCAACGCATTCGCCACTGATGGCAACGCAAAGAGGATCAAAGACAAAAGACCAGCTACAGTGTAAATTCGATTGTGCAGCATCACCGTTGACTCCCCAGTTAAATTTGCATTTGTCAGGCTTGACTTGGAACTGGTAGCCAGCATTGCCAATGACGCCAACACGCAGCCTGATTCTTTCAGGAGCGCTCATTTCGTATCAAATGTGACAACCAGTAACCTTCAGGCTACGTGACTTTCACTGAGATAGCAACTGAGGTCCTGCTAGGAATGCTCTTTCCTTGGTTCAGCGGAGCTGGCGTTCTGGAAGCAGCACGCAGAGGAAGCGCGCGGCGAACTGGAGGACTGAGTTCCCCACACGGTGGCTGCGCAGCCCACCCGGTGGGCTGCGTGCCCGAATCTCTCACGCGATCGCGGGCGCCTCAGAATCTCAGGGGCTGACCGTCTCGAAGCCGCTGCCCCAGATGATCGGATCGACGAAAGCCGTCGGCGAGATCGGCACATCCGCCGACAGACACCACTCCCGCAGATAGCCGGCCTTGCCGTTGGCACTGGTGTCCTCGACCGTCAGTCTCCAGTTTCCGCCGCCCTGGGTGCTGGCAAAGGAGGACAAAGCCTGAACCGGGGAAATGGCGCCGCTGATGGCGGGCTCCTGGCTCTTGCACGCCGCCACCGCGGAAATCGCACCATCGCGGAACACCGCCTGGATGCGGCGACCGGAGCAGTTCGGCCCGGAAGGACGATCCATCAGCAACAAGGGACCGGCGCTATCCGGTGAGGTCTTCGTCAGGGAAATCCGCAGATCGCTGACCTGGGCATGATCCACATGCACTGTGACCCGCAAATTGGGCGCCAGAGAACCTGGATTGATGCCCAGAGTCGAGACGTCGAAGTTGGCCGTGCCACCGTCCGGAATGCTGCCACCGCTGGTGAAGCAGGCCTGCGCGGTGCGGAAGAAGGGCCGCGATGGCGTCGATGCCAGCTCATCGCTGAGACCGCAGATGTTTCTACCGATCACTCGATATTCATAGGCCGTGTTGCGCACCAGCGTGATCGGCAGTTGCAAGGTATTCGCCGTACCTGAGGAGCAGTAGAGGCTGCTGCCACAGGCGGTGGTCGTGGGTGCGAACGGCATCGCCGAAGTGCACTCGGAGTTGTTCGTCGCCGCCGCATTGCTGCAAGGGGCAACGTCAAAGCGCACGCTCTCGGGCGTTCCGGACTGACTCCAGGCAAACCAAGGTTGGGTGGGCATATCCAGCGCGCCATCCGGCACTTCACGGTAGACCGTGGGATAGGGCTCGAACAACGTCTCGATCTGCACTGGCAGCGAAGCCGTCATGACGGGCTGACCGAAGAATCCCGAAGTGCGTCCACGGAAAGTGAGCGTTTGCACGCCGAGGGTGTTGACTGGACCGGTCAGCAAGCCGACATCGACATTCTTGTAGACCGGCCCGGTGCCGGACGTTGCAGGTACCAAGGCCGGGTTCGGGTTGACGCCCTGCATGTAGTAATAGGGATAGAAAGTAGAACCGGGTTCGGTGTAGATGTACTCCTGAAAGGTGTTGTTCCAGGTGTAGCGGAAGCGCAACGCCATGCCACTGTTACCATCGCCGTTGTAGCGACACATGCTGTACGGCGGCACCGTGTCGGCAAATCCGCCGGGATAGAGTGGCGTGTACACGATCGCCCGGTCCAGGCGCATCTGGAAATTCTGTGCCTGGGCATGCCCTGGCTCCGGCACGCACGCCAGTGCCACTGCCACTGCCAGAGTGACTGCCGACAGGCTCAATCGATTCAAGATCTTCTCGGCCATTTTGGCCCTCCCGCCCTTCTGGGTCAGATCACCATAGGATAGGGCATTTAGAATCAAGCACAAAGCATCAACTGCTCAGGTGGTTTGGCAGGTTTGGACCGCATCTGCCATCTTTCAGCTTAGTGTAAGCCCGAAGTGGTGTCTGTGCGCTCACTCACGAAGCCTGCAAAGCGCCTTGCCACGGCTTGCGGCCCCGCTGGAACCGAGCGCCGAGACCGACGGGCTAGACGCGGGCCTTCGTCACTGCTTTCGGCCCTGCGGCAGCTTTCGCCTTTGCAGCCGCTCCAGGCTTCGCCCGAGCTCCCGTCTTGGCAGCAGCTTTGACTTTGGCTCTCGGCTTTGCAGCCGCTTTCGCCTTCGCTGCGGCTTTGGGCTTTGCAGCGGCTTTGGGCTTTGTAGCGGCTTTGGGCTTTGTAGCGGCTTTGGGCTTTGCAGCGGACTTAGGCCTTGCCGCAGCCTTCGATGCAGCCATCCCGGCGAGAATGTGCTCGGCGCTCTCCGCCGTGATCGGTTCATCACCCTCCTGCATCAGCGCGATCAACAGCAGTTTCTCCAGTTCGGCACCGAAGCGCTGGATGATCTGCTCGGGATCGGGCACCAGCTTGCTGTCGGAGATCAGTCCGAAATAGACCGAATCGGCATAGCTCAGGATGCTGATGCCCATCGCAATCGAGCCGGTTTGTGGCACCCAGAACATCATTTCGCGCACCTGGCCGCCACACAGGTACAGCGGCGCCGACGGTCCCGGCACATTGGTGGCCACCGTGGTGGCCTTGCGGCTCAGCATCTCCAGCGCCGGCCGCTGCAGCATGGCCGGGCCCACACCCAGCGCACTCAACAATCCGTAGGAGACCAGGGCCTGCTTGGAGTGCTTGAGCTCGGTCATGCTCGCGCGCACCGCGTGCACACGGGCCACTGGATTGGGCTCGCCGATCGGCAAATCCAGGAACACCAGTCCAAAATGGTTGCCGAGCTCACGCGCATGTTCGAGCGGTCGCAGATTGACCGGCACGGTGGCGCGGATTTTCAGCCCATCGACCTGGTCGCCGCGATCGAGCATGTAGGCGCGCATGGCACCGGCGGCGCAAGCCATCAGCACGTCGTTTACGGTGGCGCCGAGCGCCTTGCCGGCGGCCTTGACCTCGGCCAGCGGCAGCGGATCACACCAGGCCACGCGCTTGAACACGCCGAGGCGCCCCTTGAAGCGCGTCGGTGGATCATCCGACAGGGTCAGGGCGTGGATCAGTTCCTTGCCGATCTCGGTAGCCTCGCGGGTACCGGCCCGTGCCGTATCAAACAGCGATTCTGCTGCCCCGGCAGGATGCCGCATCCAGTCGAAAGCCATGCCCAGCGCCGATTCCACGAATTCGGCCGCGTGCTCCACGCTGTGCCGCGCCGGCGCCAGCAACCGCTCGAAGATGGTCCCGCCAGCCTGCTTCAGCCTGGACTTGGGATGCGGCTTGTCGTGGCGGCCCGCGGCCGAGGTATCCATCAGCGACAACATCACCTGCACCAGGGCTATGCCGTCGGCGTAGCAATGATGAATGCGGATCACCAGCGCGCCGCCGCCATCGTAGTTCTCGATCAGATGGAACTGCCAAAGCGGCTTGCTGGTATCCAGCGGCGAACTGGCCAGATTGCTGACGTATTCCTGCAGTTCGGGCTTGCCGGAGGGCTGTGGCAGCGCTGCGCGGCGCACGTGCCAGTTGATGTCGAAGGACTCGTCGGTTTCCCAGAACCACTGCCCGGCCAGCTCGACAGCGCGCTGGCGGAAGCGCCGGAAGGCCAGAAAGCGCGCCTCGACCGCGCGTTTGAGCTGGGTCACGTCGATGGCATGGTCGAGCACGACCACGCCGGTGATCATCATCAGATTGGTGGGACGTTCCATCCGCAGCCATGCGGTGTCCACCTTGGACATGGTCTCGTGCTGGGTCATCAGCGCACCGTCCTGAAATCGGATGAATCCGATGACATAGATACCACAGGCGCAAGCGCGCTACAGGCTCGGCAACAGCGCATTCACCAGCCTCAACACCCGATGCATGGCCTCCGCCAGCGTCTGCTCGATCTCGTGCATGCCGATGACTTCGCTGCCACCGCAGCCGGCAGCCGCATTGGCGACCACGGCGATGGCGGCGTAGTCGATGCCGGCCTCGCGGGCGAGCGCAGCCTCGGGCATCGAGGTCATGCCGACCAGATCACAGCCATCCCGCGCCAGACGCACGATTTCGGCACGGGTTTCCAGGCGCGGCCCCTGGGTCACGGCCAGCACGCCACCATCGTGCAGATCGATCGCCGCGCATCGCCCCGCTTCCAGCAACTTCAGCCGCAGCGTCTGACTGAAGGGGTCGGTGAAATCGATGTGCTCTACCGCCTGCCCCTCGACATCACTGAAACTGCTGATGCGACCATGGCTGTAGTCGATGAGCTGGTCCGGCAGCGCCAGCACGCCAGGTCCCGCCCACTCGGCGATGCCGCCCACCGCATTGATGGCGATGATCCGCCTGACTCCGACCGCCTTCAGCGCCGCAATATTGGCCGCGTAGTTGACCCGATGCGGCGCAATCCGGTGCGGCGTGCCATGACGCGCCAGAAAGGCCACCGGCACGCCGGCCATGCTACCGACCAGCACCGGGCTCGAAGGCTGGCCATAGGCAGTGTCCAGATTCAGCGCCTGGGCCGACTGCAACTCGGCCAGACGGCCGAAACCGGTGCCACCAATGATTCCGGTATCGGCTCGGCTCATATGGCGTAGATTCCGAACAGGCTGCGTCCGTGCTCTTCGAAGTCCATGCCGAAGCCGAAGACATAGCGATCGGGCACCGTCAGGCCGACAAAATCGGCCACGACGCCGGGCACGCAGCGATCGTGCTCCTTCTTGACCAGCACGGCGATGTAGACGGCGGTCGCGCCGGCCGCGAGAGCATGCTTCTTCAGCGCATCCAGGGTGTGGCCTTCATCGAGGATATCGTCGACGAAAATCACAGGACGGCCGGCGAAATCGTAGCGCGGGCGTGCCTTCCAGTGCAGTTCACCACCCTTGGTCTCGCCGTGGTAGCGGGTGACGTGGACATAGTCGAAATCCAGATCGACATCCACCCGCGGCGCCAACATGCCGGCCGTGATCAGCCCACCGGTCAATACGGTGACATAGATCGGGCGCTGACCCTTCAGGCGTTCGCTGATTTCAGCCGCCATGCGGTCCAGCGCCGCTTCCAGCGCGGGCCGGTCGTGCAACAGATCGGCGCGTTCCAGCGCCGTCTGGTAATCGAGTTTGCTCATTGATCCATCAACTCCAGCAAAGCGCCCAGCCTAGCGGCGCGGTCAGGCCAAGTCGAGCTTTCGAAGGCACGTCGCAGCGGCGCCCGCAGGCGACCACGCAAGGCCCGAGAGAGTTTGCTCGTGGCACGCAAGCGCAGCGTGCTCGCAGCGTCCAGCGCCGCAGGAACCAGGTCCGGCGCGCACACCAGGATCAGATCGCAGCCGGCGTCACGATGGGCACCGAGCCGATCCTCCACCGCCCCGAGTGCGGCGCCAGCCACCATACCGATGTCATCGGAAATCACCACCCCGCGAAAATCCAGGGTCTGACGCAGCACGTCCTGGATCCAGTAGCGGGAATATCCCGCCGCCTCGGGACTGACGTTCGGATACTCGACGTGCGCCATCATCACCGCCCGTGCGCCAGCCAGCATGCCGGTCACGAAGGGCAGCAGATCCTGATCGAAGATCTCGGCCGGCGTGCGGCTGTCAATGGCGCGGTCATGGTGGGTGTCGGCCAGCACACTGCCATGGCCGGGAAAGTGTTTCAGTGTGGCCGGCATGCCGACGGCCTGCATGGTGTCGGCGTACAGCGTCGCCAGCTGCGCGCAGGCCTCGGGATCGGCGTCGAAGGCGCGATCGCCGATCGCCAGATTGCCGCGGCCGAGATCGGTCACCGGGGCAAAGCTGAGGTCCAGCCCCGCCGCCAGAATCTCCACCGCCATGATTTCGGCGTGCAAGCGGGTCGCCCGCCGCGCCGCAGCGGGCAAGCGCTGATGCAGCCGACCGATGCCGGCGAGCGACGGCAGCGGCGTGAAGCCCTCGCGGAAACGCTGCACCCGCCCACCTTCCTGATCCACCGCAATGATGCTGTCCGGCGCCAGCGCCCGAATTTGCGCGCAGAGACCGGCGAGTTGCGCCCGGTCGGCATAGTTGCGACTGAACAGGATCACGCCGGCGACCGCCGGGTGCACCAGCCACTCGCGCTCGTCGGCGCCAAGCTCGGCACCGGAAATACCGATCATCAGGGCACTCATGACTGCTCCCACTCGGTGAAAGGGCGTTTGACCAGACTGAGGTTGTAGTAGCGCATATCCTCGGTCACCTCCAGACCCAGCCAGGACGGCCTGGGGAAGGCCTCATCGGCGCTGCCAAGCTCGATTTCAGCCACGATCAGACCCTGATTGGCACCGTCGAATTCGTCGATCTCGAACACATGGCTGCCGATCTCCACGTAGTGCCGGGTTTTGGAGACCACCGGACCATCCGCCAGTTGTTCCAGCAGAACCTCGGCATCGGC
Organism: Lysobacterales bacterium; assembly: GCA_050250665.1. Classification (GTDB taxonomy): domain Bacteria; phylum Pseudomonadota; class Gammaproteobacteria; order Xanthomonadales; family SZUA-5; genus JADKFD01. The sequence continues at coordinate 44,725 of JBFWOF010000007.1, read as the reverse complement.
CCGTGGAATCGGGTATTCGAACTCCAGCCGGGTGCTGCCGCGGGTCTGGCTCTTGATGTTGAGCCAGGCCTGATCACCACTGACCCGCACCCGCACCGAGGCCCGGGTGCCACCCAGATAGCCCTGCGCCATGTAGGCACTGCGCTGCACCTGCTGGCGCCAATCCTCACCCCTGAGCAGGAACTTGCGTTCGATTTCGATGGCCATCTACAGGTCCTGATCGGCTTGGGCGCCTGGCAACTCAACGGCGCACGAACAAGGCCATGCTTTCGACATGGGCGGTGTGCGGAAACATGTCCATGACGCCGGCGGCGATCAGGTCGAAACCCTTGCGCTGCACCAGCACGGCGGTGTCGCGCGCCAGTGTGCCGGGATGACAGGAGACATACACCAGGCGTTCTACGGCGGACCCGGGCAGATAGTCGAACACTGCTTCGGCACCGGCACGCGGCGGATCCAGCAAGATCCGGGTGTAATCGCCCTGCGCCCAGGCGGCACCGCTGTGATCGAGGCTGAGATCGGCGACGGCATAGTCGACATTGGCGATGCCACAGCAGCTGGCATTGGCACGGGCGCGCTCGATCAGACCGGCATCGCCCTCGACCCCGAAAACCGAGGCCGCCTGACGCGCCAGCGGCAACGTGAAATTGCCAAGTCCGCAGTAGAGATCGAGCACGGAATCTGCAGGACCCACGTCCAGCAGTTCCAGCGCCTGCACGATCATGGCGCGATTGATGCTGTCATTGACCTGGACGAAGTCCAGCGGCAGATACTGCAGCGACAGCGTGTCGTCGATGGCGTAGCTGAGTGCAGCGGGCGCGGCGCCATCCAGATCGACCAGACTGTCATTGCCGGAAGGTTGCAGCACGATATCGAGCCCGTGATCCAGCCCGAACTGGCGCAGACGCGCGCGGTCGTTTGCCGACAGCGGATGCAGATGGCGAAACACCAGCACCGCGCGCTCGGCGGCGGCGACCTCGATCTGCGGAATCGAGGCTCGGGCATCCATGTCCGTCACCAGCGCCGACAAGGCCCCCAGCAGCGGGCCCACCCGCTCATCCAGCACCGGACAGCTCTGCAGCTCGGCCACATAGCGGCCGTTGGCCTCGCGAAAGCCGACCAGCGCCTTGCCTTTCTTGTCGACATGGCGTACCGACAGCCGGGCCTTGCGTCGGTAGCCCCAGATATCGCGCTGCAACGGCGCCAGCACACGCTGCGGGCTGACCTTGCCGATGCGTTCCAGATTGTCGATCAGGTGTTTCTGCTTGAATTCGATCTGCTGCTGCGGCGACAGATGCTGCAGGCTGCAGCCCGAACAGATCTGGGCATGGGCGCAGTGCGGCTGAATGCGGTCGGGACTGGCTTCCAGAATCTCGTCAGCGACCGCATCGTCGTATTGTCGATGTCGCTTGACCACGTGCGCCAGCACCCGCTCCCCCGGCAGAGCACCCGAGACGAACACCGCCTTCTGTCCGGCACGGGCAATGCCGCGCCCGTCATGGGAGAGATCCTGAATCAACAGTTCCAAGGCGTAGTCCAGCGTACAGTTCCAATCGCGGGAATCTAGCGTACTGGCCGGTCCGGCGCGACCTTCTGTCACATTGCCCCAGGCCAGGTTTATGCTGCGTCCATGCCCGCTCTCGCCTGCCTGATCATCGACGACGACCCGATAGCCGCCAGCTGGCTGCTCGAACTGCTGCGCTCACGCGGCCACGTTGCGGTGCTCAGTTCCTGCCTGGACCACGCCGAATTGCAGCTAGGCAAGGGCGGATTCACCCGAATCATCATCGACCGGCGACTGCCCGATGGCGATGGCTTGCAGTGGCTGCAGCAGCATTCGCATCCGCTGCCGTGGCCGGTGTTGCTGACCTCCGGCGACGAGCTCTCGGGTAAGTCATTGCCGGAAGGCGTGGTCTTTCTACGCAAACCGGTCGATCAGGACTCACTGCTGGCCTGGCTGGAAACCGGGGCCGACACTCCGGCCGTGCCGGCATCCGGAAGTGCCTGCGAATCAACAAGCGCCGAGCTGCCCTTGCTCAGTGACGAGCTTGCCCTGTCCCGTTTCGGCGGTCGTATCGAAACCCTGCAAGCGCTGCGAGTGATGCTGCTGAAGGAACTGCAGACGGCCGAGTCCTGGATCTCGACCCTGCCGCAGCCTGAGGCTCTGGCTACATCACTGAGCCAACTGCACCGCCTGAGCGCCGCCTGTGCGCTGACCGGGTGCGATCGACTGGAACAAGCCAGCGGCGAGCTCGAGTCGCGGCTGCGCGCCGGACATGACATCAGTCGCGATCAGCAGCGCGACATCTGGGCCATCCTCGCGCTGACGCGGTCAGCGCTGGAGCAAGCTGCCACCGCGGCATTGGCCCGCGCTGAGTGATCTCCGGGCAGCCGCTGATGCGGCGCGCGGGCCAGTCCGGATCTTGTCCTGATACCGCAGACGGGCCATCAAGGCCGGCGTCATGGCGCGCCACCTCCATCGCCCCGAAACTGCCCACAGGCCATGAAGCACAAGCCGGCCTGTAGGAGCGACCTAGCGTCGCGACCGGCCGACCGCAGGTCCGCAACAGTGGTCGCGCCGCAAGGGCGCTCCTACCGGTGAATATGGCCGGTGTTGCGTCCGCACTGCCGTCAAATCAATAACTTGAACTGGCGATACGTTGATCAAGGATTCAGGCTCAGCGCCCCAGACCCGCCATCAGCCCCCAGGAGCGCAGGGGGTCTCCGCGCAACTGCAGGCTGATCAGTTCCCGGAACAACTGGCGCAACTCGCGCAGCAGCGCCGCTTCGGGCTCGATTCCCTGATGGACCGCCAACAACGCGGCTCCGCTGTATCCAATATGGTTGTCAGCACGAACAAAGCCCTCTTCGGGCTGGAATCGGTAACGCAACGCGGGATCGATGGCCACGCCCTGGGCGTCCTCGGAGAAAGCGGCGGCGTAGCCGAGTTCAGCCAGCAGTTCGCGTTCGAACAGGCGCAGCGGCCAGGCAATCGACGCGGCATCCACCAGCGCCACGAGCACGGCGGCATAGCGCCGGTACAAGGCCGGGTGAGCGTCCCCGCGCGGCAACAGTCGCACCATGAGTTCATTGCAATAGAGCCCGGCCAGGGAGCGCTCCGAACGCAGCGCCAGCGCCGCCCCGAGCGGCTCGGCGCGGATCAGTCGCTGCAACTCGCCCGCCCCCATGAAATCCAGCTGCAGTTCCTGAAAGGGCTGCAGCAGAGCGGGCAGAGCGCTCTTGGATCCGCGCGCACCGCGGGCGATCAGGCCGATGCGGCCATGATCGCGGCTGAACACCTCCAGCAGCAGACTGGATTCGGAATACTGCCGCCTGTGCAGCACAAAGCCGGGCTGGTCATTCACGCGCATGGCGTTCACCCATGATCACCCCGCCGGCTAGCGCTGCGTTCGGTAAGACCTGAGGCGATGAACGGGGCGCGCCGGCCCACAGCAACCGTGCGCCGCAGCTGGCCCCCTGCCCCGTGCCCCGCCGTTGATGCCAGAACAAGGGCACCGAGAACGACTCCCATGTCAGACCAGCCTGCACCCTGCCGGGAAATCTGGTCTCAGTCGAAACCCAACTGCCTGAGCGAGCGTTCGTTGTCGCTCCAGTCGGCGCGGACCTTGACCCAGATCTCGATGTGAACCCGGCCACCGAATAGTTTTTCCATCTGCAGGCGCGCGGCGCTGCCGATCTGCTTGAGGCGCTCTCCGCCCTCGCCGATGACGATTGCCTTCTGGCCGTCGCGTTCGACCCAGATCGTGGCCGCAATGCGGCGCAGCTGCCCGACCAGCTCAAAAGCCTCGATTTCCACGGCGCAGGCATAGGGGACTTCATTGCCCAACTGCCGCATCAGCTGCTCGCGAACGAATTCGCCCGCCAGGTGACGCTCGCTGCGATCGGTCAGGGTATCTGCCTCGAACAGCGGCTCGCGCTCCGGCAACAGCGCCGCGAGGCGCTGGCAGGCGTCTTCAGTGCCCTGCTCGCGGCGCGCGCTGACCATCAGGACCACGGCAAAATCGTGCAGCTTGCCGACCTTGTCGATGAAGGGCAGCAACTTGGTCTTGTCCTTGAGCAGATCGATCTTGTTGATGATCAGCGCGATCGGCAAGCCGGTTTCGCGGGCATGCTCCAGGGCAGCGGCATCGCCCGGCTTCCAGATGCCGGCCTCGACCACCAGAGCGATCAGATCGACCTCGGCCACGGCCTGATCCACGGCCCGATCCATGGCCTTGTGCACGGCGGTGGGTCGGCGTTTCTGGATTCCCGGAGTGTCGACGAAGGCGATCTGACTGGTGTCGAAGGTGCGCACTCCCAGCAGGCGCTGGCGGGTGGTGTGCGGCTTTGCCGACACCGCGCCCAGATGGGCGCCGACGAAGGCATTGAGCAGACTGGACTTGCCGACATTGGGACGACCCACCAGGGCCGCAAACCCGGCGCGATGGCTGACAGCGGTATTCACTGAGGCTGACTCCGTTCTATGTGTTCCAGCACCGCAGCCGCAGCAGCCTGCTCCGCAGATTTGCGGCTGCGCCCTTGCGCATCCGCGGAATAATCGAGATCGGCGATACGACACGCCACTCTGAAGGTCTTGTCATGATCCTTACCCTGGGTATCGATCAACTGATAGTCGGGCAAGGGCAGGCCGCGCCCCTGCAACCACTCCTGCAGCCGGGTCTTGGCGTCCTTGACGGCGTTGATGTCAACGGCGTCGATGGCCTCAGCAAACATCTGCCGGATCAAGGCCTGGCAGCGGTCCCAGCCCGCATCGAGATAGACCGCCGCAACCAGCGCTTCCAGCGTGTCGGCAAGAATGGAATCCCGGCGATAACCGCCGCTCTTCAATTCGCCACCGCCCATGCGCAGGTAGTCGGACAATCCGATCCCGCGCGCCAGTTCCGCCAGGCTGGATTCGCGGATCAGCGCCGCCCTCAGCCGAGTCAGATCGCCCTCGGGAGAGCGCGGGTAGCGCTGGTAGAGTTCGATACTGACCGCGGTGTTGATCAGGGCGTCGCCCAGAAACTCCAGGCGTTCGTAATTGGCCTGTCCAGCACTGCGATGCGTCAGCGCACGATCCAGCAAGGCCGGATCGGCAAAATCGACGCCAAAGCGTCGCAGCGGATTGGACTGCACTAGGGCTCGCCGCTCCGGGTCAGGTCCACCGAATGATCGAACTTGGCGACTACATCCAGGTTGTAGACCAGCGGTTTGCGTACCTCGTAGGCAATCCGGAGGATGTAGCCATTCTGGCGCACCAGCTGCACATCTTGGCGGGTGACGCTTTCCACGTAGCTGACCTCGAAGGTACGGGTCAGGATGTTCCAGACCTGATCGGGATTCATGCGCGCTGACCCCGGGGTGTTCCGGACCTGCATCATGGCTGCCTTGACCGCCATGTATTCGCTGTACATCGGGAACAGCTTGGCGCCAATGAAGAAGGCGAACCCGGCCAGGCCGAGAACGATGATGAAGCCAATCAAGGTTATTCCGCGCTGTCTTGCTGCAGTAGCCATCGCATCACCCCACTTTCATGCCGATACGGTTCCAGGCGACGAAGCCCCGGATTTTCCAGTCCCAGTGCATCCAGACAAAAAACGCGCGCCCGACCAGGTTTTCTTCCGGCACCACGCCCCAGACGCGACTGTCCTCACTTCTATCACGGTTGTCGCCCATCATGAAATAGTGCCCCGGCGGCACGACAAATGTACCGCCCGGCACCAGGCCCTGACCACCCGCCAGCAGGATCTGGTGCGGAACATCCATCAGCGTTTCGGTGCGCAGCTCGGCTCCAGTCGACTCACTGTTGCTGCCGTCGGCAAAGTAGCGGCCGACCGAGGTCTGCGGCATGGCAATGTCGTTGACGTACAGCGTGTTGTTGATGTAGGTGATCTTGTCGCCCGGTAGTCCCACCAGTCGCTTGACGTAATTCTTGTCGGGATGGTGCGGCGGCCGGAACACCACGACTTCGCCGCGCTTCGGTTCCGAGACTTCAAGAATCTTGGTGTGGATGACGGGCAGTCGAACCCCGTAGGCATACTTGTTGACCAGTATGAAGTCGCCGATCAGCAGCGTGGGCACCATTGAACTGGACGGGATGGTGAAGGGCTCGACCAGAAAGGAACGGATCAGCAGCACCGCCAGAATGACCGGAAAAAAGGACTTGGAGTACTCAACCACCACCGGGTCGCGCGCAGCAGGGGCGGCGCCGGCCTGCTGTTCGCCGGCGGTGCCGTAGCCTGCGCCCTGCAATGCCAGCCGCCGACGCCGGAAGAACAGGCTGTCGATCAACCAAACCACGCCGGTCAAACCGGTCAAGATCACCAAGATCAGCGCGAAATCCATGTTCCCGTCCTATCGTCCCTGAAGCCTATCGATCATCCACCTGAAGCACCGCCAGGAATGCCTCCTGAGGAATCTCCACCCGACCTACCTGTTTCATGCGCTTCTTGCCGGCCTTCTGCTTTTCCAGCAGCTTGCGCTTGCGCGAAACGTCGCCACCGTAACATTTGGCCAACACATTCTTGCGCAGCGCCTTGACCGTGGACCGGGCAATGATCTGGGCACCGACCGCCGCCTGGATGGCCACATCGAACATCTGCCGCGGTATCAGCTCGCGCATCTTCTCGGCCAGATCGCGGCCCTTGCGGTCCGCCTGCGCGCGATGGACGATCAAGGACAGCGCATCGACGCGATCGCCGTTGATGAGAATGTCCAGGCGTACAAAGGGACCCGCCTCGAAGCGATCCAGATGGTAGTCGAAGGAGGCATAGCCGCGGCTGGCGGACTTCAGGCGATCGAAGAAGTCCAGCACCACTTCGGCCAGCGGCATTTCGTAGTTGATCTGCACCTGCGTGCCCAGATAGTTGATGCCTTTCTGGCGCCCGCGCTTTTCTTCGCAGAGCTTGATGACCGGACCGACATAGTCGGGCGGCACCAGGATGTTGGCCACGATGATCGGCTCGCGGATTTCTTCCATCTCGCTGGCCACCGGCATTTTCGCCGGATTGTCGAGTTCGAAGATCGAGCCGTCCTTGCGCAGCACCTGATAGATCACCGTCGGTGCGGTGGTGATCAGGTCCAGATCGTACTCACGCTCCAGGCGCTCCTGCACGATCTCCATGTGCAGCATGCCGAGGAAGCCACAGCGAAAGCCGAAACCCATGGCCTCGGATGATTCGGGCTCGAATTGCAGGGCCGAATCGTTCAGTGTCAGCTTCTCCAGGGCTTCGCGCATCGCCGGATAGTCGTCGGCCTCGGTCGGGAACAGACCGGCAAAAACCCGCGGCTTGATCTTCTGAAAGCCCGGCAGGGCCTCACTGGCGGGCTTGGCAGCGCTGGTCAGGGTGTCGCCGACCGGCGCCCCGTGCACTTCCTTGATCGCGGCACAGACAAATCCCACCTGGCCGCAGCTGAGTTTTTCGCGGCGCAGTCTCTTGGGGGTGAACACGCCCACCTGTTCGACATACCAGGTACGGCCGGTAGACATCACCAGGATCTTGTCGCCCACGGTGATCTCACCCTGGACCACGCGCACCAGCGAGATCACGCCGAGGTAGTTGTCGAACCAGGAATCGATGATCAAGGCCTTCAGCGTGGTATCCGCCGGCTGGGCCGGAGGCGGGATGCGCTTGATGATCGCTTCCAGCACCTGGCGCACGTTGAGGCCGGTCTTGGCGCTGATCTCGATGGCGTCAGTAGCGTCGATGCCGATGACGTCCTCGATCTCCTGACGCACACGATCGGGCTCGGCCGAAGGCAGATCCACCTTGTTCAGTACGGGAACCACTTCCAGTCCCTGCTCCACTGCGGTGTAGCAGTTGGCGACGCTCTGAGCCTCAACACCCTGGGCGGCATCCACCACCAGCAGTGCGCCTTCGCAGGCCGCCAGCGAGCGCGAGACCTCGTAGGAGAAATCGACATGCCCGGGGGTGTCGATGAAGTTCAGCTCGTAGGTCTGGCCGTCATCGCTGAGATAGGGCAGCGACACCGACTGTGCCTTGATGGTGATGCCGCGCTCGCGCTCGATCGGATTGCTGTCGAGTACCTGCGCCTCCATTTCACGGTCGGCCAGGCCGCCGCAAATCTGGATGAAGCGATCGGCCAGCGTCGACTTGCCGTGATCGACGTGCGCGATAATTGAAAAATTACGTATGTGATTCATGGCTCATGCGCTCCGCCGGCCGCGTCGGATCGGCAACCAGGGGGCTTTGGGGAAACTGGCGATTAAAGCACGAGCCACCCCTGAGCCGCGACTCCAACACGCAGCTCTGAGGGCGTATACCGGTTTGGACATCGCTCAGGGTTCAGCTGCAATGGCAGCCTGGCCCACCCGCATCAGGGTTTCCGGCGGCAGATCGCCGAGCACATAGAACCAGTGATCCCCGTTGCGCACCGTGATCTGACTCATGGCGCCATGGCGCCAGCCGTTCTTGTCCAGCGTCAGCCCCGACGGCAGCGTCATCTGATAGACCGACACCCAGGCCACGCCGTCGGAGATGACCCATTGTCGGGCACCCGCAAGGCCAGGCACCGCCAGCGCGGTACCGACCAGCCGGAATCCGCTGGGCAGACTCCAGCCTGGCAACTGGGCGCTGTCGAGCGGCGGAACCTGCGCGCGACCGCCGGCAAACCCGCGCACCGTCAGGCGCGTCACCATCCGCCGTTCGAGCATGACGCCGTTGTTGCCGATCCGTTCACTGCGCAGCGGCAGACCCGTATCGGCGTCGATCCAGAGGTGCAATCCATAGCGATCGGGCTGCAGCGGTTGCAGGATCATGCGCACAGCTTGCCGGCCAGCCACCCGATCGCTTCCGTCCATGCTGATCCGGTAGGAACTGGCCAGTTGTTCGGAGGCCTCGCCCAGGCGCAACTGCGCGCCACGGCCTATACGCTGATCCCCTTCCGGGCCCAGGACCGAGATTCCCTGAGAGGTGCGAAGCTGGCGGCGCCCGGCGCCGTTGAGGCTGACCCACTGCTGCTCGGGGCCGCCGGGACCGACGCGCTGCGACAGCTCCACCAGATCCCAGTTGTTGTCACCGACATCGATGACCATGGTGGCATCGTAGTTCAGCGATTGCTGGGCCTTGTCCATGCGCACTGCCCAGGCATGCCAGTCATCGCTGCCTGCCGCCTGTGCCAGCAAGGGCACCAAAACCAGCATCGCGCCGAGCATCAATACCTTGGCGCACATGTCTGTTATCGATTGATGCACGCGCACGGACACTGCCGGCTTATTCGCCGCTCACCGACACCGGCACGACCATGCGCTGTTCCGGCTGCGCATAGACCGGCTGAGCACCGCCGACCCACCAGGAACCGTCCACCACCTGTCCGTGCCGCATCAACAGCATCTGCTCGGCGCTCATCGGCATCGGTGACGCGCTCAGGACCCGCGAACGCTCACCGGCCACCGGCTGCACGCCGCTGCCCAGATCCTGCAGGCTGGGCACGATCGGCCCGGGCACGCCCACCGGCAAAGCCGCGCGCGGCGCCGGTGCAGTCTCCGCCAGGGACGGCCCGGTCTCGAATGCGCGCTCGGGGGCCACGGCAAACACCGCGGCCATGGCCACAGATGCCGCAACTGCCAGACCCGCCCACGGCCGCCAGGCCGGTCCGGATGCTGTAGCCACGGCCTTGGGCGCGGCACGATCCTCGTCAGCCAGCGCCTGCATCACGCTGTCCGCCAGATTCAGCGTCGCCGCACCACCCGGCCGATGGGTCATGACATCACGGATCAGGTGCATGCGGGTCCATGCGGCCCGCAATTCGGCATCGTGCTCCAGGCGCCGCATCAGGAATGCGCGCTCGTCGCGACCCAGTTCACCATCCATCAAGGCCGACAATTGTTCTCGCAAATCTTCGCTCATCGCTCTCAACCCTCCACCAGCGGCCGAATCCGACGATCCACCGCATCGCGCCCACGAAAGATGCGCGAACGCACCGTTCCTATCGGGCAATTCATGATCTGGGCGATCTCTTCGTAGCTCAGACCATCGATTTCGCGCAAGGTCAGCGCGGTTCGGATTTCTTCCGGTAACTCTTCGACCGCGGCGATGACCGTGCGTTCCACTTCTTCGCGCAGAAATTCATTTTCCGGCGTGGCGCGTTCATGCATCCGACCGGCGGCCTCATGATGAACGGCATCTTCCAGCAGGATGTCGTCCATCGGCGGACGACGTGACTGCGACACCAGGAAGTTCTTCGCGGTGTTCACCGAAATCTTGTAGAGCCAGGTATAGAAAGCGCTGTCGCCGCGAAAATTCGGCAGCGCGCGATAGGCCTTGATGAAAGCCTCCTGGGCCACATCCTGGGCTTCATGCCAGTCCGGCACAAAGCGCTGGATCAGCGCAATGATGCGGTGCTGGTACTTGCGCACGAGCAGGTCGAAGGCCAGCCTGTCGCCCGCCTGGACGCGCTCCACCAGGGCCGCATCGATTGCTGCCTCTTCCACTGCAACTCCTGTCCCTGCGGTCCCCTGCCTGGCGGCAGGTGGTGCCGACCGCGGCGTTGGCGCGGACCAACTCAGATTCAACCCCATGAGCCCGGCATCCTCGATTGTCGATGATTGCCGAGTCTGACCAGCCTCAACGCAGAAAGTTCCTATTCATCTGCCATTTCCGCCAACAGCCGAGCTCGCTCATTCAGCAGGTTCTCGAAACTCGCAGCCGGCAACGGCCGGGCGAACAGATAGCCCTGCAGTTCCTGACAACCGTACTCGCGCAGGAAGCGCAGATGATCCTCAGTCTCGACGCCCTCGGCAACCACGATGCGATTCATGTTGCGGGCCATGTTGATGGTCGCCCGAACGATGGCCTCGTCGGCCGGATCGACGCCGATGTTGCGAACGAAGGTCTGGTCGATCTTGATCCGGTCTGCCGGGAAACGCTTGATGTAGTCGAGCGAGGACTGACCGGTGCCGAAATCATCGATGGCGATATGGCAGCCCAGCTCCCGCAGCTGGCCGAGCAGTTCCATCAGATTGGGGATGTCCTTGATGTTGATGCTCTCGGTCACCTCCAGATCGAGGTTGTCGCCGGGCAGACCGGTGTCCTGCAACGCCCGCGAGACCACTTCGACCAGATTCGGCTGACGCAGCTGCAGCGCCGACAGGTTGACGCTGACCCGCAGGGGCACATCGAACATGTCGAGCCAGCGTTTGGCATCGGCGCAGGCGGTGCGCAGTATCCACTCGCCGATCGGCACGATCAGCCCAGTATCTTCGGCGATGGGAATGAAGAATCCGGGACTGATCAGACCCAGCTCCGGATGTTCCCAGCGGATCAGCGATTCCATGCCGATGATGTCTTCGGTCTGGGCATCGACCTGCGGCTGATAGTAAGCGCGCAGCTCGTTGTTGCGCTCAGCCACGCGCAGCTTGGTTTCCAGATCCAGACGCTGGCGGTGCGATTCCTCGGGCACGGCGACGTACACCTGATAGGTGTTGCGTCCCAGACCCTTGGCGCTGTACATCGCCACATCGGCGTGCTTGAGCAGGGTTTCGCCGTCCTTGCCATCTTCGGGATAGAAGCTGATGCCCAGACTGGCGGTGATCTGCAATTCGCGGCCATCCGTCAGCGTCAACGGCGTTTCCAGCACCTTGACGATCTTGTCGGCAATCCGGGCGACGTCCTCGCGATTGACGATGTGCCGCAGGATCAGGGTGAATTCGTCACCGGCATAGCGCGAGACCGTATCGGACGCGCGCACGGTGGCGCGCAGGCGCTTGGCAACGGCGCCTAGTACCTGATCGCCGACCGAATGCCCGAGGCTGTCATTGATGGTCTTGAAACGGTCCAGATCGACAAACAGCACCGCAAACAACTCGCCACTGCGCCCGGCTTCGGCAATGGCCGATTGCAGGCGATCATTGAACAGCAGGCGATTGGGCAGGCGCGTCAGCGAGTCGTGCAGCCCCTGGAAACGGCTGTCGGAGCGATAGCGCGCCACCAGCGACTGCAGCGCCAGATGCGAGCCCACCAGACGCAGCACGGCCAGCAATTCAGCAGCGCGCGGTTGTGGCTTGCGACCGCCGGCGATCAGGGCACCGAGGGCGCGCTGACCCTCGCCGTAGAGCGGCACCGCCTGCACACTGTTCAGGCGCAATTGCTTGAAAAAGGGCTCGCTCAGACGGGCAACCGCATCTTCCGCCGCGTTGAATTCGGAACCGGCCAGTACCCTGCGATAGAGCTCGGTTTGCCAGACCGCATGCAAGGAGCCCTGCGACGTACGCGGAAATGCAGCCATGACCTGCGGTTCGGCCTCGGTACCACCGCGCTCCACACAGACGTAGAAGAAATCCAGTCCATAGTCGGCGATCAGGCGCTTAAGCACCGGCTGCACACCCTGGGTGTCGAGGCCGGTTCTGGCCATGCCGGCCAGCATTTCCAGCGGCGACTCCGCTTGCGGGCTGGCCGTCAGCAAGACCAGCCGGCCGTTGCCGCCACCGTAGCCCACGGTGGCCAGACCGACCAGGCGGGGATCGCCATTGGCTTCTATCCGACCCTCGCCCAGGCCCATGCCCTCGTCACGCACCGGCGGCAGATGCCCGATCAGCGCACGTGCCGAACTGCCGGTGATCTGCTCGGCATCGCCACGCAGCAACTGGCAGGCGCGTTGATTGACACCGCGCACGCTGTCGCTGCCGACATCGACGATCAGGGCCGGTACATCCAGCTGCTCGATCCAGCCGGCATCGCTTCTGTCGACCACCGGGGTCGGTGGTGCCATCAACTCGCGCGCCTGTCGCATTGCCTCAGCGGCGTTGATCGGGCTGCGCACCCAGCCGGCCACCGGTGCATTCGGCCCGCCGGGAGCGCCGGGCGGCAGTGCGCCAGCCGGCAACACGCCCACACGCGGCACCAGCCGCCAGCGCGGATGACCTGCCAGCAGGCGGCAGAGCCCTTCGGCTTCCGCGTAGGGATCGATGAATTCAACAAAGATCAGCGCCAGTTCCGGATCCTGTGCCAGCAGCGCATGTGCCTGGGCCACGTCGCGCGCGGTGTAGATGGCCTCAAATTCAGCGCCATCGAAGGAGTCGAAGAGCACGCGCCGGTCATCGCGGTTGCTGGCAACGATCAGAACCCCTGCATTGTGGATGGTCTCAGGCATCAGTCTCTGATCCAGCGCCCATCGCGCAGCCTCAGGCGTTCGGAAGGACCGTGCCGATGCAGGATCAGACACGACAGTTTCTGCAGCGGTGGCGGCAGATCGAGCGCGCTGCCGAGGATCACGACACGCTTGTCGCCGCCCTCCTTGCCGCGGGCGATCTGTCGCATCAGCGCCAGCACCTGCGGCGTCAGCTCGCCGCTGTCGGCAGGAAAGATGTAAACCCCGAAATGCCCGGACTGCAGCACGAAGCGCAGCGCCTCGGACAGGCGCTTGCTGCCGGCAACGGTAATGCCGTGCTCGCGCAGGCTGGCCAGACCGCCTTCGGCGTCCCAGGCATAGATGGAATGACCACGGCGTTGCGCCATCTGCCGCAGATAGGCCATGAGCTCATCGGGGAAAGGCGATTCGATCAGGACCAGATTGCCGTCGCTGTCCAGCATCTGGTCATACAGGCGCTCGGGAACCCGGGCATCGCCGCTGGTGCGAAGCAGGATTTCGGAGGCATGTGTCGCCGATGAAGACATGATCGGATCCGGGGCGCCTGGTCTTGAGTATATGTCGCAGCCGTCACGATCCGTCCGGGATCAGGTCGCGATTGCGATATCGGCGCAATGTGTTGCGCTTGCAGTCGCACCTGGCTGCGAGCTCATCACATCGTATGGGTGGGTCGCTCGGAGCTCAGTGTGCCCGCCAGAATGGTCTCGATCTTGGTCCGCACGGCCTCACCATCGGAGCTCTCGCCAAATTGCACGCCAATGCCGGCGGTACGGTTGCCCTGGGCCCCGTTGGGCGTCACCCAGACCACCTTGCCAGCGACCGGCATGCGGTCCTTCTCTTCCATCAGGGACAGCAGAATGAAGACCTCGTCGCCGATGCCATAACGTTTCTGGGTGGGCACAAAGATGCCGCCACCCTTGAGAAAGGGCATGTAGGCCTGATACAGCGCGCCCTTGTCCTTGATCGACAGCGACAAGATGCCCTGGCGTGGAATTCCTGGTCCGGTACTCATGATTCGCGCCTGCGTCCCTGGGTGATGAAGGCCTCCGACCAGCGCAAGGCCAGATCGTAAACCATCAGATCTTCTCGAACTCCGCTGCCAATCATGCCACGAGCGCGTTCCAGTTGCGTGGCCAGGGGCAGCAAGGTGCTGTAGCGAACCGCGCCCGCGAGCTCGACCAGCGGCTTGAACGCGGCCGAGCTGACGGCATCGCTGCCCAGCATCAGCGCGATCAGCCTGGACCAGCGTTGTAGCAGAACCACGCCGTCCTTGCGGTAGCCGCCGGCGAAGGCGTTCGCGTCCAGACGCCCGTGTGCCAGATCCACCAGTTGCGCCGCCAGCGCGACGATGGCCGACCAGTGTTCCGGCGCCAGCCAGTGCAGGCCGAGTTCCGGGTCTCCGCCACTGAGTTCCAGCGCCGCCAGCGCCTGGGCCTGGCTGACACCGGCCATGCGGGCGACGCTGGCGATGGTTTCCGGCGTCTTGCTGCCGCTGATCGGCATGCGTTGGCAGCGGCTGCGGATGGTCGCCGACAGCCGACCGGCGCGGTCACTGACCAGCAGCAGATGGGTGTCGGCAGCGGGTTCCTCGAGCGTCTTCAACAGCGCATTGGACGATGCCGAATTCATCTGCTCGGCTGGCCACAGCAAGGCGACCTGGCGCTGCGCAATCTGCGGACGCATAGCCAGCCGCGCCGACAGCTCACGAATCTGATCAACGCGGATGATCGCCGATTCGACCGGCTGAACCTCGGTCCAGTCCGGATGATTGCCAGCCTGACACAGCAGACAGCTGTGGCACTTGCTGCAAGCCACGCCCGACAGCGGCTGCTGACACAGCAGAGCCTGCCCCAGCTGACGGGCGAGATGGACCTTGTGCAAGCCACCCTCGCCATGGAGCAGCAGGGCATGCGCCACCTGGCCGCGCGCAAGGCTGTCGGCAAAGCGCTGCCGTGGCAGCTCGTGCCAGGGCATGAGTAGGCGCGGATCGGGGGTCGAGGTTTCGGTTGCCACTATCTGGCCTCAGCGGACATGGGTTGGCTCATTGATCTTGCAATTTGAGGAGCAGATTTGACGAGAGAGTTGCCGGGTACGCCAATGGCCCGACCGTGAAGCAAGGCTGGGCCCGTGCCCCCTGCCCCCTGCCCCCACCGCTGCAGCTGACCTTCGAAGCAGTCACGGAGTCCAGACGCGCCCGCAACTTGCGGCAGTGCCGGCTTCACTGCAAGCCCAACTGGAAACGTCGAACGGCACGATTGTGCTCCTCCAGCGTGCGCGAGAACACATGACTGCCATCGCCGCGGGCGACAAAGAACATGGCTTCGG
This sequence comes from Lysobacterales bacterium, assembly GCA_050250665.1. Classification (GTDB taxonomy): domain Bacteria; phylum Pseudomonadota; class Gammaproteobacteria; order Xanthomonadales; family SZUA-5; genus JADKFD01. Next base: position 29,293 of record JBFWOF010000007.1, on the reverse strand, counting down.
TTTTCGCCGGTTGCAGCGCCGCGGCGATGGCCGCGCGCCCCGGCAGCGCGATCGGGGTCGGCGGCAGGCCAAAGCGGGTGTAGGTGTTGTAGGGCGTATCGGTTTCCAGATCCACCCGCCGCAGATTGCCGTCGAAGGCATCGCCGAGGCCGTAGATGACGGTGGGATCGGTCTGCAGGCGCCAGCCCTGGCGCAAACGATTGACGAAGACCCCGGCGATTTCGGGGCGCTCGCCAGCGCGACCGGTTTCCTTTTCGATGATCGAGGCCAGGATCAGGGCCTGATAGGGATCGCTCAGCGGCAGCTCGGGCGCGCGCGATTCCCAGTGCTTTTCCAGCAGCGTCTTCTGAGCCCAATAGGCGCGCTTGAGCAGATCGACATCGCTGAAGCCGCGCGGAAAGAAATAGGTGTCCGGCAGGAACAGCCCTTCAGGATGGGCCTCGCTGGCGCCGATACGTTCGAGCACGGCCGCATCGTCGAGCCCGCCGATGGTCTGCTCCAGCGGCTGGACGCCGGCCAGCGCGATCCGCAAATCCCGGAACCGGCTCCCCTCGAGGATGGTGACGCGGTATTGCACCACGCGGCCATCGGCAATGGCCTGCAGCAGCGCCCGCGGGCTCATGCCCGGATCGATCCGAAATTCGCCGGCCTGCAGCCGCGAGGACAGGCCCAGACGTTCGGCCAGCAGCCGCCATTGCCAGTAGGGCGCCGGGCTGATCGAGCGCGACTGCAATTCATCGACCAGATCCCGCAGGCGCATGCCGCGCTTGAACTCGACGACCTGCCCGGCCTGGCTGAGCTCGGCCGATTCGAAGCGATGGAACTCGCGCCAGCCGATCCAGGCTGTGAGTGACAAGGCCAGAGCGACGCAGGCCAGGAGCAGCAACCAGCGCACGCGGCCGCCGATGGCGCCAGACGGAAGCCGGCTCATGGCGACGCTGCCGTAACCGCGAACTGCTGCTCCCAGGCAGCCTGCAGATTCTGTACCTCGGTGTCCGCCGACCAGCGACGCCCGTCGAGCGCACCGACCTGGCGCAGACCGCGCACGGCGTTGCTGAGCACCACCACCTCTGCGGCCTTGATCTGCTCGGGATCGAGCACGGTTTCGACCACGGCACGTTGCGCCATCAGCCAACGGCGCGCCACACCAGCGATTCCGCATCCGCTGAGCTCAGGCGTCAGCCAACGGCCGCCCTCGCGGATCAACAGATTCGCGGACGTCGCCGCGACTACCCTGCCCTGCATGTCCAGCATCAATCCCTCATCAATGTCCGCGCTACGCCACTCGGCACGCGCCAATACCTGTTCCAGGCGATTCAGATGTTTGAGCCCGGCGAGAGCCGGCTGCAAGGCCAGACGGGTCTGGCACCAGCACAGTTTCAGCAACCGCGGTGGCGTCGGCCTCCAGACCTGCGCCTGGATCAGTGCCCTGCCGACCACGGGATCGGGCCGAGCATAACCGCGCGGCGCGCTGCCTGCAGTCCAGATCAGCTTGACGGTCGCTGCGGCATGGGCACTGGCGGCGCGCGCCAATCGACGCTGCAGCCGCCGCCAGTCCGGTTCCGGCAAACCCAGTCGAGCACATCCGGCCGCCAGGCGCTCCCGGTGCCAGTCCCACAATGGGGCGCGGTCACCGACGCAGCGGATGGTCTCGAACAAGCCATCGCCATAGTGCAAGCCACGATCCGCCGCCAGGCCCGAGGCGGAATTCAACGATCCACTCCGAGGGCGCGCAGCAGGCCCTTGGCCTTGGAGCGGGTTTCACCCAGCTCCCGGCTGGCGATGGAATCAGCGACGATGCCGGCGCCGGCCCTGAACACGAGTTGTCGCCCCACGCAGGCGATGGTGCGAATCAGGATGTTGAAATCGGCGCTGCCATCGGCTCCGACATAGCCGAGCGCCCCGGTGTAGGCACCCCGACCCAGCGGCTCCAGCTCGGCAATGATCTGCATGCAGCGAACCTTGGGGCAGCCGGTGATGGTGCCACCGGGAAAAGTGGCCCGCAGCAGATCCCAGGCACTGGTGCCGGGCTGCAGTCGACCGCGCACATTTGAAACCAGATGGTGTACATGGGTATAGCTCTCGACCACACCCAACTCATCCACTTCGACCGTGCCCGGCTTGCAGATACGGCCCAGATCATTGCGCTCCAGATCGATCAGCATGATGTGTTCGGCGCGTTCCTTGGGATCGCGGGTGAGTTCCGCCAGCAGTTCGGCGTCTCGCGCGGCATCCGGATCGCGCCGCCGGGTCCCGGCAATAGGCCGGGTCTGAACCAGATCGCCATGCACCGATACCAGCCGCTCCGGTGACGAAGAGGCCAGTCCCCAGTCGCCGTGCTGCACGATCCCGGCAAAGGGTGCCGGATTGGCGGCGCACAGCTGCGCGAACAGCGCATTCAGATCGATGGCCCGCGGGGCCTGCGCCCGCCATGCCCGCGAAATGTTGACCTGGAATACATCACCGGCTTCCAGGTATTCGTGGATGCGCGCGACGCCATCCAGAAAAGCCTGCGGGTCATCTTCCTGCAGTTCGAGAACCTGGTTGTCAGCGCCGGCCGGCATGGCCGCGGCTGCCGCCAATGCCAGTTGCAGGCGATCACGCCAGAACTCCAGGTCACGGCCGGTCAGTGTGGTCTGGCCGGTCTGGCGATCGCGGATCACCGCCGCCGATACCGGCCACAGCAAGGCCAGCGGTTCGTCCAGCTCCGGCTCGCGCGAGCGCACATGCGATTCGAACACCGAGGCGAATTCATAAGCCAGATAGATCAGCCAGCCGCCGCGCGAGAAATCGGGGCCGCTGTCGGCCGAGCCCACCGGCATCTGGTCCAGCCGCACGGCAAATTCGGCCAGACGCTCGCTGTGACCGGCCGCACCCGGATAGGGCACGCACAAGGGTGCTTCCCTGACCAGCGGCAACAGATCCAGATGCCCCTGCGGCCCGGTCGCGGCGCTCAGCAACAGCGCCGGGGCCTGTTCGGGACCCAGCATCCGGCGCAGCTTCTGCAGGTCGATGGCATCCAGTGCGGGCAGGGAAGGCATGAATCCACGGGGATGACGCGAGGGAAGGCAGTCTAGCTGCAAGAGCGGGGATAGGGGCTGGGGGCTGGGGCGAGTGCGCGAATGTGTCGCGCCAGTGCGTGGATTTGCCGCGTGCGCTCAAAAGCGCGTGCCAGTGGCATTGAAGTCGCCGTCAGCCCTCCGCGCACTCGCCCGAGCCCCCAGCCCCTACCCCCGCTTTTCCGCGCCCACCCCGCCATCCCCAACGAAGCCGCAGAGCACGCCCAGACTCACACCCGCTTGAAGATCAGCGTGCCGTTGGTGCCGCCGAAGCCGAAGGAATTGGACATGACGATGTCCAGTGGCGCCTGCCTGGAGGTGTTCGGCACCAGGTCCAGGTCTATGCCTTCGTCAGGCTTGTGCAGATTGATGGTCGCCGGCACAGTCTGATCGCGCAGCGCCAGAATGCTGAAGATGGCTTCGACCGCGCCGGCAGCGCCGAGCAGATGCCCGGTGACCGACTTGGTGGAGCTGACCATGAGCCTGGACGCGGCGGCGCCGAAAGCGGTCTTGATGGCGATGATCTCGCCCCGGTCGCCGAGCGGCGTCGAGGTGGCGTGGGCATTGACGTACTGGATCTGCTCCGCGCTGATGGCCGCATCTTCCAGCGCTGCCTTCATCGAAGCAGCCGCACCGGCCCCATCTTCGGGCGGCGCGGTCATGTGATAGGCATCGTCGCTCATGCCGAAACCGATCAACTCGGCGTAGATTCGGGCGCCGCGGGCCTTGGCGTGTTCGTACTCCTCCAGCACCAGCGCGCCGGCGCCATCGCTGAGCACGAAGCCGTCGCGATCCTGGTCCCAAGGCCGGCTGGCCGCATGGGGGTCGTCGTTGCGCTCGCTCAGCGCGCGGGCCATGCCAAAGCCACCGATGGCCGTGGGTGTGGTCGCGTGTTCGGCGCCACCGGCGATCATCAGATCGGCATCGCCGTAGGCAATCAGACGCGCCGCCACACCGATATTGTGGGTGCCGGTGGTGCAGGCGGTGACTATCGACAGATTCGGGCCTTTGAGCCCGAGATTGATACCGAGGTGCCCGGCGACCATGTTGATGATGGTGCCTGGCACGAAGAAGGGGGAAATCTTGCGCGGGCCGCCATCGCGCCAGGTCAGCGTGGTCTTCTCGATGGTCGAGATGCCGCCGATGCCGGCCGCAACCATGACCCCGAAACGCGACTGCAGCGCCTCCGGTACCTGATCGAATCCGGCATCCCGGAAAGCCTGGGTGCCGGCCGCAATGCCGTAATGGATGAAGGGGTCCATGCGCCGCGAGTCCTTCGGCGAGATCCAGGTGTTGACGTCAAAGCCCTGAACCTGACCGGCGAAACGCGTGGAAAAGGCCGAGGCGTCAAAATGCGTGATCGGGCCAATGCCGCTGCGCCCATTCAGCACATTGTCCCAGGCCGTTGGAATTTCGCTACCGACCGGCGACACGATGCCGAGCCCGGTCACTACGACGCGACGAGCGCTACGCATAAAATCCTCCCATTGCGCAGTCGCCGCGCTGGCGGCGACAGTCATCGGCCCGTATGGCGCAGGCTAGGCCGCGCCCCGGGCCGCAAACCGCATCAGGCCTCAGGCCTTGACGTTGGCCTTGATGTAATCAATGGCCTGCTGCACCGAGGTGATCTTCTCGGCTTCCTCGTCCGGGATCTCGCACTCGAACTCTTCCTCGAGCGCCATGACCAGTTCGACCGTATCCAGGGAGTCCGCACCCAGATCGTCCACGAAGGAGGAGTTGGCTTTCACTTCGTCTTCCTTGACGCCGAGACGGTCGACAACGATCTTCTTGACGCGATCTTCAATGCTGCTCATGGCTTGTTTGTTCCTGCCGAAAAGAGTGGGAATGATAGTGAATGGTGCCGCCTGCCGCTACGGCATGTACATGCCGCCGTTGACATGCAGGGTTTCGCCGGTGATGTAGCCGGCGGCCGGGGACGCCAGAAAGGCGACAGCCTTGGCAATATCCTCGGCGGCGCCGAAGCGCGCCAGCGGCACATCAGCCAACAGCGCCTGACGCTGCGCTTCCGGCAGCGCCCGGGTCATGTCGGTATCGATGAAGCCGGGCGCGACCACATTGGCGGTGATGCCGCGACTGCCGACCTCGCGCGCCAGTGATTTAGTGAAACCGATGATGCCGGCCTTGGCGGCGGCGTAGTTCGCCTGCCCGGCGTTGCCGGTCAGGCCGATGACCGAGGCGATGCTGATGATCCGGCCCTGGCGCTCGCGCAGCATGCGCTTGAGCACGGCCTTGGACATGCGGAAGACCGAGGCCAGATTGGTGTTGATCACCGTGGTCCAGTCCTCATCCTTCATCCGCAACAGCAACTGATCACGGGTAATCCCGGCATTGTTGACCAGCACCCGGATGGGACCGAACTCGGTCTCCACCGCGCTGATCAGCGCGTCGATGGATTCGGGCAGCGACACGTCGAGCACGCGTCCGCAGCCGTGACCGCCGAGGTGCTCCGAAATCGTGGCTGCGCCAGCCTCGGACGTCGCCGTGCCAATGACGTAATAGCCGGAGCTGGCGAGCTCATGGGCAATGGCGGCGCCGATACCGCGGCTGGCGCCACTGACCAGGGCAATGCCGTTGGGCGAACTCATGACTGCATCTCCGCGAGGGTGGCTGCCAGCACCGCCGGATCGGCGATGGCCTGCATCTGCAAATCCGGTGCGATGCGCTTGGCCATCCCGGTCAGGACCTTCCCGGGCCCGCATTCAAGCGCGCGCGTGGCCCCGTCGGTCACCAGCTTCTGCACGGTTTCGATCCAGCGCACCGGTGCCGACAGCTGCAGTACCAGGGCGGCGCGGATGGCATCTGCATCGCCGTGGCTGCTGACATCGGCGTTGTGAATCACGGGAATACGCGGCGGCTGCAGGTCCACACCGGCCAGGTAGGCACCCAGTTGCGCAGCGGCACCGCGCATCAGCGGCGAATGCGAGGGCACGCTGACCGGGAGGCGGATCGCGCGCTTGACCCCGCGCTCGGCGAGCAGGGTCAGGGCCCGATCGAGCGCTGCGGCGGCGCCCGAGAGCACGATCTGCCCCGGCGCGTTCAAATTCGCCGGCACCACCGGCTCGGTCTCGGTGGACACCGCTGCACAGATCTCGGCCAGCAGATCCAGATCGGCATTCAGCACTGCCGCCATGGCGCCCACGCCCTCGGGTACGGCTTCCTGCATCAACCGCCCGCGCTCGCGCACCAGGCGCGTGCCGTCGGCCAACGACAGTGATCCGGCGCAGACCAGCGCCGTGTATTCACCCAGACTGTGTCCGGCCATCGCGGCGGGTTCGGCGCCACCGGCAGCCATCCAGGCGCGCCAGACCGCCACACCCGCGGCCAGCAGCGCCGGCTGGGTGTTGATGGTGCGGTTGAGTTCGGCTTCCGGACCTTCCTGGCTCAGCGCCCACAGATCCAGGTCGATGGCGGCCGAGGCCTCGTCGAAAGTGGCACGCACCTGCGGATGCGCCTGCGACAGCGCAGCCAGCATGCCCAGCGACTGTGAGCCCTGGCCGGGGAACAGCATGGCGAGATCATTGCGAATCATCAGGTCCTCGATACGCTGGCAGCTGATCAGAGACGGATCAGCGCCGAGCCCCAGGTGAATCCACCACCGAAGGCTTCGAGCAGCAGCAGTTGGTCAGGCTTGATCAGCCCGTTGCGAATGCCGTGATCCAGCGCCAGGGGCACTGATCCTGAAGAAGTGTTGCCGTGCTTGTTGACGGTCACGATGACCCGCTCCATCGGCATGCCGAGGTGCTTGGCCGTGGCCGTGATGATGCGCAGATTGGCCTGGTGCGGCACCAGCCAGTCGATCGCATCCTTTTCCAGATCGTTGGCCTTGAGGGTTTCGTCAACGATGCGCGACAGCGTGCGCACGGCCACCCGGAACACCTCGTTGCCCTGCATCAGCACGCGCACGCCGTGATTGGGCTCGTCCTTGAAACCGCGCGAGACCCCGACCGGGTTGTGCAGCAGTTCCTTGTACTGGCCATCGGCATGGATATGGGTGGAAACGATGCCCGGCCGGGTGTCGGCGCGCAGCACCACCGCACCGGCGCCATCGCCAAACAGTACGCAGGTACCGCGGTCGCTCCAGTCGAGCATGCGCGACAGGGTCTCGGCACCGATCACCAGCGCGGTACGCGCGGCGCCGGTACGAATGAACTTGTCGGCAATGGACAGGGCGTAGAGGAAGCCAGTGCAGGCCGCGTTGACGTCGAAGGCCGGGCAGTCCTTGGCCCCGATGCGGTGCTGCACCAGACAGGCCGTGCTCGGGAAGATCACATCCGGCGTGGTGGTGCCGACGATGATCAGATCCAGCTCGGCAGCAGTCACGCCGGCGCTGGCCATGGCCTTTTCGGCAGCGGCCACGGCCAGATCACTGGTGGTCTCGCCTTCAGCGGCAATATGCCGCTGCTCGATCCCCGTACGCTCGCGTATCCACTGATCGCTGGTCTCTACCCGTTTCTCCAACTCGGCGTTGGTCAGAATGTGGGCCGGCAGATGACTGCCGGTCCCGATGATCCGGGCAGAGAGAGCTTGCATCAGTTTGGGTACGCTCGTGTTGGGACTGGGGCCCGCGGGCCCCTGGCGCAGTCTCAGCCTTCGCTGGACTCGACTTCGGCGACCTTGCGATCAATCACCTTGCGGCCACGATAGTAGCCATCCTTGGTGATGTGATGACGCAGATGCGTTTCACCCGTGGTCTGATCGGTCGACAAAGTCGCCGCGGTCAGGGCGTCATGGGAACGGCGCATGCCGCGTTTGCTGGGTGACTTGCGACTTTTTTGAACGGCCATCTCTGACTCCTTGCCTGAATCGTCCTTGTTCGACTACCTGCGCTTGAGAGCCGCCAGCGCCGAAAAAGGATTCGGTCGGTCGGTAGCTTCAGCACTCTCCGGCTCTTGTGCCGGTAGATCCACAACGGCTTCCGGATTTCTTGGGATCACCGGCACCGCCAATATCAACTCGTCTTCGATCAATGCCGCCGGATCGACCATACCCTCGTCGGTCAATGCCGGCTCATAACCCTCCGGCAATCCCGACGCATCTTCTTCGCTCTTGACGAATCCGATGCGGGTGTCGATCTGAACCGGCAACTCGAATCGGTCCAAACTCGCCTGACAGATCAGCGGCAGCGCGGTTTCAGCGCGCAGTTCCACCATTCTCTGGCCGATGACATTGCGTGCGAACTTGAGTTCGTAGCGCACCTCGCCGTGACCATCCGCCAACAATTCCGTCAGGCGCGTGAGCGCCGCGAGCGGGAACGTACCGGAATAGATCCTGCCGGTCGACACCGCCCGCTCAACATCAATGCGATCAGGCAATGGCGCAAGCATAGCCGCGGAATCGTAGGGAGTTCGGCCTTCCCTGTCAATCGCCACGCTTGAATCCGGCGTCGGCCGGCCAGCCGCGATTCAAGTTGCGGCCTTGCCGGAAGCCGGCGAAGGCCGTTTGCAGACCGTGGGAGGCAGCGCGGGAACCACGGATCCTGAACATCGCTTGTGATTCAGTTGGCGCTGATGCCCTGTCAGCTATCCCGCTGCATAATCGGGATCGATCCAGTACGAGGTTCCCATGTTACTGAAAATCCTTATTGCGGCGCTGACGCTGGCCTCTCTGGTCGTGATCGGCCTGCTCTGGCGCCTGCTGCAGCTGCGCCGCCGCCAGGACACGCTGCGCTCGATCATGGATAGCGCGGATGCGCTGGAGCGGGAGCTGTACGCCTGTCGCGAGCGCATGAAGACCATGCATCGCTGGGTATCGACGCTGCCGAGCACGCTGACGACCCAGGCGCTGGCGTCATTGAATCTGGACCCCCTCGTACAGAAAGCGCTGCGCGATCTCTTGCAGCAGCGGCTCTGGCTACGCGACAACGGCGACACCGCGCCGCTCGCGCAGCTGCGCCGTACCCGTCAGGACATGGAGCGCTCGCGCGCGACCCTGGCCGAGAACATGACCAAGCTGGAAGCAGCTGGCGAGGAATTGGCCGAGGCCTCCTCGGAAACCCATCCGGTATCGGCACTGATCGCCAGCGCTTACGGCATTGGCGGCAGCGAAGGCGACGACCAGCCACCGACACTGCACTGACGCCGTGAGTGCGCCCGAACTGATTCTGGCCTCGGGATCCAGTTATCGCCGACAGCAGCTTGAGCGCCTGGGCCTGCACTGCCGCGCGCAAGCACCCAACATCGACGAGTCACGGCTGCCCGGCGAAGCACCGGCGGCCATGGCCCGGCGACTGGCCGCGCTGAAAGCCGGCACCGTCGTCGCCCAGGCACGGGGCGCCTGCGTGATTGCCGCAGATCAGGTCGCCGCCTGCGAATCGCGTGTGCTGGGCAAGCCCGGCTCGGCCGCCGCCCAGTCGGAGCAGCTGCTGTTCTGCAGCGGCAAGGAACTTCGTTTCCACACGGCGCTCACAGTGATCGACGCCAGCGGCACTGCCCACGAGCATCTGGATTTGACCGTCTGCCAGGTGCGAGAGCTGACCGCCGCGGAGGTCGAACGTTATGTAGCAGCCGAGCCCGCCTACGACTGCGCGGGCGGATTCAAGGTCGAGGGCCTCGGCATCACGCTGTTCGAACGTATCGAGAGCGAAGATCCCAGTGCACTGATCGGCTTGCCATTGCTGGCCCTGTGCCGGATTCTGCGGCAACTGGGTGTTGCTGCATTCTGACCCGGACCGACCCGGCACCACATCAACGGAGGTAGGACTCATGGCCGATGCCGCTGCCACTCTGGCCCGGGAGCTGATGGCGCCTTTGCACGCCGCCGAAGCCCAGATCAATCAGGTACTGCTGGGGAAGGCGTCGGAGGTCCGTTTGACTCTGGTTTGCCTGCTGGCCGGCGGCCATCTGCTGCTGGAAGATCTGCCCGGCGTCGGCAAGACCACACTGGCCCAGGCACTGGCGGCCACCTTCGACCTCAGCTTCGGGCGCGTGCAGTTCACCAGCGATCTGCTGCCTGCCGATCTGATCGGCGTGTCGGTGTTCGATCCGCAAACCCGTCGCTTCGATTTCCACCCCGGCCCGATCTTCACGCAGATGTTGCTGGCCGACGAAATCAACCGCGGTACGCCCAAGTTGCAGAGTGCCTTGCTCGAAGCCATGGCCGAACAGCAGGTCACCGTGGACGGTGCCAGTCACCGCCTGCCGGAGCCTTTCATCGTCGTCGCCACCCAGAATCCGCTGGAACAGAGCGGTACCTTTCCCTTGCCGGAATCGCAGCTCGATCGCTTCATGTTCTCGCTCAATGTCGGCTACCCGGATGAGCGCGCCGAAAAAGCGCTGCTGGCGGCACGCGAGCGGCGTTTCCTGCTGACCGAGCTGAAACCCTTGCTGAGCGCCGAGCGCCTGCTGCAGTTGCGCGAAGCAGCGCTGGCGCTGCACACCAGCCCGGCCGCCATCGACTATGCCTATGCCCTGATCGCGGCCTCACGCAGCGAGCCCCGGGTGCGCATCGGGCTGTCGCCACGTGCCGGTATCGCGCTGCTGCGGGCCGCCCGTTCGCACGCCCTGCTGGCAGGTCGCACCCATGTGCTGCCCGAAGACCTGCAGGCCGTGTTTGTGGCGGTGGCCCGACACCGTCTGGTGCTGAATCCGGACGCCAGCGGCGATGGCGCCTCGATTGCGCGCCATTTGCTGGCGCAGGTGGCGATCCCCTGAGGCCGGACAGATGGCCACCGCCGCGGCGAAACCCGGAAGCTCGATGTTCGCCCGCTGGCGCGAAAGTGCCTGGCGCGCACTTGATCGCCGCCTGCCCAATCTGACCCGCCGCCACCGATTCGAAGCACTGCCGATCACGCTGACCCAGCGCCGGGTCTACATCGTCCCCAGCGGATTCGGGCTGTTCTTCGCAGTGATGATGACGGCCATCCTCGCTGGCGCCCTGAACTACAACAACAACAGCGCACTGCTGGTCGGGCTGCTGGCCGTGAGTCTGGGCGCGGTGTCGATGCTGCAGACCTTTCGCAATCTGGACCGCCTCAGCCTGGTGCAGATCAGCGCCGACCCCACCCATGCCGGCGAGCCTCTGCATCTGAGTTTCCACCTGCACGCCGAGGACAATCGCACCCGCTTTGCCATCAGCCTCAAGCTCGGTGAGGAACTGCGGCATGTCGAGATCGCCGCCGGCAGTACTACCCAGGTCGAATTTTCGCTGTCCGGGTGCCAGCGCGGCTGGTATTCGCCGGAACCGCTGCGGATTTCGACGGCGTGGCCCTTCGGCTTGTTCCACGCCTGGAGCTATCTGCATTCGGATGTGCGCACCTTGATCTACCCAAGGGCAGAAACGCCGCCAGCGCCGCTGCCGCGCACGCCCGATGCCGGGCGCATCGGCGGCACCGACCCCGGCGATGAGGATCTGCGCTCGCTGCGCGAATACCAGTTTGGCGACGCCACCCGGTTGATCGCCTGGAAAGCCAGCGCCCGCACCGGCGAAGTCCTCGTTCGGCAACTGGAAGCTCCGCTGTCGCGGGAAACCGTGCTCGATTTCTCGCGCATCGAGGGGCTGGACCTGGAACGTCGGCTGTCGCGGCTGACCCGCTGGGTGCTGGAGGCCGAGCGCGCCGGCATGCGCTACCGCCTGAATCTGCCCGGGCAGAGCCTGGGACCGGATCACGGCCCGGCGCACCGGCTGCGCGCTCTGAAGGCATTGGCACTGTATGCGCTCGCCGATACTTAGCCCACGCCAGTTCGACTGGACGCTGCTGGCCTTTGTGGCCGCCATCAGCGGTCATTGGCTGTGGTTGCCAATCTGGTACGCCGGCGGACTGGCCACGCTGGTGCTGGCGCGCTGGCTGCAGCGCCGCGCCTTCGCCCGAGCCTGGCCGCTGTGGATCAAGCTGCCGCTGGTGTTCGCGGTGCTGACCCTGGTGGTCATGCAGTACGGCCATCCCTTCGCCCAGCAATCGGGCACCGCGGCACTGATCGGATTGTGCACGCTCAAGCTGATCGAGTCGGAACGCCGGCGCGACGGCCTGATCCTGATGGTCGTGGCCCTGTTCCTGATCAGCGTGCAGTTCCTGTTCACCCAGGGCATCGGCATCACGCTTTACTCGCTGCTGCCGATCCTGCTGGTGTTTCTCGCGCTGAACGAGATCAGCGCGCCGCCGGGCACCCGCGGCGGCCTGAGCTCGCAGCTCGGTACGCTGGGGCGCGACTTCCTGCTGCTCCTGCTGGTGGTGCTGCCGCTGACAGTATTCCTGTTCCTGTCGGTGCCGCGCCTCAGCGAGCCGCTGTGGGGCACGCGCGACGACCGCAGCAGCGGTCGCACCGGGATCTCGGACAGCATGTCACCCGGCGACATCACCGAGTTGCTGGGTGATGACACGCCGGTGATGCGGGTGAGTTTCAGCGGCCGCACGCCGCCGAGGGCTTCCATGTACTGGCGTGGACCCGTGTTGTGGGGCTTCGACGGCACCACCTGGACGGCCAGTTATCTCGGCGGCAATCGCCAGGACAGTGGCCGCACCAAGGGGCCCCAGTTCGGTGCCCCAGGCGATCTGCGCTATCAGGTGATGCTCGAAGCCACTGACCGCAACTGGCTGTTTCCGCTGGACTTCGCCACCGGATTTCCGGCCGACAGCAGTCGCAATCTGGAGGGCGTGGTCACCCGCAATCGGCCAATCCGCGACCTCTATGCCTACGACGGCGCGTCTGCCATCGACCAGCCAGTACCACTGACCGCAGTGCCGCAGACCCAGCGACGGCTGGGTCTGCAACTCCCCGCCGGTTCGAACCCACGAGCGGCGGCGCTGGCGCAAGCTTGGCGCGAGCAGATCGGCGACGACCGGCTGGCCTTGGCCCAGCGCGCTCTGCAACACATCCAGACCGAAAACTTCGCCTACACCCTGACGCCACTTCCGCTGGTCGGCGCCAATCGCATGGATGAATTCCTGTTCGAGACCCGTGAGGGCTTCTGCGAACACTATTCCGCCGCTTTTGTGGTGCTGATGCGCAGTGCCGGCGTGCCGGCACGGGTGGTCACGGGCTATCTCGGCGGTGCCTACAACGATGTCGGCGACTACTGGCTCATCCGCAATTCCGATGCTCACGCCTGGGCTGAAATCCTGATCGAGGGCCGCGGCTGGGTGCGGGTAGACCCAACGGCAGCGATTGCGCCGGAACGGGTCGACCCAAGCGGCGCCGGCTTTGCCGGGGAGACGCTCGCTGGCGACAGTCCCTGGCTCAATGCGCTGCGCAATCGCGCCGATGCCCTGCAGGCCTGGTGGAACCGGACGGTCGTGCGCTTTGACAGCCTCAGCCAACGGAACTTCTTTTCCGACCTCGGCATCGATCCGGGCGACTGGCGCCAATTGGGGGCGTGGATGGGCGGCGGCCTGGTCCTGTTCGGGCTACTGACCACCGCGGTTTTCCTGTTGCAACGGCGTCGAGAATCGGCAGATCCGGCGCTCCATCTGTATCGGCGTTTTCTGCGCGAGTTGGCCCGGACTGGCATCCATTCAGCCGCCCATGAAGGCGCCTCGGATCTGGGCCTACGCGCGGCCACTGCACTACCGGCTCTGGCTGACCGCATTCTCGCCGTGGTGGCCGCTTACGAGCAGGCGCGCTATGGCCCGCCCAGCCCGGGCACCACTGATGCCTTGCGCGCAGCCGTGGACGAGTTTCGGCGTGCCCGTCGTGATCTGCGTTCGTGATCGGTTATGCCTGACCGTGCTAATTTGAACGCCATCCGATCGGGTGTAGTGCCATGAACAGAATCTCACTGCTGCTGTCCTCGACACTGGTGCTGCTGTCCGGCTGCGCCAGCATTCCAGAGCCCCTGCGCGGGGAATTCCAGGCCTCGGCCCCGGCGCAGAACGATGGCAGCGCACAGGCGGTGCGCTGGGGCGGACGCGTGATCGATGTGTTGCCCGAGGCTGGCCAGACTTGCCTGGAGGTGCTGGGCATGCCGCTGGATGGCAGCGCCAGGCCGCGCGACCTCGATGCCGACATCGGCCGCTTCCGCGCCTGCAAGAGCGGATTTCTCGATCCTGCGGTGTTCATCAGCGGTCGCGAAATCACCGTCACCGGCCGCGTCGACGGCGTAGTGTCGCGACAGATCGGCGATTACAGCTACCAGATGCCGAGGGTCAGCGTCGACGCGCTGCTGCTGTGGCCGGAACGACCCGATATCGAGCAGATCCGGATCCACAGCGACCCCTTCTTCGGTCCCTGGTGGGGCCCGGCGCCGGTGGTGATGTACCCGTGGCCGAGGGTCAGGCGGTAGGGCGGAACCCGCCCGCGGAAGAGTTGGTTCAAAACTCAAGGCCAGAAGGCGGATTCCGCCAACCACGCCGCCACTGTGCGCGGGGGAAGGCGCGAGAGCGCATTTCCAGGCCATGCGGCGTCTACGATGGCGGATTCCGCCTTCGGAGCTTTGCGGCAATGGCCATAGGACATCGTGGGCGGGATCCGCCCTACGACGGCTGCGAGAGCGCATTTCCAGGCCATGCGGCGTCTACGATGGCGGATTCCGCCTTCGGAGCTTTGCGGCAATGGCCATAGGACATCGTGGGCGGGATCCGCCCTACGTCTTCGGCATCAATCGCGCTTGTAATACGGCGCGGTGCCGCTGGAATGGTCGGTGCTGTCGCGCACGGCGGTCACTTCCGGCACACGCTCACGCAGGGTCTTTTCCACGCCATGTTTGAGCGTGACATCGACCTGGCCGCAGCCGTGGCAGCCGCCACCGAAGCGCAGCACCACCTCGCCTTCGCCGCTGATTTCGACCAGGCTGACGCGGCCGCCATGGCTGGCGACGCCCGGATTGATTTCGGTATCGAGCACGTATTGCACGCGCTCGACCAGACTGGCCTCGGCGCCGGGCACGCTGCCCTTGAGCTTGGGCGCGCGGATGGTTAGCTGTCCGCCAGTGCGCTGCTGCTCGTAACTGATGCTGAGGCTGTCCAGAAAGGGTGCGCTGGCGCTGTCGATGTAGATCGAAAAGCCGTCGCAATCGACCACAAAATCATCCCCCCGGATTTCAGCCGCCTCACAGAATTCGAGCCGGCAGTCACCGGCCGGGGTACCCGGCTTGATTGCCAGCAGGCGTATTCCCAGGCCTGGCACGCTCTGCTGGGCCAACAGCTTGGAGAAGTAGTCGCGGGCGCTGTCGCTGATATCAATCATGAAGATCCTGAACTCGAATGGCGGTCGGCCAGCTTTCCCGGCCAATGCACCGGGGATTGCCGACAGGACTCGGTATGATGCCATCGCGGCCAGTTCCGCACCCTGAATCGACACAGTCGCGAGGCCCACATGACCGAACTAGCCCAGATGCACTGCCAAGCCCGTCAGGGCGAAGCTGACCGACTGCCCAAGTCAGAAACCCATCGATTGCTGGCCGAACTGCCGCGCTGGGAACTGAGCGCCGATGGTCACTCGATCGTGCGCAACTTCAAGTTCCCGGACTTTCTGACTGCCGTGGCTTTCGTCAACGTGCTGGCCGCCACCGCCGAAGCGGAAAACCACCATCCCGACCTGGAACTGGGCTATGGCCGCTGCAGCGTACGCTTCAATACCCACGATGTCGGCGGGCTGTCGCTGAACGACTTCATCTGCGCCGCCAAGACTGACGCTCTGTACGCCGCTTCCGGGGCCGATCGCGAGTGATCCGCGGTGTGCGATCGAGTCTGATCGCATGCCTGTTGATGGCCGGCGCATTCGTGCTGGCCAATCTGGCGCTGGACCACTACCTGGTCGCACAGGGCCTGCACGACCTGCAGCGACACGCCCGCGGCGAAAGTCGATTGTCCTTCGATTTTGATCAGGCCCGCGATCTGATTGGAGGCGGCATCGAGGGCGCGCAGGACGCGACACTGGCCGACGGTGTCTACGCCGCGACGCTGCCCTCGGGGCAGGCCAATGTGCGCCTGAACCTGCGCGGGCTGGCGATCGACGCCCGCCGCTACACGCAGTTGCAGGCCCGCCTGCGCAGCAGCGCGCCCGCCAGGCTGCACCTGATTTTCGACCAGCCGGGGCGCCTCGATCAGCTCACTGCCACGGTGGATCTGCTGCCCGGCTGGAACCCACTGCAGCTGTCGCTGGACCGCCTCGATTTCAGCCCCCACGCAGGCGGCGACGCTCAGCGCTGGGGCGGCAGCAGCGGTCAGGTGGGCGAGTTCCGACTGTACTTTTCCGGCCCTGCGGGTCTGCAGATCGGCCTCGATCAAGTCCGTTTTCTACGCCCGGGCGATAGCGGCGAGCGGGCAGATATCCAATGGCTGAGTCCTGCCGAGGCAGCTGCGCACCTGCATGCGGGTGCAACAGTGTCCGGTCACGGACGGCCAATAACCGGCGTATTGCTGGACCTTGTCAGCACGCGGCCGGAACAGAATCTGGCGCTGCGCGATCAGTTCCGGCGGATTGATGCCGAAACGCTGTTCTGGCCGGCCTGGCGCGGCCCGCCCGGCAATCCAGCCGCGACGACGCCACCGCGACTGGGCTGGTCTCCGGGTTGGGCGCTGGTGTTTGGTTATGCGCTGCTGGCGCTGTGGTTACGCTGGCAGAGCCTGACGCAGGGCAAAGCCCCATCCCTGCTGGAACTGGCGGTCGGGCTGACGCCGGTGCTGGCCCTCAATCTGGGTCTGGGCCTGGGCGAGGAAGCCCCGCCGGACAGTCGTACCTGGCTGGCCACGGCTCTGCTCTTTCAGCTCTCTGGTCTGCGCCTGCGCGGCAGTTCCTTTCTCGGCACCCGGGCCGCCTGGAAAGCCGCCGTGTCGGTGTTATCAGCCGCAGCTGCAATCCTGCTGGTGATCGCAGCAGCGACTGCGCACTGGCAGGCGCCAGGACTGCAACGCGTGGTCGGCTATCTGCCCTTCGTACTGTTGCAGCAGGCCCTGCTGCTCGGTTTTGTCTGGCCACGTCTGGCGTCATCCACACCGACATCGGCGCCGTGGCTGGCAGCCTGCCTGTTCGGTCTGGCGCACGCACCGAATTTTGCCCTGATGTGCCTGACGCTGCTGGCGGCCTGGTGGTGGACCCGTCACTACCGGCAACACCGCAGCTGGCTGCCGATACTGCTCACCCACTATCTGCTGGGGCTGCTGCTGATCAGCTGCCTGCCGCCGGACTGCTTGTACTCGGCCGAAACCGGATTGCGCTTCTTTCAGGTGCAGTGAGGGTCGCAACCGAAGTCAACGCACGAAAACCTCCCAGGGACCCCTATCGTAAGCCCATGAACTTCCCGGGTTCGCCCGAAACCGGCCTGATGTAGCCCGAAGTGCGCGCAGCGCTCTCCGGGCAGTGACGCGAACGAGCCCCGGTAAGCCGCCACGCGCCACACCGGGCTACGCGCGCGAGGCGAATTTTGCCCCATGCTTCGAAGTCACAACCGGTCGTTCGCTAGCTCGCCCCAGACTGGCCGGTGGATGCCTGCACGCTCGGCCAGCGCGCCAATATGAACCCAACCTGACCCATTGCGTACTCCATACGCTACCGTATAGTCTATAGCTACCTGCTGGGGAGCAGGTCCGTCGTGCGCCGGTCAGCCGCGATTCCTGGGGAGGAATGCTCATGTTGCGCTCTTTGTTCCGTGCTGCCGTTGTCCTTTTCACCTTGGGGCTGGCGCTGCCTGCGCTCGCCGCCGACACCTACACCAAGACCCGTCATCCGATCGTGCTGGTCCACGGCCTGCTCGGATTCGACAGCCTGCTCGGCATCTACGACTACTTTTACGGACTGCCCGGTGAACTGCGTTCTGGCGGCGCCAAGGTCTACGTCGCCAATGTCTCGTCCAGCAACTACACGGAAGTTCGTGGCGAACAGCTGATCCGCTATCTGGACCAGCTGCGCGCTACCTACGGCCACAGCAAGTTCAATCTGATCGGCCACTCTCATGGCGGTCCGACGGTACGTTATGTGGCCTCGGTACGACCGGATCTGGTGGCGTCCATGACCAGCATCGGCTCGCCCCACACCGGCAGCAAGGTTGCTGACGGCCTGTCGACGGTAGCGCCTCCCGGCTCATGGCTCGAAGCCACCCTGGCCGGTTTCGTCAATGCGCTCAGCGTGTTCATCGAAGTGCTCTCGGGTGACAACGATCCGCAGAATGCGCTCGGTGCGCTGGCCTCGCTGAACAGCGCCGGTTCGGCCGCGTTCAACAGCCGCCATCCGCAGGGCAAGCCGACGAGCAGTTGCGGCCAGGGCGCTGCCGTGGTCAACGGCGTGCGCTACTACTCCATGGGTGGCACCAGCGTGCTGACCAATATCTTCGACGCCTCCGATGCCCTGCTGGGCGCCGGCAGCCTGTTCTTTGGCTGGGAGCAGAACGACGGTCTGGTCGGGCAGTGCTCCAGCCACTGGGGCGTGGTGCTGCGCGACAACTATCCTTGGAACCATCTCGACGAAGTCAACCAGGTCTTCGGTCTGCGCGGACTGTTCTCTTCGAGCCCGGCTTCGGTTTATCGCAGCCACGCCAATCGTCTGAAGAACGCCGGACTCTGAGTAGCCGGCCCTGCGGCCTCGCGCTCTACCGGCGCGGGGCCGCGGCGAGTTTGCGCCGCCAAGGTGTTCGCAATGCCCAAGAGATTCCTGATTCTGGCCCTGGCCTTGCAGATCGGCAGCGGCCTGCTCTGGCTGCTGTCCACCCTTGGCGAGGATCGGACGACAGGCATTTCGTCCAGATCGGATAGCGACAACGCAATCGCTGAACAGTCCACTATCGACCAACCAGGCTTGCCGGGCGAGCCGGACCGGGCGGACAGCCACACCTCCGCGACGCCCGGCCCGAGCGCCATCGAGCCGCCGTCTCTGATGGACACCGACATCGATGGCGCCGTGGAACTGGATGCCAACGGGCAACTGATTCCCAGCCTGTCGCTGCGGCGCCTGTTCGATCAGGTGCTGAGCAGCGTGGGCGAACTGTCGATCGCCCAGATTCGTCAGCTACTGGCGAATCGACTCGACCACCTGACCACGCCCGAGGGCAAGCGCCAGGCTCTGGCCGCATTCGAGCGCTATCTGCGCTATCTGCAATCGGTAGACGCTGCCGCCAGCCGGCTCAACGAACTGCCTTTCCGTGAGCGCCTTGCGGCCTTGAGCGAATTGCGGCGCCAGCACCTGGGCAGCGACATGGCCGAGGCCTTCTTTGCCGACGAAGAGGCCTACCAGCGCTACACGCTGGACCGTCGCGACCTGGCCGAGCAGACCGGATTGACGCCCGAAGAGCGTGCCGCGCGCGCGCGCGAGCTGCTGCAGGCCCTGCCGGAATCCAGTCGCGAGCCCTATGTGCAGCAGTTGCAGACCGACGCCGACATGGCCGACGCCGAGGCCATCGAGACCTTGTCCAGCAACCCCGACGAGCGCTACCGGCAGCGCCGGGAACGCTTCGGCGAGGAAGCCGCCGCACGCATGGAACTGCTCGACCGCGAGCGTCAGGCCTGGGACCAGCGCGTCGCCGCCTACCAACGCGAACGCGCCCGCTGGCAATCCGCCGAGGCCGCCGCCCGCGACGCCGCGCTGTCAGCCTATCTGGCAGCGCACTTCAGCGAAGCCGAACAACGCCGCATCCGATCACTGGAGGATGTGGGCGGGCTGTGATCTTGCACGGGGCACGGGGCACGGGGCACGAAGAATCTCACTCCAGCCCTGCCACTGCTTTTTCGTGCCCTTTCGCCCTCGTCCTCTAACGGCAACTACCGCAGCACCTGCATCCGCTCCGCATCGGGGCGCTCGACGGCGCCGCGTTCGGTGACGATGACATCGATCAGCGAGGCAGGCGTCACGTCGAAGACCGGATTCCAGGCGGCCACGCCGGGGGCGGCGACGCGGACGCCGGCATACTCGGTCAGCTCGCGCGGATCGCGTTCTTCGATGTGGATGGCCGAGCCATCGGCCGTGCCGAAATCCACCGTTGAGGTCGGCGCAACGACCATGAATCTGACGCCGAAGTGGCGGGCGGCCACCGCCAGCGACAGAGTGCCGATCTTGTTCGCGGTATCGCCATTGGCGCAGATGCGATCAGCGCCGACGATGACCCACTGCACCTTGCCCTGCGCCAGCAGCCAGGCACCCGCGCTGTCGCCGATCAGACAGGCGGGGATCTGGTCCTGCAGCAATTCCCACACCGTCAGCCGGGCGCCCTGCAGCCAGGGACGGGTCTCGCCAGCGTAGACCTGCGACAGTTTGCCCTGGGCGAAGGCAGCCCGGATCACGCCCAGCGCCGTGCCCAGCCCGGCAGTGGCCAGGGAGCCGGTATTGCAGTGGGTCAGCACACCGCTGCCCGGTACGATGAACTCGGCACCGGTCATGGCCATGCGGTAATTCGCGGCCAGATCTTCGGCGTCGATGGCCTCGGCTTCGGCCTGCACCCGCGCCGGATCCGGATCGGCACCGCAGCGCGCGAGCATGCGATCGATCGCCCACATCAGATTCACCGCCGTGGGCCGCGCTTCGCGCAGGCGGGCGGCAGCAGCGGCAAACCCGGCCCTGCGCTCTTCATCCGGGCGAGCGGCAATGGCGCGCGCCGTCAAGACCAGTGCGTAGGCGGCCGCGATGCCGATGGCCGGCGCGCCGCGCACGATCAGCGCCCGGATGGCGTCGGCCACGGCGTCGGCGTCGGCCATCGGCAACCACTCGCTGCGATGCGGAAGTACGCGCTGATCGAGCAGGGCCAGACCATTCTGGTCGAAGCGCAGGGCACGCACGCGGTCAAAGGGTTTGAGGAGTTCGCTGGACATGGCTCTCGTCGGGATTCAGAAAAAGGGGCGGCGATTGCGCCGCCAGCGCGCATGCTGCCGCATCCTCCGGGCAAGTGCCATGCCGACGCCGACACAGTTCGTGTACCAGCAATGCTATATCTATAGGTCATTCCCAGCGCTTCCAACCGACGCCCATGCGCCTGTTCAACGCCGAGGACCGCGCCAATCTGCGCCCGGATCAACCTGCCCCGCTCTACCATCAGCTGTATCTGGTGGTGAAGCGCAAGATCGAGGGCGGAGATCTGCGCCAGGGGACTCTGCTACCCGCCGAAAAAGACATCGCCGTGTTCTTCAATGTCTCGCGCATCACGGTCAAGCGTGCGCTCGACGATCTGGAGGCAGAGGGTTATGTCTCCCGCCACCGTGGGCGCGGCACCCACGTCACCTACAAGTACGAGCCCAAGGTGCTGCGCGCACCGCTGAACAACATGCTCGACAGCCTCAAGGTGATGAGCCGCGAGACCCAGGTGCGCCTGATCGAGTTCGCCCGGGTGACGCCGCCCCCAGCCGTGGCTGAGGCATTGCGCGTGGAGGCCGATCAGACCGTTGAGCGCGTGGTGCGGGTGCGGCTCAGCGAAGGCCTGCCCTTCGCCCATTACACCAGCTGGACCATCCCGATCGGTACCGGCATGGAGCACGAGGCACTGAAGACTCACAGCCGGCTCGACCTGTTCCGCAAACTCGGCGTGCATCTGCAGAGTGTGGATCAGGTGCTGACTGCGATAGCCGCAGACACCACTTTGGCGCAACGACTGGTCGTGCGCGTGGGCGACCCCCTGCTGCAGGTCACCCGCATTGCCTTCGATCAGCGCGGTCGGCCGATCGATTTCCTGATTGCCTGCTATCGCCCGGATCGCTTCCAGTACCACATGAAGCTGTCGTCTTCCGATGTGCTGGTGCGAGGCAAGCGCTGAGCGTTGCCCGCGCGGCGGCTCCCGCGATGCGGGCATTCGCTGCGGGAGTCCCGGGCGCATCGGGCGGTGAGTTTGTTCGTGCGACAAACAAGGGGCGAGGGGCAGGGGGCAGGGGCCCAAGCTTGCGGCATGGTCAGATCGTGCGGCGGGGTGGGGCCCCTGCCCCTTGCCCCCTGCCCCTTTTATGGAAGTAGTGAAATCAGTGATTTACGGCATTCTCGGTGAGAGCGACCGCGATCAGTCGTAGATCACGAACTCACCGCGGCAGCCGCCCCTGACCCAGACGCCGTTGCGATCAAAGCCCCAGGTCTGGCCATAGACACAGCGGGTGTCGCTGAGCTGGCGTGCGAGTTCCACGTTGCCGCGCACCCGCACATTGCAATGGTTGTAGTCACGATCGCGCGATTCGCACTTGATCAGCTGACTGCCACCACGTCCGCCACGATCATTGGGATCAGGCAGGCCGCGGTCGCGCTGGTAACCTCGATCATTGTCACGGGCTCGGTCGTAGGCGCGCTGGTCGTAGTAGCCGCGCCCCGAGGACACCGCAAACTCGGCGCGACAGCCACCGCTGACCCAGACGCCGCGGCGATCAACGCCCCAGGTATTGCCCTCGATGCAGGGTTTCTTGCTGAGTTGACGAACTAGCACCACATCGCCGCGGGTGTCCACCCGACAGTAGCTCGGCTCGCGATCCTTGGACTCGCATTTGAAAACGTCGTCGTAATCGTGATTGGCATAGGCCACACCCGAAACCAGGGTCGCCAGGGCCAGAAACCAACCGCGTGCAGCTGTCATCATGATCTTGATTCCCGCAGGGTCATCAGCAGGTCTGGCCGCCCTGTTCGGTTGCAGACCACTGCCATGTTGCCAGCCGTGCCTGAACCCAGCGCCGCTGGCTGATGCTATCCGGAATTCGCTTCAGCTGGAGCTTACGCGAGCCGGTCGGCCAGGTTGCCGTGAAAGTCGTTCAGGCGAGTGCTGTCGCTCCCTCCCCCGATGTTCGGGGGTGAGTCTGGCGCGTTTGGCCGGCATGCCGGCCGCGCCAGCGAACGCGCGGCGGCTTGCCGCCGGGCCGGACGGGCTGGGGAGGGCTTAGGCAACAAGCCCTATGCAATGGTCATGGCACAAGCGATTTCATGGTTGCGAGTGACTCGTAGCCATGACCCACGCCATCCGTCCCTCGGGCCATACGCTTCTGTAGGCCCAGACTTGTCTTGACGCTTCTTATCCCCACGCAAGAAGAGCGTCCAGACAAGTCTGGACCTGCAAGAACTCGCGGCTTCAGCCTGTGCCAGGGATGATGGGCGCATGCTTGCTGCTTCCGACGCCATCGGAGGCCCGCCATGCTGACCCGCCGTTCCTGGTTACAACAACAGCTCATGCTCGCACTGGCGCTCGGCGCGCCTCGACTTGCGCGATCCGAACAACCGGATCTGAGCAAGCTCTTTGGCAAGGTCAAGGTGGTCAGCAGCTTTCCCGACTACAAGGTCAAGATCGTCGAATCCTTCGCCGATCTGCATGTCAAGCTGGTCGAGAGCTTTCCCGACGCCCCGGGCAAATGGAAGATGGTGGAGAGCTTCCCGGACTTCACCATCCAGTTCGTCGACTCCTTTCCGGACTTCACCATCAAGTACGTCGACAGTTTTCCGGGTGTGCAGTGAGGAGAAGGGGCACGGGGCATGGGGCACGGGAAAGGCTGGCACAGCCGGCGCTTTGTTGCGTCCAGACTTGTCTGGACACACAGGAGCCGGCGACCCGGTAACCGACCCTGCAGCCGCCCCCGACAAGCCCTCGGCAAACCCCCTATCATGCTGGCCCTCTGTGCCTGCTTACCGGATTCCCGATGACTGCTCTGACCGCGCTTTCCCCGCTGGATGGTCGCTACCAGCGCCAGACCGAGTCCCTGCGTCCGATCTTCAGCGAAGCTGGTCTGATCCGTCGACGGGTGCTGGTCGAGCTGCGCTGGCTGGAGGCGCTGGCGGCTGAGCCGGCGATCGCCGAAGTGCCGCCACTGTCGACGGCTGCCATCAGCTTCCTGCGCGAACTGGGCGAGAATTTCGATGCCGCCAAGGCCGGCGAAGTCAAGGCAATCGAGGCCAGCACCGCCCATGACGTCAAGGCCGTGGAGTACTGGATCAAGCGCCAATTGCAGCAGCATGGCGAGCTCAAGGCCGTGGCCGAGTTCGTGCACTTTGCCTGCACCAGCGAGGACATCAACAATCTGGCCTACGCGCTGATGCTGAAGGATGTGCGCGAGACCGTGCTGGTGTCGGCGCTGACCCGGGTACTCGGCGCTCTGCGCTCGGTGTCCCAGGACACCGCCGAGCTGCCGATGCTGTCGCGCACCCATGGTCAGACGGCCTCGCCGACCACCATGGGCAAGGAAATCCGCAACGTCATTGCCCGCATCGAGCGCCAGTTCCGGCAGCTGGAGACGCAGCCCCTGATGGGCAAGATCAATGGCGCGGTGGGCAACTTCAACGCCCACGTCATCGCTTACCCGGAGGTCGACTGGCCGGCTCTGTCACAGGCCTTCGTCGAGTCTTTGGGCCTGGTCTGGAATGAGCACACCACGCAGATTGAACCGCATGATTTCGTTGCCGAACTGTGTGACATCTGCAGTCGTCTCGGCACCGTGCTGATCGATCTCTGCCGGGATATCTGGGGCTACATCTCGGTCGGCTATTTCCGACAGGCCCAGGTCGAGGGCGAGGTCGGTTCCTCAACCATGCCGCACAAGGTCAATCCCATAGACTTCGAAAATGCCGAGGGCAATTTCGGCCTGGCCAATGCCCTGTTCGGTCACTTCTCGGAAAAGCTGCCGATCAGCCGCTTTCAGCGCGATCTGACCGATTCGACAGTGATGCGCAGTCTGGGCAGCGCTTTTGGCTATCTGCTGATCGGATTGCGCTCGCTGGAACGCGGTCTGGGCAAGCTGCGCCCTGACGCCGACCGCGTCGCCGCCGATCTGGACGGCGCCTGGGAAGTCCTGGCCGAGGCGGTGCAGACGGTGATGCGCCGCTATGGTTTGCCGCAGCCCTACGAGCAACTGAAGGCCTTGACCCGCGGCAACCGCATCGAAGCGCAGGCCATGCGCGAGTTCATCGAGGGCCTGGAGTTGCCGGCCGAAGCCAGGCAGCGCCTGCTGGATCTGACCCCCGGCAGCTACATCGGGCTCGCGGCCACGCTGGCCCGCCGCACATGAGCATCCAGGCGCCGGACATCGAGGTCCGCGCCAGTGCGCGGCATGCGCTGGGCATGCCGGTGGCGGCCTTCCTGCGGCATTACTGGCAGAAGCAGCCGCTGCTGATCCGTGGCGCTATCCCGGATTTCGTCTCCCCGCTGACTCCGGATGATCTGGCCGGTCTGGCCTGCATCGACGGCACGCTCGGGCGCATCGTGCGCTTCGACCGCCGCCGCAATCGCTGGCACCTGGAAAACGGCCCCTTTGCCGAGGCCCGCTTCGCCAAGCTGCCCAAGCGCGACTGGACCCTGCTGGTGCAGGACATGGATCGCTGGGATCCGGAAGTGCGGGCCTTGCTGCGCCTGGTCGACTTCCTGCCGCGCTGGCGCGTCGACGACATCATGGTCAGCTATGCCGCACCCGGTGGCTCGGTCGGAGCCCATGTCGATCAGTACGATGTATTCCTGCTGCAAGGCCTGGGGCAGCGTCGCTGGCAGATCGACGCCCGCCCGAATCCGCCGCTGGCTTTTCGCGAGGACGCGCCCATCCGCCTGTTGCAACAGTTCGAGCCCAGCCACGAGTGGCTGCTCGATCCGGGCGACATGCTCTATCTGCCCCCGGGTGTACCGCATTTCGGCGAAGCCGAGAACGACTGTCTGACCTTCTCCATCGGCATGCGCGCACCCAGCGCCGGCGAATTGCTGGCCGGCTTCGCCGCCGAGCAAGCCCTCAAGCTGGACGAAGAGCTGCGCTACGCCGATCCGGACCTGGCGCCCACCGAGGACCCAGGCGCGATTGACCATGCCGCACTGACCCGCCTGCGGCAGACGCTGAGCCAGGCCATGAAGCTCGACGATGCTGCGCTCGGCGACTGGTTCGGGCGTTTTCTCAGCCTCTATCGGGCCGCGGAGCGGCCACGACCGCGCCGGATCAGTCCGGCGCAGATCAGCGGACGCCTGGAGCGCGAAGGCATCCTCGTGCCAGCCGCCAGTGTGCGCCTGAACTTCACCACTGACGGCGCCGGCCGCGGCGGCGCCACGCTGCACGGAAACGGCGAATCGATCCCGGTCACGCTCGAACTGGCGCGCCTGTGCACCTCTTTGCATTGCCGGATCGACCAGGCCTGCTTCGCCGGACTCGACGAGGCTGATCGGGCCAGCGTGATAGAGCTCACCCGGCGCGGCTGGTTGAGCTGGCAATGAGGACCCAGGCCGAAGGTGCGCGCCGCCGGCGCGTTCCCTGACGCAGTCTTGCCGATGGCGCCGGAGAGTAACTCGCAAACGACGACCCGGCGTCATGGCGCGTCACCCGGTTCCGTCCCGAAACTGCCCACGGGCCCTGCCCCCCGGCGTCATTGCGAGCGTAGCGAAGCAATCCAGACGCACAGCGGCAGAAACACTGGATTGCTTCGTCGCTACGCTCCTCGCAATGACGCATCAATGACTTGCTGTATGGATGCATCGACGGCGCGGCGAAGCACTCCAATCGTCTTCCAGCCCACGATGAGCGGCAGATTCCACCTTCCGACGACCTCACGAGAGTCCCGAATCCTCGCCAGCCGAGCGGCGGAATTCGCCTGCAGACCACTTCGCTCAAGCCAATTCGCGGCGGGCGGGTTCCGCCCTACGTTTGGCCGCCACATTGTGGAATCTTCACTCACTCCTGCTTGCTCACTCGCCAAAGACCGGAGACACTCGGAGGCATATCCAGCGTCCGCAGGGAGCCCTGTCATGAACGAGACCACCGAGCAATCCGTTGCTGCAGCCAGCACTCTGCTGACCCACGAAAGCGCGGCCAAGAACCTGTTTTTCGGGGAGATTCTGGAAGAGAACCTGTTCCCTTACCCGCAGATGCGCGAACGCGACCGGGAACTGCTGGGAATGATGGCCGATTCCATCGACGACTTTCTGTCGCCGCAGCATGCCGACCTCAAACAGTGGGACAAGGACGCACACCAGCCGGCCGAGTTCATCCAGAGCCTGCGCGACATGGGCCTGTTCGGCCTGATCATTCCGGAAGAGCACGGCGGCATGGCGCTGTCGAACGCCGCCTATGCCCGGGTGCTCTCGCAAACCAGCCGCCATGACAGCTCGGTCTCGCTGACCATCGGCGCCCATTCCTCGATCGGCATGAAGGGCATTCTGCTGTCGGGCAATGACGAGCAGAAGGCGCGCTACCTGCCGAAGCTGGCCAGCGGCGAGATGATCGCTGCCTTCTGTCTGACCGAATCCGGCGCCGGCTCGGACGCCGCGGCGATCCGCACCACGGCCAGGAAGAACGAGGACGGCAGCTGGACCCTGAATGGCGAGAAGATCTGGATCACCAATGGCGGCATCGCCCAGCTGTACACGGTGTTCGCCAAGACCGATTCGCCCGACGGCAAGATGACCGCGTTCATTGTCGAAGCCGACTGGCCGGGCGTTAGCCACGGCCCGCACGAGGACAAGATGGGCATCCGCGCCTCGTCGACCACCACGGTGGCCTTCCAGGACGTGCGGGTACCAGCAGAGAACATGCTGGGTGAAGAGGGCAAGGGCTTCAAGGTGGCCATGGGCATCTTGAACAACGGCCGCACTGGCCTCGGCGGTGGCGCCGTGGGTGGCATGAAGACGCTGATCCAGCTGGCGACCGCGCAGGCCAAGGATCGCAAGCAGTTCGGCAAGGCCATTGCCGAATTCGGCCTCGTGCGCGAGAAGATCGCGCAAATGACCATCGATTGCTTCGCCGCAGAGAGTGCGGTGTGGATGGTCGCCCACTACATCGATTCGGGCTGCGACGACTATTCGGTCGAGGCAGCGATGAGCAAGATCTTTGCTTCCGAGGCCATCCAGCGCAGCGCCTACGAGGCCCTGCAGATCGCGGCCGGCAACGGCTTTATGAAGGAGTTCCCGTACGAGCAGGTCACCCGCGACAGCCGCATCCTGTCGATCTTCGAGGGCACCAACGAGATCCTGCGGCTTTACATCGCCCTGTCCGGCCTCAAGGATGTCGGCTCGTCGCTGTCCGAACTGAAGAGCGCCGTGGGCGACATCTTCAACAACCCGATCAAGGGCTTTGGCGTGCTCTCCGGCTACGCCAGCAAGCGTTTGCGCGAGAGCACCGGCTTCGGCAATGACAAGATATTGTCCAAGCTCGATCCGCGGCTGAAGCCCGCCGCCGAAATCTACGAAAAGTATGTGGTCGAGTTGTCCAAGGCCGGTGACATGCTCTTGCGCATGCACGGCAAGAAGATCGCCGACGAGCAGTATCAGCTCAAGCGCATCGGCGACATTGCCATCGATCTATTCGTCGGCCTGTGCACCTTGGCGCGCGCCGATGCCCTCAGCAAGAGCGACCAGAAGAACGGCCAGCAGGCCGTGACCATCGCCGCCACCTTTGCCCAGCAGGCCAAGCGTCGCATGGCCGGCAATGTGCGTGGCATGGCCAGGAACGAGGACGAGGATCGCGATGCGCTGGCCGGCTTCATTCTCGACAACGGTGCCTATCCCTGGGATGTGATCTAGAAGCGGGAAAAGGGGAAAGGGAAAAAGGAAAAAGGGAAGAGCGACGCCCGGTTCCCCCGCCTTCGTAGGTCACGTTGTCGCGCAGCGACTACGTGACGAGCTTGGTATCGTCTCGCCGCTAGAACGACGGCTGGCGCCGCATGGAGGGCGCCGCGCCTGCGGCGCCGCTTCTTTTCGGGACCCGCCCTCGAAATGGCGAGGTCCGAACTGCGTCGACGCCGTCGGGCTCTGCGGAGCAGTGGCCGCACTGCGCTACCATCGGTCCACTTCACCCGGAACCTGGGCCATGGACGAAACCACGCTGAGCATGCTGATTCTGATACTGGCGCCGCTGGGCTTTGTCGGCTTCTGGTGCATCACTATCTGGATCGTGGCGCTGGTCAGCGGCTGGCGGCGGCTGGCCCAGGTCTATGCGGTGCCACGCCCGATTCCGGACTCAGCCCGCGGCGGGATCAGCGGCATGCTCGGCTGGGCCGGCTACAACCATGTGCTGCGCGTGGCGCACAACGATCGCTATCTGTTTCTGGACGTGATGTGGCCATTCCGCATCGGCCATTCGGCCCTGCGCATACCCTGGACCGCCATCCAGATCGGTGCCGAAAGCAGCTGGTTCTTCAAACGCATGGTGCCGTTGACGATCAAGCAACCCTCTCCCACCGTCCTGCGCCTGCCAGCCATGGTGTTGCCCGCGGCCCAACGCTGATCAGCAGGCCGGCTCTTCGGGTCCGGACTGGTCTGGACGCCTCTCCCGCTCTCGTAGGTCCAGACTTGTCTGGAGGCCTCTCCCGCTTTGGTAGGTCCAGACTTGTCTGGACATACCAAAGCCGCCTCCGGACTTTCTCCGAGTCTCCGCGTAAACCGGCTGGTGGCGCTGTCGCTATCCACAGCCATCGCGGACAGAGTCCGCTCCCACAACCGACAAC
>JBFWOF010000006.1:0-142285 GCA_050250665.1 Lysobacterales bacterium | reverse complement strand
ATCGAAGTTTTGCACCCCGATGCATTCCTGATCGCGCAGTTGGATCTGGATCCCCTGCGCGTGCTACCGGCATTCAAGAAAATGCGCGCACGCTTGTGCAACCCAACGATGACGCCAGAGGCTTTCGCTGACGCGATCGAACGCAATGGGCTGCCCCAGACTGCATCGTTTCTGCGCGCGGCGGCCGAGCTGATATAGGCCCGCTGTTCAATCACAGGGACACGCCCCAAGCCATGAGAGGGTCTCGGCGGAGATGGTGTCCAAGTTTGAGTCCACGCGCGTACCCGCCATCTGCGAGAGTCAAGCGGCATAAGGCCTGCCGGCTGTTCGCTCTCTCTCTCATCGGCAAGTAGAGACAACCCAGTGCAGGCCAGGGTGCCGCACAGCGGCTCCCCGACGCTCTGCGCCTCCGATCGAGCAAAATTCCTACAGCCAAGTCAGAATTTTCTGACTGCGCCACCACCGCCCGCGGACTAGACTTGTCACCAATGTCTGCCCACGAAGGCTCAAGCGATGATTGATGTGCGCACCCTGGAAGAACTGTCCCAGCGCCTCGGCGCCATGCTGCCGGCTTCGGTCGGCGAGGCGCGCGAGGATCTCACCCGCAATTTCCGCAGCGCGCTGCAGGCCGGTTTGTCCCGAATGGATCTGGTCACCCGCGAGGAATTCGAAGTGCAGCGTCTGGTGCTGCGCCGCACCCGCGAGAAGCTCGAGGCGCTGGAGAAGCGCCTGGCGGAGATGGAGAGCGCCGGTTAGGGTTCTGGTTGTCGGTTGTCGGTTGTCGGTACAAGCCGCATCGCGCGGTGGCGAGGACCGCGGCGCGCTGCTTCTGTGGGTCCAGACTTGTCTGGACGTTTCTTCCAGCACCGATCCGAAACCCTCCAGACAAGACTCCACGATCAGGATCGGCGTCATTCCGACCCCGGACTTGATCCGGGGGAAGCAATCCAGACGCCCGGTCTCATGGGCACTGGATTGCTTCGTCGCTACGCTCCTCGCAATGACGCCTGAGGGTGTCCAATCCGTGGCCTGTGCCGCGGCTAACAACAACCAACAACCCGAACAGGAGCCCGATCATGTCGCTGGCTGTGGTGTACACGCGCGCCGAAGATGGGGTCCAGGCGCCGCTGGTCACGGTGGAGGTGCACCTGTCGGGTGGTTTGCCGGGCCTGGCCATCGTTGGCTTGCCCGAAGCCGAAGTGCGGGAAAGTCGCGATCGGGTGCGGGCGGCGCTGATCAATTCGGCCTTCGAGGTGCCGCAGCAGAAGATGACCGTGAATCTGGCGCCGGCGGATCTGCCCAAGGAGGGCGGTCGTTTCGATCTGCCCATCGCCATTGGTGTGCTGGCGGCCTCGCGACAACTGCCGGCGGAAGCCGTGGCGCGCTATGAGTTCATCGCCGAACTGGCATTGTCCGGCGAACTGCGTTCGGTCCGCGGCGCGCTGCCGGCCGTGCTGCGTGCGCTGGAGCAGGGACGCATCCCGATCGTGCCGCGCGGCAATGCCACCGA
Source organism: Lysobacterales bacterium (assembly GCA_050250665.1). Taxonomy (GTDB): domain Bacteria; phylum Pseudomonadota; class Gammaproteobacteria; order Xanthomonadales; family SZUA-5; genus JADKFD01. Next base: position 140,775 of record JBFWOF010000006.1, on the reverse strand, counting down.
AGCCGGACTCGTGGCCAACGGCGCCGCGCTGTCCGCCAGCAGTCTGCTCGAGGTGGCGGCGCATTTGCGGGGTCGTCACCGCTTGCCCAGCTGCCCGGCGCCTGCGCCCGGCCACGGCGAAGTCATCAAAGGTCTGGATCTGGCCGATGTCCGGGGTCAGCTCGCCGCCCGACGCGCCCTTGAAGTGGCCGCGGCCGGGGCCCACAATCTGCTGATGGTGGGGCCGCCAGGCAGCGGCAAGACCATGCTGGCCAGCCGGCTGCCGGGCGTGCTGCCGCCGCTGGCCGACGATGAGGCGCTGGAAGTGGCGGCCATCAGTTCCATCACGGGTGCCGGCGTTGATCCCGTCGCCTGGCGCCAGCGCCCCTTCCGGGCGCCGCACCACACCGCGTCCAGCGTGGCTCTGGCCGGTTGTGAATTCGCATAGTCAATGCAACTGAAGCAAAGGCGATGCAACTGGGGTGCGTCAGTAATCTTTGGGAATTGCTTTTCTGTCACTGAGGGCGACGCTCTCATTCGAGCGCTTCCAGCTGCCGTCGATGCGCTTGATGTTGCTATGAACCTTGTTGACCTACCGCATCGCCGGAGCGTCGGCCGGAAAAAGCACTTTCGTGCTCGGGGATCTTCAAAGTCGTCAATCAGGAGACAGCTGGTTGTTTCCATTCTGTTCAATCCGTCGCACAGCACTGCGCCCGGCACCGGATTCGGGCGGAGCCAAGGCAGCAAGGCGCGTCAGCCCGGATCCACGCCGCCGCCAGCTGCTTCCGTGTCTGATCTGTCAGCGTTCGCGGGAGAATCTGATCCATGGCTATCGGCGCTAGCAGGCTTCGCCTTGAATGCCGGCACATACTGGTCCAAAAACTCATGCATCGCTCCCCGCCGTGAGAAAACGTCGGGTGGAACCGCCAGTCTAAGCGCTCTCGCGATCGCTATGGCGTAGCTGATTTGTGCATCGGACGGCAGGCGAAGGTCATATGGGAGGACTTTTTGTATCGCGGGCTCAATGGTTTTGGTGAGTTCTGCGTGGAGCTTCCCGCGATCCCCGGCCGCGGTGTATGCCTTGCCTAGTTCGCAGAAGGCAGAAAACGTGCCGCCTGCCAAGGAAAAGCTACCAAGAATCTGTCCGGCGTCGTCAATTATGTAGAGGTCAAATTCGCTTCTGCCGTTCATGCGTATTGGCCTCGGAATCGAGTGCCGATAATGATGGAGTGCATGCCCAATACCGATGGTGGAGAAATGTGGCTTCGCCGATGAAGACTCTGCGAATTAGAGGGATGGGAGATGTCCCAGAAGGTACGAACCGCGAGGTTGTATTGTGACCGTGCACACTCATCGCCGTAGCGCAGATCCGCGCGGCTCGATCGTCAGCAAGGCGAACTTCCTCTGCAACGGAGGACGAAGGGGCCTCATGAGTCTGCTCTCTGCAGTGTATCCAGATGGCACGCCGCACGGACGCAATGCAGACTCTCTCGAGTAACCGCCTCAAATAAGTAACCAACCGGCCAGCTACGAGATCCGCGTGTTGAGATTTTCGCAGGAGGTGGCGCGCATATCCGTCCAGCTCTGACGTTCCTAACGCCAACCAGAGCTCCAGCTGTTCGCGACGGACGGTCTCAACTTGATTAGGACATGTTACATACTCGCGGAGATCGGCCTCCGCATCCCTAGCAGAACAGCGGCTCGGTGAAACCGCCCACGAGATGGATTCGTAGACCGATCGGACGAGCGGGCGATTGTTGGCTTCTTCGCTGCTAGTAGGCCCAAGCCGAATCACTCCTCGCTGAGCAAGCCGCGAGAGCAGATGTCGCGTAAGAACCGGCGATGGCGTCAGCGGAGCACTTTCCGAGCTGCTCAATTCCAAGACTCGCACTGCAACCAAATCGAAGAGCGTCAGCTGCCCTGAGTCAAGACTGATCCTGTCTTCTTTTGGGGAGATGAGGGTCGGTTGGCGGATGTCATCGGTCAACCGACGTAGGCAGCTGGCGGGACATGCTGACAAGCTACCAGATCCGGGCAGGCAGATCCACACGATTTTCGTGTAAAGCAGTGCCTCAAATTAGGTTCATGGTCCTTGCAAGCTGCCTTGGGACCATGGCCAAGACAATCTACAGTCCTGCCTATCGGTATTTGATCGATAGCCTCCGTCAACGCCGCGAGTCATTGGGACTGACTCAAACCCAGTTGGCAGAGGTTCTTGGCTGGCCCCAACAACGTGTGTCGATTGCAGAGACAGGGGCTCGCCGATTGGATGTCATCGAATTTCTTCGCTGGGCCGAGGCCCTACGCCTGACTCAAAGGCAGGCATGGCAGATGGTCGAGCAAGCAATGGATCGAAAAACCAACTAGACGCTGATGTTTTGTCTTCGTCCGGTTTGTGTTGGATACAACATGCCGCACGCCACGGCGAAATGATCATTGCTTTGACTGCCGGTCCATCCTGTCGCATGTCGATCGCGGCCAGCGACGAAGATTCTGCGCCATCCGCTCCGCGGACTGCGGCAGTACCTCACGGGGATCGCGGGCTCGCGCAAGCCAGCCCGTCGCGCTCTAGTTCGAATAGGTCTCCACGCGCACGTGCAATGCCGCCAGCGAACAGCTGCTGCAGCCTGCTCGCGTCATCAGCTACTGCAGATCGAAGATATCTCGTGGCTTCAGTTCGGGCCGAGCCGCGATCGCGAAAACCCTGTCGGAGTAGATCTCCTCCACTGCCACCGACCGTACGAAGGCCTGCAGCCAACACTTGGTCCGTAGTCCGGCCGCACGGCCGACACCTTCATGTCCATGACGCAAGGGACGCTCTCGAGGGCCCGCCAGAGTTCGACCTTTGCCCGAATTCTGTTGATGACTTGACGGTCACACATAGACATCGCGACGTTGAGAGCATTGTGGTCGATTCACTGCCGGAACCCCGATCCGCGCCAACCCTCAATCACTCTGTTGCGCAAGCAAAACTATTAAGTTCCGGGGCGGGTCAGTCACCGTCAAGCAGCGCTCCACAGCAGCACTACTAGCCTCTCGGCATTGCGGGCCCCTCGCAGCCAAGATTCGTTCTTGATCGCGGCGCGGGCAACATTACCATTGGCGGGGGCGGCGCAGTAAACCACCAGCGGTTTGCTGTTCAGATCGCCGCAATTTCCCGGTTTGAGCGTCAAACCCATCACTAGGGGCAACACGCCGTTGTCGATCGCATCGCCGTGCTTCTCCAACAGTGCGTTGAGCGATGCGCGATCCAGGTGCAGTTCGTGCTTGCTCGCGCCGGCACGGCGAATGGCCTGCCCAGTCAGCGCTAAGCCGGGGAGCTTGGCGTCATTCGTGCTGGCCAGCAGCTCGTCGACGCGCAGGGCCAATCCCGACAGGCGCCACGCCGCCAATGTCATCGGCAAACCCACGCGCGCCATCCGCGCTCCGAACTGCGCAGAGATGCTCTGCGCCTTGTCCGGCCGCAACTCGGCAACGGCCTGCCAGCCTTGTGCATAAGAGTTACTAAAGGACTTGATGGACTCCGCGCGCACGTCGCGAAGGTTCCAGGTTAGGATGTGGTTGTCGCCCTGCGCCATCATCGCGCTCATCGACACGTAGTACTCCGGGACATTCCCGGTGTCGGAAGCGGGAAGACTGGCTTGGCCACGCACGAACAGCAGCGTCGAGGAGTCGATGTCTTCGTTTTTGGCCTGAGCCAAGTCGCAGGCCTGCGTGATGTTAAGCCAGCGCACACCCGTCGGATCGTGGAGAACCATGCCGAAGCGGATGTGCTTGCGGATCCATGTCGCGCGCTCGAGCTCAGGCTGACCAGAGGGGAACGGCGGCAACGCCATGGAGCCGCGGCGCCACTCCATCGCTTGCATTAGCGCGTGGATTGCCGCCCGCGAGTCGCCAACTTCCGATGGGGGTGCCAGCAGATTGCTGGTTCGGTTGCCCGCGAATGCGTCATCAAGGACGCGTAGCCCGGGGAGTAGGGTGCCGTCCTCTTCCAGCTCGGACAGCAAGCGTCGACTCACGACGTCCTCTACATACCGAGCGTAGTCGTCGTGGTCATTACTCGCCAGCTCGTGCAACAGGTCCATTGCTTGTAAATCCAGCTCCCACAATCTCGTCGCGGTACTGTCAGCTGCCCGGCGCAACGCATCTCCCGTATCCCGTATGAAGCGCTCAAGGAGCGCGACGGAGTTGCGATCGCTCGCCAGCTGGAACAGCGCGGCCCGCCACTCAATGAGGTGCGCGTCCGAGACAGGCTTCTGCAAAATCCGCATGCGCGAACTGGACACCTTAAGCTCCGGCCGGATGGTCTTGAAGTCCAGCCGCAGCCGCGCGTCGTACGAGGACATGAGGATGATCTGCAGTGGATTTTCCGTACCATCGTGTGCCACCTTGACATCGCGGATAAATGGCAATGTCGCGTCCGTCGTCGTATCGACGAGGAAGTAGTCGACGATGATCAAGTCGAAGGTCTCATCCGGAGGCAAACTAGGGGTGTCGAAGGTGCGAATGTTGGCTTCGTCCACTCCCATTGACTTAAGCAGGTCGATGACCTTGCTTACCGGCGCGGCTCGATCCGCGCGCGCCTGGAGCACCGCTTCGGCCGCTTGACGCAGGCGCGACGGCGCGGCGGCGCGCACGGCTGGATTAGCCAGAGGCTCGGCGAGGTCGGGCACTTCCTCGCGCTTGTATTCATTCTTGGCGAGCACGCTCAGGTAGGCCTCGCGGTCTGGATCGGCGCGGTCGTTTAGCAGTCCGACCACGCCCTTGTCCTCTTGCTGTTGCAGGTCAGCGCTAGTGATCCGCGTGGACAGGTCATCGTCGATGACTGCCACACGTACGATCTGCGCCTCCGCCAGCTTAGCAGCGACATCCATCCTCTACTCCTGCGGCAACTGCAATACGAACGCGCGGTATCGGCCGTCATCGTCCGGCGAGTCCAGCACCAGCCTTGCCTTGTGGTACGAGGCTACTTCCGCGGCCAGGAACAGCCCCAGCCCCTGGCCGCGCGGGCGCAAGGTGAAACCGGCGGTGAACACGCGATCCTTGTCCGCCGACGAAATTCCTGGACCATTGTCCCAAATCGTCAGAGTGCGCGAGACCGGGTCCAGATCCAGGTGGATCTCGCGCTGCGTCGCTCCAGCCTTTAGGCCGCGCTGCAACCAGTACACCGAGTTGGTGATCAGGTTCTCCACGGCCAAGCTCACGAAGCCGCGCACCATATTGATGTTGAAGGGCATGAGCTCGTCCTGGCCGGACATGGTCAGGAATGGGTGGATCCTGTGCCGCTCAAAGCGCGCTTCATAGCCATTCAAGATGATCTGCAGCAGCCCCACTAAGTCGAACAACTCCCTGCGGTGGCGGCCGGAGGGCGAGAGCGGATCGAGCTGGCGCAGGCGGGTGTTAATCGCCTTGATTTCGCCGTCGAGCTTTTGCAGCAACGCACGCGTGGCAGGCGACTCGTTCTTGGCCAGCTTCTGCATCAGCTGGCGCGTGTGGGCGGTCGTGCGGGTCAGTTCATGAAGCACTCCGGACATGACTGTGCCTACGCCCGCCAGCTCAAGAATATCCTCGCGGCGCTCGCCGGCTTGGCGAACCGCTTCTTCGAATCGTTTGGTCTCGGCCTTGATGAAGTGCAGATGGTTGGCGATCGATTGCACCACCCTGCTGGCCTCAGCTGGCAGCTGGGCGCGGATTCCGGCAATACCCTGCTCCACCTGCAGCACGGAGTTGCGAATGGTTTCGGGGGCGGACTTGGCCACCTCCTCCAGCTGGGCACGCTTCGCTTCCGTCCCCTCGTGCGTGATGTGGCGGCGCAGCTCCTCAATGGCGAAGTCGAACAGAATCGAGCGCACGATCTGCGTCTGCCGCGTGTCGAGCAGGCCTTCGCGGTTGGAGCGGTCGATCAGGTTGGGGTTGCCGGCCCGGCTGATCTCCAGCGCGCCAACGGTCTGGATGCGGTTGACGGCAAAGCCGCCGCGCTTGAGCGCACTGCTGTCTATGCCGAGCCAGTCCTCGCCCGAGGACTGGCCGGAAAAGCCCACCCGAAACCCGTCGCGGTAGATGGCCACGCCGCCGCTCCACAGATCCAGCTCGGTACGGGCTTCGGACGTGGTGCCGTGTAACTTGGTCTGGGTTCGCAATACGTCGCGATTGAACCAGCGCAAGCGCGCGGTGAACGGACCGATCGTCTTTAGGTCTTCGGCGCTGGCTTCGACACGGTTCGTGACCTCGTCGCGCGTGCGCAGCACCACCTGGGGATCGATCCCGCGCTGGTGGTCGACGAGAGTGGTTTTGATCACCGGATCCGCCCCATTCGTCACGTCGGGGGTGAACTCTAGTTCCAGGTCTGCTTGTGCGTGCTCGCTGAGAAGCGACTTCATACCCTCGATGGGCATGCGCTGGCCGCCGTTGTAATGCACGTCGATGGGGAACAGCGACTGTTGGGTCATGTCCTCGAACGGGTTTTGCAATCGGCGCAGGAAGCGACCGACAAACTCTTTCTCCACGCGCTTGTGCGTCCACGCCGAGCGTAAGGCGGTGATCTCGATCACGGTCCCAGAGGTGCCCGAATGCAACGGGGTCGCCGGCACGATCTGCAGTGGGATGCTTTCCAGGGGCTGGTCGACGGTGTCGAACTCACGCCAATCAAAGTCGATTCGGTGCGCCAGTTCAGGTGATGTCCACGAGGTCACCCGCGCCTGATCGCCCAATCGCATCATCGCCAGGCGGCCGATGCCCTTGTTTCCGAGGATAGCGCGATGTAGCTGCGCGCTGGCCTGCATGTCCTTACGCGATGCGGTTCCGATCTGCAGGAAGACTGCTTCCAACTCGCCTGCGCTCATGCCGCTGCCTTGGTCAGCGACCACGATCATGTTGAGGATCTTCAGGATGGCCTGAAGCTGCGCCCAGCTCGAAGTCGCGTTTATCTGTGCGATCAACTCATCAACGCGTGCGCGATCGCCACCTTCTGAATCGCCTTCGTGGGTCAGGGTCTCGACGATCTCAGCGAGGATCTCTGGAGACCACGGCGTGTCACGACGGGCTCGCACCAACTCCAAGAATGCGTCGAGTCTCTCTTGGGACATGCCGATATGGAAGTCGACCCGGGCACGCGGAGACTCAGCATCAAAGGCGTTCTTGATCAGCTCGTTGAGTGCAACCTCGTCGGAGGTGATGAGCTCGGCGCCGAGATGGATTAGTGTTCGCGCTGCAACAGAAAAGTTGGCCACGCAGCATGTGTCCTTGTCAAAGAATGCAGGTTACCAGCGGTTACGCTCGGCTACACGCGTAGCGCCAGCGGCCACGGCGACGGCTATGCGTTGGGCATCGTCCGGGTGATTGCTCCGGCCGAAAGTAAAGCGAATGACCTCGCTCGCCGCTTGCTCCGTCAGTCCCAGGGCGCGAAGCACAGCGGACGCGCGCAGCTCTCCAGCGACACAAGCCGACCCCGTCGACGCCGACAGCATTGGCCCCAGCACGGCGAGCAAGTCGTCCGCCGCCACGCCGGGAAAGCGCAGGCTGACATGGCCCGGTAAGCGTTCTTCTGGATCCCCAATCCACTGAAAGTTCGCCCCTGTGTTAGCCAAGGTCCCAATGAAGGTGCGCGCAAGCTGCTGAAGGTAAAAAGCATCGTACGCCAGGCGGCGCTGCGCCAATTTGGCTGCGGTACCGAAGCCGACGGCAAGAAACGGCGCCACCGTGCCTGACCGCGCCCCGCCTTCCTGCCCGCCACCGTGCATCTGCGGGGTCAGCGCGCTTTGGTGCTTGGGTGCGATGTACAGGGCGCCAATTCCGCCCGGTCCGTAAATCTTGTGACTGGACAAGCACAACAAGTCGCAGCAAAGGTCGGCCACCGCCACAGGCACGCGACCGGCCGATTGCGAGGCATCGACGTGCACCAGGTGACCGTGGTCGGCGGCAATTCTACCTAGCGTGGGCAGCGGCTGCAGCGTGCCGAATTCATTGTTGCCCTGGGAGATTGCCACTAGGCCCGGCGTTACGCGGCTGTTGGCCAAGGCGGCGAGCAGGTCGGTCGGTTCAACGCGACCCGTGATTGACACCGGCAAAGCGTCAACGCGAACTCCTTGGCTGGCCAGATACCGGGCGGGCTCCCGCAAGGACTTGTGTTCGGTATCGGCCAACCAAAGCCGTCGTCTCGGACCGACGGTCGACAGCAAACCCTTCAGCGCCAAGTTGTTCGCTTCGGTCGCGCCGGAGGTAAAGACGATGCTCTCGGGCTCAGCGCCAATTAGATGCGCGACTGCCTCTCGGGCCGCATCGACAGCCTCTCCCGCGCGACGGCCGTGCCAGTGCTGGGCATGCGGGTTGGCATGGGCCTGCCGCAGCCACGGCAACATGGCTTCAACAACTTCTTCTGCCGGAGGCGTGGACGCGGCAAAATCCAGGTACAACGGCGGCTCGGCGGTGGCGACTTGTTCCACGTTATTTGTGACACACGAGGCACGCATTGCTCGAGTCGAAGAAGTTTTCGTCTTCCTCGGCCGGATTTTGCGGTCGCAAGGGATTCGCGCGGACCTTCGCCTTGGCCTGGGCGCGGCGCAGCTCGTGCTCGCGGGCGATCGCCTGCATGCGTTCGGGCTGCTCGAGCTCCTCGAGCGACTCGCGGTCGCTCCAGGTGAAGGGAGAGCCATGATCCAGGGCGTTCTTCTCGTAACGTTTGGCTTCCTCGAAGCGCTCCGGGTGGCGTTCTCGCAGGCGTACCCATTCAATCTTTCTCTGGAAGAAGCAGAAAGTGCAGCCACTGCGCGAGCGCCAATCGTAGTATTTGGGTAGACCGACTCCCGCGCCTTTCAGCAGGTCCAGCACGCCGGCGTTGTCGATCTGAGCCTCACGGAAGGGCAGATGGATGGTTAGACCTTCGTGACCGGAGTCATATCCCTCGCGGTGCGGCTCATCGGCGCGGATGGCCACGTAGCTGTGCACCTGTTCGCCGGCGTCCAGCCAAGGCTTAATCCAATTGCGAAATGGAACCAGCTTCAACTGCCGGGTGCACCAGCGACTTCGCGGAGACGGCAGAAAGTTGCCGTACTCTCGTAGCCAAAAGTCGAAGTCGCGCTGTGGATTGAGGCGCAAGATTGGTCGACCTAGGAAGCCTTCGAGGCTACCAAGGAACTCGTAGACCTCGGGCAACTCCTTTCCCGTGTCGGTAAAGAAGTACTGAAGATCCAGGTCTTGGCGATGCAAGCGCATATAGATTGCCAATGCAGCACTGTCTTTACCACCTGAGATTCCGAGCACATGCTGTTCAGCCACAGACACTCTCCCTATCGGCCTGCAGTTCCCCCAAGACCAGCACGCCAGCTTCGATAAGTGCCGCTAGGAGCAGGTCGGACCTGATGTTGTCGGCGCGCATGCAACCTATCAACTCATCGCGCAAACGGGCTATCACGGGCCCATCGGATTCGGCGATATCGATTGTGGCGGACACAGTGTCGTGCCTGCCGAACACAACGGCGAGCGCGCGGCGGCCGGCAGGTCGGTCGCTGACCATGGCGAGGGCTTCGATGCGGCGAAACTCGAATGCCCACTGGGCCAGGCGAACCGCTGCGAAATCCAGATCGTGATCACTAAAGTCGCGCGCGGGTTTGCTGACAGCTAGTGCGGCCAGGCTCTCCATGTCTGCATCGCTACCTGTGTACACCTGCAACCTGCTCGCGAACGCCTCAAGCTTCAGATCCCCGCTAATCCCTCGAACATTGTGGGCGCGCTGGTGCAGGAGCGCCAAAGGTCCAGAATGGTCCAAGCGTTCAAACATCTTGGCTTCAAGCGCCTTCAGAGCACGGGGATAGGCTTGCGTGAGCTCTTCAACGACCTGAGCCACCTTGACGACCAAGGCCCTTCCGTTACCTCCCGTATCCAAGACTTCAGGTAGGTCGACGAACAAAGTCTTGACGGGGTCTGACGCACGCAGAAGCAATGCGCGTGTCTCGCGCGCCATTTTCCCGACGCGGGCGGTACGTTGCGTCCACGCCGGCAACGACAGCGTCCAGGCCACTAGCGCACGTGCTGAGTCCAGCGGATCGGCCAATACTGGGCGCCGAACGGTGTTCTCCAGATGTGAAGCCAGCAGCGTAAGCATTTGCTTAACAGAAGAGTCCATCCGGACCCATTTCCATGCGATCCGGGTGGGATCTTGCAACCATTCGTCCACATCGGCCGCTGTGAGGGTGGGGCAGAACACTCCCTCAACATAGACAGCAATCTCGCCGCGATGAGCCAACAGAAACGCTAGTGCCAGGATGGGGAGGATGCCGTTCTTTACTCCGTAGGGGGGCTGGCGCGCCGTGTCGTACCAGCGCGCGAGGACGATAGAGTCCTCGGCGTCCAACAGCTGCTTCCGCCATTCCTTCCACAATGCTGCCAGACTCTTGGCACCTTCCAGGTGTGGTGAGTGCTCGGGATCTGCGAACACTCCTATTCCCTTGGCTGTGTAGTGGAGGCCCGACGACGCCAGTACTGTGTGGTACAGACCCGCGTCCGCGGGATAACCAACGTAACCCAGCTCCGGTTGGTCCCCGTGGGACAACATCCTGTGCATAAGTAGACGCTGCGCTTTGGCTGCACTGGATGAGAGCCCGTCGCGGTTCACCAGTTCGCTGAAGATGTGCGGGGTGTCCTTGAACGCGTTATCACAGACCAAGCTAGCGAGGGGGGAGATTCCTTCCTCGGCCGTCGCTTGGAAGGTGTTGGAGGCGCTGATCCACTTCGCTGTCGTGAAGGCATCACGTAGGGCTGATTCCAGATCGCCACGTAACTGCTGCAGTCGTGCGTTGACTTCCCGCCGCGCCACCGCGTCGCCTTCCAGCGAAGGGTTTGCTTCAGAGACGTACTCCAAGGCCGCAAGTTCGCTAGCGTACTCGGCAAGACGATGATGCCCCTTCGGCACGCCGAAGAGGCTCAATGGGTCGCTAACGCGCTCAGCCAAGGTCGTAGCCGTTAGCTCTAGCTGCTCGGTGGTTGTGTCGCCATCGGGCACCAAAAGGAGGAATCGCCCGACGTTTGGACGAACGCTCTGCGTGGTTAGTTCCCATGCACCTTGAGGTGTAGTAGCCACACGATCAAACCAACGCAACGTGCCGGTTCGTGAGTAGTGCTTGCGGGCAGTTAGGGGCGGAAGTACGGCGAGACGCCTGAGCTGATCGTCGATGCTTTGACCGCGCTCGGACTTCGCGGAATCGACGGCTGCGTCGATATCGAAGTCGCTGCCGGCGTAGATGCCCCACGCTTCATTGTGCTTGCGGTACACCAAGATGCTCGCCGCTGCCAACTCTCTTAGTGCGGCGTGAATGATTCCCTCCGCATAGTCGCCTACCGATACTTCCAGAACTTCTTTGCTCGCGGCGAGGCCAGAACCATTTCGGAATAACTCGATCAGCGCGACCGTCTTGGCGAGAGAAACGTGGGGTTCTCGGAAGCGGGCCTCTACTCGCTCAATAGCCTCTGAACTCGTTGCCCATCTATGGCCATCGGCCGATGCGAGAATTGCGGGCTCGAAATTTGCCCGCAGGTAATCCCAGAAGTGGGCAGGCCAGTAATAATCGATCAGCTTACGACTGTTGCCGGCCAAGAACTCACGAAAACCAAGTGGTTCGGCCGAACAAAGAAAGCCGAACACGCTGCGCTCATTCTGGCCGAAACGACGACGCGAGCATGGTCCCAGCAAAGCAGCAGTGACCGGATGTAGCGGCCAGCACCGGTCCAGAGCTTCGTCCAGCGTAGCAGGAGATGATGGACGTCGTCGGTGAATCGCCTTAGCGATGATTCGCGCGACCGCCCCGGTATGCGGGTGAGGCTCGTGAGTTTCAATCGCGCCGCCAATCAGGGAGATGACTTCATCAGTGCCGGCTACGACCGGAACGTCTACAAAGCGCCCTTGGACCTTCGCCCACTCAGATTGCACGTTGCGTCCGCAACGCCTTGCGTACTGATCGAAGGCTTGGTGCAAGATGCCCACCACGACTAGTTTGCCTTGGCTACGACTAGCCGCCTCGGCAAGCTCTTGGAAGACGTAGATATCCTCGCCGGCAGCAGCAGCCGCCTCCAAGAGCTTGCCCATTTCATCCAGAATCAGGAGCAAGCCCCCGCGCTCTGTGCTGGCAGCGCGTTGGACGAGTTCAGCTACGACATCGCGACGACCGTTGCGCATGCGCTTAGGTCCGCGCTGAGGCGAATATTTGTCGATCGCTTGCCCTAGTGCATCCTCAATGGTCTGCCGGCGCCCGACAATAGGAACGACGAGCCATGGCTTCTTGGTTCCGAAAGCGTTGGAGATCTCGTCATCGGCACCGATCTGCAGCGCCTGTCTAGCCTGCCTTCGAACGCCCGCAGACCCTCCAGCGAACTGAGCTAGCGCCAGTGCCAGCGTCGATTTCCCGCCACCGTACGGCCCAGTCCAGGTGAAAGCGCGTTGCTGGGAGTCGTTGAGGTGGCGTGCCACGATCGACAGCGCATGGCGTGAACTTGACTGGCCAATGTACCCGTCTAGTGCGTCGGTTCGGCTCAGGTCTGATTCCAGTTGCACAGATCGCTGGAACCGGGACGTGACGTAAACGCGCGGTTCGGTACTACTTGCCATATGCGTGCTTCAGTAGTCTTTGTTTGAGTGCCTCTGTCGACTCTTTGAATATCCGACTGACTTGCTCCACACCGGCGGTATCGGTCCAACGCAGTTGACCGTCGGAGATGCGGTCGAGATTGACCAGTCGGTCACCAATCGAGTTTTCGTCGAGTTTGAAGACTCGGCCGGGAGCGCCAAATTCGTGGGCGATGGCCTCGAACGACAATGTCGCCTGCCCGGAACTGCTGGCCCGAACCTTGGCTTCCCAGAATTCGAGCAGCGCCAAGGCGAATAGACCATCAGGCAAGGAGGTCTGAGGTCCCCGGCGGAAGCGGAAGGTGCCGGGCGGGCCTTCAACCAAGAGGCCAAGATCGGCAAGCAAAGGCTCAGCCGCATCGTCGGCTTCACGGCCGTCGCGTCGAGCAACGTAACAACGAACACACACATCAACGTCGCGCTTGAGCGTGACACGGGAGACGCGATGTCCACTGTGCTCGGCCGCATGCGCCAAAGCATCAGTGACCCCATCGGTATCGAAGGTCTGCTGTGTGATGCGATTGAACACCCACCACCACGTGGTCGAGCGCGTCGCTCGCCCTGCGAGCAGCCAATGAACCCACCAAGCGCTTGCCGGCTTCTCCAAATAGGGGTCTAGCCCGTCGCTACCGAAGAGTGTCCGGCCCACTACCCCTAATCCCAACTTACCCCCCTGTTCATCGAGAACCGCGCAGGCCAAGGCCCAATGCCTGATCGCAGAGACCATGTTCTTGCCGACCCCGAACAGCCGAATGCCCTGATCCGGGGCGAAGGCTGCTTTGGGCGCGAGCATGTATTCCGGACGCGTGGCTGCCTCATAGGCCTTCCGCAGCCACAACTGCCGTAACGGAAAGGTCTCGTGGCCCGAGAACTGAACAGGGTCTGGAAGGGGGGGGAGTGCCATGGGTCAGAGTCTACTGGCGGACCCCGCCAGTCTACAACGAGTTCACTGGTGATACTCGCCAGTTCCTCAGTCGATTAGACAGAAACATCGTCTACGCCGTTGCTTTTTTACGCTTCAGCTCGCTTGACGGTTCGAGCCGTTGTACTGACGACTGTACCTAGCTCACGGAACCCGAGCGTATGCGCACGGCATTGAGATCCAGAGGCTGACCATGCCCACATGCCCGAGCGACCGCCAAGCACGCTCAACCGAGACATCGACACCTTGCTGCCGATGGCGTGAAAGCCAGCGACGAGCAACGCCGACCCCAAGAGGAGCGTGCTCGGCGGATGGGGCGTGTCGGACGGATACAGTGGAAGAACTGCCACAGGGCCGCCGGTAATTCGAAAGATGACGGATGGTCAGGTGGGCTACTCCGCCCCTCGCAGCTGCGCGGCGAAGAGATGCATCGGGCGTCAGGCTTGAAGCGCCCCGATGCCGCAGATCGCCCTGAAAGGTACGTTGCGTCGCCGCGTGGCACCATGGTCCGGCGCCCGCGGCGTGCTGACGCCGCAGGCTTGGCCGAGCCATTGGTCTTGTTCGCGCGAATAGCAACCAATGGGCTGCGAGTGCCAAATTATATCATTCAACTTCTGATATGCGCAATCCGTCACGAATAGACACCAGGAACCTAACTCCCTCCCAAGAAATGACAAGTCTGTCCGGACCGGAATCGCCGAACAAAACGTCCACCGCCAGATCGAAGCCTAGAGGAGCTTTTGGAACTATGAGACCATCTACATCGGTCCGTCCGGGAAGAATATGACAAGAAAGCAACCCCGCCAGCTCGAGAACGGACTCAGCGGGAATAGAAAAATGCAGCGTCTTGCTGTTGGACAATGGGGGCCTCGGGCGTCAGAGTTCGATACTAGCGAAAAGCAAGCACCAGGCGTTCAAGCGCCATGTCAAGAAAACGCCCGTTGGTCGCAAAATTCAGGCGAACAAACCCATGCCGCGATTCGGAGAAAGTCGTCCCACACTGCAACCAGAGGCCAGTTCTTCTCCGCACGACACTGGAAGCGCGCTCACCCAACGTCTCACCCAAACATTCAATCCAAAGAAAGTAGGTGGCCTGCGGCTTGAACAGCCTAAACGGCATATCCGAAGCAGTAAGTACCTCGTATGCCCTATCGCGATTTCGCTGAAGCCAACAGAGCAAGCGCTGATGCCACGCCTCGCAACGCTCCCAGGCTGCCACTGTAGCAACCATGCCGAACTGACATGCACTACTCCGCAAATGCGAAGGTAAAGAGCCGAATCTGTCCCGCATCGGTCTTGACCCGAAGATAGCTACAGCACACTTCAACCCGGGAAAATTAAACGTTTTTGCGGCAGATGTGATGGCAACGCTCAGGTGCCTCGCCGGATTCCGCCCATCACAGACCGAGATATGCTCGTTAGGTGGGTAGATAAAGTCTTGATGAACCTCATCGGATATTATGATCCACCCGCGCTCGATCGCAGCCCGCCCGATCTCAAGCATTTCGCACTGAGTGAGGATGCCACCAGTTGGATTATGCGGATTGCACAGAATGACCGCTCGAACTTCTCGGAGATTCCGACGCGACAATGCCTCAAGTTCCAGCCTGCCTGTGTCGTAGACTGGAATTCGCACGAGCCTACGACCGAGTCGCGTCACTGCTTGTACAATCGAGCCATAGACGGGGTCTTGAACAACAATCGAATCGCCAGGATCTGTAAACGCAAGTATGGAACAGCATACTCCCTGCATGGCCTGCCCCAAGACCACGACGTCATCAGGATCCACACATATACCACTCCTAGCTCGGGCCCATGTTTCAAAGGCAGTCCGAACACGTAGAGGCCAGCCCCAGGACTGATCTGTGGAATACCCGAAATCCGACCCTTCAGACGCCTTGGCAAGTGCGCATCTCACCTCCTCCGGAACATCAACGTCCATCTCCGCGATGTCCGCCCGCAACTCCTCTAGCTGGCACCGCGCCCACTTCTCCGAAGTTCGCGAATACAGCTCTTCCGCCAAGAGCAGCCTCGGCTCCCCTTCATCGCCCTCCGCACCAAGTGAGCCACTATTCATGTCGGCCCCTCAACAGTCCCGTGCACTCTTAAACTCTATTCGTGTAACAGTTCGACTCCTTTTTGAGCGCTTGAGCTTGATTTGTCCGAGTTCACTGAACGAACGCACATGCGTGCCCCCGCAGGGAATTACTATATCAAGCGCACTCCAATAGAACACATCGTTCACGGAATTGTCCGGCACCATCCTCACCTCTGTCTCTGCCAAGAGAAGCTCATTAGCCCGCTTCTCGATGATTTCCTTCAGCTCTCCAGAGATCTCGTTGCCGAAATCGAATCTGAAGCCATCCTCCGTAATATGGCACCCCTCGACATAGAGCGGCTGTCCCAAGGCCTCGGAAACAACTTCGCCGCAGACATGAAAGACCACATGAGACGTAGAGTGATTTCGCATGTGCTTGTATCTCCTGTCCCAGTCAATTTCAGCCTTGACGGACTGACCAATATGGAACGACGCAATGTCTTCAACTCGATGGATTAAGACTGTGTCAATGGCGACCGTAGAACCACCCATAGATGGGCTGTTGACGCTATGCAGACGCCCCTGGCGATGCTGTACGTCGACAACGCGCACACCATCAATCGAACCCAAATCACAATCCTGACCACCCGACTCGCCATAAAAGACCGTCTGGTTCAAGACGACATACTCTCCCAACAACGCAATTATCTCCGCCTGACACGTGACACTATAAGCGTCTTGTTGAAAGAGCTTCCGAGTAGGCGGCACGAGCGAACCCAACGAAGTGTAACCTGCCATCGAAATATCTCCTAGTTATCCAATTCTATTTGGCCGAATAGAGCTGCCGCTCTCGACACTCGACCTGCGCAGGGAGTTCAACTGGCCCAAGTCACCGCTGGACTACTCTGCGCCCAGTTCCGTCCCAGGGCTCGGTAGAGATCACACCAGGACTTATCATCAGCCTTACGATGGCCAGCAACGGACTCGAGTTCCCCAATTCGCACTAGCTTTCCCTTTAATACGCGGGACATTTCTCGATCTGCGCCAACTAGTGCCGTGTCGAAATCATAGATGCGGTCCGCGTTCTGGCTCATCACTATTGGATCCCTTGATCGCGTCTGGAAGATATACTGGGAGCCATCAATGACTACGAGCTCAATCCAAATGACTTTTCCAAACCAAAAGAGCCACTGCTCCGTTCCCGGTGCCGGTCTTCCTCGCGGCCAATCGGAGTCATCGAAGTTCGCTGCGAAGCAGCTACCGACCTCGAAATAATCGAGTGCACCGAGGACAAGTGCGCCGCGGATCATCTGAACCTCTCGGCTTCCAACTTTCAACGCAAACCGTATATGCTCGCCCCTGGCAGCCGCCATAACCTGCTCGCCGCCCTCTCTCTGCAGGGTCGCGATTCGCTGTGTTTGTCCCCGCGGCGCTAACAGGCTCCCAATTCGCACGGGCAACAGGCGGACGGTCTGACCCACCGCTATCTCACCCCGAAGTACCTTTCCTGCGACAAGCGTTTGCTTGCCGGGCGACTCCTTACCTGTACTGACTGCAAGTAGGAGCCGTTCACGACTAATCTCCTCACGGCGCCTATTGAGGGACTCTACCATTCGCAAACGTAGTGTAGCTAAAAGCGACCTATCTAGGCCTTGAACACCGTCGACCGCATCACGAGAGAGTACATTCTTGCTTGCTCGCTCACCTACGCGAACCTCTGTAATTATTGCGGGTAACGCGGGATGGTCTGGTCCGAGCTCCTTCACCAAGATCTCCTCCCAATAGGCCGACATCTTGGCCCCAAGGAACGGGTCTGCGAGGTCTCCCTTGCTGAGTACAATTACCGGAAGTCGATCCGGCCGAAGGGAGAGCCAGAACTTTAACGGCGCAAAGAAGTGAATATGGTCACGCAGTTCCGCGCCTTTCTCCGCCATCCGAATGAGTCGGGGCAACTCCAGCACAAATACTCCGACATCCCCGTAACTCATCCCTTGTATTCGCTGACGGTAGGCTGGAGCTGCTCCCGGCGTGTCAATCAGTACCGCATCCACAACGGAGTCATCGGTTTCAAGGAACCTGGCAATACGTTCGACGTGGTGCTCTTTGGAGGTTCCCAGAGAACTATGCTCCGTTCCTCTTACGACTTCGTCATCTCTTCGGTCGACTACATTAGAGTAGTACGCATCTTCACGAACCCTTCCGAGTCGTCGGCGAAGCTCCTCCTCGATTCTGCGCGCAGATATGTCCGGATTGAGCTGGTCGAGCAGATAGCCTACGAGAGTCGACTTTCCGGCATTCGCGTTGCCGAAAAAAACGACCGAAACCGCAGTATTTTCAATTGGACGGGTCATCGGAGTATTTCTCTCACGATCGTACGAAGTGCAGGAGTATTTATTACGTACACTGAGGCGGAGCTCTGCGCGCCCTCGGGGGCGATCTCGATGCAATAAGAATAGCGAGAATTCAAAATTGGCTTGTTGTTGCTTTTCCACCCGTTGTCGGGCAGGTGATATGACACGAAGTGGGCGGCTGCCTTATTGACCCTTAATGCCTCGCCAATGCGAATATATCCCAATTGCGCCCCACCATCGGGGTTCTCCTCCTGTGCGGGGATCATGCAAATATATGCCAATGATGTGACGATCTGGTCGCCGTACACCTCTAGAGTCTGTTCTTGCTGATTGAATATTACCGCATCTACGCGTGGAGACTCTGCGGCGTATTGCCCGGCCGTACGGGTAACCTGGCAAGCGCAAATTACCTTGACCTGTGAGTTGTCCGGTACGTCCCAGGTTATTTTCGCGCCAGGTTCAATCGTTACGTTGCTGCCGATTCGTATATTCCCAATTAACTGAACATTTCCCGCAATCTGGACATTGTCCCCTACGTGCGGATGGCGCTTACCTGATCGGCTATTGTTGACGGCCCGCCCCCCAAGCAAAATGCTCTGAAGGAAGTAGCAGTTGTTTCCTACGATCGCCGTCTCTCCGATCACGGTATTCCATCCATGATCTATCACAAAGGGAATTCCAATTTTCGCGGCCGGGTGAATTTCAACTCCCGTAGAGATTTTTGCGGCCTCGGATATTCGGCGAGCGACTTTGGCGAGTGTTCCGTTCCCTGGCATTAGATAGTGAAGTGCTGTTGCAACACGATAATTAAGCACGGCGGCGTAGGACAGGTACGAGTCAAAAACGTATGCGCCATCGCTTCTAGCTGCAGCGTCGCGACGAACGTAGTCCTCTAGGTCGAGTAGCGCTTGTTGGTGCGTTTCGAGCATAATTCCATTGAGTTCTTCACCCGAGATTCCAAGGTGCAAGGGTTCGGGAATGAAGCTCGATACGATCTTACGAATCGCTTCCTCTACGTCATCTACGATGCTCAATAATCTTCTCCGCGATCATATAGCAGACTCAGCACCACTCTTCTTTTGCGAGAATTTCGTACGTGACAGTACTTTGAGACTGCCGCATAATTTGCTCCACTCGAGATGCCGCATAGTAATCCGAAATTGTTCAGCAGCACCTGGCGCCCGCGTTCCGCCTCGATGCTCGAGACATCGATATAGGATTCGACTTCTTTGAGGTCTAGTAGACGCGGACCGTCCCCAACTGCTGTACCTTGAATGCTGTGCTGTGGGAACCTTCCGTCGGTAAAACTGCAGCCTTCTGGTTGAACGACGTGGAGTGAAACACCGTAGCCGGCGCTGACAAGGCCTTGCTTTAACGCACTAGCACTGGCGCCCGTTCCGGCGCCTAACACGAGATCTATGTGTGTCTCTGGCGTTATTGTTAGCTCCCGCAATTGCTCCGCAGTCTCGGGAACAAGTGTTGTCAAATGCCCTCGAACGCTTCCTGCATCCGCGAATTGATCGAGGAACACATAATGCTTCCCCTCTCGAGCGCTTTCCTTCAATAAGGCCTCAACGACCCCGCGATTGGTTTCTCCCTGCTTCAACCGTTCGATGCCAACTAGCTCTGCTCCAAGCTGCGTCAGCAGGTCCTTCTTCCGTTGAGAGAACGCGAGGTCCACGACTAAATGGACTTCATATCCACGCCGTCGTCCCTCAATTGCCAGTGACACACCGAGGTTTCCGCCGGTCTTTTCAAGGATGATCTGCCCAGTATTTCGGATCAAGTCACCGGCTGCCTCCGCCCGGTCAAGCATTCCAACCGCCGCACGGGCCTTGTGGCTTCGGCCGATGTGGAGGAATTCGAGCTTGAAAAAGGCGTCCTGTCCAAGTTCGAGGAGTGGAGTCGATGCACAGCCACGGGTGCGGCTCATAGTTCTCGGATTAGGTGGACCTCTAAACAAATGTTTCCACGGCGACGCTTGTCTCGGGGCGCGTAGAATGTTTACATTCTGCGCGGTGCTCGACAGAAGCAACGCGGAACCTCCCCCGACATGCGGACAGTTCAAAAACAGAGGTTCCGGCGCGTCGTGATGGCGGCACTCTGCGAGTGTCATTTCGCCGTGTACGTCGGCCGATACGACGTAATCGACGTGTCGACCTCGATGTGCACGAGCTCACGGTTGAAGTCGTCGGTGACGTTGATCGTGCGGAACGCCCGTCCGGAGGCCAGCGCGTCGAGCATGAAGTTTGCGGACCAGACATTGTCGGGATGCTCGGGCACATACTGCGGCGGGCGCACGCGCTTGGGCAGGCGAGGTGTAGGCGCTGGGCGCAGATTGAGCTTCTTGGCGCAGTACACCCGGTAGATGCGTTTGTCGTTCCAATTCGGATGTGACTATTCCAGCAGGTGGCATCACTTGCCCAAGCCTCGACTCGGCTCCGGTGGGCGGTTGCGCGGCTCAATGGGCTACGAAAGGCTGGTTCCCGGTTGCGGGGTGTCGGTTGTAGAAAAGAGTCGAAGCCGTTGTAGCCTGAGTTGCGCGGAGCGCTGTGCGGGCGGTGATGCGAAAAACTCCGGTGGGCGGCTGCGCTCGCTGGCCGAGGTCTATGTCGCACCTCGATCGTGTAGTCAGTGATGCGCGCCTCGGTGGTCTTGCCGACTAGACTGCTCCGGGGGCATACCCAGCTCGCTGTGCTCCTTCTACTGGTACACGTTGACAAACGTACTTAACAAGAATCTGTTCCAGATCGCGCCGCATCAGTGCGCCGACTTGGGCGCCGGCTGCGGCCGAAACTCACTCTCCTGAGAGTCAGTTACCTCGCTTAGAATCGTGGCGTTGAGAAATCTCGCAAAATGTCTGATCAACCGGTTCCTAAATAACCTTACAATGTATGCCTCTTTGAGTCCAAGCGCCTTAGTGCCGGGGAGCACTGGAATTGTGGTTGGCAAGTCGGTCGTTTGGTGTGGAAAAGGCCGTGACGTACCCGGGAAGCCGTTTTCCTCGGTAAAGGTTGACCACCTCCGGCGAGGATGCCCAGGAAATTCTTGCAGTTTCTGGTGGAAGACCTCGCCAGTCAGCTCCCGATAGTCCCATGTTCGTACCAGTACAAGTGGGTATTCTCCGTCTGAGTTCAGTCGAAGCGCGTCGACCGCGTACGCAAACCGACCGGCAATTTGAAGAGAAAGAATTAAAAATTCTCGGGGACCGGATCTGAAATAATTCTCCGTGGCTCTGTTGTTTGAGTTCACGAAGTGTGCACTCCAGGCGTAATTTTCAGGCATCCTGCCTACAAATTCAACGATCTCAAGAAAAGCATTTTCTGTGCGCTTGAATAGTATTCTCGGGTCTTCAGGAGGCTTTTGGGTTCCCGCTTCATCCTTGTTTCCTCTCTCCGCGTCCCTTGCGTTCACAAATCCATTCGCAGCAATCGCATTGAGATCTGAATCTCCGCCACTGATAGTAGTTATACAATCTGATTCCAGACTAAGACTCGCGCTGTGACGAGCAACTTGGTCACGAAGTGAATATGGCTGTGTCTTAATGTCTTGGATCTCAATATTGTCGGCGCCCTTATCTTGGAATGTTAGGCCCTCTAGCGGATGCCCGCTGGATGAACTGCTTGCCGACCTAAATCGAGACAATGGAAGAGGGCGCGCCGTGTTCGCTGATGCCGCAGAAGCAGAACCCGCGTTCGAAAAATTGTCATTTTGGCTGGTATCAGCAAGGTCATTGGTAATTGGCTCAAAGGTACGAAACGGCAACGGGATCAATGCAGAATTGAGATGAAGTACAAGAATCCTATCGCGCCCGTTTAAACTTGAGATGGGAATACCCCTGAAGCTCCATCGCGATATTTTGTTGGTCGGCGGACGGATAAAAGGAAGGGGGGAGAGGGTCCGATTCTTCGAAACCAGATCAAGAAGTTTCGCTCGAAACAGCTTGGCTTGGCGATTCGCAATTGGATCAAACAAGATTCGAGAGAAGCGAACTGCAGTTTCTATATTCAAGTGATTTGGTAAGTGGTAAGTCACCCTTTCACCGTCTATCCCCGTGCCGGGCAGCCAAGGCTGACCCAATGCCGGAGTGCCATCGACAGCGAGATGGCCTGAGATTATTGCGGTTGTGATGGCGGGGTGAAAGAAATACCACGCCTGCAGAATCTGCCAGCATGGCACGATCAAGTCGATGTGGGTCGTTGTAGAGAATTTCCAACAGCCGGCCAGCCATTTCTCCCCGAAGAAGTTGTAATCCTTCCTGTTGATCTCTGGGAATATTCCGTGACTCTCAAAAAGGGTTCCAATTGGTTCGGGGTATACATCCAACTGCTGGATCGGATGCGCTGAGTTTGAGTAACCGATACAGCATCCATTTTTCCACTGCGACATGGGCGCCAACAGCGGCAACTCAGCAATAGGACGAGTAAGTCGCCTGATGCGGTGACCGCCGCTCCACTGCTTGATGAAAATCGCGTCTACGTACCAGTATGGAGGCGTCTCCTGAAGATACCGACAGTTGCCCGTCCAAAGGAGCCGCCAGCGACCGCGTTCCAGCTCGGTAATTCTTCCTTCCATCGCTCCTCCCTTTCCGAGAGGTTAGGGCGACAATGAGTCAAATTGCAACTAGACAGGGGGCTTTGGTTGCCTCGGCTTGGCGTGGAGGTTGGCAACTGGCCTCTCTAGTCGTAACAGGGCGTTCTCCAGCCAAGGAGCTGTTTCGGCCTCTCCGAATCTGGATCTGTACATTCCGCACTCCAATGCGTTGCTTACAAATCTATCTGGCCAATCCAGGAGGGTTGCGCTGATGACAGACATCCCGAAGCGACGTTGATGGATGCGCCAGCGCTCGAACGCTTGTACGCCAAGGTGTCTGGATGCTTTGCGATGGAGCTCGGGCGCGAGATTGACTAGTCCGGGGCCATTTGCTTCCTCACGAAGACCGGATGCGAACGATCTAAGACCGGTGAACACGTGATCGGCAGATGTCTCCCGCCCTTGCCAAAGGACAGTTCCCGACGTAAAGGCCTCCTCTAGTATTGTCTGTAGGTGGACTTCAGCCGGAACCGCAGACGACGTTGCTTGTGCGATGCGCGCTGCGCAACTGCCGCAGGTCAATCCTCGCCGAGGATCGTATCGGAGTCGGTGTGGTGTAACTGGCACGTCGCATTTCGGGCAAGAATCACGAAGCGCCACGGAATGGCGCGTGCAGACTGTTGCCCAAGCAAATCGCCAGAGCAGCCGGAAGTAAGGGGTGGCTTCGGAGATACAGGCGGGACAGAATTGCTGGCCATAGGAATTCCAATTTCGCCTCCTAACGGCAACGGGCAAGACCCACCGAAGGTGTCCTCGTATGGTGTGCTTCGGGAAGACGCGACCCTCAGCACATGCCAGCAATCCTTGCCGAAGACGCAGCGGTGATTCTCCTGTCCACTCACCGGCGTCTAGCAGAATTTGCGTATCGGCAAACCTATCTATGTCGCGGTCCCAGACAACACGGTCTTTGAAGATCAGTCGGGAAAAAGTATGGTCTGCAACTGCGTTCGCAAGTGCGGTGCGGTGAAGCCAGGATGAAAAAGTTTCTCCTGCTTGCATCCTTGGGTGTCCGCGCCACACTGACGGCGTTAGGCTCATAGCATCATCTCGGCCTACGATGCTCTCGGCGCTTCGAGGCTGGCACGTAATCCAGAGACAACAGCAGATTCTCGTCGATCAGCTCCTTGCCAGACCGCAGCGCCAATTCGACGGCTTTAGCCAAAATAAGATTCATCTCCCCAAGCAGCCCCTCGCTCAGCTCGAGAATGAGTGCAGCAATGCGCCTATCTTGAAGCGGCGGCTTTTCTTTGAGCGGAATCACTGACTGGAAGGCGGCCATCAGCCGGCGGAACTCAATGTCTAGGCGCCATGTCGGCATCCAAACGGGGTGAAGTCTATTTGCGAGCTGCTCATCCTTGCTGACGACGACTAGTGCTTCGGCTGTGCCTATTGCGACAATTGGAATTTGCAGCGTGTTGCTGAGGTGTTTTACTACCTCAAGCACCAACCGGCGCCTGTCATTGCGGGAGCTGAGAATTGCTTGGAACTCGTCGAAGATAAGCATGCGAGTTTCTACAAGCTTAACAGGCTGCTGCAAAAGCCTCGCTGTGAAATTTCGCGTTTCGAACTGGCGAAATTTTGACCGGTATTGGGCATCGTAGGTGAAAACTTGGCGCTCGAAGGCAAGGCGGCTGCTCAGAATTGGCGTACGCTGCCCTTCGCGAAAGCGCCCTAGACTTTTGCAGCACCCTGTTAAGGACGGTACGAACCTGCCGCGCTTTTACGCTAATTGGGTCTTTCGATCTAAACGGCTGTAAGAGTCGAACCAGGATTTCGTCGTAAATCCGGGATTCATCTGGGTTTGGCGGGACCTCCATTCGCAGAACGGGTACCCGAACCGCGTCTCCATCCAGATTTGGATCGACAGGGTGTCTGCTCAGGAATTCGAGGCCGAGTGAGGTTTTACCGCTGTTGGAATCACCAAGGATCAGGAGGCCTGGCATTCGATGCGTCGGTGGATGCTCAATGAGCATCTGTAACCGCTGGAGGATGGTCTCTGCTGCGGAGTAATTGAACCACTTCGCAGTCTGCATGTATCTAAGCCGAGTGCTTGCCGATTCGTTCAGAATTGCTCGAACGTCCGGGTGCAAATAGTCGAGGTCGGTCATGTCGATAGCTTGACGGCGAATGGCTGAATTTCATCCACTCCCCAAACTTCATCACCGTCAAGCGGATTCTTGCCCTCGGCTTTCTTCGAGCCGATCTGCGCATCCTCGATCGCCTTCCGGCGGGGACGCTCTCTTTGTTTTTGCATAGCGAGCCGTGCCTTAACGGAGCTGGCCTGGGCATCCTTCTTCAGCTGGTTCAATCGCTCGTAGGTGGAAAAAATCAAATCTTCGTCAACCTCCGCGCGACCTTCCTTTCGTAACTGCGCTCGGACCTCTCGAAGCTCCCAGAGTGTCATGTGGGGCAACGAGAGATTTCGGTATGGAACCGGAAAATATCTATCACTAGTGGGGTCCAGGAACCAGACCTGACTTATATCTCTGGGGTCACGCCGAATTACGAAACTCATGGGCTTTTGTGTGCTCTGATCTCGACGCCCAACCCAATTGTCAAGTATGTTGTCGTAGTATCGAATGCCATCAACTGCAAGGCCGTATGATTGCACCGATCTTTTGATAATTGGGAGAAAATCCAGCTTGAGTCGCTTCCCATCTGCAATCGGTGGCGGCAACCCGCGCGCGGGAAAATTCCCATCCCCTAGTATGCCCATTTCATACTGACGTATTGGGGGACGTCCGAGACCGGAGTGTATTGAAACGTGATAGACGCCGCAGATGTACTCAGCGATATACCGCTCGCACTCTGCAAAGGTCATAACTGCTTCTTCATGCGGCTTGTAGCGTCCTCTTACGGCCGCGTTCGCAAAAGTTGTACCCGGCAATGTTTGAACCTCAGCGTTGGTTGTCCCAATCAGTCGTTCAATGTGGCCACCCCAATGAGGTGCGCCGACCATTCTCCATTCAAGTCGAAAACCATGCTGGCTAGCCGCTCTGCTTAGCATCTCACCGTGGAATTCTTTTGCGTTGTCCGCGTGGACCGTGTCGGGCTTCCCGTACATTGGCCAAGGGCTCGCTATTCCTAACGCAGCCAACCACCCGTCCTTGCCGAGCATTGCGTGGACTAGACACATTCCGACGGAAACCTCACTGGGTTTGTCCAGGGAAAGATAGAAGCCAGCAATACACCTCGAATAGACATCGATTGCTACGGTGAGCCACGGTCTACCAATGTGCCTGCGATAGACATCGTCGACGATTACAACATCCAAAGGAGTGTGATCAATCTGCCAAACTGCATTGGGCCAATCAGCACCTTCAAACCGACCTGGTCTTGCGTCAAAACGGTCGGTTGCGACTTTGCGGCCTAGACGTTTTTCTACTACCAGTCTCTCCGACAATCGAGCGATCCGACGACGCAGTGTACTTTCGTTCGGGACATCAAGTTTCATTCGCCTGCAGCGCATTGCAACATCGAGCATTAGACGAGACGGCTTGAGCCGCTGCTGCGTGAGGAAGAGCTCCTCTATTGCCTGGGAGAGGACCGCTTCGACCTCTGGCTTGAGTCTGCTCTTTCCTCGTCCCCCTGACGGGCGGTGTGGTGCTAGGTCGGCAATGGAGCCTGTTCTCTTCCAGCGCTTGAGCCATCGGTAGACCGTAACCACATCCACCCCAAGCTGGACAGCAACTTCCGAAACCAATGCTTTGGATGGGCGGGTCATATTTGCCAGCGGCGCTAGAATCTCTGCGCGCTGCTGGGCGACGGCCCAAGACGCACCGTCGAGTTTTTCAAAGCCGTCCGCCGGCATTTGTTCGTTCTCACCTTCGGAACTCTCAGACGAAACTTGCATAGCTGCGAGAATGCGGCGGACCTCAAGGCGCACGAGCAACCCGTCTTCTGCCTCTGCTAAAACTGTACTTAGGTCGATGAAGTGGCGAATCCGGTACTGTGCGCGATCAAGAACAACAACAGACCCTGTGGCGATCGGCTTCAGTTCGTTAGTGGGCATGCCAAATCACCGAGCTCATGGTCAGCATCGTTCCAAGATCGGCACCGACGGTACGGGCCGCAACAAGCCGCCAAAGAGTGGTCGCAAGACGACCACGAACCCAGGGGTCGGCAGAACATGCGAGTAGAAGTTCCGCTGGCGTCGTCTCCCCCAATACCTGCAAGGCATGCAGCAACTGTAATCCATCCTCAACGTTTGCCGGATCTCGGAGGTACGGCAGCAAGAACTTCGCGTTGAACAAGGCAGGGGTTCTAACGCGATCTTCAGTCATGAATCTAAATTTCCAACCCCGAGCTCGCGCGAACCTATTTGCTGCTCGATAGCGCGTCCTCAACTCGTTCCAGTGCTCGCGAAGCTCGTGACGATATTTGACCTCATACAAGACGTACTCGACGTCTCCCTCTTCGCGGGATCGACCAAGCCATTGCACCAGCACATCAGGTACGTACGATCCTTGGCCTGGGACAGGAATCGAAACGGGCTGCGGGTCCCAGCCAAGAACATCCGCATTGAACTCCAGAAGTGCGAAGAAATCTCTCTCCAACGACGATTCAAAGTGGCCGACCGTCCCAAAGGACAGTTTCTGACTCGGCATGAGACCTGTCAGTGCCCGACGTCCTAGACCAATCTTTCGAACAGGAGGCAAGCGTCTTGGGTACCCGGTTGCGTCACTGGCGACGAACTCGAATCTAGTGTCCTCGACTTCGACGGGTGGTTGCAACTGCTTTGCACGCATGCCTTTTGTCCCAACGCGGAAACGCCGTGGGAACAGTGGCAACTACTCTGCCAATTGTCACCGGTGGTGGCGGCCATCCGCGCCCCGGAGAAGTCTCCCTGGCGCATCACGGCGTGCTGTTCCTCGATGAATTGACCGAGTGGAACCGCAGCGTGCTCGAAGTGCTGCGCGAGCCGATGGAATCGGGCCGCATCATCATTTCCCGCGCGGCCCGACAGTCGGAATTTCCGGCGCGCTTTCAGCTGGTCGCTGCGATGAACCCCTGTCCCTGCGGCTATTTCGGCGATTCTTCAGGGCGCTGCCACTGCTCGCCGGAACAGGTGGCCCGTTACCGCAGCCGGGTGTCCGGCCCCTTGCTGGACCGGATCGATATCCAGATCGAGGTGGCGCGGCAGCCGACCACGGCGCTGTCCAACCACGGGCCGGCGGGCGAGTCCACCGAGCCGGTTCGCGCCCGAGTACAGGCCGCACGCCAGTTGCAGCTGGATCGGGCCGGCAAGCCCAATGCACTGCTGGGCACCCGCGAACTGATGCGCGACTGTCAGCTCACTAGCGCCGATCAGAAGCTGCTCGAACGCGCCATCGACAAGCTCAACCTGTCGGCACGCGCCTATCACCGCATCCTGCGTCTGGCACGCACGGTGGCCGATCTGGCCAGCGCAGACCGGATCAGTACCCAGCACTTGTCTGAAGCCATCGGCTACAGACGCAGCTGAATCCAGGCTGCAAACGCTGCTTTCCGCCCGGCGGCTCTATTCCAGAGCGCGGGCAGCGGTCAGAATCCTCCCTTGTATCCAACATGCATTCGGGGATTCGTGATGCCATTCCTTCGTTCGGGCGCCACTCAGGCCTTGGTCGTTCTTTGCGCCGCCCTTGGCGCATCGCCGCTCGCCGCCCAGGTGGTCATCAACGAGATCGACTACGATCAGCCCGGCAGCGATACCGCCGAATATCTCGAACTGAAGAACGTAGGTGCCGTCAGCGTCAATCTCGACAACTACACGGTCGAACTGGTCAATGGCAATGCCGGAGGCGCCGCGGTCTACGACACTATCGACCTGCCGAATGTGAATCTGGCAGCGGGCGACTACTACGTCATCTGCGCCAATGCAGCGACCGTGGCCAATTGCGATCTGGACGACGCGCCCAATACCGACTTCATCCAGAGCGGCGCACCCGATGCCGTGGGCCTGCGCCTCAGCGGCGTGCTGGTGGATGCCGTGTCCTATGAGGGCAACAGTGGCGCGCCCTACGTGGAGTCGAGCGGAACCGGACTGATCGACTCCGGCTCGGTCGCGTTCCAGGCCATTGCCCGCTTTCCCGACGGCAGCGACAGCAACGTCAACAACGTCGACCTGTCACCACGCTGCGCTTCGCCGGGCCTGCCCAACCCGACTGCCAGCACCAGCTGTGCCGATCCGGCCGGCTTCCCCAATGTCAGCATCGCCGATGTCCAGACGGACGAGGGCAACGGCGGTCCGGCCACGCTGTCGATCACGGTCAGCCTTGATGCCGCGGCGCCTGCCGGCGGCGTTTCGATTCCCTACGCCACAGCAGACGACACCGCGACCGCCGCCGACAACGATTACGTGGCAGCCAGCGGTACGCTGGTCATCGCCGCCGGCGCCATGAGCGGCACCATCGACGTCACCATCAACGGTGATCTGACCATCGAGGGTGACGAGGATTTCCTGATCAATCTGGGTTTCGCCACCAATGCCAATGTGGTCGACAACCAGGCGGTCGTGACCCTGTTCAACGATGATGTGCCGGTGGTGAGCATCGCCGAAGCCAGCATCCTCGAAGGCAACCCGCCGGGAACCACGACGCTGACCTTCACCGCGACCATCTCGACGGTCATCGCCCAAGACTGCGTTTTCAGAATTGAGACCATCGACGGTGGTGCCTTCACCGCCACCGGTGGCGTCGACTATGTCGAGGACTTCAACATTCCGGTGACCATTCCCGGCGGATCACCCACGGCAACCTTCGACGTCACCATCCTTCGCGACACCGATATCGAAGCCGACGAGACCTTCCAGGTCTCCGCTTATGGCGAACCCTTCGAATGCGACATCTTCTCGGCTGCGGCCACCGGGACCATCCTCAACGACGACGCGGTGGTGCCGAACATCACCATTGCCGATGTCTCCGCGGCCGAAGGCAATGCCGGACCGAACGTAGTCGCTGTGACCGTGTCGCTGGATGCGCCCGCGCCGGCGGGCGGTGTCTTCGTGGACTACTCCACGGCGAACCTCAGCGCTACCGTGGCCGACAACGATTACATCAGCACCGCCGGCACCCTGAGTATTGGACCGGGCGCCATGGGTGGCGTGATCAACGTGACGATCAACGGCGATCTGGTGTTCGAGGCCGATGAGAGTTTCGCCCTGAATCTCGGGGCAGCCACGGGGGCTGTGGTCGCCGACAATCAGGGCGTCGTCACCATTCTCAACGACGACGGCGTTCCGGCCGTGTCCATCGACGATATCAGCCAGAACGAAGGCAACAGCGGCAGCAGCAATTTCACCTTCACAATGACGCTGAGCAATCCCTCGTCGCAGACGATGGACTATCTGGTTTACACCGTCGGTATCACTGCCACCGCGGGCAGCGACTACACCGAAATCAATGCGCCAGGCACGCTGGTCAGTTTCCCGCCGCTGTCGACCAGTCAGACAGTCCCGGTCAGTGTCAACGGCGACTTTGATGTCGAGCCCGACGAGATCTTCGAAGTCTACGTAACCGAGGCCGGCATGCGTGGCGGCGGTGTGCTCGCCACCGGCACCGGCACCATCCTCAACGACGATGTCGCCATCGATATCAGTATCGATGATGTCTCCGTGGTGGAAGGCACCGGTGCCGGCAGCACCAACGCGGTGTTCACGGTGACGCTGAGCAGCGAGCCGCTGGCCGGGTTGCCGGTGACGGTCGACTACGGCACGGCTTCGGGCGCGGCGATTTCCGGCACCGACTTCACCGCCACCAGCGGGCAGCTGAGCTTCGTCAATGGCGGCGCCCTGAGCCAGACCATCAGTGTGCCGGTGACCCGCGATGACATCGATGAAAATGACGAGGGATTCGTCGTCAATCTGAGCAACGCCGTCAATGCCGCGTTAGCCGACGGCCAGGGCGCAGGTCAGATCCTGGATGACGATGCCGCGCCGACGCCGAGTGTGGACAACATCGCCGTGGTCGAAGGCAATGCCGGTACTGCCAATGCCGTGTTCACGGTCAGTCTGAGCAATCCCTCGGCCTTCGCCCTCGATTTCCTGGCTTACACCGTCGACGGCACTGCGTCGGCCCCGACCGATTACAGCGCCATCGCCCAGGGTGCACCGGTATCGGTGAGTTTTGCGCCCCTGGCCACCAGCGCCACGGTAACGGTACTGGTGAATGGCGATCTGACGGTGGAAGCCGACGAGAGCTTTACGCTCAATCTGATCGCCGGCAACAACCGCGGTCAGCCGGTGATTCTCGCGAGTGGTATCGGAACGATCAGCAATGACGACAGTGCCACGCTGACGCTGACCGGCGGTGCGATTGCCGAAGGCAACTCGGGAACCTCGACGCTGACCTTCACCGCGACCCTGTCGAACCCGGTGCAGGATCCGGTCAGCGTGCAGTTCGCTACCGCCGATGGCAGCGCCACCGCGCCGGCGGACTATCTCGCGGCCAGCGGTACCTTGACCTTTGCCGGTGGCCAGACCAGCCAGACCATCGCCGTGACCGTGATCGGCGACAATCTGGTCGAGCCCGACGAGAACCTGCAGGTCATTCTCAGCAACCCGCAGGGTGGCAGCATTGCCACGGGCAGCGCCACCGGCACCATCGTCAATGACGACAGCGCCAGTCTCAGCATCGATGACGTCACCCAGTACGAAGGTCTGGCCTCACGCGGTGCGGGTGCCCCGACGCCCTTCGTGTTCACGGTCAGCAGCAGCAATCCCTCGGCCAGCGCCATGACGGTGAACTTCCAGACTGCCGACGGCACCGCCACGGCGCCGCCCGACTACGTCGCCAGCAATGGCACTCTGACCATAGTGCCGGGTGCGACCAGCGCCACGCTGGTGATCAATGTCATCCCGGACACCATGGTCGAGCCCGATGAGACCTTCAGCGTCAATCTCTCCGCGGCAGTCGGGGCCAGCATTGCCGATGCCCAGGGCATGGGCACGATACTCGGCGACGACCAACCCACTCCGGTGCCGGTCAACGATCCGCGGGCATTGCTCCTGCTGATGGCGCTGATGCTGTCGCTGGCAGGGCTGAATCTCATGCGCCGTAGATGATCTGCCGGGCAGCGCGCCCGAAGCGGCGCGCTGGCCCCTGGGAAGACGGCCGAGCAAGCTCCGCTCTACCAAAGCCACGGTGTACGAGGCCGTTGTAGTGCCGAGCTTGCTCGGCAGGATGTGCGGCTCTTGTAGGTCCAGACTGTGCCGCTCTTGTAGGTCCAGACTTGTCTGGACGCTCTTCCCCTCATTCCGCCCCAAAGCGTCCAGACAAGTCTGGACCCACCAGAGCTAAACCCAAGCCCGGCAGAAGCAGCGGAGCAAGCTCCGCTCTACCAGAGCCTCGGCGTGCGAGGCCTTTGTAGTGCCGAGCTTGCTCGGCAGGATGCGCTGGGCGCTCTTCGCCCAAAAGCGTCCAGACAAGTCTGGACCCACCAGAGCTAAATCCAAGCCCGGCAGAAGCAGCGGAGCAAGCTCCGCTCTACGGGAGCCTCGGCGTGCGAGGCTCCATCGACCTGGCGCATTCAGCGCGTCAGAAAACCGATTACCGTATCCGCCAGTTTCTTGTACGGCGGCTTCAGCAGCGAGAACGAAGACCAGCGCGCCTGATAGAACACCGGCTTCTCCTTGGAGAAGGTCAGAAAGCCGTGGCGGCCGTGATAGTGGCCCATGCCCGAGGGACCGATGCCGCCGAAGGGCAGCGCCGGCTGGGCGATGTGCAGCACGCAGTCGTTGATGCTGACGCCGCCGGCAATGGTTCGATCCAGCACCTGCTCGACGCGGGCGCTGTCCAGATCGAAGTGATACAGGGCCAGCGGTCGATCGTGGGCGTTGACGTAGGCGATGGCTTCGTCCAGATGCTCATAGGGCAGGATCGGCAGGATCGGCCCGAAGATCTCCTCGCGCATCACGCGGCTGTCTGCCGGTGCGCCCAGCAGCAGCGTCGGCGGGAAGATGCGGCTCGCCGGATCCAGCACCTCGCCACCCGGATTGATCGCAATCACCCTGGCGCCACCGGCTTCGGCCTCGGCCACCAGCGCTCCCAGTCGGGCGTAGTGCCGGTCGTTGGCCACGCTGGTGTAATCGGGCGTCTGACTCAGCGAGGGATAGCGCGCACGGACTTCGCGCTCCAGCGCCGCCACCAGTTCGTCCACCCTGGACGAATGACACAGCACATAGTCGGGCGCAATGCAGGTCTGACCGGCATTCAGGAACTTGCCCGACGCCAGCCGCGCCGCCGCGGTG
This sequence comes from Lysobacterales bacterium, assembly GCA_050250665.1. Lineage (GTDB taxonomy): Bacteria > Pseudomonadota > Gammaproteobacteria > Xanthomonadales > SZUA-5 > JADKFD01. The sequence goes on along the minus strand of JBFWOF010000006.1, from coordinate 108,054 downwards.
GCGATGGGATAGTCATGGGCGACGATGGCCGGCGACTTGCCGCCCAGTTCCAGCGTCACCGGCGTCAGATTGCGCGCTGCCGCCTGCATGACGATGCGACCGACCGTGGTCGATCCGGTGAAGAACAGGTGATCGAAGGGCAGGGCGGAGAACTCGGCGGCGACTTCCGGTCCGCCCAGAACCACCGCAACGCGATCTTCAGGGAAGATCTCGCCCAGCATCGATTTCAGCAGATCCGAGGTCTGCGGCGTCAGCTCGGAGGGCTTGATCATGGCGTGATTGCCGGCCGCCAGCGCCGCCACCAGCGGCATCAGCGCCAGATTCACCGGGTAATTCCACGGCGCGATGATGCCGACCACGCCGACCGGCTGGTAGCGCACGCGCGAGCGAGCCGGCCAGAACTGCGGATCGGTGGCCACCCGACTGGGTTTCATCCAGCGCTTCAGCCGACGGGTGGTGTAATCGATATCGTGCAGCACCGTCATCACGTCGGAGATCAGGGTCTCGTGGCGCGAACGCCGGCCAAAATCCGCGGCAATCGCGATGACGATGTCTTCGGCGTGCTTCTTCACCGCCGCGCGCAAGCGCTTGAGATCGTCCATGCGCTGGGCGTAATCCGGTGTGCGCTGCGCATGGGCCAGGCGCTGGCGCTGCAGCATCGGAGTAAGCAGATCGGGCGTGGTGCCGTCCATAGTCGTAGCCTCAGGCAAACAGGGATTCAGTATAGGCCCGCCCGTGTGGAGGGTTTGATCGAGGCCGAAGCAGCCCTTCCCCATCGGCGCGCATTGGCTATGATCAAGCCATGAAGATCGCCTCGTGGAACGTCAATTCGCTGAAAGTGCGTCTGCCGCACCTGATGGACTGGCTGGACAGCGCCCAGCCGGACATCGTTGCGCTGCAGGAAATCAAGATGGTCGAAGACGATTTCCCGCACGAGGCCATCGAAGGCGCCGGTTACCGCGCGCTGGTCAGCGGCCAGAAGACCTACAACGGCGTGGCCCTGCTGACGCGCACCAAGGCCGTCGACCCGATTTACGACATTCCTGGGTTCGACGACCCGCAGCGGCGGGTGCTGGCGGCCACCGTCGGCGACATCCGTGTGATCGACCTCTACGTGGTCAACGGCCAGGAAGTGGGCAGCGAGAAATACGCCTACAAGCTGGCCTGGCTGGGCGCCCTGCGCGACTGGCTGGCCGATGAAATCAAACGCTATCCGCAGCTGGTGGTGCTCGGCGATTTCAACATTGCGCCGGACGATCGCGATGTCCACGATCCCGGCGCCTGGCACGAGAAGATTCTCTGTTCCAGCGCCGAGCGTGCCGCGCTGGGCGAGTTGCAGAAGCTGGGATTGAGCGACAGCTACCGTTTGTTCAACGAGGAGGGCGGACAGTTCTCCTGGTGGGATTACCGCCAGGCCGGTTTCCGTCGCAACCTGGGTCTGCGCATCGATCTGGTGCTGGTCTCCGATGCGCTGCGCGAGCGCGCACGCGCCGCGGGTATCGATCGCGAACCCCGCAGCTGGGAGCGGCCCTCCGACCACGCACCGGTATGGGTGGAACTGCAGCCGTGAAGCCGGCTGAATCCGCGGTGCTGCTGGACGAACAGGATTTCGAAGAAATTGATCGCCTGCTGGAGTCGCTGGGTGCCGATGACGGCCTGCGACTGGATGGCGCCCAGGCCCTGCTGACCGCGCTGGTGGTGGGACCGCAGCCGATCGGACCGGAGGAATGGCTGCCGGTCATCCTAGGCGGCGAACCGCTGGGTGCACCCTCGCCACGACTGCAGCGACTCCTCGATCTGTTGCTGCGGCTGATGAATTCGATCGAACACGGTCTGGAACTGCACAGCTACGATCCCGTATTTGCCGAGCACGACACCGACAGCGGCGAACGTACCGTCGACGCCGGCGGCTGGTGCGAGGGCTTCAGCCTGGGCGTGGATCTGAACGCCGAGATCTGGGAGCTGCGCATGCAGGAAGACCGCAGTCTGCTCGACCTGCTCGCCCCCATCGTCGCCCTGGGCGTGGACGACGGCGTCTTCGCCGAAATCCGCAACCCGGAAATGGCGCCCCTGTCCGAACGCGAACGCGATCTGGTGGTCGCGCAACTGGCCAGCGTGCTGCTCGATATCCGCCAGTACTGGCAGGAACATCCCCCCGAAACCAGCCCACCGCCGGGCGCGACGCTGCACTGACTGCGTCCTCCCCGCCCACCTGTGGGAGCGGACTCCGTCCTCCCGCCCACCTGTGGGAGCGGACTCCGTCCGCGACAAGGCGGCCACATCGCGCACCCAATCGCCAAACTGCGGCATCCCGCCCCCCTGCGAAACAGCCAGCCAGATGTAGGAGCGACCTCGCGTCGCGACCCCTTGCCGGGCGCTTGCCGCCACAAGGGCTTCAACGCGGAGAACGCTGAGATCCGCAGAGAACGCAGAGAGAAGCCGATCTGGCCGATCCAGCCATCTCTGCGTTCTCTGCGCCCCTCTGCGTTCTCAGCGTTCCTTTTTCTGGCCACACGCCGCCATAGTCTTGGATGGGCACCGTGATCGCGACGCAAGGTCGCTCCTACATCCGGTTTCCCGAAACCCGTCACTTTGCGGCAGAATCCACCCCCCGATCGCCGCCAAGCGATCACGAGCATCGCTCGTGGAGGGCTGAACGCCACGCAGCTATGCTGCGGGGCCGGTGAGATCAATACTGGTCCCCTGCTGGTTTGGTCATGCAGGATCACGCCAGTTGCGATGAAGAGACAAAGGGCCTGTAGCTCAACGGTTAGAGCAGGGGACTCATAATCCCTTGGTTCACGGTTCGAATCCGTGCGGGCCCACCATCTCTCGAAGCAAACCGACTCTCTTCGCCAGCCCAAAACCGCAACCACTGCGCACCGCTGCGGGTTCCTGCGGGTCATCGCGTGCGTCGGACTGCGTGTCGCCAGACCTGTGGGAGTCTCGGTCGCCCATGGTGGCGCGCCTACTCATGAATCAAGCCATTGGAAGTAGGTCACGTTGACCCGAAGGGTCTACGTGACGGCTGCGCCTGCCGGCCGGTCTCAGCTGCTGATACCGGCTGCACGCACGCTGGGCTTGCAACAACCCATCAGGCCAGGAGCCGTGCGATGACTGCAACCACCGTGTTTGACGAACTGCGCGATGTGCTGGTGCAAATGGAGTTCGACGGCGCTGCCGTCGGCATCGATCTTGGCACTACCAAGAGCTGCATCGCGGTGGCGCGCTTCGAGGCCGGGGAGCTGCTGTGCGAGTGCCAGACGATTGACGAGCCGGGGCAGCCCGAGGGCCAGATCGCGGTGCCCTCGGTGGTGGCGGTGAAGGATGGCGAGGCTATCGTCGGTCATGCGGCCAAACGACTGGCGCGTACGCCGCGCTTCTTCCAGCACCGGGGTTCGTTCTCCGAGTGCAAGAACGAGATCGGGCTGCGCCACACCTATGCGCGTGCGCCGGAAGGATTCCGATCGGCCACGGCGATTGCCGGCCACCTCATCGGCCATCTGTATGAGGCAGCCGGACTCGATTCCGAGCCGATCGCCAACCCCATGGTGATCACGGTGCCGGCTTCCTTCCATGGCGCGCAGCGCACCGCCACGCTGGACGCCGCTGCGCTGGTGCTCGGTGAATATCAGGACGTCCGTCTGCTGGATGAGCCTTATGCCGCCGTGCTCGACTTGCTGCACCGCGATCCCGACATGGCCGGCGAGCATCTGGCGGCCGGCGCGACCTGGCTGGTCTTCGACTTCGGCGGTGGCACCTGCGATGTCGCCTTGTTCACCTTGCAGGCCTCGGAGACCGCGGCCCTGGCGCCGCGTCTGCTGGCGACCAGCCGTTACCACCGCATTGGCGGCGGCGATATCGACCGCGCCATCGTCCACGGCCACCTGATTCCGACGCTGCTGGAGCGCTACCGGCTGTCGCGCACCGCGGTGTCCTTCGCCGACAAGCGCCGCCGCTTCGAGCCGGTGTTGCTGCCGGTGGCCGAGCAACTGAAGCGCGCCCTGTGCCAGCGCTTGCGCGCGCAGATCGAGGAAGGGGACGCCACCGGCGCCATCGAGGTGGTGTCGGCCGGCGATCACTGCATCGAGTGGGATGGCCGCGAACTGTTCCTCAGCGACGCGCGCCTCGATCAAACTACCTTCGAGAAACTGCTGCGACCCTTTCTCGAAGCGCATCCCGACAAGACCGCGTCCGACGAGTATGTCGAGCGCGATTCGGTGTTCCGGCCCATTCATCAGGTGCTGGCCCGCGCCGGGCTGCTGCCCGAGGCCATCGATCTGGTGGTGCTGGCCGGCTCCAGCAGCCGCATTCCGCAGGTGCAGCAGGCCTTGCAGAACTACTTCGCCGAAGCCGATGTCGTCGAGTTGGGCGATGACCTCGATGTGCAGGGCGCCATCGCCCGCGGCGCGGCCTTGCAGGCGCTGGCCATCGCCGCCACCGGCAAGCCGCTCATCGCCCCGGCGAGCAGCGCCGAACTGGGTCTGCGCACGCGTCAGGGACTGGTTTCCCTGGTGAAGGCTGGAGCCGCGCTGCCGGTCAACGCGGATCAGCCGGTGCGCGTGTACGCGCCGGCCACCGTGGCCGATCGCCCCATGGATCTGGCCATCGAAGTGATTGCCGACGGCAGCCGCGTGGTCGGTCGCTCGATCTGGCAGCTGGAGGCGCCGGTCGTGCAAGGTGAGCCGCTGGAAGTGGTCTGGTCGCTGGACGAGAACCAGTGCATCACCCTGAAGCTCCGTCGCGTACGGGGCGAGGATGGCGGCGACTGCGACTTCGAGCAGCGCTTCGATGCGCCGCTGACGCACACCGATCAGGGACAGCTCGCCCGCTGCCGCCTGCTGGAAGCCGAGGAACTGGTTCGTTGCGGCAACTTTCCCGACGCGCAGCTTGGTCGCATGTTCGAGCAGATGGCCCGCGATGCCGCCCGTATCGGTCAGCGCGAGCGCGCGCTGCACTACATTTCCTGCGCCGTGCAGCGCGACGGCCCCACCTTCAACCTGCTCAACCTGAGGGCCATCTATCTGGAAGAACTGGGCGATCTGGCGCGCGCCGAATCGGTCTACCGGCAAGCCGCCGAGTGGCCCACGGCGGGATTCAACCTCGCGTTGTTCCTGCATCGCAACAAGCGCCACCCGGCCGCGCTGGAAGCCATCGATCAGGTGCTGGCGCGCGATCCACAGCCGGCGCACCTGGTGCTGAAGGGCGACATCGTCGCCGCGCTAGACCAACCCGCCGCCGCGCGCCTGCTGCACCAGGACGCGATCAGCCGCGTGGTCGATCCGAACAAACAGTCGGTGTGGAGCCTGGGCTGGCTGGCACGCTGCGCCACTGCACTCGGCAATGATGATCTGGCCCGGAAATTCCGCGCCGCCAGCACCGCGCAACTCGAAGCCGAGGAGGACAGCGCCTTGCAGGGTGCGCTATTGCCCGAGCGCGGCGATGGCGCCCACGAGATGAGGGCCGCGGCATGAGCAAACTCTCGTGGGACATCGGTGCCAGACCGACGAATTCCTCACCAAGCCCGCTAGACACTGCCCATGGTCCATGTACCCCCGGCGTCGTTGCGAGCCGCTTGTATCGGTCCGACTCTGCACAAGGGCCATGAACCCCCTCCGGCGTCATTGCGAGCGTAGCGAAGCAATCCAGACGCATATCCATACGGGCACTGGATTGCTTCGTCGCTTTGCTCCTCGCAATGACGCATCAAGAACTGTCGACATGGGCTCATGGACGCGGCGCCATCGACAAGTTTCTGACCCAAGGCAATTCCCTCCGTGACCGGCGTGCCGGGCGCCGGCAAGACGCAGGTTGGTCTGGATGTCACCGCCAGGCACCGCGACAGGGCCGATCACGGTGCGTCGCGCTGTTGTTCCACTCACCGCAACCCATACGGGCTGGCCAAACGCTGCCGCGCCCGCCGGCAGAAGTTGGAACCGGTGCAGGGCGACCCAGCCATCCGCTTCTGCACCGCCTGCGAGCGCTCGATCTATCTATGCCAGACCGACGAGGACCTCAGCAAGCACAGCGCGCTCGGGCGCTGCGTAGCCCTGGAAATCCCCGTTGTTGGCGTTGCGCACCTCGGTCAGCCGATGCTGATTCAAGATCTTTGCGGGGCGAGGGAATCGGGAAGCGGTGGCGAGGAGCCTTGAGCATATTGGCGACGTCTCGCCGGTGTCGACCTCATTTTCTCGCTGTACAGGATTGACGGCCTCTTGCCAGAGGCTTGCGCGAAACAAATGCTGCCTGCGCAGTCGCAAGTAATCGCTGTCGACGCGGGGGCTAACGCCGAATGGACTCTAGTAATCGCTGCGGCAGCGCTTGCTGCAACCGCCAGTTCACTGTGATCGGCTCGTTGCCCTCCCATGTTTCGAAGGTGACGGCTCCGCAATACAGGAACGCCGCCGGCGCACCACCGCGTTTCTTTTCTGCGCGGATAAACAAGTGAATTGCCACGCCGAGTTGCTGGTGATCGCGGATCAGTCGCCCGTTCTTGCTGTCCTGCGCGGTGCGATTCTGACTTTGCCACTGGAACCGGTCTGGCGCGAGGAAGCGGTTGTGATACTGGAACTGCTCGCTCATGCCTTCGCGGTCGATGGTTACGAGCAGGCAGATCGCGCGGGGTTTCTCCGTCGTGATGACTACGAATCCGCTGTTCCAGATGGCCTCGCTGTAGCGCTCACCGAACAGTCTGGGAATTTGTTCGCGCGAGTAGCGGCGAAAGATCTCGGGTTCTTCGTCGGGTGCCCGGCCCAGCGGCTTCCATGTCCATCCGTCGTCGGCTCGCTCGCAGCTGACCTTGAAATCGGTTCCCGGCAGGCCGGCGTCGGGACCGAACCAGCCGCGCAGGATCTTCGACAGCACGTTTTTGTCGCTGTCTGCGGCGCAAACGACGTTGACCGCGATCTTGACGAAGTTGGCTCGGTAGGTCTCGCCGTCGATGCTGACGTCATGCCAACCCTGTTCTGGAATCGACGGGGTCCGCTCGCGGTCAGGCAGGAACAGGATCGGATTGCCGCTGGCGTGCTTGACGCTCATGACGAAGCTTGAATGATCGGCATCGGTGGCAGGCCGCAGCAGGTACTCCGCCAGCCGCCAATCAACGAGTTCCCTCACTAGTCCGCGGAAAGCTTCGCGGGCGGCGGGAGGGATGGTGCCGAGATAGCGCAGGCGCTGGTTCTGGTAGGCGAAGGCGACCTGGTTGTTCAGGGCGCCGGTGCCGGTCCATGCGTTGATGGGATTGGTCTCGATCAGCCTGCGCAGGGCGACCGGGTCGTCGAGTGCCGGGCCGACTTCCTTGGTCAGCGCGGGAAGTCGGCGGGCGAGGCGGGCGAATTCGTCGGTCAGGACGGAGATTTCGATGCCTTCATCGCCCGGCAGCGAATCGGTGTTCAGCATCGCCTGCAGCACCAGCATCTTGAAGCTGGCTGTCATGCGGGTGACTTCCAGGCCTACGAGAAAGCTGGCGGCTGCCGACCACGCGGCTTCGTCGTCGGTGCTGAAATCGTCCATTGCGCGCACCAGACCGAACCAGGACCCGTAGCCGGCGCGCGCCGATTCCGGCAGGTAGCCATCGTGGAATGCTTCGGATGCAGTGGGACGCTGGCCGTGGCGGTCGCGGAAATCCTCGTAGTAGTCGCGCAGGGCATCCCTTGGGCCCTGCGGAAGCAGCGCAAACAGGATTTCGATCGCCTTCAGTTCATAGGTGACTTCACAGCCCACCGGAAGACCGAGCCGTTGCTCTTGATACGCCCGCAGCGCCGCAGCAATCGCCCGATCACCACCGCCCTCGATTGCCAGCAGCGCGCGGACCTTGGTGAGGAAGCTGCGGTGATTGCCGATGTAGTCGATGACCGTCAGGCGCTTGTCGCCGTGCTTGCGCAGGCCGCGGCCGAACTGCTGCAGCCAGATGACTGCCGATTCGGTCGGGCGCAGCATCATCACAGTGTCGATGGCGGGGACGTCGACGCCTTCGTTGAACATGTCGACGGCGAATATGACCTTAAGCTGCGCGGCGGCCAGTTGCTCCAGCGACAGGGCGCGCGGATCGGCGCCGGGGCCGGAATGCACGGCGGCGCAGGGGATGCCGGCGTCTAGGAAATAGCGTTTCATGTATTCGGCGTGGCGCTGCGACACGCAGAACGCCAAGGTGCGTGCACCGGCGCGCTTGCGCCATTGATCGACGATGTTCGCAGCGCGTAGCTCGGTGGCGACGGCGGCAGTCAGCTCGGTTTCGTCGAAGCGGCCGCTTTTCCACGGAACATTGCGATAGTCGACCTCGTCGGGCACGCCGAAGTAGCGGTAAGCGCAAAGCAGGCCGAGGTCGATGCCGCGCGGCACGCCGCAACGGTAGACCAGATTCTCGCCGCAAAGGGCCAGCAGGTTGCCGCCATCGGTGCGTTCCGGCGTAGCCGTCAGTCCGAGCAGGAAGGTCGGGTCGAAGTGCTCGATCAGGCGTCGATAGCTGGCAGCGGAGGCATGGTGGAATTCGTCGACGATGATGTAGTCGAACGCTTGCGGATCGAAGCGCTCCAGATGCTCTCGGCGGCTTAGTGTCTGGATCGATGCGAACAGGATTCCGGCATCGGCGACACGTTCGCTGCCGTTGTACAAACCCAGCGCCGCGCCCGGGCGGATGCGGCGGAAGGTGGCCAGCGCCTGATGCAGGATTTCCTCGCGGTGGGCGACGAACAGCACGCGACGGAATTGCGGTCCGGCGATGTCGAAGGCGGCGAGCCAGGTCTTGCCGAGGCCGGTCGCCATGACCACGAGCCCGGCACGCGCACCTTCGACGCGGGTGGCCCTGAGGGCGGTCAGCGCCTCCTCTTGCACCGGATTGGGCGTGGGCAAATCCGGCGTCGGCTCGGGCGGTTCGCCCGGCGACTCGGTCGCGAGCGCTGCCAGGGCCGGCCGTCGCCCGCGGTATTCGGACAGCCATGCGTCATCCAGATCGCGAGTCGCCGGGTCAGCAAATAGCGTCTCGAATGCCCCGCGCACGAGCGCCAGTCCTGCCGCATCGCGTCGAGATTCGACGCGGTAGTTCCATTCGATGCCATCGGCCAGCGCCGACGCGGACAGATTGGAGCTGCCGACCCAGGCGACGCCGTCGGCGTAGTTGCCGGTGAGCAGATAAGCCTTGGGATGGAAGCTGCGGCCGGCGGTCACGTAGACGCGAAGGTCCAGTCGGGTAGTGCCGTGGATCGCACGCAGATCGATCAGGCGCTGCAAGGCGTCGGGATCGGTGACGCCGAGGTAGTCGCCGGTCAGCAACCGCAGCGAACCGCCACGGCGCAACAGGTCGTCGAAGTGTGCGTACAGGCGCTCCACGCCGCTCGGCATGACGAAAGCCACGGCGATGTCGACGCGGCTCGCACTCGACAAATCCTGTTCGAGGTGCGGCAGCAGCGGGTGCGCGGGGCCGGTGGTCAGCAGCGGTGGTGCATCGATCCGCCAGGGCTGGCCCGGGCCGGCGTCGGCAATCGACGGACCGCGCGCCGCGTCGCGCGTGATCAGGTAGTTGCCCTTGCCCGGAATCACATGGCGCACGCCGCCACGCGGATCGGGCATGTCGCCGGTGCGGCGCGGAATCACGTGCTGATGCAGATGCGGCACGGTCTGGCCGGCTGCGGCGCCGACGTTCACGCCGAAGTTGAACCCGTCGATACCGCCGCGTTCGCGGATGATCGAGCAGACCGCGTCGATGGCCGAAAACAACTCGGCGCGCTCGGTGCTGGAGGCGTCGAACCAGGTCGGCACATGTCGATAGGGAACGATCAGTGCGTGGCCGTCGGTAACCGGAAACCCGTCCCAAAGCGCGTAGACATGGCGCAGCCGCAGGAATACCCGTTGCGGCTCCGGGTTGCAGAAAGGACACCAACGCGGGTCGTCGCTTGAAGCGCTTGGGTTCATTGCTAACACCGGAGGCTGGTGCGGGGATACTCGCAGATCGGTTGCCAGCCGTAATGCCGCGGAACTTCAGACCTGCGGGTTGTTGTGAGAGGGAGCATCGTCGTGGCTGGCTGCCATCCCGCTGCCCCGCTCATTCCTGTTCCAATCGGGACAAGATCTCGGTGGCATGGAAGGTTCGGTTCCGACGCTGCCCGCTGCCGCAGCTGTGGGGCTTCATCTCGCGATCTGCTCCAAATCCCGTCAGTCACTGACTTCAGAACTACACTCGCCCTCACCGTCGCCTGCGTCAGCGCTACAGACCAGGCCCGATGCGTGCGCGGCTTGACTGGCTGTTGGATGCGTTTCTGCTTGCCGGAAAAATGGGTGTAAATGGGTGCATTATTGGTTCATGTTGCGAACCGACACCATCCAGATCACCCCGGAGATCCTGAAGCTGATCGCCAGGATCGACGAATTCAAAGGCGCCTGGCGCGCCTTGGGTAGGCTTGCGCCTGATCGATTATCGGCGCTCAGGCGCGTGGCGACTATCGAGAGCATTGGCTCCTCCACGCGCATCGAAGGCAGCAAGCTGTTTGACCGGGAGGTCGAGCAGTACGAATAGGTTGGGGTGAGCACCGCGAACCCCAACGGCCGGCTATTGCGCATCACAGTGTTGGGGTTCGTTTCACTCACCCCAACCTATGCGGGCTGGCAGCCCTGGCTGTTGTTTTTCCTGCGCTCCCTGGCCGAGCAGGTCCGGCGATTGGAGAAGAAGGTCGAGCGCGAGAAGATCGTGTTGGCCGCCATGCCGGAGCTGTCGCTCAAGATCGTCGAGTTCGCCCGCGAGCACGGCCGCGTGACCATCGGCGATGCGATCAGGCTGATCGGCGCGAACCGCAACACCCTGAAGCAGCATTTCCGTGCTCTGGTCGAGCGCGGCACACTCAACCAGCACGGTGGTGGTCGTGGCGTCTGGTACGACCTGCGTTGACGGGCGACGGAGAATCGATGGCGTCCATCGGCATCCGAGATCGGCACGGCCCTGGTCTGACCTGCCGCGCGTATCCCGCTGATGCATGGAAGCCCTGGCGCGACACCGTGAGCAAGGTGCAAAGGCGCTGCACTTGAAACCGTCGCTTCGTCCCGCCTCGGGCGATCTTGTTGCCGGGCGCTGATCAGCGCAGCATCACGGGTGTCGAGTGTGCCGGCGGAGGTCATCGATGGAGGTGATCCGGTGTTCAGCATGTGGCGCCAACAACCGTCCGCAGGCTCCGTATTGCATGCGCTGCGGGAAATCGATTCAAGCGCCGGAGACGGCGGCCAGTCGCCACGCCAGGGCATTCGCGCAGCGCGAACTTGAGGGGCCCTTCTTCGGGGCATTTCCTGAAGCGCTGGACTTTTCGGTATCCAGTCTGGCCAGGATGGATGCTCTGGTCTCCGAGATGTGGGGCGAATCGGGCGAGGCGCCGGGGCGGCAAGACTGGCAGCCCTCCGCTGCGAAAATGCCCATCGTGATCGATCTGGGTGCCTATCTGGGCGAGGTGTTGTGTCGGGCGCTGCCGGCAGTCTGGGAAATGAATCCCGCGCATCCGGAAGTGGTCATTGCCGCGCGTGTCGTCGACGCCCAGGGACGTCGCATCAACACCTTTGCCCAGATCGGCGTCCGCTTCCGCGATGGCGCATCGGTCGGGATGGCCTCCCTGTACACGGCGCTCACCGGTCGCACGCTGCCGCCATGGCGTGTGCCGCGGCAAGGTGCGCGCGCGGAAATCGCTCCCGCGCGGCCATCGCCCCCAGTTGCCCCGGCGGCGCCGGTCGATGTGCCGATGCTGCTGCAACAGGCTCGCGAGCACGCCGAGCGCGGTCACTACAGCAACGCCGCGCGGTGTCTGCGCCAGGTGCTGGCCCAGCAGCCCAATCAGCATGAAGTGCGCAGGGATCTGGCCATGGCGCTGGCGCAGAGCGGCGCCATCGACGAATGCCTGAACGAGATCGAAATCTGGCGTCGGCTGCAGCCTCAGGATGTTTCCGCGCCCGATCTGCGGGCCAGTGTATTGGCCCAGGCCGGGCGCTTCGACGAGGCACTCGGCACGCTGGATCTGGCGCTGATGCGTCAGCCCGGTGAGATCAGGCTGCTGCGACGGCGCGCCTTCGTGCTGCTGCGGATGGGGCGCTGGGAGCAGGCGCAAACGGCTCTTGGACGTCTGGAACAGCTCGGTGCGGTAGATGCCGAGATCGCGATGGGACTGGCTCAGGCATTGGCCGAACAGGGACAAGTCGCCGCTGCCAGAGCACGGCTGTCGCAGCTGCTGTCCAATCCGATACCCGGCCGGACAGCCGAACTCGACCTCGCCGCGCGCTCGCGGCTGAAGCAATGGGAAGCCGCATCTGCGCCGAACCCGACAGCGCCTGCCGACGCCACGGACGAGGCCGCCAGGCACTACGCGCAGGCCATCGAACACGCGCGCAATCGCCGCTTCGATCAGGCTCTGCCGCTGTTTGAAGCAGCCGCGCGCTTGCAGCCGATGCGCCTGCACTATCTCAAGGACGTCGGTCAGTGCCTCAACGATCTCGGCCGCGTGGCTGATGCGCGTGAGTGTTTCGTGCGTTGCCTGGCGCTGGATCCCGGCTACAGCGCGGCACGCTGGGGCTTGGGCGTCATCGAGGAAAAGCTCGGGCGACGCGAGCAGGCCATTCAGTGCTATCGGGATTTGCTGGCGAGACTGGATTCTGATCAGGGCGATGTCAGCCGCGCATTCGCCAGATTGCAGGCGCTCGGCGCGGTCCCCACCTGACACCCGCCAGGGCGGATCCTGGCTGCCGGGACTACAGGTTGTGCATCCAGTCCAAAGGCTTGCGCCCGGGGGACTCGGAGGCCGATCAGTCCGAGTCTGGCGTGTACACCACGCGTTTGCGGCCGCCACCCTGGTCATTCCAGCTGATCGCCACAAAGGGCTCACGCAGCACGCCTCTGTCGAGCAGGTCACGCATGATGTCGGCTGGGGCCATGCCCTGCTTGTAGTCCTCGGCGAAACAGACGCCCAGGCGCGCCAAGGCAACCATGGCTGCTTCACAGCCAGATTCGTCCCCGGGGTGGCGGCGCGGATAGCTCAGGCCCCCAAGCCACCAGGAGACCGGCAGGCCCGCTGCCCGAAGGTAGGCGCGCCAGTGGCGGTTGGCGCCTTCGAGGTGAATCAGGGTTTCCGACACATAGCTGACGTAGCAGAGCCCCTTGGGCTTGCCGAGGATCATGATTCAGGCTCCCCGTGCACGGTACTCGGCCGCGCGCCGCGCGCGCCGGATCGGTAACCAGTAATTGGCCGCTGCCCGCTTTTCATGGCGCTCACGAGCATCGGGCAAGCCGGTGCGGGCGGCGAGCCATGGCGGCACGGCCACCTGTCGGCCTGGTTTGATCTGGTGGCCATCGAGCAGCGCCCGCAGCTCGCGCCCGATCCGATCCGGGTGCGTCCACGACGCCAGGTCGCGTGCGACCACCATTGGCCGCAGTGACAGGGCGTGTTCCACCAGGGCCATGAAAGCGACTTCGGGGTGTGGCCAATGCACAGTCTCTAGATGCCGCTCCCAGCAACTGGCGATGGCATCTTCGCAGGCACGCAGCGCGCTGTGCTGGGGACTGCCCAGCGCCTTGCCCTGCGCGGCATCGCGCAAGGCATGTATCTCGAACTGGTACTGGCGCAATCCGGCCAGTGCCGGGGTCCACCACTCTTCGATGGTCCAGTCGCGCATCTCGCGGGCCGGGTCGCTCAGGCGCGCCTCGGCGCAGGTGCGCTGGCAGGCGAGCAGCAGCTGCCAGGTCGCTTCATCGTCTGCCCGGGCTTCCAGCCGGGTCACGCAGTGCCACATCTGAGGCGTAAGATCGCGGCGCACCGCTGCAGCCATCTTGCAAGCGCGCGCGCTGGTTTCTCCCAACATCCGCGTCGCCGCGCTGCACTCGCTCAGTTCCACGCAAATCACGATGGCCGCGCGCAGGGCATCGTTCGATAGCGCGTGCATACATTCGCCGTATAGCGAGTACAAGCGATCGCGGCGCGCCAGTGCATCGAGATAGCGTGGCAGCCAGGCATCCAGCATCGCCGCCTCATCGGCGTCTGCACAGCGCACGGCCTGACCGACAACGTAGCTGACCGAGCCCACTGGTTGCGACTCGTCGTCGCGGGCATAGGTGAGGTCGCTGCGCTCGCGGCCATACAGCCACCATTCTTGTCCGCACATCGGACATCGCCGGTGCGCGCTCTGGTAGCAGACGTGGCCCCTGCCTTCATCCACGGGCGCGTCCAGCTGGGCACTGGTCAGCAGCTCGGTGTGAACCAGCTCCTCAGGCTGAATGCAATGGTCCTGGGGCAGCAACTCGCAATCGCAGACCGATTCCGGAATTTCCGGGTACAGCGGCTGGATGTGGCGGCGACGGTAGCCTGCGCTCATGAGCAGATTGTGCGGCCGTGCTCTGGGCTCAGGCAATCGGAACGGGGCCGTTGATGTTCGCCAGCACCAGCCGCTACCAGGTGTGGTCGGTGGTTTCGACGTCCATGTGCCCGGGATTGAGGCGGGGCCGCCGTGGACGATGCCGAAGCGGCCGCCGATCGATGTGGCAGTGCCGGGAGGCGCGAGTTCGTTCTCGCTCTTGGACAAGGGGCGCTGGCGGAAACTCCTGGGCATCAACCAGACGGTCTCAGGGCTGCTCGAATCCATCGACGAACATGGGTGCGATGATGTCGAGGCGTGCCCGATCAGCCAGTACCTGGACGCGCGCGTCGAGTTGGTTGTACTCGGGCGGAAATTCCACGCTCTGGAACTGGCCCGAGACGGCGGCGCCGACGACCAGATCAAAACTGGAGCCCGGGGTTGGCAGATAGCCACCGACAGCTTCGATGGCCAATCGTCCGCCCAGCTGAATCGTGCCGTTGCCGCCGATGCGATCGAAGCTGGAGGGGCTCGCCAGCCCGAACAGTGTAGTTGCAGTATTGCCCAGGGTGAGCGTGGCACCTCCCGACACGTTCAGCGTCCCGATCGGCCCTGCCGGTGTCCAGGGCTGGTCAGGTGCGATCACGCCGTCCACCCGCACCGCACCCAGAACACGGCCCGATCCGGTCAGCACCTGACCCGGTCCCAAGGTCAACAGGCCTGCGGAACCCTCCAGCGTGACGTTGACAGAGGGGCTGTCCGCGCGCAGGCGAACCTCACCGTTGTGGGCCAGCGAGGTCGGCCCGGCACCGCGCAGAACGGCAAAGTTCGGGCCGCAGCCCGCGTTGTCCAGCGTGATCGTGCCACGGTTGTTGATGGTGCCGGCAAGGGTCAGCTCGCGTGAGCAGGGCACGATGAGGTTGGTGCCGTTGCCGAGCGAGAGGTTCTCCAGGCGCGCGCTCGAAGTGTTCGGATAGATCACGCCATTGCCGCTGGTCGCCAGCGTGCCACCGCTGACAATGGTGCTGCCCTCGAGCACCAAGGCCGAGTCCTGTTCGGCACGCACCACCCCGAGCGGGCCCTGGGTCAGGGTGGGAGCCTGCAGGCTGAGGGTGCCGCCGTTTCGGGCCACCATGGTGCCCTCGTTGATCTGCGCCGAGGTCTGCAGGGTCAACTGCCCGGGGCCGCTGGTCAGACCGTTGCGATCGGCCAGCACGGTGCCGAGGTTGGTCAGCGCCAGGGCGATGGTGCCGAAGCCGCCGATGGTATGGCCCGGGGCGTTCACCATCGCCTGCCCGCCGCCACCGAACAGCGCTGCCAGCGCGCCGCCTTCGAGCTGGAGTCGACCGCTCCCGGTCATGGTCGTGCTATCGCCAAAGCGCGAGGTGACGAAGCCGCTCGGGCCGGTGTAGATCAGGCCATCGTTCTGCAGACCGAGCGGGCCGACGAAAATGCCGGCATTGCCGGAAAAGGTCAGCCGTGTACCCGTTTCGAGCCACACATCCTCGATCGGGAATCCCTGGCTGAACACTGTGGCCAGGCCACTGCCGATGGTCTGCAGTCGCCCGCCGCGCAAACCCTCGCTGCCGGCGCCGATCAGGGCCAATGCGGACCCGTTCTCGATCACGATTCGGCCCGCGCCGAACTGGCGGAAGCCGTGGTTGCCATTGCCCATCGAGAGCACCAGCGAGCCGCCGTCACGCGCGCGCACCAGGCCATGATTGTCGATGTTGTGGGTGCTCTCGAAGGTCAGCGCACGCCCGGCCACATTGGCGTCGACCAGGCCGTCGTTCTGCAGTCGCACGCGGATCGTGCCATTGCCTTCAATGGTGTGGCTGGGCCAGTTCACCAGCAGCCAGCCCAGGTTGGAGATCGGCGTGAGGAAGGCGCCGTGATTCGGCGGCGCGGACAGGCGGATCCGCCCATTGGCGCCGTTGGCGTTGGTGTTGTTGTGGATGATCAGGCTGGAGTCCTGCAGCGCGTCCTGGCCGCCGATCAGGATCAGGGCGTTGTTGTCCATTTGCGTCCCGTGCACGTTAAGCTCGGCGCGCATGGAGGAGCCGGCCACGCGCACCACCGCACCGACGTGGTTGAACTGCAGATGCAGGCATGATGCCGCCTGACCCTGTCCGAGCACGTCGACCTGCACCGCCAGCTCGATTCGACAGCTGACACTCTGGTCTGGAACGCCGCCCTGCCAGGGCAGGATGCCGCCCCAGCGGAAGGGGTTGAACCAGGAGTCGTTGACTTCAGTGGCCCAGAAGGCCACGCCACCTGCTCCGGTCGTGCTGGCCTCGGCGCTCGGCATGAGCAGGGCCAGGGCGAGCAACAGCGAAGCGGATTTCGCGCCGCTTCGGCGCGCGTCTGAAGAGAGCAGCGACAGCATGGGAGAGCTCCTGGGCGCGGGCGAGGGGCCGCGTCTTGACCCTCAAGGCGCAGGATCGCGTCCCGGTGTCTCATCGACCGGCCTGAACCTGGCGAGGACGGCCCGCGCACGTTCGAGCCAGGCGGGATCGGCATCGTCCGCGCGTTCGAACACCGCCATCGCTGTGGTTGCCTGGCGGACAGCCTCTGTGGACTGCCCTCGCGCCGCGGCGATCTCGGCGGCGGCCAGCGCCACATGTCCGCGGCCGACATAGTCCGGGGCATAGGCGCGTTCGGCCAGGGTCAGGGCCCTGGCGATATCGCGGGCGGCCCCGTCTGGATCACCGAGCTGCAGCCGCATCCGCGCCGCGTTGGTCAATGGACCGGCGAGCTCAGCGTGATCAGGACCGAAGGCTTGTTCGCGTACCCTGACCGACTCGTCGAACAAGGCCAGCGCCTCGGCCGCACGCCCGGCATCACGGTGCACCAGCGCGTAGTTGTTAAGGGCGACGGCCAGCGCCACTGTCCGCTGCGGCAATGCCTGCTTCAGCGCGGCGATCGCTTCGCGATAGACCTGATCGGCCTCTTCCAGGCGTCCGGCCCCCTGCAGAGCGCTGCCGAGGTTTTCCAGGCGCGCACCGAGTGCGCCGGCTTCGAGCGCCAGTGAGCGGGCATCGGCCACCGCCGCTTCGGCAAAGGCGATGGCTTCTCCATAATGGCCGATGTCACTCATCAGCGCGGCCAGATCATTGCGGACCGCGCCTGCCTCCCGGCGCAGCGCAGGGTCAGCCGAATAGATGGCCAGCGCCGCGCGATAGTTGCGCTCGGCGCTGTCAGTTCGGCCTCGCGTCCAGTCGAGCAGGGCTTGGCCCTGCAGTACGTCAGCGTATCCGCGGGTTCCCGGCTTGCGCAGTGCCAGCACGCGCTCGAACTGCTCGGCGGCAGCCCCAAGTTGCATCAGGTTGGTATAGGCGCGACCAATACCCAGGCGCACATCCGCCTCGCTTTCCGGCTGCTCGGCAAAGTGCTCGGGAATGCGGGCAACCGCCTGGTCCAGCGCTTCCTTGAGGCTGGGCTCGCGGCCACTGGCCACCGGATCGGCATCGGCGATCAGGCGCAGCAGAAAATCATTGGCACTGGCGGCGCGGGCGGCCTCAGCCCGTGCGACCACCGCCTGCTGGGCGGCGATGGCCAGACCGAAGGCCAGCGCCAGCCCGGCGGCAGTGGCCGCAATCACCGGCAAACGGTTGCGGCGAAGGAACAGGCGCCAGCGATAGCCGCGATCCCCCTGCCGCGCCGCGACCGGCCTCAGATCCAGCCAGCGCTCCAGGTCCGCCGCGTACTCGGCGGCGCTGGCATAACGGCGCTCGACGTCTACCGCCAGCGCCTTCAGCAGCACTCGATCCAGATCGCCCTCGAGCTGACGCCGCCAGGACAGAGCCTCGCGCGGCGATAGCGCCAATGCCGCTGAATCGAGTACCGCGCTGGGCCGTGTCGGTGCGCTGGTTCTGAGCTGGGCCTCGATCTCGGCGGGAGAGCGCCCTCCGGACTCGTGGGGTACCCTGCCGGTGAGCAGCAGGTAGAGCACCAGACCCAGCGAATACACATCCGATGCGGTGGTCAGTGGCTTGCCGGCCAGTTGCTCCGGACTCGCGTACTGCGGGGTCAATGGCGCCATTCCGGTTGCGGTAAGCCCGCCTTCGTCGGCCAGGCTCTTGGCGATGCCGAAATCCAGAAGCTTGGCTCGACCTTCGGCGGTCACCATGATGTTGGCGGGCTTGAGATCACGGTGGAGTATCAGCGCCCGATGCGCAGCCTCGACCGCCCCGAGCACCTGCAGGAACAGCTGGATGCGTTGGCGGATCGACAATTGTCGCAGCGCGCACCAGCGATCGATCGGTTCGCCGGCGACGTACTCCATCGCCACCCAGGGTCGACCGTCCGGGGCCATCCCGCCATCAATGATGCGGGCGACGTTCGGGTGCTCCAGTCTTGCCAGGAACGCTCGCTCGGCATGGAAGCGTGCCATGGCCTCAGGGCCGGCCCATCCGCGTGCCGTGAGCTTCAGTGCCGCTTGTTGTCTGTAGCCGGCGTCGTCGCGTTCGACACGGAAGACTTCACCCATCCCGCCCGCGCCCAGACGCTCCAGCACTCGCCAGGAACCAATGTGGTCCGGAAGTCTGGGCGACTCAAGCAAGCCGGCGCTTTCAGCGTGAGCCTGCAGCAAGGCCAGCGCGTCGTCGAGCAGACTCGGCTCATCGCCAGCCGCCTCGCGCAGGAAGTTCTCCCGTGCCGGTGGCGGCAGCGTGAGTGCCTGGCCAAGCAAACCCAGCGCACGCGCATCCATCAGCGCAGCTGCGTGTGCAGGAAGGCGCGAGCGACCTCCCAGTCGCGCTGCGCCGTCGCCCTGGAGATCCCCAGCAGCGCGGCGATTTCGGACATTTCCAGATCCGCGTAGTAGCGCAGTTCCACCACCCTTGCCATGCGCTCATTCATGGCCTCCAGTTGCGCAAGTGCCTGCTCCAGAGCCAGCGCATCAATACCCCGGTCGGCGACGGGTTCGCCCTCGGCTCGGGACAGCGTGATCGCTACCGCTCCGCCGCCGCGTTTGTCGGCGTCGCGACGGCGGGCGTGATCAATCAGCACCTGGCGCATGCGTCGCGCCGCCAGCGCGTAGAACTGGCGTCGGTCCTGAGCCACCTCGGCATCGTTCGCGCCCAGGCGCAGCCAGGCCTCGTGTATCAATGCTGTTGGAGTCAGGGTGTGCCCGTTACGCTCGCCACGCATCTGCCGTTCGGCCAACTGGTGCAGTTCCGCATAGATCAGGCTGACCAGCCGGCCCTCCGCCGACGAATCGCCGGCAGCGCGGGCTTTGAGCAGCTGAGTGACGGGTCCTTCTGCCATGCGACATTCTCGACCTGGCCCGTTGCCGCATTCAAGACTGGAGCTTGATGTCGACCGCAGCAACGCGGGCTCAACAGCAACAGGGTGCAGGGTGCAGTCTGAGCCGCGTGGCGAAATCCAACCTGCCAGTTTCCACATCCGCCGCGGCGAACCTGTTGAGTGGCTGCTGTCGCGGCCGGGGCGATCAGGATATAGATCAGCGGGCTGCGCAACTGCGCACCAACGCGCCGCCACATCGATGGCGATGGCGCTCCAGGCAAGACCTTGTGCCCATGGTGCTCCAGACGGTGCAGCGCTTCGGCGCGGCTGAGTCCGTCAGTTGTGGCGGGCCTGCCCGCAGCGGCTGTGCGCGTACGGCGTCATGGCACCAACAGGAAATCCGTGTTGCAGGCGTACAGCAAGAACTGCGTCACGCTACCCATCACCTGCTCGTCCAGTGCACTTCCGGAGTGCCTGCCGATGACGATGATGTCGGGTTTGAGCTGGTTGAAGAGTTCCAGAATCACCGACGGTGCGAAGCCGTGCTTGAAGTGCAGGATGGCCTGCGGCAACTGGCGGGTCAGCGGTTGCAATTCCTGTTCGAAGTCGCCGCGCCGGGCGAGACGCAAATCTGCGATGGTTTCCTCGGACACGCCGTGCATGCGCAGTTTGTATTCTTCCGGCACCAGGTACGCGTGTGCCAGATTGATCGTGGTCTCTGCCAGGAAGGCGCCAGTCGCGGCAATGACGCGAGTCGCCACCGGGTCGTTGTCAATGGCGAGCAGCGCGCAGCGGTAACGCGGGACCGGATCGTTGCGCGCAACCAGCACCGGACAGTCAGCCGCGCGCAGGATGCGGATAGCGCTACTGCCCAGGAACAACTCTCGTACCAAACCCTCGCGCGGGCTGGCCACGACAATCAGATCAGCACGCACCATGCGCGCGTATTCAGCTACCGCGGGCCCTGCCCTGCCTGAGAGGGAGATGCACTGTACCTCACGCCCCTGTGAACGGGCCTCGCCGGCTAGTGTCTCCAACCACGGGTCATCAGCACCCGATTGCTGATCATCGGCACTCGTCCGGCGGGGCTGCAATAGATCGACGACCCGTGTCAGATCCACCAATCGCTGGGCGTGCACCAGATGAATGCTGTCGGTCTCCGCACAGGCAAATGCCAGCGCACGTTGCAAAGCCCTGCGTCCGTTGATCTCGTCTCGGACTGCCACCACGATGTTGCGGTTGGTACGAGCCATCCAAACTCTCCCGGCTGTCGTCACCAGTGTAGTTGGCGCCCAGGGCAATGATTTGAGGTCGGTCAAGGCCGCTGACGGACGGGACCTGACCGATGTCGTCCGCACGGTCGAGCCTGAACCGTTCTGGCCATTGAGGCTCCCGAGCGCCTGCGGTGGGAGAAAGCCTCCGCTCTATCCGAAAGCCACATAGGCTCTGCCGCTCTGACCGC
The DNA here is from genome assembly GCA_050250665.1 of Lysobacterales bacterium. GTDB lineage: Bacteria > Pseudomonadota > Gammaproteobacteria > Xanthomonadales > SZUA-5 > JADKFD01. Next base: position 87,035 of record JBFWOF010000006.1, on the reverse strand, counting down.
CATTTGCCGCAGCGATCTCCACATCGGCAGAGCCGTCGCCGTCGCCACTGCCATCGCCGGCGCGGCGGTGGAATGTCAGTGCAGGAGCGCCGCCATGAGCGGCGTAGACGCCAGTCGACTGCGGGAATCGCGAGCACTCGTCAACCCTGCGAATTGACCAGGATCAACGCGCCTCGCGCGGGCAGGCCTACGCTGGAATCAGGTCGTTTCCACAGGCCGCACCGCCATGACAAACCAACCTGGCGCAACCCTCACACCCTCGCCTTCAGCAGTCCCCGCACGAGTGCCCGAGGGCCTGCGGGCAGTGCTTCTTGCCTTGTTCGCGCTGCCGCTGACGGCGGTCGCAGGCATCGACTTCGTCGACGACTTCGGCAACGGCGCGCGCCTGCCGTGGGGCAACGAGCGCGGCGCGTGGACGGTGGTCGACGGCCAGTATTCGGCGTCGCAGCCGCAGAACCTGCCGCCGACAGCCGCCCTGCTACCCTGGGTGGTCGGCGACTTCGAGCTCACCGTGGACGTGATCGATCCGGTGGACGGCGGCATCTGGCTGCGCGCCGGTGCCGGCGCGACCCGCGGCGTGCTGCTGGTCGTGAAGCCCGATACCCTGTACTGGCATGTGATTGCCGACCCCGTCGCCGGCCCGTACACCCAATACGGGCAGGTCGCCGTGACCCTGCCGCCGACCGGTGCGACGCGCGTTCGCGTGGTGGGCGCCGGACTGTTGCTGCAGGCCTACCTGGGCGGCAGCGCGACAGCGGCCACCACGCTCGACCTGTCGACGGTGACCATGCCCAACGGAGCTGAGTTCCGCGTCGGTCGCGTCGGGGTTTATGACAATGCCAGCCCTGGTCAGCGCTTCGACAACCTGCGCCTCGCAGCCACCAGTGCGCCGCCGGAACAGGCGGTGGGCTGGTGGCCGGCGGAGAACTCCGCGGACGATGCCATCGGCACGGCGGAGGGCAGCGTCGTCGGCAGCGTGTCGTACGCTCCCGGCAAGTCCGGCCAGACCTTCCGCATGACCGGAAACAGCAGCAACTTCATCGCGATCCCGGACGGCTCTACCACCGATCTGCCCGGGCAGTTCACTCTCGAGGCCTGGGTGCGCCCCGGCGCCGGATTGTCGAACCCGAGCAATGCGTGGGGCATCTTCAGCAAGGCCGGACCGCCGTTTCCGGACGGGCTTTCGTACCAGTTCGTTCTGGTCAACACGGGCAATACGGACGGTACCGCACAGTCGCAATTCCGCAGCGCCGCGCAGGGCTGGCCGTCGGCGCAGATCACCGGTGGGCTGGTCGATGTCGGCATCTGGAGCCATCTCGGCTGGACCTACGACGGCAATACCACGCGCATCTACGTGGACGGCATTGAACGCGCCGCGGCGACGATCGGCCCCACCTTGCCGGCCGATGTGGCCAACGAACTGCGGCTGAACTGCGACGGCTACAACAATGTCTGCAGCCCGATCGAGATCGATGAAGCGGTGGTTTACCACCGCGCACTGCCGGCTGCCGAGATCCGGGCGCGCCATGGGGCGTTGGCGGCGCAGACAGTGCCGCTTCCCTACCGTCAGGACATGGCCGGCACCCTCGACCAGCACTGGATGGTCCTGAATCGGCAGGCGCCGACGCCACTGTTTGTCGCCAGCGGCCAGCTGCGGCTGACCACGACGCCGACCGATCTCTTCGGCGCGTCCAACAACATCGCCAACCTGCCGCTGGTCCGGCTGCCCGAGCTTGCGGGCGACTTCGCCGTGACCGCCGCGTACCGCTTCGACGCCGCCCCGGATACCTTCCCCCAACAGGCCGGCCTGCTGATCCTGGACGAGACGCTGGGCGCGCCGGATCAGGACAACTACGTGCGCAACAGCTATGTGGTCGAGCCGGCGCGCCGCTTCGAGGCCGTCTACGACGTCGCCGGCGTGCCGGGCCCGGTGCCGAATGGGCCGCTGGTCGACATCGCGGCGGACACGCCGTACTGGCAGCGCATCGAGCGCATCGGCGCCGACTATCAGTTCAGCTGGAGTCCCGACGGCGAGTACTGGCAACCATTCTGGACGGTCACGGCGAGCGCCGCGCCGCGCTATGCGGGGCTGTTCGCGCTGCACGGCTTTGCCGGGCCGCCGGCAGCGACCTTCGATGCGATCAGCTTCGACCTGTCTGCGACTTGCGTTGCGCCACCGGCTGGTCTGGTCTCGCACTGGCGGCTCTCGGACACCGATGACGTCTCCGGACTGAATCCGCTCACGGCCGTCGGCGCGCCGGGTTTCACCCCCGCCCGTATCGGTCGCGGTGTGTCTCTGGACGGCACCAGCCAGCATCTTGCGGTGCCGACGCCGCAGGGGCTGCCACTGGGAAATCAGGCACGCACGATCGCTCTGTGGGCGAAAACGCCGCGCAATCTACAGTCGCAAACGGAGTCGGCGCTGGTTCAATACGGCAGCACGAGCAACGGCCGCATGTGTGGCCTGATCACCTCGGGCAACGCACCCGGTCGCCTGTACTTCTTCGGATTCAACGCGGACGTCGCCGGGAGCACGCTGCTCGCGGCGGACGTCTGGCATCACCTCGCAGTCACCTATGACGGCGCCACGATCCGGCTCTACGTCAATGGTGCCGAGGACGGTGCTGGCGCCGTCGCGCTGGATACAGCGCTGGACGCCAACGGACTGACGATCGGCGTACGTCCGCCGAGCACCCGCTGGGAGGGCCAGATCGACGATGTTCAGGTCTATGCGCGCGCGCTGCCGGAGGCCGAGATCGCCGCGCTCCATCGCGCCGGTGCGGCTGGGCTGTGCCGCGCGGAGTCGATTTTCAGCAACGGCTTCGAGTGAGTGCGCCGACGAAACCGGCGACGCGTAAAGGGTGCAATTCCCTCACACCAAGGGAGTAGCGATCCAGACCCGCGACGATGGACACCCAGTCTTCGACCGCACCACGGAGCCGGGACACCGATCTCAAACGAGCCCCATGGCGCTTTAGCGCGCTGACCGTCTCGAGCGTCGCCCGCCACACCCGGGCGTCGCCTTCCGGTACGAACTCAACTCTGAAATCCGTGCCGGGTCGGCACGCGTCCGGTCCGAACTACTGGCGCAGAATCTTCGGCAACAACCAGAACAGGTCTCTCGCGTCGACGGCTGCTTGATCGGCAGCGTGTTGCTGTCGCCAGCGGGTCTTGCCTGATGCAGGAGGGCCGACTACCAGCGGCGCCTCAGGCCTTGCTTCACAGTTGAGGTCGTGGCTTCACTAGTCATCCTTTGTTGTTCCTGGCGGCAACCCTGGGTCAACGCCACAGCAGGCATAGAACTCGTTGGAGCCTTCGAAGAGGCACATCATCGGGTTCTCTTGCAGCAGTTTGGCGCAATCGTACTGTGCCGGAGCGGTCGCCATTGATAGGGTCGCCGCGCATGTGGATCCAAATGGCGCTACCCGCAGTGTGCCTCCGCTGCTGCTGGTGGCTGGGAGGATGACCTCAATGGCACGGTCTGACCACGCTTCGACGCCGGCGACGCTGCCATCCACGTCCACTGCATGCGCTGCGTTCATGGCACCGAATCCCGAGCCTTCGATGGTGACGTGGTCACCTGGACGTGGTTGTGCAGGCGTGATCCGGTCGATGTGCGGTCGCGGTGCCAGGACCACTCGTACCGGCAGATGATCGATGCGACGGGCAGCGTGCCAAACTTCGATATCGAGCACTGCGTCGACATCCCGGTCTGTCTGCCGCAGCGCGCACACATTGGTCAGTTTCGCGGACCAGTCTTGCGACTTGCCCGCTGGAATCGAAATGAGGCTGGCTGCGCGCAAACTTGCTGTCGGCCCTGGCTGCCCGCCGCCATAGTTGAGTGCGGCGCGAATCTCGACGCGCTGCGGCGTGATGTCGGCATTCCATACCGGCAGCGTCAACTGCAGGTCATCCAGCCAGGCTTCGATCTTCATCGACAGCTTTCCAACGCATTTCTGCGCCCCACAAGGCTGCCATGCGTAGGGTGTCGGGATGGTCGTATCCATCGGCTTCCACGCCATGCAACGCTGCAGGTCCGGACGTCTGCTGAAGCAGAAATGCCCCTGCTGGCGGTCGCCGTTGGCGCCGATGAAAGGCACTGCCAGGCTCTGCAGTGGCATTCCCGCCGGCGGCGGCCGAGTGGGTTGCACCACCTGAGCAACATAGGCGTAGCCGCGGTTCTTCGCACGCATCACCAGTTCCAGCCAATCCTGCGCGACGATCCAATATGGGCCACCTTCAGAGTTTTCGTTGCCACGCCCCGGCTCGCGCGCCCCGGCGAAGGCGCCACCTTTGGGATCATGCACGTACCAGGTCGGAACCACGGCTGAGGGATCGGGACGCAGCACCAGCCACGCGTGTCGGGCGCTGGCGTGGATGAAGGGCAGCCCGTTCTGTGCAGCCGGTTGCCATTGCGCCAGCACATCGCTCATGCGTGTGTTGTCGACCGCGCTGGAAATCACCCCTTCGAACCATCGATTGTAGGGTGTTGGCCGCAGAACAAAGGGCTGCCCGGGCGTCACTGAGTTCATCACCTCGACTAATCGGCTATAGGCTTCGGCGGTATTTGCCAACCCGTAGGCGCCGCCGCCGTCATCGTCGGCATTCACCCACTCGCCCATCGCGCCAATCAGGTCGAACAAGCTCGCAGTGCCTCCGTAGGCGCGCACCAACATCAGCGCGGTGGCGGCCCAGCACGTGCCGTGCGACTGCTGGACATAGGTCATCGGCCCCTGCCAGCCGGGCGCCGGCTTGGTGGCTTGCGGGGGTGTCAAGGGTTCTATTCCCGGCAAGGACGCGAGGTCCTGCGCCGCAGCGTGGCCGGTCCAGACACAGATCAATGCGGCGGCGAGCCGACCCGACAGGTTCATGGCGGACTCCAACTATGTCTTGATGTCATGGATCGTCCGGCGGGTTGGCGGGCGGCGTCTTGACGCCAATCAATCCAGGAGCGAACGGCTGCAACCGAACCCTCCTGAGCTTCTTCGGGCGCGAAGTAACTGCGGATTGAACGAAGCGTCATGGAACTGCCGGCTTGCACAGTGCGGCACCCCAATTGCGCGAATTCGGCGATGTGCCCAGCGCTGTCCTGGTGTGGTTTTTCGAAATCGAGTTGAAGAATGTTCCGAGGGATTTCGCCCCGCGACAACGCGCTTGGGTAGAAGCCGATCGCTTGTGCAGCAAACCGCGCATCGGCTCGAACGCCCGCGTCGGGCGGCGAGCCGGGGCCGAAGGCAGTCGCAGCGCCATGGCGCCAACCTGCAGCTAGCGAATGGGGCCAGAGACGCGATGGTTCAAGGGTCAAGACGAAGCACCGCACCAGGACGACTCGTGGTCTGTTGCCTGCCGGGTGACGCTCCCCTTTTCACGTCATGGTCTGTAACATCGCCCGCCGTTCTGCAGTGAGGCTTGACATGCCGGGCAAGCTCGAATTCTGGGTACAGCTTCGCGAGCGACGGGTTCTGCCGGTCACAGCGGGCTATCTGGGCCTGGGCTGGGCGCTGGTTGAAGTCACCGACTTTACCGTTGCGCGCTATGGCTTGCCCAATCGGCTGATTGATCTGTGCTTTGCGGCCATCGGTCTATTGCTGCCATTGGCTGTTTTCCTGATCTGGAAGATCGGCGCGCCCGGCGCGGTTCAATACCATCGTCGCGATCTGGCATTCATCTTTGCGGCGCTGAGCTTTGCCGCGGGTGGGCTGTATCTGCGCGATGAGGGATTGCGGGCGCAGGAACTGGCAAGCCAGACCAGCGCTTTGACGGCAGCGGCGCCTGCTGTACGGCTGAGCCAGCACGAGCAGATCAGTCAGGTGGTCATTTTTCCCTTCGCCACGGCGGCCGGCACCGAGGACGCCTGGCTGGCTCATGGCTTGCCAATACTGGCGGAATTTGACCTGGAGTTCGATCCGCGCTTCACCGCCAGGGCTGCGAGTAGTTCGGGGATCAACGGGCTTCAGGCCGGCATGCAACGTATGGGCGCAAGCGATATCGAGTCGGCACCACTGGCGGTGCGCCGCAGGGCGGCCATTGCCTACGGCTATCGCGCGCTCGTGACTGGCTCGGTGACGCGCACAGACGGCAGATTGCAGCTCAAGATCGAGCTCTACCGATTGCAGCCAGATCAGGCGCTGGGCCCGTTTTCGATCAGTGCCGACTCGGCCTGGGACGCTGTGGATCAACTGGCGGCTTTGATTCGTCAGCAACTGGCACCCGCCCAAGCCCAGGCTCCAGGCAATGATCCGGCGCTGAAGAGCATTACCACCGAGTCGCTGGAGGCGCTACGTCACTACGTCGAAGGCCGCTACGCCATTGACCTCGGCAACGATAGCGCCGGCTCCGCGCGATCCTTTGCCGACGCTGAGCGCGTTGACCCGACTTTCGTGATCGCGGCCTATCGCAGTCTGGTGGCGCGCAGCGCAACCCAGAAACCCGACACGACGATCAATGAGCTGGCAGCCCTGCTGCCGCGCATCCAGGTGCTCCCGCCGGCTCAGCGCTTCAACCTGCAGTTGTTCCTGGCGCGAATGCGCGCCGATCGGCCCGGCATGCGTCGCGTGCTCGATGCCTGGTCGCGGGCGCTGCCCTGGGATCGGACACCGATCTATGGCATTGCCGATATGGCGCTGGATGATGATCCCGACAATGCTGCCGTGCTGCAGCAACTGCAGACCCTGGCGCTCGACTCTGGGTCAGCATCGGAAATGGCGCAGCTATCGCTCTACCTCAAGCAGCGCGGCTTTTCTGATCAGGCATTGCAACTGGCCCAGGCGGCGCTTGAACTCGATGAGAGTGATGTTGCCACGCGCACGAGTCTGGCAGATATCCTGCAGTCTCGCGGCGAGCTGGACCTGGCTGCCGAGCAACTTCAGATTGCCGTGGTGTTGCGGCCCGATCTGGTCTCGCCTGCTCTGCAGTTGGCGCGCCTCAGCTTCAATCGTGGGGACTGGCGCAGCGCGCTGGCGCAGCTCGATGCGCTCGATCAGCGCACGCTGACCCGGCCAGAGCAGCGCGAGCCCTGGCTGCGCGCGCGGATTGAGGTGTTCAAGGCTTTGGGTCGACTGCGTGCAGCGGAGTTGGCGGTCGACCAATGGATGGAACTGCAGTCGCCGCGCACCGCGCCCAGCGCGCGGCCAGCGCTGTACATTCCATACATCGATCTGAAGTATCGATTGCACGGCGAAGTCGCCGCGCTCGCCTGGGCTGGCAAGGAAGTCGATACGGGTGCGGCGCATATCAACGACTATTACGCGATCCTGCGAGAGAGTGCCATCGCAGCGGAGACCGAAGACGGAAAACGGCTGCTCAAGGCGCATGCATCCATGCTTGCGGCCTATGCAGCGATGGGCCAGCTGAATGCCGAGGAATCGATCGCGCATTGGAAGACCTTCGCGCGATTCTGGCTGCCCGAGCAGGGACTTGGTATCGCCGAGGTGCAGGCCGAGCTCGATGCAATGGCAAGCCAGGTACGGGCACGCAAGCAGTCAGACGCCAATTTCAAGTCCTTCCGTGTGCTGGCGATCGACTTTGCTCTGCGCCAGAACGACGCCGATGCGGCGCGTCGATGGCTGGAACCCATGCTGCGTGCGGCGCCCGGTGATCCCGAGTTATTGCTGTTGAGCAGTCGTATGCACCATCTTGCGGGCTTAGCTGAACGCGCCAGTGCCGAGCTCGCGAAGGCAACGGATGCCTGGCAAGAAGCGGACCCCGAGTTCAAACCGGCGCAGATTGCCCGCGAGCTTGAGCGTTCTCTTTGAGCCGAGTACGGTCTCCCCGGGATGGCAGCATCGCGCCGCAGGTCCTGGCAGACCCCGAGACATCTATTGTTGTGCGCCGTGGGTATTGCAATGGTGCCGTCGACAGACGGACTGTAGTCGTGGTTTACGGCCAGCGCACCCAACGATCAGCGTCAGGCAAGCCCGACACGCACGGGCTGTGTAGTGCAGACCCCCGCAGCCGAGATTATGTTGGAGTTCTGGACACCCGGAAAGGCCGTGGTGCTTGACCTGCATCAACAACATCGACCGCGGCCAGGGCCACGCTGACCCCATGGACGCATTCATGACACTCCTGATGCGTGCGGCGCTCGTCGTGCTGCTGGCGCTTGTCGTGTCCTCGCCATCGATCAACGCACAGACGCTCCCGGATGTCGGTTTCGGTGGTCTGGGCGCAGGATTCGTCAACCTGCCACTGAATCAAGGTGGGCTCGATCGCGACGTGGCGATGGACATGAGAATCCGTCCCGATGGGCGCATTGTCATAGCCGGCTCGGTGCAGACCGCCACCGGCGTGGTCGCTGGCGTCTACCAACTGACCGCCGATGGCAGGCCTGACCCAACTTTCGGCGGCGGCGATGGTCGCGCTACTTTCGTCAATCCGGCATCGCCAGCCGATTCCCTGTTCGTCAATGCACTGGCGCTGCAAGCGGACGGCAAGATCGTGCTGGGAGGCACGCGCGAGAGCACCGCCGGCTTTGCCATGCGCGTCAACGCCAGCGGTACTGCGCTGGATGCCAGTTTCGGTGACGCGGGTGGCGTCGTATTCGTGATTGACGAAGTGCGCGACCTCGAAGTCGATGGCAGCGGACGTATCGTCGTCGTTGGCGTCCAGAGGTTGATCGCGCCGCCGCCTCTCGTGATCGGCGATCGCATCGGCGTGGCGCGCCTTCTGGCCGACGGTACTCGCGATGCGAGCTTCGCCGACGACGGCACTGGCTATTACGCGTTTCCTTACGGCGTGGAACGCAACTACCGCGGTGTCGCGCTGGCCTTCACCTACAACGGACACCTGCTGATTGCCGCCGAGGTTGAAACCGACGACCACGGACTCGATTTCGGTGTGATCAAGTTACTCGCTGACGGCAGCGCTGACCCCGCATTCGGCAACGTAGGTGCGGGCTGGGCACGCGTGAATTTCGATCTCGTCGGGCAGGCTTGCACTGAAGACCGGGTGCGAGCCATCGGCACTCACCACTCCGTGCCGTTCCCGGCTACCGACCGCATCCTGCTCGCCGGCAGCGCCTGCCGTGCAGACGGCAACCGCGACTTCGGCGTCGCGCGGCTGCTTGCCGACGGCAGCATCGATATCAATTTCGCCGACAACGGCCGCCAGATGATCGCCTTCGACCTGGACCCCGGCACCGCTGATGTCGCCACCGCGCTGGCTTTCCAAAACCCTGCCGGCGCCGCCATCGGGGCACCCTCGCATCTGGTCGTCGCCGGTCACGCGGCACGCGACCTCACCCAGAATTTCGACCTCGCGCTGGCGCGACTGCGCCTTGGCGACGGCGCCCTCGATACCGCCTTCGGTAACGCTGGGCGCTATGTCTTGCCGCTCGACCTTGGCGGTCCGAATACCGAGCTGATCACGGCAGTTGCTGCCAGCGCTCAGCGCATCACTCTGGCAGGCTCGATATCCACCCCGCTGAACAACGGCAACGACTACGACTTCCTGGCCGTGCGCGTCATTGCCGACGACCGAATCTTTCGCTACGGCTTCGAGTGAGTGCGCCGGCGAAACCGGTGACGCGTAATGGGTGCAAGTCCCTGACACCAAGAGAGTAGCGATCCATGAGTGTCCCCGAGTCAGGGACTTCTGGACACCCACGCCGCCCCCGCGCGCGGGGGAGCGGCATCGATTTTCTGGGTGTCCCGAATCCATCGATTCCCTGATTGCCCTGCTCAACATCCACAGCCATAGCCGAAACTGTCGGTGCCCAGAATCTTCCAGCGGCCATTGATGTTGGCCAGCACCAGCCGGTACCAGGCATCGTCGGTGGTGGTTTCGCCATCCATATGCCCGGGACCATGGCCGGTGCCTTCCCAGACCAGGAGGTCGGGTTGGCCATCGTGGTCGAGATCGAAGGCGAACTCGCTGCCGTGGACGAAGCCGGTGGCCGAGCGATCCATCGGGTATGCGCGCAGGCTGACCAGCGCGCGCTCGTGCGGAAGTGCGGTCGGTACGATGAACTCATACAGGCTGCCGGGCCGGCGGGGTGCCGAGCTGCGGGCTTGTTCGCTGAATTCGGCATCACCGAAATAGCCCCAGATCGCTGCGTCGGAGGCACCGAAGCGGAATCCTGGCTCCCAGCCGTTGCACATGGGCTCGTCGGTATCGCGCCACAGGGTCTCGCTGCTGCGGGCATGGGTGGATTCGCTGTCCAGATGCCCATCGCGATACAGACGCACGCGTTGCACCGCGCGCACAAGTACCTGGGTGCGACTGAGCATGTCGTACAGACCCGGCGTGCCGTAGTTCTCATCAGCGGCCGGCACGGGCCGCGGCTTGGTGAGCCAGCGGTGGATGATGCCGAAGCGGCCACTGAGGGCCTGAGCGTTGTCTGGCGGCGCCACTTCCTGCTCGCTCCTGAGCCATGAAGGCACTGCAGCCGGGAATTCCAGCGCTTCAACCAGACCGTACACCGGGCCTTTGCCTTCCAGGTCATCGAAAGATTCGCCCCAGAGTCCTAGCCAGGAGGGCCAGTTGGACATCAGGATCTGTCGCCGCAGGCGTTCGAACTCGACGGTTGCTTCCGCCTCCGGCGTGTTTGCCGAGGTCTGTGGGTTCCGACTCGCGGCGGCCAGCGCCTTCATCTCTGCCCAGTCCGGCAGCGCCGGCGGCGCGGGCGCAAACAGACCCTTGGCCAGTTCCGCTTTCATCTGCTCAAGGTCTTCGTCGCGCGGCCAGTTCGGATCGACGGCGGACTGGCGATGTCGATCGGCCAGCGCCTGGGCGTGGACTTCGAGCCGCTCCCAGCTGGGTTGTATCCAGAAGGCACGAACCGGATCGAAGCGCGGATTGGCTTGGCCGTTTGCCAACGACGGGCTGAGCAACAGGTTCTCGTCCTCGGGGGCGTCGGCGAGATAGCGACAGGCCACGTATCCGCGCCCGGCCCGTTCCGAGCGGACCTCGCAGTAGTCGCCGGCGCTGTCCTCGGACAGCAGTTGCACCGGTGAATTGAAGCTCAGGCGGCCAAGCACCGTTGCGTCGGCCCGGGCCTGGCTGCGCAGTCGCAGATTGGCGGTGCTGACCCAGCGGCTGCTGGCGTTGATGGTGGACTCGGCAGCCGGTACCGATGTCAGCGGCTTCTGGTCCAGAGTTTCACAGCGGACATAGCCGAAAAAGCCCGTGCTCTCGATCAGGCAGTAGTCCGAGTCGGGCATTCGCCACCTGAACGCCACCTCGGTGCCGCGCAAGAGCGCCGTCGTCGGCAGAGCCTGTGCGTCGGGGTTTGGCAACAGGCCGGTGTCGGCCTTGAGCCAACGCTGGGCGGGTCCGGCCAGTGCTGCTCCGCCGATGGACAGCATCAGCAGGGCCATCATCGAGTGGAAGCGTTTGCGGATCGGGCGGTGCATGAGGCGCTCCACTGCGGCTGATGGCATCAGACTGGCCTACGCTGCGGGCAAGCGGCAGGCGCAGCGCGGGCAGATTATTGAAATGTGCGGGCGCCAGCGAGTAGCCCGGGTAAGCGTAGCGCACCCGGAAAATGGGTCTCGCAGTGAGTAGCGAGTAGCCCGGGTAAGCGCAGCGCACCCGGGGCGTGGGTCTCGCAGACGCCGCTGCGGCCATTGTTGGCGCCCGGCCTGCGCGCGCCAGCGCACGGAGTGATCCGCAGTGCTGGCATAGGCTGGACTTCCCGCTACGCGGCAGTCTGCCGCCGGTGCATCGATCGGGAAGGCCAGTCATGAACAAAGCAGCGCAAGACACCGTTGTGACCCAGGAAACCCTGGCGCTTTCCGACGCCATCAAGGCATCGCCGCCAGCGGAATCCCGAGTGGCGGTCGCTCATGCTGATCCGGACGAGAGCCATGAGCATCGCCTCGGCGTAGGCCTGGGTGCAGCGCTCGGCGGTACTGCAGGAGTCGCCGCCGGGATTGTGGTCTCGACGTCCAAAGGACTGGCCGCAGGACTGGCACTGGGCGGACCGATCGGCGGCGCAGTGGGTCTGGTCGCAGGCGCGGTCGCTGGTGGCTTGCTCGGCAGTGCCGTGGGCGAAGCCTTCAATCCCTCCGCCGAAGAACGCCACTGGAGCGAGGCCTTTGCGACCGAGCCCTACGTCATGGGCGGCTACACCCTGGACGACTACAGACCGGCCTACCGCCTGGGCTACGAAGCTTACGGACAGCATCCGGGCAAGACCTTCGAAGATGTCGAATCACGTTTGCAAGATGAGTACGCGGACCTGCGCGGCAAGTCCAGGCTGGGCTGGGAGGATGCCCGTCACGCGGCGCGGGCGGCGTGGCAACGACGGGCCCGTGCGCAAACCGATTGAGGTTGGCGTCGGTGGTCCGGTGAGCTGCGGTCGGGCTTTGGCAGTGGCGGCATTGCGGCTGCGGCACCCTGGCCCGGCCTGATCACTCAGGCGGCTGACCAATCCACGGCGGTGGTCGGCGCGGGCTTGTTGGGTGCGGCTGCTTGTTGTCTCCAGGCAAAACATCGAAGAATGCGCGACCTCAATCGCCGCCTTCGACGCCTCCATGCCGCAATCCTCGCCCGTAGCCCCGATGCGTGATCGTCTGCGCGCCTTCATCAACCATCCGCGCATCCAGACGCTGATCATTGTCCTGATTCTGGTGAATGCGGTGCTGCTGGGGTTGGAAACCTCGCCGGCAGTGATGGCCAGCGCGGGTCACTACATCCTCATGCTGGACCGGACCATCCTGGGTGTGTTTGTGGTGGAAATCGTGATCCGCCTGTGGGTGTTTCGCGGCGCTTTCTGGCGTGATCCCTGGAGTGTCTTCGACTTTCTGGTGGTGGGTATTGCGCTGGTGCCGGCGTCCGGCCCGTTCGCGGTGCTGCGCGCGCTGCGGGTATTGCGGGTGATGCGGCTGCTGACCATCGTGCCCTCGATGCGGCGCGTGGTCGGGGCCTTGCTGGCCGCCATTCCCGGACTGGGATCGATCGTGCTGATGCTGGGGGTGATCTACTACGTCTTCGCCGTGATCGCGACCAATCTGTTTGCCGCCCAGTATCCGGACTGGTTCGGACACATCGGCCGCTCGCTCTATACGCTGTTCCAGATCATGACCCTGGAGAGCTGGTCCATGGGCATTTCCCGGCCGGTGATGGAGAGCTTTCCCTATGCCTGGGCTTTCTTCGTGCCCTTCATCCTGATCGCCACCTTCACCATGCTCAATCTGTTCATTGCGATCATCGTCAACGCCATGCAGAGCTATACCGAGACCGAACACGAGGCGCTGGTCGAGGTGGTGGAGCAGGCCCGCGACCACATCGAAATGGACCTGCACGAGGAAGTGCGCTCGATGCGTTCCGAGATCCGGGAACTGAAGGCGCTGCTGATCGATCGCCACGGTGAAGCCAGGGGCTGAAACTGCAGCCCGGGGTCTCGCGCTAGATCCTCTCCATGAACCGCATTCCGGCGCCGGGCACCGCGGGTTTCGGGTCGCTGTTGTGGAGGGCGCCGCGCTGCGGCGCCGCTTTGCGCCGAGCGAAGATCAAGAGCGGCCGCGCAGGCGCGCGTCCCTCCTCGAAGCCGCTTCGTGCCTGCCAGGGTTCATGGCCCGTGCGCAGTGTCGGGCCGATACCGGTAGCTCGCAGGGGTGCGAAACGGCACATTACGGCAGCCATGCGCCGCTGGCATGCTGCCGTTCCTGACCGCGGGCAGAGGACCGGATGGAGATCCATCCTGGGTCCAGGCCCGCTCCCATCGCCTCGCCGGAGTCAGCCTCGCTTGATGACGATCACCACCGCGGGTGCCGCCCGTATAGGCGCGCTGCTGGCCGCTGCCGCCATGTCCGCCCATCTGCCCTCAGCCCTCGCGGCCGATGCGCCCGCAGCGGTACTTCCCGCCGGTTGCACGCTGGCTGATCCCGAAGCCGCTGCGAGCGCATCGCTGGCCTCGGGCGAGCCGCCGTTTCCACCGGTGCAGCTGGAACTGCGCACACCGGTCGAGCCCACGGTGCTGCCGAGTGGTGGTCGGAATTTCCTCTATTACGAAGTGCATCTGCAGAATTTCTCGGACCAGCCACTGGCACTGCGAGGAATCGAAATCCGCGATGCTGCTGGCGCGCCCGTCGCCACAATCGATACCGAGGCGCTGAAGCAGATCCTGCGCCCCGCGGGATCGGAACAGCTCGATGGACAGCAGTTGGGTGCGGGACAGGCAGCCGTCGTGTTCATGTGTGTGGCCTTTGCAGGCGACCAGGCCGTTCCTGCCAGCATCGAACACCGGGTGATGCTCGAACAGGGCCATGCGGCGGGTCCCGCGCTGCGTGTTGGGCGTGCACCTCTGCCCTCACTGGGGCTTCCGGTCTCGGGCGAGGGTTGGCTGGCGGCCAATGCGCCCAGCATCAATTCCCATCATCGGGTCGGCCTGTTCGTGGCCGGTGGTCTGGCGCAGATCTCGCGTCGATTTGCGATCGACTGGAAGATCGTCAAGGACGGCGCCGAGTTCTCGGGTGATCCACTCGATGCCAGCCGCTACTACGCCTACGGCAGGGAAGTGCTCGCGGTCGCCGACGGCACCATCGTTCTGGCCCAGGACGGACTTCCCGACAATGTTCCCCGCACGGCTGCGGGCTTTCAGACGGCGGTGCCGATGACCATGGAGAATCTGGCGGGCAACTCCGTCATTCTGGATATCGGCGGTGGCAGGTACGCCTACTACGCCCACCTGAAGCCGGGTAGCCTGCGGGTCAAGGCGGGCGAGCGGGTGCAGCGTGGCGCTGTGCTGGGACAGGTTGGAATCTCGGGCGACGCCCGCTGGCCGCATCTGCACTTCCAGGTATCCGACGCCCCGGAGATTCTGGCCAGCGAAGGTCTGCCCTTCGTGTTCGAGCAATACCGGGTCAGAACTGCCGATGGCTCATGGGCTGATCGGGAAGCAGAGTACCCGCTGGGCGACCTGACCATTGCTGCTCGTCGGAGCGAGTCGGCCGAATGAGGAGCAAAGCTGCTGTCGTGGCGCTTGCTTGACGCCTCTGGTTCGTGAATCCGGGGCGGCGGCCTGCCTTGACTCTCGTCAAGTTCCGCGTCTGAAATCGGGTGCTGAATGGAGTTTTGTTCCGATCAGTCTGGAGGTCCCATGTCCGAATCCAAACGCGAGCCCGAGAGCGGCAGCGTGACGGCACTGAAAACGAAGCCTGCATTACCCAGGCCGACGGCACAGGGCGATGTGCCTCCCCGGCTGAGCGCGAAGGCCATTCTTGATTTCGAGACCGAGGCGGGGGCAGACGCGGCGCTGGAGAATGAGATCGCCACCATCAAGTCGCTGCTGGACGGCAAGTCTCCTGACGATCGCCGGCGCCTGCTCGAGCATCTGCTGGAACGGGAAGGTGCGGTGGCCGAGACCAAGGATCGGGCGGTGCTGGACATGGAGCTGGCGCCAGGCTGGCGTGACGGCGCCTATCCCTACAAGAATCTGATGAGCCGCAAGGCCTACGAGAAGCAGAAGTATCTGCTGCAGACCGAGCTGCTGAAACTGCAGGCCTGGGTGAAGGAAACCGGCCAACGGGTGATGATCCTGTTCGAAGGCCGCGATGCTGCCGGCAAGGGCGGCACCATCAAGCGCTTCATGGAGCATCTGAACCCGCGTGGCGCGCATGTCGTCGCCCTGGAAAAGCCGAACGAGGTGGAGCGCGGGCAGTGGTACTTCCAGCGCTACGTGCAGCATCTGCCCACGCGCGGCGAGATCGTGCTGTTCGACCGCAGCTGGTACAACCGCGCCGGCGTCGAGCGGGTCATGGGTTTCTGCAGCGATGCCGAATATCAGGAGTTCATGCGTCAGGCGCCCGAATTCGAGCGCAACCTGGTGCGCAGCGGCATTCATCTGATCAAGTTCTGGTTCTCGGTCAGTCGCGAGGAGCAGAAGCGGCGCTTCAAGGAACGCAAGGTGCACCCGCTCAAGCAATGGAAGCTGTCACCGGTAGACTTGGCCTCCCTCGACAAATGGCAGGACTACACCCTTGCCAAAGAGGCCATGTTCCTCAACACCGACACGGCCGACGCGCCATGGACGGTGATCAAGTCCAACGACAAGAAGCGTGCCCGACTCAACGCCATGCGCTATGTGCTGCACAAGCTGCCCTATGCCAACAAGAACCTGGAGACCATCGGTCGCGTGGATCCGATGCTGGTGGGTCGGGCGCACGTGGTCTATGAACGCGGTGAGCACGAGTTTGCGCTGCTTTGACATCGGAAGGCGACTTTGCCAGAGGCTGTAGTGCCGGGGCCGGGCGTCAGCAGGCGCCGGACCGGCTTTCCAGATCGAACACCTTTGGAGCGCTATGCTCCGTCGCTTCGAGCAGCCATCGTGCCTCTGATGACGGCCTGTGCGCTCCATTTCCATCGCAGGCCCCACATTGCACCGCACGCTTTTCGATACGCCCGTCGTCAACATCCTGCTGCGCGCGGTGTCGCGGGCATTTCTGCATCTCGCCGGCTGGAAGGTGGAAGGCGCTCTGCCAGACCGGGTCGGTAAATGCGTGCTGATTGCCGCACCGCACACCAGCAACTGGGACTTGCCGTACACGCTGATGGTGGCTTTCGTGCTGAATCTGCGGGTCTACTGGATGGGCAAGCAGAGCCTGTTCCGCTGGCCCTTCGGCCCGGTCATGCGCTGGCTCGGGGGCATCCCGGTGGATCGTTCCAAGTCCAACAATCTGGTGGCGGCATCGGCCCAGGCCATCGTGGCCGCTGATGGTCCGCTGCAGCTGGCGGTGCCGCCCGAGGGCACACGCGGCAAGACCCGGCACTGGAAGACTGGCTTCTATCACATCGCCATCGCCGCGCAGGTGCCGATCGTGCTCGCCTACATGGACTACGACCGCAAGGTCAGTGGCCTTGGCCCGGTTTTTCAGCCGACCGGAGACGTCCAGGCCGACATGGCCGAGATCAAGCGTTTCTACGCCAACATCAAGGGCCGCAATGCCACCCAGTTCGACCTGGAGTAGCGCGGGGATCTCGTCCACGATTTGCATGCCCGGATGACGCTGATCAGCGCGTCCTGGCACTGCCGGTCGCGTGTTGCCGCGAACGCCAGGGACTGCCAAAAGCGCGTCTCCGGAAAATATTTTTTTCGCCGCCGAACCGGCCTCGTGTGCCTTTGCGGCAATGCAGCGTGGGCTGTTTGTACGAACAACTCGGCCGCTGATGAGTTTCAGTTCATTACCAGTCAAGTTGTTGATGCAACGCACAAAAAAGCCTTGCGTGCTAACGCGCTGTAACACTCATTGACGCTCATCCATACGCAGGCGTACTCTGCGCAGCGGCTTGGGTGGGAAGCCCGTTTTCGGGTTCCAGGCCGTCTTTGTTTTGTTCGTCACTGGGTCAGAAACCATCCGGTTTCTGAGGCGTACATCTATTCATGGGGAGGATCATGAATACTTTTTCTTGTGGCTTAGTCCGCAGGTCACTGCCTGCCATTCTGTTGCTGGCGCTGGGTGGCCAGGTTGCAGCAAACACCTTGAATCAGAACGTGTCGTGGACGGTCGATCGAGCCGGTACCACCGCCAAGTATCGGGTGGTCGCCTATGGCGATTCGATCTATGCCGGCTACAACGGTTCGGTCAGCAAGGCTGCCAAGTATTCGGCACCCACCGTGGATGCCGAATATCTCTCGGCCACCTGGAATGCCGATATCGAGAGTATTCGCCGCGCCAAGTCGGGTGCGATTGCGTCTGATGTCTACAACAACAAGATCGTCGCCGAGCGCTCGTACATGCAGGCCAGTTCCACCCGGGTGGTGGCCTTCGAGATGTGCGGCAACGATGGCCTGCAGGCACGGACCAGTTTCAAGGGACAGAGCGGTACCTGCGACTACAGCGTGCTGAACACGGCCTTGGCCAACTGCAAGACCTATGTGGCGGCGGCGATGGACTACATCAATGCCAATGCCAGCCCGAACACCAGGCTCAAGGTGATCAGCAATCTGTACTACCCGGGCTACAACGCCGACAACGTGCAGAGCACCTGCAAGGATGCGAGTACCGGTGCCACGGTGAACATGCGCACCACCTTTCTGCCGGTCATCGCCAAGATGAACTACTGGATGTGCGAGAACGCCAGACTCAAGGGCTTCAAGTGCGCTGACAGTTTTGCCCAGTTCATGGGGGCCGACTACGACAGCAACGGTGACGGCCAGATCGACTCGGATGCCTTGCGCTATGTGGCGGGCGAAAGCGAGAGCAGCTACGTGAACCGCATCTCCAACACGCTGAAATCCACGTTGCGCGATGCCAACACCCATTTTGTCAGCTCCAGCAGCAGCTACGACTATATCCAGTCCGACGATGTGCATCCGACCTACACCGGCGGCACGGTTTCGGCCGGTCTGTGGGGTGGCAGCACCGGCACCGGCGCGCCGCGCTACACCAGCTTCAGCGGCGGCAAGAGCCCGATCTGGAACCAGTACGGGCATGAGCGCATGGGTTGGTCGTTGTCGGTCTACAGTCCGGCCACGCCCTGAGCACCGCCGCAGGAATCGGACTGATGTCGGTATCCGATCGGAAACACGCCTCGCCGTCCCCTGCGGACGGCGATGGCGTGCGCATCATCCGGGAGCGACCGCCGGTGCATTGGCGGTCGCGTTTTCTCCGGGTGCTGGCACTGACGCTGATCGGCACCTGGATCGGCTACATGGCATTGCACTCACCGCTGCTCACGCCGGTGAGCGAACGCCCTGCCGGCGCAACAGAAGCAGGAGCACCCGCTGCGGATTCAACCGCTTCGACCGCCGAGACCATGAAACCCGATCAGTCCACCCCTGCTGCGAGCATGCCGCCGTCAACCGCGGTCCCCGGCACGGCACCGTCGAATCCAGCCGACTGGCGTACCGGCGATGCCAATGACCTGGCCAGCTATGTGTCACCGACCGACCCGGAACCGACGGCGGCCGAGCTGATCAAGGCGCTGCGCGACTCCGGCGAAACCGGCGGCATCGCGGCCTTCAATCCGCCCGGCACCAGCCCGCCTCTGGTGGGCCTGGCGGTACCGGAGGACTTCGAATTACCGGAAGGCTATGTGCGCCACCATCAGGTCAGCGATGAGGGCGAGCCGATCGAGGCCATACTGATGTTTTCGCCGGACTACGTGTTCCGCGATGCCAGCGGAGCGGTCATCCCCCTACCCGAAGATCGCGTGGTGCCGGCCGAGATGGCGCCGCCGGGGCTGCCGATCCGGCAGATCGAGATTCCGCCGCCGCCCGGAGATTGAGCGTCGCCGCAAGGCTGCGCCGGTCCTGAGCTTTGGTCTGGACGCTCTTGGCGGGGTGATGAAGTGTGTAGGTTGGGCTAAGCGCAGCGTGCCCAACATTGGCCCGGTCTGCGCCGGTCCTGAGCTTTGGTAGGTCCAGACTTGTCTGGACGCTCTTGGCGGGGTGGTGAAGTGTGTAGGCCCGGTCCGTTGGGCACGCTGCGCTTAGCCCAACCTACCGTTCTGAGCTTGGGTAGGTCCAGACTTGTCTGGACGCTCTTTGCACGGTGACGAACAAGCGTCCAGACAAGTCTGGACCTACCACGGCACATCGCCCGCGAGTGATTGCCCCATGCAGCAACATCGCTTCGAACCCGCTGTTTCCATGGACGACATCGCGCGCAATTCCCCAGAGATCTGACCATGTCGCCTTCCGCCCGTCCCCGAGTGCTCATGCTTGCCGGCATCTTCGCCAGCGCCGTGCTGCTGGGGCTGTATGCGCAGGGTGGTCTGGCCTGGCCGCTGGGCTTTCTCGCGCTGGCGCCCTGGTTGATGAGCTTGAACCGCACCCACACACTGGGTGACGCCCTGCTCAGCGGCTGGTTGATGAGCATGGCTTTCGCGCTGGCGGTGTTCACCTGGTTCGGGGTGGCGGTCGGCGCCTACACCGGGATCGGCACGCCGCTGGGCATGCTGTTCCTGTGTCTGCTGGCGCCACTGCTGCAGCCGCAGGTACTGGCCTTTGCGCTGGTGCGGCAGCTGCTACGTCGCCGCCACGGACCCTGGCTGAGTGCGCTGGCCGGTGCCTGCGTCTGGGTGGCATGCGAGCACCTGGTCCCCAAATTGCTGGGCGACACGCTGGGTCATGGATTGGGGCCGTCGCTGTGGCTGCGGCAGGTCGCTGATCTGGGTGGCGCGGCCCTCATCACGTTGTTGCTGATCGTCGTCAACGAAGCTCTGGTACTGGCCCTGCAGCGCAGGCGAGACCGTGCTTCGGCGCTGTCACGGCCGTTGCTGCTGGCGGTACTGCTGCCCTTGTTGATGGCCGGCTATGGCTGGCTGCGTTTGTCGACGCTGGCCGAAACGGCCGAGCAGCCGGCAGCGGTGATGCGCATCGGCATGGTCCAGTCCGGCATCGTCGACTACGAAGGTCTGCGCCGCGAGATGGGAGCCTACGCCGTGGTCCGGCAAGTGCTCGACACCCATTTCGGTCTTTCGCGTGCGGCCATCGAACATCATGGCGTGGACGCGCTGCTCTGGTCGGAAACGGTGTACCCGACCACTTTTGGCCATCCGCGCAGTGAGGATGGAGCCGCACTCGATCAGGAAATCCTGGACTTTGTCCGGGCCAGCGGGGTCGCGCTGGTCTTCGGCACCTATGATCTGGATGCCGCTGGCGAATACAACGCGGCGGCTTTCCTCGAGCCGAACACCGGGCTGATCGGTTACTACCGCAAGACCCACCCCTTTCCGCTGACCGAACACGTGCCGGAATGGCTGGATGGCCCGCTGCTGCGGCGCTGGCTGCCATGGACCGGCAGCTGGCAGCCAGGCTCGGGCGCGCGGGTGTTCCCCTTGCGCGCCGCAGATGGCCGCGAGTTGCAGGTGTTGCCGCTGATCTGCCTCGACGATGTGCGTCCGGAGCTGGCGCTGGACGGCGCGCGCCTGGGCGCCCAGGCCATCATCGGGCTGTCCAACGATGCCTGGTTCAGCGCCCACCCCATCGGTGCCCGACTGCATCTGCAGGTGGCGGCCTTCCGCAGCATCGAGACGCGGCTGCCGCAATTGCGCGTGACCAGCAATGGACTCAGCGCCTATGTCGACCCCAGCGGCGAGGTGCTGGTCAGTACCGGGATGGGTCAGCAGGCGGTGCTGGCCGGCGAACTGCCGCTCAGCGATCCGCCGCTGACGCTGATGGTGCGCTGGGGCGACTGGGTGGGGCGCGCGGCGCTGATCCTGCTGCTGGTGCTGGTCGGTGCCGATCTCTGGCGAAGCTGGCAGCGCCGCGCCAGTGCCCGCATGCCTCTGTCCGAATCGGTACCCGCCGTGGAGTTCGCCGCCCGGGTGACGCTGCTGTCGCCGTTCTGGCGCACACTCAGTGCCTGCCTGCGTCTGGGCGCAGGCTTCGGGCTGCTGGTGCTCGGCTTGCGGATGCTGCTGCGCGACGGCCTGCAGGTGAACTCGCTGGCACAGATCCAGATCTTTCTCGGCGGTGTGCTGCTTCCCGCCATCGCCGCCTGGGCGATCGCCCGCGTCCATACCGCCACCGCCCGAATCAGCGGCGAGTTGCTGGCGCTCCAGCAGCGCTGGCAGCGCATCGAGATTCCTGTTGCCAGCCTTGCCGCGATCCGTCTGTGGCGTCTGCCGCTGCCCGGCGTTGGTTTCGATCTGGAGTTCGTTTCTGGCCGTCGTTTCGCGTCGGGCCTGTGCTGCGCCGACCCGCGGGCGCTACTGCAGGCGCTGTGCGCAGCCGGCGCTTCGGTGCAGCTGGTCGATACGGCCTGCGGGCACATGGCCGACTACGCCGTCACCCGCGCCCGCAGTCTGCGCCCCAGGCTGGATCACGGCTTGATCAAATTCGGCCTGTATCCGCTGCTGCCAGCGCTTCCCGCCTTCCGCCTGCACCAGCACATCGCCTTTGGCGGGACTTTCGGCGAGTACTACACCTATGGACTGCAGGCCTGGCTGAGCGGCTTGCTGATCTGGTGGGCGGCCTGGGCCATGGGTCTGATGCTGTATGCGGCGCTGTTGCGGGTTGGTACCGAGACGGTCATGGCGTGGATCGCGTGGTCGCGGCCAGCCAGCGCGGCTGCAGTGCGGACAGCGCTTGAGTGGGCGGGGCGCCTGGCTTTCTATGGCGGTGCACCGCTGTACCTGCTCATCCGCCTGGTCTGGGGCTGAGGGTCAATGGGCCAGTTGCAATCATTTGCGATTGCCCAAAAATCTCTTGGCGGGTTGGCCATGTGAATTGCGCATCAATCCACGAACCCGCCGTATTGGCGACTGGAACTGATGCCATGAACCCAATCCACAAGATCTGCGCGCTGGCCGCCCTGGCTCTGGCAAGTTCGGCAGATGCAGCCGTGTTCTGCGTGACCACCCCTGCCGAATTCGCCAGCGCTCTGGCGACGGCCGCCAGCAATGGTCAGAGCGACATCATCAAGGTGCATCAGGGCAACTATCTGCTGACGCAGCCACTGTCCTACAGCAGCGCCACGACTGAAAACCACGATCTGAACATCTCGGGTGGCTGGTTGAGCATTCCCACCGCCTGTGCGGTGCAGTTTGCCGATGCCTCGGTCACCGTGCTCGACGGCCAGAATCAGGTGGGCGGCTTGTATCTGAGCATGAACGTCACTTCGCCTGGTACCTACACGGTCAGCAATCTCACCATCACCCGGACGGTTCCGTCCACGCCCACATTTTCCGCGGGTTTGTTCGGAAATTTCGTCAACGCGACTTCGGCAGGTACTTTCGACGTCTTCAATCTGATCATTCGCAACAACTCCTCGGTGCTGGCCAATGAAGTGGGAATCGGCACCTTGGGTAGGGTCAACGTTCGCGTGCGCAATACCCTGGTTGCGGAGAACCAGAGTCCAGGGTTTGTGGGGATCTATACCAACAGCGTCGGGGCTGGTTCGGTGTATCTGCAACACCTGACGATCGCCAACAACCAATCGACCGGAACCGCCTATGCCGGTGTCAAGGTGGGTGGCGACGCGCTGCTGACCATGGAAAATTCCATCCTCTGGGGCAATACCAGTGCCAACCCCCAGGGCAATTGTCCGCTGGAGGTCAGCAACGTCGATCGATTGCGTTTCGTCATTGCCACCACCGTCTGCGGTCAGCAAGCTGGCGCCAACATTGGTGTGAACAGCTTCAATCCGCAGTTCAAGGACGCCGATTTCCGTCTGGGTCTCAATTCACCCGGGCTCAATGTGGGCATGAATCCGCCGACCTTCCCGCTGATACCCAAGGACCTCGACAACCATGATCGGGTGGTGGGTTCCAAGCCTGATCTGGGTGCTTATGAATCAATAGACACCTTCCGAAACGGCTTCGAATGATCGGTAACCCCCGTGCACGCCCGGGTGCTGCTCGTGCCCGGGTTCAGTGAGTGGGACATTACGGTTCGATGCCTCCCAGGCGCAGCAGGATCCCCAGCAATCCGCTGGCCACGATGACCTCGATCACACCACGCTGGTACCGCACCAGGGCCAAGGCGGCGGCCGCTGTGATCAGCATCGATGGCAGACTGAAGGCGCTGGGAACACCCCCAGGCCACAACACCTGGACGGCGAAAAACAGGGCCAGACTGACGATCACGCCGACTACGGCGGCGGTGATCGCCGTCAGTGGCGCGCTCAGGTTGAGATTGCCCTGGGTCGACTCCACCAGGGGCGCGCCGGCCAGGATGAACACGAAGGATGGCAAAAAGGTGAACCAGGTCACCAGCATCCCCGCCACGGCGCCGGCGAGGAAGAGCTGATCGGGTCCGAACACGGCTTGCACATAGCCACCGACGAAAGCGACGAAGGCCACCACCATGATCAACGGACCCGGCGTGGTTTCCCCCAGCGCCAGACCATCGATCATCTGCGCAGAACTGAGCCAGCCATGATCCAGCACTGCGCCCTGGTAGACATAGGGCAGCACGGCATAGGCACCACCAAAGGTCAGCAGCGCCGCCTTGGTGAAGAACCAGGCCATCTGGGTCAGCGTGTGTTCCCAGCCGCAGACGCTGGTCAACAAGGCCATCGGAACAGCCCAGAGCAGCAGACCCGAGGCCACGATCCCTGCCAGTCGGCGCCAGCGGAAGCGTGTGTGTGGAGGGGGCTCGCTGTGATCGTCGATCACACAGGGCGCGTGGGTCTTTCCAGCGGCTAGGTGGCCGCCACTCACTGCAAAGACTGTGGGTGCCAGACGCCCGCCGACCAGACCGATCAGGCCCGCAGCGGCAACGATCATCGGAAACGGCACATGGCCCAGGAAGATCGCCAGGAAAGACGCCACCGCAATCGTCCACAACCAACGGTTCCTCAGCGTGCGCTGTCCGATGCGCCAGGCGGCGTGGGCGACGATGGCCACCACCGCGGGCTTGATGCCGTAGAACAGTCCGGCCATCACGGCCAGCTCGCCGAAAGCCAGATACAGCCAGGCCAGCGCAATCAGGATCAGCAGCGAGGGCAGCACGAACAGCGCGCCAGCGACGATGCCACCCCAACTGCGATGCATCAGCCAGCCGAGATAGGTGGCGAGTTGCTGCGCCTCCGGGCCGGGCAGCAACATGCAGTAATTCAGCGCGTGCAGAAATCGGCGCTCGGAAATCCAGCGGCGCCGCTCCACCAGTTCCTGATACATGATCGAGATCTGTCCGGCCGGGCCGCCGAAGCTGATGAAGCCCAGTTTCAGCCAGAAGCCCAGGGCCTGGCGAAAGCTGATGCCGGGCGTTGGGACGGCATCAGGGCCGTCGACGGGGGCGGTCATGGTGTGCGCACATTCGCAGCGTCAGCCAGCGTAGGAACACGATCATGCATGGCCACGGCCGTGATTGGGAGCTGGCCATCGCCTGACGGAGCTTGCCGCACCGGCCTACTCGCGCAGCATCTTTCGGCGCCGGCGCCAGGTGGCCCAGGCCACCAGCGTGGCGATCACCGGTATCGACACCGCGGTGATCACATCGGTATTCAGGTGATGCAGCTCCTTGCTGCCCTTGGCCAGATACTGCACCAGTTGTGAGCCATAGTAGGTCAGCACCACCACCGACAGTCCCTCGACCGTTTCCTGCAGGCGCAACTGCAGTCTGGCGCGCTGGTTCATCTGGCCCAGCAGTTCCTGATTCTGGCGTTCCAGCTCGATGTCGACCCGGGTGCGCAGCAGCTGGCTGTTGCGGGCGACGCGCGCCGACAGCTCCTCCTGCCGCCGGCTGATGGCTTCGCAGGTGTTCATGCCCGGCAGCAGCCGGCGCTGCATGAACTCGTTGAAAGTGGGCAGACCGGAAATGCGCGACTCGCGCAACTCCTCGATTCGCTGCATGACCAGACTGTGATAGGCCTTGGCGGCGCCGAATCTGAAGGTCGTGCGGGCCACGGAATGCTCCACTTCCGAAGCCAGGGCCGACAGCGCCGACAGCGCCAGTCGCTCATCGTCAGGCGAGCCGGCCCGGTTGATCTGATCCATCAGCTCGGCCAGCTGTCTTTCGCTGGAATAGAGCCAGCGCCCGACTTCCTTGGCCACCGGCAGTCCCAGCAGCGCCATCATCCGGTAGCTTTCGATCTCCAGCAGCCTCTGCACCGTACGTCCGGCCTGACGCTGGGTCATGGCCTCGTTGAGCACCAGAAAGCGCGAGAAGCCGTTCTCGATCTTGAAGTCGGTGAAGATCCAGGCGGCGTGGTCGGCCACCCGCGAGGCCACCATGGTCTTGCCATTGGGCGAGAGTCCGGCCAGCACCGATTCCGGGCGGATGTGCTCCACCGCGCGCAGTTCGATCTGGGTGGCCACCATCAGCTTGCCCGGTATGCCCTGCATCCAGTCGAGGTGGATGCCGTCGAAAGCCGTGGCATCCGGCGACAGCGGCTCGTCGCCATCCAGAGGCCGAAAGAAGGTGTAGCTGGAGAACTCGGTGTGCAGTTCCCAGCGCATGCGGAAAGCAGCGGTTTCCAGCGTCATATGACCCTCGGAGCTGTCGACCGCGGTACAGCTCAAACCCTGACACCAGCGCGCCAGATTCTCGCGCTCGGCCTGCTCGGTGGGTGCGCCATGCTTGAACACCAGATGCGAAACCAGCGTTGCACCGGCGAGCGGCACCGGCGGTCTGGCATGGAACTCGATGTTCAGCGGCTGCCGCAGCGGGTGTTCCTGGAGCCGGGCGAGGATCAGTCGGGGGTGCATGCGCGGGCGCTCCGGAGTGCAATGCTGCGTCGCAGCAGATTGTAGCGGGCACGGGCAGGTCAGACCTTGATTGATGTGGATCTAGCCGGTCGCGCCGCGAGGGCGCTCCTACAGCGAACGCGGCCTTGTGGGAGCGGATTTATCCGCGATGGAGTCGCCTAGGTAGGAGCGACCTCGCGTCGCGACCGCGGGTTTTCGGCGTATCGGCGAAGACCGGGAGCCGCAGTGAGCTGTGGTCAGACATTGAACGCAGAGAACTCAGAGGAACGCAAAGAACGCAGAGAAGAGCGTCTATGGATTCGCCTCGCTTCTCTCCGCGTTCTCCGCGGCCCTCTGCGTTCTCCGCGTTGTAGCTCTTGCTGGCGGCCTGCACCGTCTGCCAGTGCCCGCGAGCGCCGAGCTGCCGGTCGCGCGGCGAGGGCGCTCCTATAGGGAACGCGGCCCTGTGGGAGTGGATTTATCCGCGATCAAGCGGCCTCGGTAGGAGCGACCTCGCGTCGCGACCAGCCCGTGCGATTCGACACCTGGTCGCACGCAGTCCGCCGAAGGTGGTTATGCTCGTGACAAATCGGTACCAAGCCCGAAGGCCGCGTGCCGGTGCCAGATCAATTGCCGGAGAGCCTGTCCATGCTGCGTGTGGCCATGTGCACCCTGTTGCTGGCGTCCTTGCCGGCCTCGACTCTTGCCGAAGCGCTCGATCTGTCCAAACCCGAGGACAATCTCAGCGCCTATCTGAAGATGCGCGGCAGTCTGGACGGCAAGGACGTGGTGACCTGGTGGTCGGGTCAGGTATTTGCGGCCATTCCCGATGAGCGCCCGAAACTGCTGTTCGGCTTCGAGGGCATGAATGTGGCGCGGATGGAGCAGTTGGAGGACGGCAGCTGGCGCATGCTGTCGCGCGAATATGCGGTCTACAAGGATCCGAAATCCGGCCAGATTCTCGAAGACTGGCTCAACCCCTGGACCGGCGCCACGCTGAAGGTCTTCGATGTCCAGAATGATCCGGTCAACCAGCAGCTGGGCGGCGGCCCGCGCGCAGACGGCGAAGTACCGCGCCTGCTGCCGCTGCGGCAGATGGGCGATGACGTGATCCTCGGCTTCGACGTGCCGCTGGCCTATCCCAATCCGATTCAGCCTGATCAGTACCCCGAATCTTCGACCGGTCCGCTCTATGTGGGTTCCGAACATTTCGGTTTCTACGCGCGCAAGGCCGAGCTGGACGATCCGAGCATCCAGTCGGCGCCAATCGCCATCGCCTGGTTTCGCGAGGGCCCGTGGTTGCCGTGGATGAAGATGGGCGATCACGCTGGCCTGCTGATCTATTCGGGGTATGGCAAGAAGCTGCTCGGCGGTGTCGACGAGTTGCCGCAGCCTTTCCACGATTATCTGAAGCAGCACGCACCGGAGTATCTGACGGCGCCCCGCGAATGGTCGCAGCCCAACGCCACCAGCTGGACGGTGTACAAGCGCCAGGTGCTGGAGGCGGAGCCACCAACTGCCGACGAGACACCGAGCGGAAAGGCCGAATGAGCCGAGTCAGTATCGACGCAGCCAAGGCAGCGGCGCACCGCGCCCAGCCTTCGCGCGCTGACGCTCGCTCTGGCTGGAGGCAGCGATGGGCCTGAGCGAACTGGCGCTGCTGAAATGGGCACACATCCTGGCCATGGTCTACTGGCTGGGTGGCGAATGGGGTGTGTTCCAGACCAGCTACCACATCGTCAATCGCGAGCTGCCGCTGGCAGAACGGCGGCGCCATATGGAGACCGCCTATCGCATCGACATCCTCGCTCGCAGCGGCATCATCCTGCTGCTGCCGCTGGGGCTGCACATGGGCGCGATCTGGACCGTGTCGCCCTACGGCGGCCCCTGGCTGTGGCTGATCTGGACGCTGGCCCTGAGCTGGCTGGGGCCGTGCTGGGCTGCATTCCTTTATCGGGAAAGCGATCGCGGTTTGCGCCTGACCCGCATCGATGAATCGCTCCGCTTCCTGCTGATTCCGTTGCTGATCGGCAGTGCAGTCTCCTCGCTGCTGGGTCACGGTCCCTTCCGGGGCGAGGCCGGCATGCTCTGGTATCCCACCAAGATCCTGATCTATGCGCTGATGCTGGTGATCGGCCTGAAACTGCGTTTCATCATGCGCGAGTGGACGCTGCTGTTTCGTCGGCTGGATCAGGCCCCGGGCGACGCCCGGACCGAAGCCCGCCTGGAACACTCGATCCGGATCGGTCGGCTGCTGGCCTACGTCTACTGGGCCGGCATTGCCACGGTGGCCCTGATCGGCGCGGGCAAGCCCTTCTGAGACTGCCTTCGGTATGAATGAAGACCTGCTGGCGGTTGCCCATCTGCTGCTCATCGGCTGCTGGCTGGGCACCGATCTGGCGGTTTATTTCCTGAGCGGGAGAATGGTCGATCCGACGCAGCCGATGAGCGTGCGGCGCTTCTGCGCCAGCGCCATGAGCTGGCTCGACATGCTGCCGCGCACGGCGCTGGTGCTGACGCTGGCGACCGGCCTGGCAATGTCCATGAGTCTGGGATTTCTGCCGAACTGGGGCTCCGGGTCGGGACTGGTCTGGCTGGGCGCCCTGATCTGGCTGCTGCTGGTCTGGGCCGAGTATGCGCAGCGACGTGGCCCTGGGCACCGCTGGCTGGCGGGTCTGGATGCGGCGATTCGATTGCTGGTGCTCGGCGGCTGCATCGGGCTCGCTTCGGCGCTGTGGTCTGCAGCGCCGTGGCTGTCGCTGAAGCTCGCGATCATGGCCCTGATCATCGGCCTGGGGTTGATCATCCGCTGGCGCCTGCGACCGTTTCTGGCACTGTTCGCGCAGATCGCCAGTGGCAGCAGCTGCGATTCAGATCAGGCGCGGCTCGCGCGTTTGATCACCCAAGTCAAGCTGCCCGTGTTGCTGATCTGGATGCTGATGCTGGTGGCAGCGCTGCTGGGCCGAACCCGTTCGACGTGGTGGCCCGGTTGAACCCGTTGCCAAAAGATCACAGTCATCCCGCCTGCTCCCTGAGACTGGCGCGCAAATTCCGGCATTTTCCCGCCACTTCATCAAACCCGCCGGCCCGCGACTCCTTTGGAGAATTCGCCCGATTTGCCGGATACTGGACTGATGAGCAAAACCCCGCGCGCCACACCCCGCTACCAGACACTCGCCAATGATCTGCTGGCCAAGATCGAGTCGGGTGCCTATGCGATGGGCAGTCAGTTTCCCACCGAATTCGAGATCAGTGCCGAATATCAGGTCAGTCGCCACACGGTGCGTGCGGCGCTGGCGCGTCTGCATTCACTGGGGCTGATCCAGCGTCGTCCGGGCGCTGGCACCCATGTCACGGCGCCGGTGCCGCCGATGCGCTATCAGCAGGAGGTCAGCGGCATCGACGATCTGCTGCAGTTCGGTCGGGTGACGCGCCTTGAGCTGCAACGCAGTGAGCGCATGCCGGCAATGCTCGAAGTGGCACAGGCTCTGGGAGTGCGCTCGGGTGCCGAGATCATCCGCGTGTTCTGCCTGCGCTTTGCCATCGATGTGGACCAGCCCATCTGCACCACCGAGATCCTGGTGCGTCCTGCCCGCGGGGTGTCGGCCGCAGCACTGCTGAAGCCGGAAACCGCGGTCGATTCAGCGCTGAAACTGCTGGATTTCGGGCGCATGGGCTATGTTGATCAGACTTTTGATGCCATCGGCATGCCGGCCGAGCAGGCCAGTTTGCTCGGCGTGGAAACCGACAGCCCGACCCTGCGTGTGGTGCGTTCCTATCACGCAGTGGAAGGTCGTATCGTCTGCGCCACCTTCAGCCTGCATCCCGCAGGTCGCTTTGCCTACAGCATGCGCCTGGCGCGTCGCACGGCTCCCTGAGCGCCCGCGGCATGGGGCCACTGGCCGGCATCCGCGTACTCGACCTGTCGCGCATTCTGGCGGGGCCCTGGGCGACGCAGATCCTGGCCGACCTTGGCGCCGAGGTGATCAAGGTCGAGCGCCCGGGCGTCGGCGATGACACCCGCCGCTGGGGTCCGCCATGGCTGACCGATGCGCAGGGCGCCGCCAGCGCCGAATCGGCCTATTACCTCAGCGCCAATCGCGGCAAGCGCTCGGTCACCATCGATTTCACTCAGGCCGCAGGCGCCGATCTGGTGCGCCAGCTGGCCGGCCAGAGCCAGATTCTGGTTGAGAACTACAAGGTCGGTGCGCTGGCCCGATATGGCCTCGATTACGCCAGCCTGATCGGTTTGAATCCGGCGCTGGTGTATTGCTCGATCACCGGCTTTGGCCAGACCGGGCCCTATGCCGAACGCGCGGGCTACGATGCCGCCATCCAGGCCCAGGGTGGCTTGATGAGCATCACCGGCGAGCCCGATGGTTCGCCGGGCGGCGGTCCGCAGAAGGTCGGCGTGGCGGTGTCCGATCTGATGACCGGAATGTACGCGGTCGTCGGCATCCTGGCCGCGCTGCGCCACAGCGAAGCCACCGGCCAGGGTCAGCAGATCGATCTGGCCCTGCTCGATACCCAGGTAGGCTGGCTGGCCAATCAGGCCATGAATTATCTGGTAGGCGGTGAGCTGCCGCAGCGCCACGGCACTGCGCATCCGAATATCGTGCCTTACCAGGTCATGCCCAGCGCTGATGGCAGTTTCATGCTGTCGGTCGGCAACGACGCCCAGTTTCGCAAGCTGTGCGCGGCCATCGGCGCGCCTGAGCTGGCCGACGATCCTCGCCATGCCAGCAACGCAGCCCGCGTGGTCCATCGCGCGAGTCTGATCGACATTCTCGGTCAGGCGCTACGCCAGCGCCCGGCAGCGGACTGGTTGCGCGAGTTCGAAGCGCTCGGCATTCCCTGCGCGCCGGTACAGACGCTCGATCAGGTCTTCGCCGACCAGCAGGTCCAGGCCCGCGGCATGCGCTTCGAGTTGCCGCACGCGAGCGGCGTGGAGGTGCCGATGGTGGCCAATCCGCTGAAGTTCTCGGAAACAGCCGTGGAATACGATCGTGCGCCGCCACTGCTGGGCGCCGATACCCGCGCCGTGCTGCGCGAGCATCTGGGCCTGGACGAGGCAGCCTTGGACCGTCTGGCGGCGTCGGGCGTCATCGATTCAACAGCCTGACCACGCCCGGCATGTTTTCCATGATCCCAAGTCGTAGGTTGTTGGTTTTGCGGAATGCTGCGGAGCTGCCGCGGCCGTAGCGCGGCTCCGGCGCGCGTGGTCTTGGATAAGGAGCCCCAAGGGTCTTCGCGCCAGCGGCCGCGGCTCCGAGGACAGGAAGGCGCCGGGCGCCTCGCGTGTGCGGATTGGGGCTCGATCAAAGCCCGTGGACGCGAAGGACCCGGCCTACGCCAGCGCAACGCGGTACAGGGTCGGTGAGCAGCACGGCAATCCAAGAGCTGGAAGAGCCGCTCTCCGCAGATGACGCAGATGGCCGCAGATGTTGAAGTATGGATCCGGATGGATGCAGAAGCGGCTGTGAATCCCGCGAGGGTCACCCCGATTCACCTGCCGTCATCTGCGTTCATCGGTGACATCTGCGGACCAAATGCTCTTCCGCATCGGCTTACGGAACGCCAGCGGTTCCCCGGTGCCAGGTGCATGGACAGGGAAGAGCCATCATCCGCAGATGACGCAGATATCCGCAGATGTCGAAGCATGGATCTGGATGGATTGAGGTGAATGCCACCCCGATTCACCTGCTGTCATCTGCGTTCATCGGTGGCATCTGCGGACCAAATGCTCTTCCGCATCGGCTTACGGAACGCCAGCGGTTCCCGGGTGCCATGTGCATGGACAGGGAAGAGCCATCATCCGCAGATGACGCAGATATCCGCAGATGTTGAAGCATGGATCTGGATGGATTGAGGTGAATGCCACCCCGATTCACCTGCTGTCATCTGCGTTCATCGGTGGCATCTGCGGACAAAACGCTCGTCAGCCGTGGCTTGCGCACTGCCAGTGCCGCGATCAGCGCCAGCAGCATCAGCCCGGCCATGATCTGGAATGAGAGCTGGTAGCTCTGCTGCCCGGCATAGAGCTGGTTGCTGAGCCAGGCGCCGAGGCCGCCGCAGCTGGCGTCGATCAGCGTGATCAGCCCGAGGATCTTGCCGGCGTGGGTCAGACCGAAGTTGTTCACCGCCTGGATCTGGATCAGCGTGAACAAACCGCCCCAGCCCAGGCCCAGCAGGGTGATCGCGACCACGCCCAGCGCCGGGTTCATGCTGGCCAGGCTGAGGATGCCCATCAGCATGATCAGCAGATTGCCGACAAAGACCGCGCGCTGGTTGAAGCGATCGGCGAGAAAGCCGAACAGGAATTTCCCGCACAGCGCCATCGACATCATCCAGGCAAAGGACTGACTGGCCGAGAGTGGATCTGCGCCCATATCCATCAGGTGCAGACGCAGGCTCGAGATCACCCCGAGCATGCAGTAGAAGCTGAGGCCGGCGACCGCTGCCAGCGCCCAGAAGCTCAGCGTGCGCGTGGCCTCGGCCAGGCTCAGATCGTCGCCGTGGCCATGGGGCCGGGCATCGCTGCTGCGGCTGTCCGCACCCAGCGGCTGCAACCCGAGCTCGCGCGGCGCCCGCGCCAGAAACACCCCGATCAGCAGCAACAGCAAGGGCGCCAGAGCCAGCAACTGGAAGCTCGCGCGCCAGCCGTGCGTGGCAATCAGCAGGCTGATCATCGGCGGAAACAGCACGCCCCCCAGACTGGTGCCGAGCACGACCAGACCCATGGCTGTGCCGCGATGGCGCACAAACCAGCCCGACACCAGAATCACCGCGACATTCATGCCACTGGCGACCAGCACCGCCGCAAACAGCGCATGTATCAAATAGACGTCGGCGATGCTGTCGACGTGGGCATAGCCCAGATAGCCCGCCGACAACATCAGGCTGCCCGCGATCAGCAGCGCACGCACGCCGAGACGATCAATCAGGATGCCGATGAAAGGCGCCACCAGTCCGGTGCCGACCAGCGTAATCAGGTCCCGGAACTTGAGCTCACCACGGGACCAGCCGAACTCGGCAATCAGCGACTCGTCAAAGGCGGTGATCCCCGAAATGACCATGCCGTTGCTGACCATCAGCACCAGCATGCCGGCGAGAGCGACGATCCACGGGGTGAGGCGGTGCGGGCTGGGCATGGGCGGGTACGCTAGCAGCGTGGGGCAGAGGTGGGAATCGGGACGTCGGAAGTGAGGGCTGCAGAGCCCCGGTCTGCAGAAAGAAACTCTTTTGCTGGGCCGCAGAACCCGCCAGCGCCGCGACCATGATCTGCCATCGTTCTCTGGAGTCACGGAAATGGCGCAATGCGGTCTTCCCGCTCTCACCTGTCTGACCAGCCTGTTGATGGCGGCCGGGTTCTGCGTTCCAGCCGAGGCCAGCAGTCCGGCCTGGGCTGCGCCCGTGTCGGCCCTGGCCCAGAGGCCGTGCAGCATCAGAACAGCGGCGAGTAGCCGGCCAGCAACAGCGGGCGTTCTTGCCGAGAGCCGACTCCGTCCGTGAGCTAGCGCACGCAGTTGCGCCCGGCGTCCTTGGCCTGGTACAGGCGTCGATCAGCCTGACTCAGCAGGCGTTCGCTGCCCTCGCCGGTGTATTCGGCTACGCCAAAACTCAGCGTCACCTGCCTCGGCGCGCCATTGTCGAAGAAGGGCACCCGACTGGCGATGGCCCCACGAAGGTGTTCGCAGCGTTGCAGCGCCGATGCGCGCGTGCAGTCGGGAAACAGCAGCATGAATTCTTCGCCGCCCCAGCGGGCAATCAGCGCCCCCGGTCCAGCGCCCTGGCGCAGGGCCTCGGCCACGGCGATGAGCACCTGATCGCCAGTGGCATGTGAATGGCGATCATTGATGTCCTTGAAATGGTCGATATCCGCCAGGGCCACGCACAGTGGCCCTCGTGAGGCGGCGGCCTGGATCTGCTGCCGCAACAGTTCCTCGAAGGCACGGCGGTTGGGCAGACCGGTCAGCCAGTCCTCGCGGGCCTGACGCTCAAAGGCCTCGGCCTGCTCGCGCAGCTTCTCGACCAGCACATTCTTGTCCTGGTCGGCCTGCGCCAGATCCCGGGCCGTCGCCTGAAGATCGCGGGTGCGCTCGTTGACCAGCCGCTCCAGTTCCGCGCTGCGACGACGCAGCTGGTTGGTGCGTTTGCGCCAGGCCAGAATCATCACCGACAGTCCCAGCGCGCCGGCCAGCGCCAGGGTACTCCGGCGTTGCCACCAGAAGGGCTCGATCGAGAATTCCAGCGCTGTGCCCTTGGCCGCGGATTCCGCGCTGGCGGCCTCGACTTCGAAGCGGTAGCTGCCCGGTGCCAGATTGGTATACGAGGCCTGGCGCTGGCTGCCGGCCTCCACCCAGCGATCGTCAAAACCCAGCAGGCGATGGCGATAGCTCAGGCGCTCGGGCGCCAGCAGGCTCAATCCGACATAGCGGAACTCCACTCGTCGAGTGCCGGCCGGCAACCGCTGACCCGCGCTCGGTGCGGTGTCCTCGCCATCGACAAGGACCGATTCAATGACCGGATCCAGGCGCACGGCGCGCTGCGGAAAGCGCCGTTCGGGAGTGACCACCACGACCCCGACGGCGGTCGCGAAACGCAGGCTGCCATCGCTCATGCGGATTCCGGCTGGTTGCGAGGCGCCGTTGGCCTGCTCGCTGCTCATGCCGTCGCTGCGATCGTGGCGCCTGACGTGTACCGGTCCTGCCCGTCCCGCGCGCACCGCGGCCAGCTCCGATCCCGCCAGCAGGAAAATGCCGCGATTGCTGCTGATCCAGAAGTCGCCGCGTCCGTCCTTCACGATCTGGAACAGGCTGGTGTTGAAGGCGGGATCATCGCCGGGCACATCCTGAAAACGCCCCTCGGCGTAGCGCTTGAGCCCGCGATTGCTGCCGATCCAGAGTTCGCCGGAGGCCTCGGTGAGCACCGAAAACACGTCTTCGGCCTGGAGTCCCTGTGCCGGGCCATAGGTCTGGAACTCCTGGCCATCAAAGCGCACCAGTCCGCCGGAGCTTCCGATCCAGAGTTCGCCGTTGGCACCTTCACTGAGGGCCATGGTGAAATCCCGCGGCAGGCCGTGCGTGCGATCGTAGCGGGTCAGTTGTTGCTCTCGCAGTTGAAACAGGCCGCTGTTGCTGGCGATCCACAGGCTGCCGTCGGAGTGCGGCAACATGGCCCGGACCTGCAAACTCGCCAAGGTCTCGGTTCCAGGCACGGCTTGGGCGCGATCGTCGACAATGCGGACCAGACCGCCGCCGAAAGTGCCGACCAGCAGACCCTGTGACCTCGAATAGGCGAGCGAAAGGATCGAGTCATTCGGCAGGCCCTGCTCGCGACCAAAGCGCTGAACGGCTTCGCCGTCGCGGCGATAGAGGCCGTCGGTACTGCCGATCCAGAGGGTGCCGGCCGGCTGCTCCCACAGCGCGCGGACGTAGCCCTCGCCAATGCCGTGGCGCTCGTCGATGGTGGAAAAACGCAGATCGCGCAGCTGGTACAGACCATCGGCGGAGCCGATCCAGACATCGCCTTCGCGGTCCTCGAACAGCGACACCACCCGGTTGCCGTGCAGGCCGTGACGGCGATCAAGCTGCTCCAGTCCGCGCGGACCGTGGCGCCACAGTCCCTGATCGGCAGTGCCGATCAGCAGTCCGCCATCGCTGTCGTACAGCAATACCTGGGCTGAACCCGGCACCCGGCTGCCAGTCAGTGGGCGGTAGCCACGGTCACTGATCCAGCCGACGCTGCCGGCAACAGTGACGGCCAGTTCACCGTCCGGCCCGCGCCGGACACTGCGCACCGGGCCGGGCGGCAGTCCGCGCCTGGCGCCCCAGTGTTCGACGACACCATCGGCGTTGACATGATCGAGGCCGGCGGCGGTGCCGACAAAGACCCCGCCGGCGCCATCGCCGAGCGTGACATAGACGGTATCGTGCGCCAGCCCCGAATGGTGATTGACGCGCAGCGCCTCACGGCCCGGTCGCCAGCGGGCAATGCCATTCTCCTCACCGATCAGCCAGAGCCAGCCATCGCTGCTGAGCTCGGCGCCGAGCATCTGCTCGAAGGGCTGTCCCTGATCCGGGCCAAAATGCCGCCAGCCCGACGAATCCAGAGCGAACAAGCCTGAGCGTGAGGTGCTGACCCAGAGCCGGTTGCCATCGTCGACTTCCAGCCCGCGGATGCCATTGACGCCGGCGAAGGGCAGGGTTTGATCGTCATAGATGCGGAATTCGTGACCGTTGAAGCGCGACAGGCCTTCAAAGCTGCCCAGCCACAGATAGCCGTCGCCGGTCTGCGCCATGGTCGTGACCATGTTGTGCGCCAGACCGTCGCTGCTGTTCCAGTGAGTCAGGGTGTATTCGTTGAGGGCACGATCCGGTGGCAGCGCCAACAGCGGCGGCGGCACCAGCGCGATCAGCGCCAGCAGTGCAAATCGCATCATGGCGACACGCAAGCGGGCGCCTCGGGCTGGCATCAAGCCAATGGCAAAGGCCAACGGAGTTGGGGCTCCGCGGCTGAAGTAGGGTGATCGAAAGCTCGCTGCCGCGTCATCATCGCCGACCGGGTGACAGTGTGCACAGCATACCCTGTGGGCTTCGCGCTGCTCTACACGAGCGGGTTGGCAGTCACGTACCGCGGGTGTTCGAAGTTCCGGGACGGGGCCTGGTTCAAAGGTAGGTCACGTTGGCCCGCGGGGCCTACGTGACAACGACCGTTCGCAGTCGCCGACAGGGCCTGGCGTCAAGCGCTGTCACGTAGCCCCTGCGGGGCAACGTGACCTACTGACCGCGACTACGGCCATCGACGCTCAGTAGGCGCCCATGTAGTCCTTCTTGCCGATTTCGACGCCGTTGTGGCGCAGCAGCGCGTAGGCGGTGGTGACATGGAAGAAGAACTGCGGCAGGCCGTAATGGATCAGATAACTGCGGCCGTCGAGCTTGCGTTCCTTCGGCGTGCCCGGGCGCAGCAGGATTTCGCGGGCCTCGCTGCCTTCGAAGGCAGCCGCATCCAGCCCGCCGATGAAAGCCAGCGTGGCGGCAATGCGCGCCTGCAGTTCCTCGAGGGTCTGCTCGCTGTCTTCGAACACCGGCAGCTCGGCTCCGGCCAGACGTCCGGCCACACCCTTGGCGAAATCACAGGCGATCTGCACCTGGCGGGTCAGCGGGAACATGTCGGGATACAGCCGCGATTGCAGCAGCACCGCGGGCTCGATCTTCTTCGCCGCAGCGTATTCGCCGGCCTTGCCGAGGACGTCACTCAACGCCTTGAGCATCTGCTGGAACAGCGGAACCGAAGCCTGGTGCATGGACAGGGTCATGATGGACTCGCAATGGGTGAAAGGCCGCGGATAGTAGCGTGTCGGCTGTTACGGTCTGCTGATGGTCCAGCGAATCCGGCCGCTGGCCCATGAGCCGAGCGCTCCTGCAGGTCCAGACTGGTCTGGACGCTTTCCATTGGTGCAGAAGCGTCCAGACCAGTCCCTATCAACAGCCGCTGCTAGTTAGCCCCTGAATAGGTAGTGGTCGCACGCACCTCGATGCGCTCGCTGCCCAGGGTCACCACCTGCCCGGCGCGGATCTTGGCGGTCTTGCGGCTTTCGATGTTGCCATCGACCGCGACCTCGCCGGCGGCCACCAGGGCCTTGCCGGCGCCTCCGCTGCTGCACAGCCCACAGAGCTTCAACAGCTGGTTGAGCTCGACATACTCGCCTTCAAGCTCGAAAACCTGGGTGGGCATGGGGCAGCCTCTGGATTCCGGGTCATACAGTCTCGGCGTCGCTGGCTCTACAAGCAACGGCCAGCCGCTTCCAGTACACGGTGGTCGGGCACAGGCCACCGGCCGGCATCAGCGCGTAGTCGGGGATCTCGCCGCTGCGTTGCCAGCCGCAGCGGACATACAGCCGTGCGGCGGCACTGTCGCTGACCGTGTCCAGCACCAGCAACGAGCGGCCTTCCTCGCGTGCGGTGACTTCCAGACCGTCCAGCAGGGCTTGCGCCACGCCACGCCGGCGCGCGCGACGGTGCACCAGCATCTTGGCCACATCCGCCCGGTGCGGCTGGTTCTCGGGCATGGCCAGCAGTAGTTGGGCCGTACCGATCACCAGGCCTGAAGAATCTTCTGCCACCAGCAGCGCCCGTTCTCCAC
This sequence comes from Lysobacterales bacterium, assembly GCA_050250665.1. GTDB lineage: Bacteria > Pseudomonadota > Gammaproteobacteria > Xanthomonadales > SZUA-5 > JADKFD01. The sequence goes on along the minus strand of JBFWOF010000006.1, from coordinate 48,875 downwards.
GCGCCACACCCTCGGCCACCTTTCGCCAAAAGCTGCACGCGCGCTCGTAATCGATGGGCAACATGAAGCCCACCGACGCCCCGCCCTCGACACAGTCGATGAGAAGTTCCGCCAGCGCAGGCACTGCCGCGCTGGCCTGTTCGGGATCCAATCGCCGGATACGCACGGATTCGCTCATCGCTACCAGGGCAGGGTGTTGCCCTTGAGGTCGAAATAGCCGCCATTCTTGCCCGAATCCAGCTGCTCGATCACGCCGATCAAGCCGCTGACGCTTTCTTCCGGCGAGTAGGTGGCGGCGGCGCCACCCATGTCGGTACGCACCCAGCCCGGGTGCAGCACCACGCAGACAAATCCTTCGGGTCCGAGCTCAACGCTGAGAATCTTGTTGATCTGATTCAGGGCCGATTTGCTGGCGCGGTACGCGTACCAGCGGCCATCGGAGTTCTGCACGCTGCCCAGTTGCGAAGACATGTTGACGATCTGCTTGCGCTGGCCCAGACGCAGATTCGGCAGCAGGGCCTGGGTGAGGCGCAGTGGTCCGAAAGTGTTCACCTGGAAGGTCTGCTCCATCACGCCGAAATCGACCTTGTCGATGCTGACATCGCCGCGGTCGAACATGCCGGCGTTGTTGACTAGAATGTCGATCGGAACATCCTTGAGCCGTTCTGCCAGCGCGGCCACGCTGGCGGCATCGGCCACATCCAGCGCCTCGACGCGATCGGCAACGTCGGCCAACTCGGTGGCGCCTTGCGGATCGCGCGCGGTACCGATCACCCGGTAACCCTTGGCGGCGAACTGGCGGGCGTATTCCAGACCGAGGCCACGATTGGCGCCAGTGACCAGCACGGTAATCTGTTCCGCTGCCTGCACCGGACTGGCCAGCGCCGCCAGCAGGGTCAGGAATGCCATCAACATCGGTCTCATATCGGACTCCTCCAGTTTAGCTTGTGCTCACCGCAGCGCCGGGTGAGCGTGATTTCAGCAGCTCGTGCATTTCGCCCAGCTGCTTTTGCATGGCGCTGATCTGGGCCGCCATCTGTTCGCGCTCCTGATGGGCTTGATCCACCGCCGCCTGGTTCATCTCCGCATCCCGCCGCTGGCGTTCGCTGCCCATGACTTCGAGGATGGCACCGACCATCATGTTCAGGAATACAAAAGCGGTGAGGAAGATGAAGCTGAGGTAATAGATCCACGACAGCGGATGCACGCTCATGGTCTCGTACATCACATCGGTCCAGTCCTCGAAGGTGGCGACGCGAAACAGCGTCAGCATGGCGATGGCGACATCGCCCCAGAGCACCGGGTTGATGTCCTGGAAGAACAAGGAGCCGATCGTGCCGTAGATATAGAAGATGATGAACATCAGCAGGGCGATGTAGCCCATGCGTGGAATGGCGATCAGCAGCGAGTCGATCAGAAAGCGCAGCTCCGGTACCACGGAGACCAGACGCAGCATTCTGAACACCCGCAGCAGCCGGCCCAGCAGCACGCTCTCGGCCTGATCCAGCGGAATCAGGCTGCCGATCACCACCAGCGTGTCGAAGACATTCCAGCCGTCGGCAAAGAAGCGCCGCTTGTTCGGGTGCGCGGCAAAGCGCAACAGAATCTCGGCCAGAAAGAACAGCGTGACCGCCGCATCCAGATAGCCGAGCAGCTGGTCGACCCCGGTCGGCAGATCGTAGGTGCGCGCGCCGATGGTGAGCGCCGACAACACGATGATGCTGATCACCGCGGTCTGGAACAGCTTGCTGGCTTCAACCGCCTGGATGCGGCCGAGCAGGGAGGGTGCGGGGGACGTCATTGCTGCAGGTTCAAGCTCAGGGATCGAAAAGATCGCGCAGTCTAGGTGGATGGGCCGCAAATGGTTGTGGAGTCCGTGTGAGCAAGCCCGCCGCCAGGTCGGCTAGGCCTGGTCGCGTCCGCGATCTGCTTGTTGTAGCGTCTGCACCGAGTCCCTACACGCGATCAGTCGCCCGAATGCTTCGATTCTTGTCTCTGTTGTGCCTGCTGGGCTGCCTGTCGGGCTGTGGCCCATCTGCTGACGCTCCGCCGGCCGTGCCCGCGGTGTCGGCGCCGGTCGCAGCGACGGCTGTGGCAGCACAGACCGTGTTTGTCGACCGGGCGGCTGAGCTGGGCATAGGCTTCCGCCACGATCCCGGACTTTCCGGACACCTGTACATGCCGGAGATTCTCGGCGCCGGCGCGGCGCTGTTCGATGCCGATGGCGATGGCGATCTGGATCTGTTGCTGGTGCAGAGCCAGGTAGACGGGCAGGAGGCTGCGTCAGCGGCGAGCGGCAGTCGGCTGTACCGCAATCAGCTGACGGAGAAGGGAGCGCTGAGCTTCGCCGATGTCACGCTGGAGTCCGGGCTGCACACGCGCTGCTATGGCACCGGCGTCACAGCAGCGGATTTCGACAACGACGGTGATGTCGATCTGTACCTGACCTGCTGGGGCGCCAACGAACTCTGGCGCAACGAGGGAGGCCTGCGCTTTGTCGAAGTGGCCGCTGAGACTGGTAGCGCTGACCCGGCCTGGACCGGCACCGCAGCGTTCTTCGACTATGACCGCGACGGCTGGCTCGATCTCTACGTCGGCAACTATCTGGAGTATTCGCCGGCCATCCACAAGGATTGCCACGCGGCCTCGGGCCAACTCGACTACTGCGGCCCGCTGACCCACCAGCCGGCGCCGGATCGGCTGCTGCACAACGAAGGCGGCCAGCGCTTTATCGACGTCAGCGGCGCCTCGGGGATTGCCTCCGGCGCGCATGCGCCCGCACTGGGTGTGGTCGCCGCCGACTTCAACGGCGATGGACGACTGGACCTGTACGTGGCCAACGATGCCTATCCAAACCACCTGTGGATCGATCAGGGCAAGGGCCAGTTCGTCGACGAGGCCTTGCTGGCGGGTGCCGCGGTCAATGTCGACGGTCAACCCGAAGCCAGCATGGGCGTGGATGCCGGCGATTACGACGGTGATGGCGACGACGATCTGATCATGGTCCATCTGGCCGAGGAAAAGGCCACGCTGTACGCGGCAGCGGGCGCTGGCATCTTCGAAGACCGGACTCTGCCCAGTGGCCTGGGGCAGATCAGCCGAGGCTACACAGGCTTTGGCGCCGCCTGGATCGACTACGACAACGATGGCTGGCTGGATTTCATGGTGGTCAACGGTCGGGTACGCATGGACCCGGCGCAGACCGCGCGGGCTGCCGATTTCCCTTACGCCCAGCACATGCTGCTGCTGCGCAATCAAGGTGATGGCCGCCTGAGCGATGTCACCGCGGTCTCCGGGCCGGTGTTTGCCGAGGAGCGGGTCAGCCGCGGCGCCGCCTTCGGCGATCTGGACAACGATGGCGATCTCGACGTCGTGGTCAACAATGCCAATGACCGACCCTTCGTGCTGATCAACCAGATCGGCCAGGATCAGCCCTGGCTGGGCGTGCGCCTGCTCGAACATGGGCGCGATGCCCAGGGCGCGCGGGCCATACTCACCCGTGGCGACGGCCGCCGGCTGGCCAGGCGGGTGCGCGTCGACGGCAGCTATGCCTCGGCCAACGATCCGCGACTGCAGTTTGCGCTGGGTGCAGGCAAACCCGTCGGCCAGCTCGATGTGACCTGGGCCGACGGCACGCGTGAGGCTTTTGCGGTTGAGCGTCTGCTGCCGGGCAGTTACACCGACCTGGTCCGCGAAAGTGGCGAGGCGAATACCCCATGAACCCCGGCGTCATTGCGACCCCGGACTTGATCCGGGGGAAGCAATCCAGACGCTCAGTGGCACGAGCCCTGGATTGCTTCGTCGCCGCGCTCCTCGCAATGACGCATGGAAGACTTTCGGCATGGGATTCTGCAAAGTGGCCTGTTTTCGCTCACAACCGCGGGTGGGCCGGGAACCCGCGGAACGCGCGTAGCCCGATGTGCCGCGTAGCGGCTCAGCGGGGCTCCTTCGCGGCGATGTCTGAAGAGCACCGTGCGCACCTCGGGATAGGCCGAGCATTGCGATCAAGCCTTTGGGCGCTGCTGCTGATCGGCTCGATACCCGGCTGTGAACAGGCTCAGCCGCCCGTACCCTCGACGCCGTCAGTCACAACGACTGCCAGCACCACCACAGTCGTTCCGCTCGGGACCATTCCGCCGCCCACGCTCGCTGGCCTCGACACCCAGGTCGCCGCGGATCTGGCCGCGGTCTACCAGGATTGGGAGCAAGCCCTGGCGAATCGGGCGACCGTGGTCGAGCAGGCGCAGCTGGCCGGGCGTCTGGGTGAGTTGGCCCTCGCCTACGAGCAATATGGTCTGGCCAGCGCCGCCCTGGGCTGGGCCAGCAGGGCGCAACCCGCGAACAGTCGCTGGTGGTATCTGCGGGCGCAAGCGGATCGCGACGACAACGCCAACTACCTGAGCCATCTGCGTGAAGCGCTGCGCCTGGATCCCGCCTACGGGCCCGCCCGCTGGCAACTGGCCGAGAGCCTGATGCAGGCGCAGCAACTCAACGAGGCCAGCGAACTGCTGGGTCCGCCAGTGGATGATGAGCCGGCAGCGCTGCTTGGCTTGCGCGGGCGCCTGGCCCTGGCCCGCAAGGACTTCGAGGCGGCTGCCGACTTTCTGCAGGCGGCGCTCAAGGCCGAACCCACGGCGTCGCGACTGCAGTATCCGCTGGGTCTGGCCCTGCGTGCGCTGGGCCGGGAAGCCGCAGCCCGCGAGGCGCTCGGCCGACGCGGCGATGTCGCGCCTGCGGTCGATGATCCGATCATGGATCAGGTTCGGTCGCTGGCGTCGGGCGCACGGGTGTTGGTCAGCCGCGCCGGGCAGGCTGCCCAGGCCGGCGATTTCGCTCAAGCTGCGGAACTCTACCGCGCCGCGCTGGAGCAGGCCGACGAAACGCAGACGCGCTTGAATCTGGCGATCTCGCTGGCGCGTGCGGGCGATGCGGCAGCCGCGGAAACCGAGTATCGGCATGTCATTGCGACCGATCCCGGCCGCTCCGAGGCCTACTTCGGGCTCGGCACGCTGCTGGCCGGGCTGGGGCGTGACCTCGATGCCATCCCGATCTACCAAAAGGCGCTCGAATTACATCCGCAGGACGCCGACACCCAGCTCAATATGGCCAACGCGCTGGGTCGCCTGGGACAGTTTCAGGAGGCGCACCGCAGCTACGCACGGGTAATTGAGCTGGATCCGGCGCGCATCGAGGCCAGGCTGGGCCAGGCCCACATGCTGGCAGAACTGCAGCAGTGGCAGGCCGCAACTTCGGCCCTCAAGTCCGGACTGGACGTGGCCCCGGGTGATGCCAGGCTGGCGCTGGAACTGGCGCGGCTGCTGGCGATGGCGCCGGATGCCAGTGTACGCAACGGCGCAGTCGCGTTGCGCGTGGCCGATCGGTTGTTCGCGCGCGAACCCAGCCTGCCCAATGGCGTAGTGCTGGCGGCGGCCCTGGCCGAAGTGGGTCAGTTCGAGAAGGCGGCGCAGTTGCAGCGTGAGCTGATAGCCGCAGCCCGGTCGCAGGGTCGGGCTGATCTGCTCCCGGGGCTGGAGCAAGATCTGGCGCGCTTCCTGGGCGCCCAGCCCATTCGACTAGGTGCGCGGGCGGACAGCAAACAGCCCTGACTCGATCCTCGGGGAGGCTTCTTCACAAATGTTGCGGAGGGCTGAATGTAAGTCTAGACTGCCGCGTCGGATTCTGTTCCCGCTGCTGCGTGCGGGCTTTTACAAGTTGCTGTTTGTTGGGGGAATCATGAGAAGCAGTCTGATAGTGCTCGCCACAGCCCTGGCGGGAATGCTCGGAATCACCTCGGCTGATGCCGTGGTTGTCACCTACACCGATCCTGCCGCAACGGCCATTCTTGCGGACAATGGTTGTCTCGATGACGTTAACGGCACGGGCCTTGGCGGCATCAGTCGCACCATCACGATTCCCGCTGGCGACGCCGGACCGATACTCGACGTCAATGTGCGTGTGAATGTCACCCACACCTGGCGCTCGGACCTTCAGATGGCGCTGACCGACGGCACCAATACCGTCATTCTGGCCAACAATCATGACGGCAGTGGCGACAACTACCGGGCGCTGTTTGATACCGCCGCGGCCGCCGCCTGCTCGGTGAATAGTGCGACTACTTGTGGCGCGACCAACACCACCGGTGTCTGTGCCACCACCGAGGCGACCTGCCAACCGAACCAGAGCCTGAATGCCTACAACGGTCTGGAGTCCTCCAATCGAGTCTTTACCCTGCGCATCTGCGACCGTGCAGCTGGAGATTTGGGCACCCTTAACAGCTGGGAGCTGATCGTCGACCGCAATCCCGTCATGGGAGGCTCGTCCGACGTTTCCATCACCAAGACCGACGGTGTGACCTCCGTGGTCGCCGGTACCAGCACCACCTACACCATCACCGCCAGCAACGCCGGCCCCGACGCCTCGCCGGCCACGCTGATTGCCGACACCTTCCCGGCCGCCTGCACCAGCGTCAACTGGACCTGCGTAGGCGCTGCTGGAGGTAGCTGCACGGCTTCTGGAACGGGCAACATCAACGACAACGCGAATCTGCCGGTGGGCGCCAGCGCCACTTACACCGCGATCTGCGATATCGACGTAGCCGCTACCGGCACGCTGGTGAATACGGCAACCGCAACCGTGGGTGGCGGTGGTACCGACCCGACCCCGGGCAACAACAGCGCAACCGACACCGATACCCTGCTGACGCCGCCGAACATCGACGTCAGTCCGGTCAGTCTCAGCGCCACGATTCCCGTCAATCAGAGCACCACGGCACCATTGACCATCGGCAACACTGGTCAAGGCAGCCTGACCTGGAACATCGCCGAAGAACCGCTGCCGCGGCCGCCAGTGCCAGCGGCACCGCCAGCCGTCCTGGATCCGAGCTCGGCCCGCGATGAATACAGCCCGACCAATTTCAAACCCAGCACGGGAACGGCTGGTCCGCGCAGTACCTGGCGCGCGCCTCAAGCGGTGCTGTTTGACAACGGCCCCTTGGTGACCAATGCCGGCGCTGGCGCCGGTGGTGCTGACTCCAGCGCGCTGCAGACTGCTGTAGGTGGTGGCACCTTCGGCTTTGGGCACCAGATTCTGAACAACAACCGCGTTGCCGACGATTTTGTCGTGAGCGGCTCGGGTTGGTTGGTCAATACCGTGACCTTCTTCGCTTACCAGACCGGTTCCACCACGACCTCAACGATGAATGCGGTCACGCTGCAGATCTGGAACGGTCCTCCGGGCGCGCCCGGCAGCAGCGTGGTCTTCGGTGACGCCGTGACCAACCGTCTGGTGTCGTCAACCTTCACCAACATCTACCGCACCCTGGATACTGACCTCACCAACAACCAGCGCCCGATCATGGCCAACGTCGTCGCGGTCAATACCTTCCTCCCGGCTGGTACCTACTGGCTGGACTGGAATACCGGTGGAACGCTGGCCTCAGGTCCGTGGGCGCCAGCCGTCACGCTCCCCGGTCAGGCTGGCAAACCCGGCGGCAATGGTCTGCAATCACTGGCAGGTGCGGCTTTTGCGCCAGCGCTGGACGGCACTGTGCAGCAGGACTTCCCGTTCCTGATCGATGGCCTGTCTGACTGCGCCAGTCTCGCCAACGTACCGTGGTTGAGTGTTGCCCCGGCCAATGGTGTCACTGCGGGTGGTGCCAGCACGCCGGTTACGGCGACTTTCGATGCCACCGGTCTGGCCGCAGGTTCCTATTCGGCCAATCTGTGCGTGACCAGCGACGATCCGACCCCGGCCCCCGGTAACGGCACTGCCTTGGTTGTGGTGCCCGTGTCTTTCACCGTCACCCCGGAAGCTGATCTGTCGATCACCCTGACCGACAGCCCGGATCCGGCCAACGCCGGCACCAACCTCAGCTACACCGCAACCGTGACCAACGGTGGCCCGTCGCCTGCCGACAACGTCAGCATCACGCTGCCGCTCCCGGCTGGTACCAGCTTCGTGTCGGCAACCCCGAGCGCAGGTGGCACCTGTAACGCGGCCTCGCCGGTGGTCTGCAGCTGGGTCGGTCCGATCGCATCGGCTGGAGTGGTCAGCGCCACCATCGTGGCGGCCATCGCGCCGGCAACGACCGGTGTATTGAGCGCAACGGCTACCGCGGCGACGACCACGCCGGATCCGGTGTCCGGCAACAACACGGCGACGGCCACCACCAGCGTCAACGTCTCGGCCGATCTGTCGATCACGCTGACCGACGCGCCCGATCCGGTCACTGCCGGTACCAATCTGGTCTACACCGCCACGGTGACCAATGCCGGCCCGTCCGATGCGACCGGTGTGACGGTCACGATGCCGGTGCCGGCCAACACCACCTTCGTCTCGGGTTCGACCACCGGTGGCGGCAGCTGCGCTGGTTCGCCGATTGTCTGCACCTTCCCGACCAGCTTCGCACCGACGACGTCGCAGACGGCCACCATCACGGTCGCCGTCTCGGCTGCAGCACCCAATGGCAGCAGCATCAGTGCGACGGCCACGGCCGGTTCGGCTTCGACCGATCCGAACGGCGCCAACAACACCGCCACGGCAACCACGCTGGTCGCCGCGGATGCCAACCTGCAGCTGACGCTGAGTGCCTCCTCGCTGGCGGTGCTGACCAATGAGCCGGTGACCTTCACCGCGGTCAGCCTGAACCTGGGTCCGTCCGACGCGCAGAATCTGTCGATCACGATGACGCTGACGCCGGACTTCCGCTACACCGCACACACGGCGACCGGCGCGACCTGCACCACGCCGCAGGTGGGCACGAGCGGAGCAGTGACCTGCACCTGGGCCGGCGCCACGGCACCGAATGCCTCGCGTACGCTGCAGGTGGTGGCCTACAGCAACAACCAGGGCGCCACGGCGGTCAATGCCAGCACGGTCTCGGATACCTCCGATCCGGTGACGGCCAACAACATCGGCAATGTCAGCGTCCAGGTCGGTTTCCCGATCGAGGAAATTCCGACGCTGAGCCAGTATGGTCTGATCCTGCTCGGCCTGATGCTGGGTCTGCTCGGCTTTGTTGCGGTCCGCCGCAACAGCTGAGGCATGACACAGGTGGAAGCCCGGCGTCAGCCGGGATTCCACCGGATAGGTTGAAAGAACAGCAAGGGGCGACCAGCGGTCGCCCCTTTGCTGTTTCTGGCATCAAGAGCCCAACCGCACTGCCAAGTTCATGGCAAGCGCGGCCCAAGTGCAAAAGCTAGCTTGGCTCATCTTTCGAAGCTGAGCCTGCCCATGTGCCTACACTCCTTGCTGCGAGCCGGAATGTTGCTTCTGCTGACGCAGTCTTCGCCAGCCTTGGCGCAAGTGCCGCTTCCCAGTCAGGTCTTGTCAGCGCCCCAGGCTGGTGTGGCCGCCGCCCGCTTCTTTGGCCAGTCCATGGCCAGCAACGGGCAGTATCTGGCCGTGGGTGCCCCGTACTATTCGGGTGCTGCCGGAGGCACCAATCCTGGCGTGGTCCTGATCTACCAACGCTCAGGGAACCACTGGAATCTCCTGAATGCTGTTCAGGCACCCGTACCCACCAATGGTGACGGCTTCGGCGCGCACGTCAGTTTCAGCGGAGCTCAGCTGCTGGTCGGTGCGCCTTACAGCACGGTCAACAACATCGTCCAGCGCGGCGCGCTCTACGCCTACAACATCGTCGCAGGCCTGTATGCCTACACGGAAACGGTCAATCCTGGAATCGCGCCCGCTGCCAGTGACTGGTACGGATTCAATTTTTCCGCCGACGCAGGTTGGCTGGCCGTGGGCATCCCCTTCGGTGCCCAGACCAACGCGGGGCAAGTCCAGTTGTTCCGCTACGACGGCGATCTCGAGCGCTGGATCTACCACTCCGCTGTCGACGGCATGCAGGCGGGCGGCCGCCATGGCATCCGCGTGCTGATGCGCGGCGATCGCCTGCTGGTGGGCGCTACCGAAGAGCAAGCCACCATCAGCACCCGTGGTTGGGCCTACGAGTACCAGCGCAGCGGCTCGGGACCCACGGCCACCTGGGCCCAGGTTCAACGCTTCCGACAAACCCTGGGCGCCGTCTCGGTCTTTGGGTCCGCTTTCGCGTTGTCGCCCTCCGGCGCTACCTTGTTGATCGGTGCGCCTTACGAGTTGGCGAGCAATTCCAGCGCCCAAACCGGCGCGGTGTTCGCGTTCACACGCAACGGCAACGGTCAGTGGGAACAAAGCGCGCGCATCGATCCTCCAGTCGTCGGCGTGGCCGAAAACTTCGGTACCAGCATCGCCTTCAGTGACGAATCCGGTGCCGTGATTGGCGACGTACGCGAAGGCTCGTCACAACAACTCGGGGCGGCCCACCTGTACCGTCAGCCCAGCCCTGGTAACTGGAGCCGCATGGCATCCTGGCAGCGGGGCAGTGGCGCCGCTGGTGACTTCATGGGCGCCAGCCTGTTGGCAGTGGCCGAGCAGTTGTTGATCGGCGCCAGCGGCATCGATAACGGTGCGAGCATCGATGAGGGTCGGGTGTTCGTTTACGACGGAGCGCTCGGAGTCTTCAGAAACGGGTTCGAATAAACGGGACAGCACCCCGGCATTCGGCCAATACTCGATTCCATGACCCGCCCGACACCCACGCCCCCCGTGCCCTTGTATGTGGGAATCGTCGAAGACGACGACAACATCCGTGCGGGCGTCTGTCGCGTCATTGGCGCCGAACCCGGATGGACCGTACGCTTTGCCTGTGACTCCCTGGAAAAGGCTCGGGCGGCGCCCCTGCAAAGTATCGATGTGCTGCTGCTGGATATTGGCTTGCCGGATGGGAGCGGCCTGGAATTGCTGAATCTGATTGCCCCGGACGTACCCGCACTAGTGATCTCGGCCATTGGCGATGAAGCCACCGTGGTCCACGCCATCGAGTGCGGCGCCGCCGGCTATCTGTTGAAGGACGCCCATCCCAAGGATCTGGTCGAGGCCATCCGTGCGGTGCTCGAAGGTGGTGCACCCATCTCGCCCGGCGTGGCCGGCTATCTGTTACGGCGCATGCGCGGACAGACCGTGGTTCAGCGAGCCCAGGAAAGGACGGCACTGGAACAACTGACGCCACGCGAAACCGAGGTGCTGCGGGCGCTGACCCGTGGCTACAGTTATGAGGAAACCGGTCAGCTTCTGGGGATCGCAAGAAATACCGTTGGCCAGCACATCAAGCAGATCTATGCCAAATTGGCGGTCAATTCGCGCTCGGAAGCGGTGTTTCAGGCCATTCAGGCCGGTTGGCTGAGCACGCGGGGGAATTGACGACCTTGAGCGACCGGTCCACCCCGCGGGTATTTCAGCGCGAGACGATCCGCGCCTGGGCGCGCGCGCTGGGTGTGAGCCTGCTGTGGTTCGGAATGATGGCTCTGGCCATCGGGGGCATGTATCAGGCGTCGATTCCGGACCTTCCTGCGATCACCGAGATCGAAGCCGCTGCCTCCCACGAGCCGGCGCCGGGCGCCGATCTGCCGCCCGTAGACGCCGAGTGGATGCGATACACCCTGCCGCTGCGTATCTGCAAGGTCCGTTGCGACACCTTGTACACGGTCTATCGCCACCGCTTCGACGTCGATTCGTCAGCACCGGGCGATCTGGCGGTGTACCTGCCTTTCTTCGACGCCAACCTGGCTGTGTACCTGAATGGCGCGAAACTCGACCAGCAAGGCAGCATGCTGGCGCCCGTCGATGTCTACCGCTATCACTCGCGCTTGGTACGCCTGCCACGCGCCAGGCTGCAGGCCGGACCCAACGAACTGATCCTTCAACTGGTCGCCGAGCGCCGGCATCTCGGCGGTCTGTCACCCTTTTACCTGGGTCCAGTCGAGAGCCTGAGCGGACCGCAACTCTGGCGCCAGCGCTTGACCGAGAGCACCGTCGCCGGAGTCGGTTGGCTGCATGCAGGCAGTTTTCTGGTGGCCCTGATCCTGTTCCTGATCGGCCGTCGCGAGAGCCTGCTCGGCTGGTATCTGCTGTCGGCCGTGTTCTGGCTTGGACTGATCCTGCTGCACGCCTCGCCGACGATGTTTCCGGGCTCGCCTTGGCGCTGGACGGCCTTGTTCACCTGTGTGGCTGGGGTGTTGTCCTTCAGCCCGCTGTTCATCGTCGGCATCCTGCAGTCGCCTCCGAAGTGGCTGGTACGGACCCTGACCGGGTACTTTGCCGCCAGCCTTGCCCTGATTCTGTACAGCACGCAGTTTTCGTCGCTGGACGCCTACTGGCAGTTCCAACTGCCGAACTACACCCTGAAACTCGGCAGCTACATCCTGGTGCCCCTGATGCTGGGTCTGGTGCTGCGCATCGTGCTCCAACGGAAGAACTCCTGGTCCGCCGCCTGGATGCTGGCCCTGGCAGCCATGCCCGGAATCCTCGGCATCGCCGACGCCGTGCTGGGCACGCTCGCCCCGCCGCTGGAGTTCGCGCTGCTGCCGCTGGGCGGATTGGGAATTTCGCTGGCACTCTGGCTGGAACTCGCGGCCCGCGTGGTCGAGAACAACCAGCGCATGGCCAGCCACGCCGCCGAGCTGGAACAGACCTTGCGCGCCCGCGAAGCTGATCTGCATGAAAGTTACGAGCGGCTGCGAATGGCCGACCGTGAACGCGCCTTGAGCGAGGAGCGCCAGCGCCTGCTGCGCGATATGCATGACGGGGTCGGCGGACAGCTGGCCTCGTTGGTGCATCTGGCCGGAAACCCGGAAACCGGGCGTGAACAGGTCGTGGCCGGTCTGCGCGAAGGGCTGGCAGACTTGCGCCTGGTGCTGGATTCCCTGGCTCAGCAGGAGGACGACCCTCTGGTTGCACTGGGGCGGCTGCGTCACCGCATTCAGCCCACACTGGAAGCCGCTGGCATCAAGCTGCACTGGGCGGTGGACCCAGACCTTGATCTGCCCACCTGGAGCCCGGAAGCGGTGCTGAACATCTACCGCCTGTTGCAGGAGGCCATTCACAACGTGATACGCCACGCCCAGGCCGGCCATCTGACCATCGGCCTGCGCGCGGCTGGGGCGCAGATCGAATTCAGCGTGGTCGACGACGGCGTGGGTCTGGATCTGGCAGCAGCCCAGGGGCGCGGCTTCGGTCTGGGCAGCCTGCGCGCGCGGACGGCAAGAATGGGCGGCGAGATCGAGTTTCGCCGCGGGATGAATGCGGGGACAGCCGTGATCGTCAGGTTGCCGCGGCAGCCGGCGCCGGCTTCCCTGATCGCAGTGTGATCGACACCGTGGGCGGGGCAGCTACAGCCAGCGGCGTGCGATCCATCCGATCAGTTCCGGTATCCAGGCCCAGCCCAGACGCCGCGACCAGGCATCCACCTCGATCTCCTCGGCATCCGCCAGATCGGTTGCATAGTCGCTCTCCAGTTGCCGCTGCAGTGACTCGATATCCGACAGCAGCACCAATTCGTCATTGATGAACAGGCTGCGATAGTCGAGATTGGCGGTGCCAACCATGCTCCAGCTGTCATCGATCAAGGCGGTCTTGGCATGCAGCATGCGCGGCAGGTATTCGAAGATGCGCACGCCCTTGCGCAGCAGACGTGCGTAAGCAGCACGACTGGCCCACTGCGCCAGACGGACATCGCTGCGTCTGGGCACCAGCACGCGCACGTCCGCACCGTGTCGGACGGCATGGATCATGGCCCGCTGGATCGCCGCCGGAGGCACGAAATAAGGCGTCGCCAGCCACAGGCGCTCGCGCGCGCCGCGGAAATATCGGACCAGCAGGCGGTTCAGCAGAAAGCGTCGCCTGAGGCCCAGATTGGGTACCAGATAGCCCTCGGCACTGCGCAGCTGGCGCCAGGGACGGCGTCGGGTCGCCAGCTTCCCGTATTCGTCAAAGGCTTCGATGGCGCGGGCCACCAGCGATCCGGTCAGGCGCACATGGGTGTCGCGCCAGCGGGTCGGTCCAAAGTGCTGCTGCGAGGCCTCACGGTGCAGGTTGAAGCCGCCGAGATAGCAGCAGTGCTCGTCCACCACCAACAGCTTGCGATGGTTGCGGCGGTGAAACTCGAAGGGTCGTCGCCAGTTCCAGCGGCGGCACCATTCCAGGCGTACGCCGCCAGACTGCAGTTCTTCGGCCAGAGCCGCACTCATGGTGTCGTAGCTGCCCACCGCGTCAATCCGCAGATGTACCCGGCAGCCGGCACGGGCACGCTCGATCAGCGCTGCGGCAAAAGCCCGGCCGATGTCATCGGCGGCGTAGATGTAGGTTTCCATGCGCACCGCCGTGGATGCGCGGCGGATGTCCTCGAGCATGGCCGCGTACAGCGTGTCGCCTTCGACGAAGCGCTGGATGGCGACCGACCGGGAGTCAGCCATGCTTTGCGCGCTCGGGCCAGAATCCATCAAACACTCATGCCTTGGGTGGAACCGGGCGAGAGTAAGCAGTACCCCCGACCGAGTCCACTGCCGTCGATGCGCCGGCTTGCGTAGACTGCGGGGATGAAAAGCATCCTGTTTGTCTGCAGCGGCAACATCTGCCGCAGTCCTACCGCCGAGGGCATCGCCCGAGCCCGGGCTGAGGCCCTGGGTCTGGACCTGCTGTTTGATTCAGCCGGCACCGAGGATTACCACGTCGGTCAGGCGCCTGACGCGCGCTCGCGCCAGATCGCTCGCGAGCGTGGCACGCCTATCGATGCCTTGCGTGCGCGTCAGATCAGTGTGGACGATTTTCATCGTTTTGATCTGATTCTGGCCGCCGATCGCGGCCATCTGCGCGAGCTGAGCCGCTTGGCGCCCGCAAGTTCGACAGCGCGAGTGGAACTGCAGCTGCCGTGGTGCGGTATCGACACGCCCGATCAGGTGCCCGATCCCTATTACGGGCCGGTCACGGGCTTTACCGAGGTCTACGAGCTGCTGGAACGGGCGACGGCAGGGCTGCTGGCGCGATTGCGCGCGGGTTGAGGCCCGCGGCAGTTGCCTGTGATCTCCCGTGCAGACGGTGACGCCGTTGGCCGTTCAGAGGCTCGCCTCAAGGGCGGCTTCAGTGTCTGCGGGCTCAGATTGCACCGTGGGTATCGGCGTCCTTCGCAGGGGCCGGCTTCGAATCTGGCGCCGGGAGCGCGGTGCAGACCCGATTGCGACCGGCGTCCTTGGCCTGATACAGGGCGTGGTCGGCGGCATTGATCAGGTCTTCCATCTGCGCGTATTGCTCGGAGCAGGCGATGCCGGCGCTGAAAGTCACCTGAAACGAACGCGTGCCATGTTGCTGCACCAGTGCGGCGAAGCGCCCACGCAAGTCATTGATGATGCGGGCCGCCTCGGTGAGCGGCGTGTCCGGAAGGATCACCGCAAATTCCTCTCCGCCATAGCGGCCGATGATATCGGTGCGCCGCAGGCTCTGACTCAACTGCCGCGCCAGCATGCGCAGCACCCGGTCGCCGGCCGGATGTCCAAACTCGTCATTGACCCGCTTGAAGTAGTCGATGTCGAGCATGGCGAAACACAGCGGCGATTTTCTCCGCAAGGCCAGCGGCAACAGCTCTTCCAGCTGCAGCCGCGTCGTGATCTGGGTCAGCAGGCCGGTCAGGCCATCGGTGCGCATCAGCTCGCTCAGCGTGCGGAAGCGCGCGGCGCGGATGGAGACGGCGGCGATCAGGTGTTCAGCCCGTATCGGCTTCAGCAGAAACTCGTCACCACCGACACGCAGGGCCTGCAGATGATCATCGAGGCGATTTTCGACCGATAGAAGGATGATCGGCAGACTGTCGTAACTAGGCCTCTGGCGGATCAGCGCCGACAGCTCCGTGCCCGAGCATTCGGGCATGTACAGGTCCATCAGCAACAGATCCGGCTTGAATTCGGCGAGTTGATCAAGCGCCGCGAAGGGGTCGGTAAAGGCGCGCACTTCCATGCCGGCCCCTCGCAGCACCTCGGCGTGGTATTGGGCCAGTTCCTCGACATCGTCGATGACCATGATCCGGAACGGTGCTGGCTTGGAGCGCCCGGTCATGCGATCGAGGGTCTCCACCAGTGCGGGAAAGTCGATCGGCTTGGTGAAATAGGCGGTGGCACCGGCGCGCAGTGCGGTCAGGCGGGCGCGCCAGCCCTCGTGCTTGGACACCATGATGATCGGGATATGGGCAGCTTCAGTCGCCTGGTGCTTCGGCAGCAACGGTGCGCCTTCGTCCTTGCCCGGGCCCAGATCCATGTCGAGCAGGACGGCCAGGGGCTTGCGCACCGACAACGCCGCCTCGGCCTCGTTGCGATTGACGAACACATCGGCTGAATAACCGAAGTCGCGCAGGCGGATCGCCATTTCCTCGGCCAGCGTCTGGTCCTCGTCGATCACGAAAACCCTGTCCGGATCTGCGTCTTCAGCTTCCGCAGGCGCGGGCAGCGCCACGGGCAGAGCGCCATCCGGTGCCGAATTGCCCAGTCTGAGGATGTCGTCGACGAGCGCGCCGACGACGGCGCTGGTGGCATCGTCCAGTTCACCCTGATCCAGAGCCTGCTGCAGGCTGATTTCCAGTCGCCTCGCGCAGCCACCCAGGGCCACGTGGCCAAAGGTACTGGCGGAGCCGGCCAGGCTGTGGGCCTTGAACATCAGCAGTCGCAGGCGCTCGAGGCGGTCGGAAGCGGCACCCAGCCCAACCCAGCCATCGCGCAGTCGGGCAACGCGCAGCGGCAAATTGCTGGCATAGCGTTGGCGCAGACGGTCCAGCTGTGCCTGACGCTGCCTGTCGTCATTCGGCATGGCACCCCCGTGCAGTCATGGACAAGCTCGGGCCGGCCGCGACAGATGGCCATTGCGTCCGTCGCCTGGCGGCCTTTGCCTGCCCGTCATCGCCATGTTACGCCCTTGGGCCGGCGATGAAGCTCGTGTGGCTCTCGGCGGAGCACAGAGTTCAGGCCTTGGACCGACCGATCAGGTCTGATCGGCTGCCGGCGGCGCCGCGCGCAGGGCGCGCAATACGCCATGCAGCATCTGCAGCTCGGCGCGGTCAAAGGCCGCCCGCTGCAGACTTCTGCGCAGGGCTTCGAGCGCCAGTTCGCGGTTCTTGTTGTGGTAATAGCCGCCGTCGGCCAGCGCCGCATCCAGCGCCGCCAGCCAGCCCTCGAAGGCCTGACGCGGAGCCCCTGTGCGCGCCTTCCTGGAGGTCCCGGCGTCGAGCTGCGCGAGCCGCAATTCATAACAGATCAGCTGCACCGCCGCCGCCAGATTCAGCGAGCGGCAGTCAGGATGGCTGGGGATGCTGACCAGGGAGTCGCAGAGCGCCATGTCGGCGTTGTCCAGTCCGGCTTCCTCGCCACCAAAGACCAGTGCCACGGGACCTGCCGCTGCGCAGGCGAGGGCCTGCGGTCCCAGTTGTCGCGGACTGAGCAGCGGCAGCGGTATGCGTCGTTGCCGCGCGCTGATGCCGAAGACCGTGTGGCAGTCCACAGTCACCTCGGCCAGATCCTGATGCACGCTGGCGCCATCCAGCAGATCCCCGGCCGAGACCGCCAGACGCCAGGCATCGCCATGCGGAAACTCGCGTGGCCGCACCAGATACAGTTGGCCGAGGCCCATGGTCTTCATGGCCCGCGCGGCAGCACCGATATTGCCGGGCTCCTGGGTGTCGCAGAGCACCACGCGGACTTTCGTCAGGGATACGGTGCTCTGCGGGACAGGTAGTTCAGAGGCCATGACTCATGACTCGCGGGTTGCGGTGCTGACACCGAAGCCTCAGGCCAAAGCGACCATCATGGCAAGACACCCGTCTGCCAGACACCGTGTTCCGCCAGAAACCCGACAATCGCGGACAGGGTTTCAGCGTGAATCTGCTCGCGGGTCTTGTCGCCGACCTCCTCGCAGACAAAGCGCTCACCGCTTTCCGCCAGCACCTGCAGCGCGTCGGCACTGCACAGCGGCAGAAAACTGAAATGCTGTGCCCGGGAAATTTCGACCTGGCGGATCGACGGCCCCAACCAGGCCCGGATCGGATCCAGATGAGCACGCGGTGGCAGTTGCTGATCGTGCTCGCCGGTGATCAGCAACAGCGGAGTCCGCAGGGCGCGCAGCGAGTCCTGCGTGCTGGCCTCGGTGAATCCAGGGGCGATGGCCACCGCCGCGCGGACCCGCGGATCGGACAGGTCGGCGTTGGCCTGCCTCAGGAATTCCGCATCGATCTTGCCAAAGTGGCGCTTGAAGGCGCGGCAGGCGCCATCGTCATGGGTCTCGCAGAAGGCCGGAAAGCGCTCGAAGGCAAAACGCACGCCGGCGACCGACAGTGCCGTGGCGCCGCCGAGCGAGAAGCCGATCACGGCAATGCGCTGCGGGTCGATTCGGGCGGCCAGCTCGGAGGCCAGCAACTGGTCGATGATCAGGCGCACATCCAGCGGCTGCTGCCAGACTTCCAGAATGCTCGCGCGCTCAGGGTCACCGCCGCTGCTGGCGGGATGGTCGGCCGCGACCACCCACGCACCGCGCCTCGCCAGTTCGGTCGCAATCCAGGCGAGGGCTTCGCCGCTGCCGCCGGAGCCATGGTTGAGGATGATCAGAGGCGCCTTGCCATTCAGTGCGGGCATGCCGTCGGCCACAGCGGGATAGCCGTCGCGAATGCGGCTGGCGCCGAAGGTCTGCAGCGGCCCCGGGAGGCTGGGATACCAGAGCCTCCCCGCGAAAGCCCCCGACCGGGCATCGCCCTGGAACTGGAGGCTGCGAGTGCCGACAGCGGGCACGGACGGGCGGTCGGCAGCCAGCGTTGCGCGCTCTATCACCCGGCCATCGAGGATGATCTGTTCGATGTGGTCGTAGGCTTCCAGTGTTTCGAGCGGATTGCCAGACAGCAGGAGCAGCTGCGCACGCTTGCCGACTTCCACACTGCCGATGTCCCGGTCGAGATGGAACGCACGCGCGTTGTCCAGCGTCGCAGCCTGAAGAATCGCGTCCAGCGGAACGCCGGCGCCTTGCCAGTCGCGCATTTCCCAGTAGCCGTTCAAACCCGGAGGATTGCCCCAGCCGAAGCCGCCGACGGCGGTATCCGTGCCCAGCAGCAAACGACCCCCCTCGTGCTGGAAACGCGCCAGGATCATGCGATAGCGATCCTGATAGTCCGCCACGATCTGAGCCAGGGGCAGGCCGGGCCCGCCATCGGGCGCGGACATGGCGGCCATGCGACCCTGATTCAGCCGCTCGAAATCGACGCGCGCCCTTGACTGGGTGCCTCGCAGATAGCTCAGATACGGCCCGGGCACGACCTTGGCCCAGGTCGGATCGTCGAGCAGAGCGGTATCGAACAGCGACGCCGTGCTGGCGGTTGTTCGCACGGTCGGCTGCCAGCGGACCTTACTGGCGGCCAGCGCATCCACGGTATCGAGGACGTCGGTGGGAATCACTGTGCCACCCTGGGCCGCACCCTCCCAGTCCCAGAGGCCGTGCGCGAGGACGTCGATGCCGGTATCCAGTGCGAAGCGATGGGCGGCTGGTGTGGTGCCATGCAGCAACACGCTCATGCCGCGACGGTGAGCCGCTGCGACCACTTCGCGGGCGATGGCCGGCGATGGCAGCTTGAACGCCGGCCTCTCCGCACCCGGCCACCACAGCGCTTCCTCGAAATAGAGCTTCACGCAGCGACCGCCCTGATCCGCAATGCGCGCAACGGTGGCCTCCGGCGTGTGATCCGCCGGGTTGATGCCCGCAGGCAACTCAGGTGTCTCGAAGCGATCGTGGAGGAAGTTCGGGTAGGCCGCGAAAAACTCGGCCTGGGTGTCAAAGTCCGTGCTCATGAAGTCGTTCGAGAGCACCAGACCCTGGCCGCAATGGATCAGATCCGGATGCAAAGGCGTACTCTCGAAACGCCGGTTCGCTTCGGCGTCCGCATTCAGTTCGATCAGCGTGGTGTAGCCGAAATACAGATAGCTGCGCGGCTGCTGTTGCTGAAACTGCGCGTAGAGCGAGTCAAAGTCGTCGGTATAGCGGCGCTTCAGTCCGGTGGCGTGATAGAGATGCACATGACTGTCGATCAGCCCCGGAATCAGGAATCGGCCGGCGCCATCCAGAATCTGGCGTGCGCTGGTCGCGGGAGCGTGCGGCCTTATGGCCACGATCCGACCCTCGTCGATCAGCACGTCGGTGTGCGGCAGGGGCTCGGCCCGTTCGGGACTGATCACGGTGACGTCGCGGATCAGCAGCTCAGGCAGTTTCTGCGGCGGTTCGGCCTCCGCCGCGGCGAGGTTCAACAGCGTGCCCGTGAGCAGGAAAACCCAGGCAGACTTCAGATGGATCATGGTGGCAATATCCGGGGATCAGGTGCGGCGCACTCTGGCGCGGGCACCGGGAAAAAGCCTGAAGAGTGGCCGAAGCTTGTCCAAAGATTTTCTGAAGGCATTCAGATCAATGACTTGCCGCCATGACTCCTGATTCCCCTGGCGCTGCGCCACGCTGGCAGCTGGATGCTTTCGTCTTCGAGCCGCAGCGCAACCGGCTGCTCGGCAGCGACGGTGTGCAGGAGCGCCTGCTGGAACCGCGCCTGGTGGCGGTGTTGCAGATGTTGATCGAGGCCAATGGCGCTACCGTCAGTGACCAGCAACTGCTGGACCGTGTCTGGGCTGGCGTGGTGGTCAGTGATGCCTCGGTCTATCAGGCGGTGGCGCAATTGCGCAAGGCGCTGGGGGATATCAGCAAGCCGCACCGCTACATTGCGCGGGTTTCCAGCAAGGGCTATCGATTGCTGGTGCCGGCCACCGCCCTGGCCGCGGAGCAGCGACCGCTGCCTTCGGCCGTGTCGACCGCTGCCAGACCGAGCCGAGGCAGCTGGATCTGGCTGGCTGCAGCGCTGTTGATCGCAGCGGCCTCATGGTGGCTGATCAGTAGTTCTTTCAAGATACCCTCGGCCGACCAGGCACCAGCCTTGCCGGTAACGACCCATGCCGCCGAGCCATTGCCGGATCGCGATCAGGACTCGCCCGGTTGGGATCACTATCTGCAAGGGCGCTGGCTGTGGAGCCAGCGGCGTCCGGGCGAGTTGGTGAATGCCGAGGCGCAGATGCAGGACGCGATCAAGGCCGATCCGAAGCTCGCCCTGGCTTATGTGGGGCTGTGCGATGTCTACCACTTCCAGCACCTCTACGGCGACTGGCCCCTGACCCGTGCTCTGGCCCGCTGCGAGCCCCTGCTGCGCGACGCTCTGCAACTGCAGCCCGAGCTGCCGCAGGCGCTGGCCAGTTTCGCCCTGCTGCGCATGAGCCAGAATGATCTGGACGCCGCCGGCATCTATCTGCAGCGCGCGCTTGAACGTGATCCCGGCTACGCCATGGCGTGGATGTGGAACGGAGAGTTGATGCGTCAGCTCGGCAAGGAAGAACTGGCGCTGGAATACTTGCGCAAGGCCGAGGCCCTGGATCCGCTGTCCGGCATCGTCAAGCGCAATCTGGCTTTCGCGCTGGCTGCCCATGGCGATGCCGTGGCCGCCCAGAGCATTTATCAGGCGGCGATCGTGCTGGATCCGGATTCAGCCAATCGGCCGGTCGACGACATCGAGATGCTGCCGTTGACGGTGGATCGCGCCCGGGCCTTTCTGGCGTGGGCGACGCGCTTTCCGGACCGGGTTGAAGCCAGCCTCGCAGCCCGCGTGAATCTGGCGCTGGTGCGGCTGGCTCTCGGCGATCTGGATGGGGCTGACCGTGACCTGCGACTGGCTGAAGCACTGGCCCCGGAGCATGCCTTCGTGCTGCTGGCAAGAGCGATCCTGTGGCGTGCGCGCGGAGAGCCAGATCGGGCGCTGCAGCTCTTGCAGCAGCGCGCAGGATTGCAGCCCGACAACGTCGCCTACGCCCAGGCACTGTGGATCCAACAGGTCGAGCTCGGTCAGCGGGCCCAGGCACTGGCACATTTTCAGCGCCTGCACCCGCGGTGGCAAAAGGCGTTGACGCCGCCACTGGATCCCGTCAACGAGCGACTGATCCGCAACTGGTTGTGGGTGTCCGAGCCCGCGGAGCGCCAAGCCCTCGCGCCGGCGGTGCGCGAGCTGTTGCCTCGCATGGCGGCGCCGGATCGGCTGGGAATCCTCTGGCGATTGCTGATCGGCGACCGCGATATCGCGGCGGAACAGCTGCGACCCTGGCTCCAGTAGGGCGGCATACCGGCGCCCATCGACGACTACTATCTGATCGAGCAGCATCCGCTGTGGTCAGACCTGCCGCCCGATCTGATGGCTCTGGTAGAGGCCAATCGGCGCGCCGCACGCGCGCAGGATTGAGCTCAGGCCGGGTTTGCCGCCGCAGGCGGTTGCCACAGCTCGACCCGATTGCCTTCGGGATCCATGACCCAGCCGAACTTGCCGTATTCGGACTCGTCGACCTTGTCGTCCACCTGACAGCCTTCGGCGCGCAGGGCTGCCAGCAGGGCGTGCAGATCGGCCACCCGGTAGTTGACCATGAAGGGCGCGGTGCTCGGCGCAAAATAGCCGCTGTCGGCGGCAAAGATGCTCCACACCGTGGTCCCCCCATCAGGCTCCGGGCGCGCCGGATCGTGCCAGGCGAAGGAGGTGCCGCCCCAGTCCTGGACATCGATGCCCAGATGGCGTCGATACCACTGCTTCATCAGCTCAGGATCGCGGGCCTTGATGAAGATGCCGCCGATACCGGTCACGCGTTGCATGCTGTCGTCTCCGCGCGGGCAGGGATGCCCTGGTGAGTGCCATGCTGCAGCAAGAGGCGGGTGCTGATCCAGCGCCAGGTGCGGGAGGGAAGGTGGTCCTGTGGTAGGAGCGACCTCGCGTCGCGACCGGCAAGCTCGGGGTTGCCATCGGTAGGAGCGACCACGCGTCGTCACCGCGGGTGATGTCTCGCGGCATTGCCGGTCGCGCCGTGAAGGCGCTCCCACGAGGAGCCCCGTCTGTTGTAGGAGCGACCTTGCGTCGCGACCAGGGGTGATGTCCCGCGGCGTCGCCGGTCGCGCCGTGAAGGCGCTCCTACCAGAAGCTGGACCTGCTGTAGGAGCGACCTTGCGTCGCGACCGGGGGTGATGTCTGACGGCGTCACCGGTCGCGCCGTGAAGGCGCTCCTACGAGGAGCCCCGTCTGTTGTAGGAGCGACCTTGCGTCGCGACCAGGGGTGATGTCTCGCGGAGTCGCCGGTCGCGCCGTGAAGGCGCTCCTACGAGAAGCCGGGTCTGGCGTAGGAGCGACCTCGCGTCGCGACCAGGTGTGATGTCTCGCGGCGTCGCCGGTCGCGCCGTGAAGGCGCTCCTACGAGAAGCCGGGTCTGGCGTAGGAGCGACCTTGCGTCGCAACCAGGTGTGATGTCTCGCAGCGTTGCCGGTCGCGCCGTGAAGGCGCTCCTACGATAGGCCATCCCCAAAATCGCTAGCGCCATGGGCGGTAGGCATGCCGCACTTCCAGCACGGGCCACCGCGCGCAATTCCGGCGATCATGGATCCAGCGCCACGGGAGGAAGCCGTCTCAAATGAATCCGCCTCTTTTGCTCAGCCTGATTCTGGCCTTGACCACGACCCCGATGCTTGCCGCCGATCCTCCGCCGCCGGCCAAGGGGCCGCCCATGACGGCGCTCGAATGCGCGGTCTGGGCTCGCGAGGCCAGCTTCGCCGCCAGCGTCGCCGCCCATGACGCGAAGGACTTCCGTGCTCATCTGCATCCGGATGCGGTGTTTATCGACGGTCGCGGCGCCGCCACCCGCGGCGCCGATGCTGTGGCCGAATCCTGGAGTGCCATCATCGAGGGCCAGCAGATCATCCTGGGCTGGCATCCATCCGTGGTCGTGATTGCCGGTGATCCCGCGGTGGCGCTGTCGCGTGGCCCCTACTGGATGGAGCTGCCACAGGCCCAAGGCCCGTCGAAATTCCTGACCGGGCAGTTCATCTCGACCTGGGTGCGCAACGCCAAGGGCGAATGGCAGGTGCTGTTCGACGGCGGCGGCGGCAATCAGCCGCAGCCGTCCAGTGCCGCCGACATCGAGGCGCTCAAGGCCGGTCTGCAACAGACCTGCCCGTCAACCTAACATTTGCTCACACGTTTTCCTGAGCTCGGGCCTATGCTGTGCCCTGATTCCGGGAGATCACCGATCCATGAAGCGCAGCCTTGCTGTACTCGCATTCTTCCTGTTCAGTGGATCGTCGGGCGCGACTGATTTGCCGTTCGTGAATTGGGAGAATCACCCCATTCACGCGCTCGATCTGAGTCCCGACCAGAAGTTGCTGGCGGTTGCTCATACGGCAGATCAGCGGGTGCAGTTCTTCGATGTCTCCCAGGCGGTACCAGTGTCGGTGGGGCATGTGGTCGTCGGCGTCGATCCGGTGTCGGTGCGTTTCCGCAATGCCGGCGAGTTGTGGGTGGTCAATCACATCTCCGATTCGGTCAGCGTCATCGATCTGGCCACGCGCAAGGTGCGAGCCACGCTGGCGACCGCCGATGAGCCCTTTGATGTGGTCTTTGCCGGCAACAAGGCTTTTGTCAGCTGCTCGCAGGCCAATCAGGTGCTGGTCTACAACACCGAAGACCTGACGCTGGCGCCCACCGTGATTCCGATCGCGGCCGAGGATCCGCGCGCCCTGGCGGTCAGTGCCGACGGCCGCAGTGTCGTTGCCGCGATTTTCGAGTCGGGCAATGCCACGACAATCCTGGCCGGCGGATTGCTGGATCGACTGGTGGCACTGCCGAATGTGGTCAGCGATCCGCGCGGACCCTACGGCGGCCAGAATCCGCCGCCCAATGTCGGCAGCAGTTTCGACCCGCCGATCAACCCGGCGGCGCCGCCGCCCAAGGTCGGGCTGATCGTGCGCCGTGACGAGCAGGTTCGCTGGCGCGATGACAACACCGGCGACTGGACCGAGTTCGTGTCCGGCTCGCTGTCCACGGTCTCCGGGCGCCGTGCCGGCTGGGATCTGGCCGATCGCGATCTGGCGATCATCGATGTCGATACCCTCGGCGTGCGCTACGTCACCGGACTGATGAACATCGGCATGGCGCTGGCGATCAATCCGGCCAGCGGCGAGGCCACGCTGGTCGGCACCGAAGCCTTCAACGAGGTGCGCTTCGAGCCCAAGGTGAATGGCCGCTTCGTCCATGTGGAACTGGCCCGCGCCAGTCTGGCGCCGGGCGGCAGCAAATCGGTGCGCGATCTGAATTCCCATCTGAGCTATGTGTCGAGCACTGTTCCGCAGAGTGAGCGCAATCGCAGCATCGGTGATCCCCGCGCGATCGTCTGGCGCGCCGATGGTCAGCGCGGCTGGGTGGCGGGTCTGGGGTCGAACAACGTCATCGCCATCGACGCCAGCGGCGCCCGCGTCGGCAATCCGATCGCCGTCGGCGAGGGGCCGGTTGGACTGGCCCTCGACAATGCCCGCAACCGCCTCTACGTCTGGAATCACTTCGAGGCCTCGCTATCGCTGGTCGACAGTGTCCAGAGCCAGGAAATCTCGCGCACGCCGGTGTTCAATCCGCTGCCCACGGCGATCCGCGCGGGTCGGCCGCTGCTCTACGACACTCACCGCACCTCGGGCCTGGGGCAGGTCTCCTGCGGCTCCTGTCATGTCGACGGCCGCATGGACCGGCTGGCCTGGGATCTGGGCGATCCCTCGCAGCCGCCGCAGGTCTTCGACCAGAACTGCATCACCGTGATCGGCTCGCCGGCCTGCGAGAACTATCACGCCATGAAGGGCCCGATGACCACGCAGACGCTGCAGGACATCATCGGACATGAACCGCTGCACTGGCGCGGCGACCGCGCCGGCATCGAAGCCTTCAATCCGGCTTTCGAAGGCCTGCTCGGTGATGACACGCAGCTGACCGGCGCCGAGATGCAGGCCTTCGAGGATTTCCTCGCGACCATCACCTTCCCGCCCAATCCCCATCGCAATCTGGACAACACATTGCCGTCCTCGATGCCCTTGCCCGGCCACTACACCAGTGGCCGTTTCCAGATGGCCGGCATTCCGCTGGTCAGTGGCAGCGCCACCCGCGGCCTGCAGCTCTACACCACCGGCTTGCTCGATGGCGCGCTGCAATGCGCCAGCTGTCACACGCTGCCGACCGGCATGGCCGTGAATGGGCCACTGTTCCTCGGCGTGCTCGCCGTGCCGGTGGGCGGCAGCATCATGCCGATTGGACCGATGGGCGAGAACCATCTCGGCATCGTCAGTACCGATGGCTCGACCAATGTCTCGATGAAGGTGCCGCAGCTGCGCAACCAGTACGAGAAGACCGGCTTCGAGATGACCCAGCTCGACAACACCGCCGGTTTCGGGTTTCTGCACGATGGCTCGGTGGATTCGCTCGCCAAATTCCTGTCGGCGCGGGTCTTCAGCGTGCAGAACGACCAGGACATCGCCGATCTGGTAGCACTGACGCTGGCCTTCTCCGGCTCCGATTTCGGCAACGCCAACCCCATCCTCAGCGCCCCGGCGCCGCAGTCCAAGGACACCCACGCCGCGGTCGGGCAGCAGGTGACGCTGACGTCCACCGCCGCGTCGACGCGCGCCGAGCAGTTGCTGAATCTGGCTCGCAGCGGCAAGGTCGACCTGATCGCGCGCAATGGCGCCGCCGGCTACGCCTTTGATGTCGCCAGCGATCAGTTCCTCAGCAGCGACGGCAGTCCGGCACTGACGCCAGCCAGTCTGCAGGCCAGCGCCAGCAGCAGCTCGCCGCTGACGCTGACCGTGGTGCCGCGTGGTCTCGGCATCCGCCTGGGTGTGGATCGCGATGGCGATGGCCTGGCCGATGCCATCGAAGTGAAGCAGGGCTCCAATCCGGCCGATGCCACATCGACCACGCTCAAGCCGATGGCCGGGCTCTGGTACAACCCGGCGCGCAGCGGTCATGGCATGGACCTGCAGTTCGCCGGCAATACCCAGTTCGTGACCTGGTACACCTACAACGACGACGGCACGCCGACCTGGTATCAGGCAGTGGCTCCGCGCGCCAATCCCTGGGTGGCCGAGCTCAGGCGCTACACCTGGAATGGCAGCGCCGCGGTGGGCGCCAGTGTCGGCCAGATGCGACTGGAATTCGCCGATGCCGGCAACGTCAGTTTCGGCTGGACCCTGGGCACTCGCAGCGGCACCGAGCCCATGCAGGCGCAGCTGGCCAGCTACACCCCGTCCAATCCCAACCGCAACGGCACCTGGTACCACGCCGCCGAGCCCGGCTGGGGCTTCAGCCTGTACACCGGCGGCGACGCCCGCGTCGGCATCATCTACTTCTACGATGGCAGCCAGCAGCCGCGCTGGGTGCTGGGCCAGGGCAGCAACGCCGCCACCGAGCGCATGAACATGGCCAGCTACCAGGGCTTCTGCCCGGACTGCACTGCCATCGCCCCCACCAGCAGCGCCGCCGGATTCATCGACTTCAGCTTCGACGGCGCGCGTCTGGGCAGTGCCACCATCGATGTCTACCACGCTGGCGCCAGCAGCGCCCACTGGCGCCGCGGCCCGGTGGCGATCGAGCCGTTGTCCGAGGTGGTGGTGCATCCCTTGCAGTATTGACGGGGCAGGGGGAAGGGGGCACGGGGCAGGGGATTCGCGCTGGCAACGCAAGTCGCAGTACTTGATGTTGCGGCATGGTGCGAGCGTGCCGTGATTGTGGAGGGCGCCGCGCTGCGGCGCCGCTTTGCCTGGTCCGGAGATCAAGAGCGGCCGCGCAGGCGCGCGTCCCTCCTCAGAGCCGCTCCGATCCCGCCGGCTCTCCATGAACCCATATCGCGAGTTGTTGACGCGTCATTGCGAGGAGCGCAGCGACGAAGCAAACCAGGGTATCGCCGCACGCCCCTGGATTGCTTCCCCCGGATCAAGTCCGGGGTCGCAATGACGCCGGGGTTCATGGCCCGTAGGCAGTTTCGGGTCGAATCAGTCGGCCTGCAATGATGTTGGCATCGTTCCAGACCTGTCTGCGCCCACCGAGACCGAACTCCCGCAGTCTGGCTTCGTGCCCCGTGCCCGTGCCCCGCGCTCCACCGCAACCGCTACACTCATCCCTCCGTGGAACCTTCGGAGTCGCGATGCAGACGCTGCTGGATCAGCTGGAACGGAGCATTGCCGATGCCGTGCTGAGCTCGGCCGAGAAGCGCGCACTGGCCGCGGCGCTGCACGAGCGGCCGCTGCGCATCGAGCAGCTGCGGCAGCTGCGCAACCACAGCTTCGATCTGGTGCTGCAGCGCAGCCGGGATCCGGCGCAGTCGGCGCTGATGCCGGAGCTGATCAAATGGCTGGGCGAAGTGGTCAAGGTGGTCGACCAGGCGGCCGCGCAGGTGGCGGTCGATACCCGGGTCTGGTTCAGCCCTGGCGATGACTGTCGTGATGCCGTGATCCGGCACTTCCAGTCCTGTCGCAAGCAGGTCGATGTATGCGTGTTCACCATCGCCGACAATGACATCAGCGCGGCGATCATTGCCGCCCATCGCCGCGGCGTGGCCGTGCGCGTGATCAGCGACAACCACAAGCGTCATGATGCCGGCAGCGATATCGACCGCATGGTCGAGAGCGGCATCGAGGTGGCGCTGGATGACAGCGACGCCCACATGCACCACAAGTTCGCGCTGTTTGATGGCCGCTGGCTGCTCAACGGCAGTTTCAACTGGACCCGCAGTGCCAGCCGCGCCAATGACGAGAATCTGGTGGTCACCAACGACCCCAAACAGCTGCGCCTGTTCAGCGCGCAGTTCGAGGAGTTGTGGGAACGGCTCAGTTGAGTCCTGAGGCAAGGCAAAGACCGCTCGCCGGTCGCACAACCGGACCAAAGAGCTTGGCGCAGAGATCGCAGAGGAAAAGCGGAGAGCACGCAGAGAGCAGCCAATTCTGACCTTGCCTTCCTTTGTGTTCTCTCTGCTTTTCCTCTGTGTCCTCTGTGTCCAGCTCCAGCGCGAACGCAGGCTATGTCCTGACCCACAGGAGCGCGCCTTTTGCGACAATGGAACAATCTCAGGTTGGGAGATCACCCATGCCGCGCTTCGTCAAATGTGGATTGATCCAGGCCACGCTCGCCGGTTCCGCCGAAGATTCGCTGGAGCAGATCCGCGAGGCCAACATCGCCCGCACGCTGGAGTTCGTTGACCAGGCCGGCGCGGCCGGCGTGCAGATCCTGTGCATGCAGGAGATCTTTACCGGGCCCTATTTCTGCGCCGAGCAGCACCCGCGCTGGTATGCCTCGGCCGAGCGCATTCCCGACGGTCCCACGGTGCAGCTGATGCAGGAGAAGGCACGCCAGCATCAGATGGTGATCGTGGTGCCGATCTACGAGGAGGATGGCCCGGGCATCTACTACAACACCGCCGCGGTCATCGATGCCGATGGGCGCTATCTCGGCAAGTACCGCAAGAACCATATTCCGCACTGCGCGCCCGGCTTCTGGGAGAAGTTCTATTTCCGCCCCGGCAACCTTGGCTATCCGGTGTTCGACACCGCCTATGCCAGGGTCGGCGTCTACATCTGCTACGACCGCCATTTCCCCGAAGGCGCCCGCGCGCTGGGATTGAACGGCGCCGAGATCGTGTTCAACCCCTCCGCCACCGTGGCGGGATTGTCCGAGTACCTGTGGAAACTGGAACAGCCCGCGCATGCGGTGGCCAACGCCTATTTCATCGGCGCCATCAACCGCGTCGGCATCGAAGCCCCATGGAACATCGGCGAGTTCTACGGCCAGAGCTATTTCTGCGATCCCCGCGGGCAGATGCTGGCGGTGGGCAGCCGCGACCAGAGCGAGTTGATCGTCGCCGATCTGGATCTGGAACAGATCCGCGAAGTGCGCAACATCTGGGCCTTCTACCGCGACCGCCGCCCCGACAGCTATGGCGATCTGGTCAAGCCCTGATCCTGGAGCTTGCGCCGCGATCCTCGCGTAGCGCGGCTGCAGTGTCGCGAGCCGTGACCAGAAGCGGAACGCAGAGTACGCCGAGGAAAAGCAGAGAGAACACGGAGAGAAGCAGAGCCTGAACGAGCTTTCCTCCGCGTTCTCAGCGTCTCTCAGCGTTCTCTGCGTTAAAGCGCTTGTCCGCGCCGGCGGCCGCGGCTGCGCTGTCGCGAGCCGATACCAGAAGCGGAACGCAGAGTACGCAGAGGTGCGCAGAGAACGCGGAGAATCGCAGATGGGTCCCGACGTAGCGCGGCTCCGGCGCGCGGCGGCTAGAAAGCTGCACCAGGGCTGATCGCGCCGGCGGCCGCGGCTGCGCTCGCCGGGCGCCGCGCGCTTGCTGTCCTTGCGCACATCCGCACGGTCCGGGCGCGCGGACCCGGCCTACCAAAGGGCGCGCCGCTTGAATCGGCCGCGCCTGCCCCCATATCGGCTGCCCATGCGTCACTGATCTGGTTGCCCCATGCCCATCTACGAATTCGAATGCCTGAGCTGCGGAAAGCGCTTTGACCGTCTGCAGAAGATGTCCGACCCTGATCCCACCGATTGTCCCGTGTGCGGTCCGGCGGAGATCAAGCGTGCGTTGACCGCGGCGGCCTTCCGCCTGAAAGGCGGCGGTTGGTACGAAACCGATTTCAAGGGTGAGAACGACAAGAAGCGCAATCTGGTCGAAGGCAGTTCCGGCGGCGGTGAAGCCAAGGCCGAGGGCAGCAGCTCGGAAACGGCGAAGTCCGAGAGCAAGCCCGAGACGAAAACCGAGACCAAGACCGAGACCAAGGTCGAGAAGCCGGCCAGCCCGCCGCCGAGCCCGCCCGCAGCGTAGGAACAACCTCGTCTCAGGTCGTAGGAGCGACCTCGCGTCGCGACCGGTGACGCACCGATGTGGGTCCGAGGTCGCGACGCAAGGTCGCTCCTACAGCTGGTAGATCGCCACCTGCAGATGGCCGTCGGCGCCTACCCAGGCCCGGTACATGCCTTCGGAATTGTAGGGCAGGGCAATCTGGCCTTCGCGGTCGATGGCGATCAGGCCGCCGGTGCCACCGAGATCGGCCACGCGGCCCAGGGCGCCGGCGCAGGCTGAGGCCAGATCGGCGCCGCCATAGACCATCCGTGCATGCACATCGAAAGCCAGGCTTGAGCGAATGAAGAATTCGCCGTGGCCGGTGGCCGAGACCGCACAGCTCTGATCTTCGGCCCAGGTGCCGGCGCCGATGATCGGGGTGTCGCCGGCGCGGCCGGGGTGCTTGTTGGTCATGCCGCCGGTGGATGTCGCGGCTGCCAGATGGCCTTCGGCATCCCGCGCCACGGCGCCGACGGTGCCGGTCTTGTCGGCCGGATTCGGGCCGGTGTACAGCGGGTCGTGATCCAGTGTCACCCGCCCGCTGAGTGCCGCCAGCTTCTGCTGCTCGGCGCGCTCGGCGGTGATGAAGTAGGCGGGGTCGGCCTGTTCGATCCCGCATTCGGCGGCGTAGCGGTCGGCACCCTCGCCGACCAGCAGCACGTGCTCGCTGCCTTCCATGACCGCCCGCGCCAGCGTCACCGGGTGCCGAGGCGTCCTGACGCCGGCCACCGCGCCGGCAGCGCGGCTGCGCCCGTCCATGATCGAGGCATCCATCTCGGCCACGCCATCGGCGTTCAGCACCGCCCCGTGGCCGGCATTGAACAGCGGGAAATCTTCCAGATCGCGCACCGCCTGCTCGACCACGTCCAGCGCGCTGGCGCCCGCCTGCAGGCTGGCCCAGGCGGCTCCGGCGATGCGCGCCAAGGCGAAACGGAATTCGGTCTCACGCGCCGGCGTCAGCGTGGCCCGATCAATGACCCCGGCGCCACCATGGATGGCCAGTCGGCAGCGGCTGTTCATTCGCCCTCCCAGTAGCCGCTCATTCGTCATCGTCGCTGCTCTCACCGGCGATGGTCATCTCGGCCAGAGATACCGGTCCGGTGCGCACATTGCCGCGGGCATCGATCTCGTTGCCTACGGCGATGATGCCGGCAAACATCTCACGCAGATTGCCGGCAATGGTGATCTCGTGCACCGGATAGACGATCCGACCGTTCTCGACCCAGTAGCCAGCAGCGCCGCGCGAGTAATCGCCGGTGAGCAGGCTCACGCCCTGGCCCAGCAATTCGGTCACATACAGCCCGGTGCCCATGTCGGCAAACAGCTCGGCCAGGGCGCCGGCATTGGGTGTGATGCTGAGGTTGTGCACGCCGCCGGCGTTGCCGGTGCTGCTGAGACCGAGCTTGCGGGCCGAGTAGCTGCCGAGGATGTAGCGCTCGAGCACGCCGTCGACGATCAGCGGATTGGCGCGGGTGGCCACGCCCTCATCATCGAAATCCGCCGATCCCGGACCGCGCTTGAGATGCGGCTGCTCGGTGATCTGCATCCAGCTGGGGAAGATCTGCTGGCCCTGGGCATCGACCAGGAAGCTGGCCTTGCGATAGAGCGAGCCGCCAGACACGGCCGAGCACAGGTGGGCGAAGAAACCGCGGGCCACCTCGGCCGACAGGATCACCGGGGCCTTGCGCGTGCTCAGACCACGGGCGCCCAGGCGCTTGAGCGTGCGCCGCGCGGTTTCGCGACCGATGGCCTCGGCACCGGCCAGATCGGCAAAGGCGCGGGCGCTGTCATAATGGTGATCGCGCTGCATGGCGTCATCGCTGCCGCCCAGCACCGAGCACGACAGCGAATAACGGGTGCCGTAATCGCGGCCGACAAAACCATGGCTGTTGGCATAGACCCCGTAGCTGCGACCGGCGCTGACGCTGGCACCCTCGGAGTTGTTGATGCGCGGATCGAACTCCAGCGCCGCCGATTCGCAGCGCAGCGCCAGTTCGATCGCGGCTTCGGCATCCGGACCCTGCGGATGCCACAGGTCCAGATCCGGGAATACCGTGGCCAGCCTGTCGGCATCAGCCAGTCCCGCCGCGGGATCGGCTTCGGTGTAGCGGGCGATGGCCAGGGCCTGTTCGATGGTGATGGCGATCGAACGCTCGTCCAGATCGGCGGTGCTGGCCGAGCCCTTGCGCTGCCCGGCATAGACCGTCAGCGACAGCCCGCGATCACGCGTGTGCTCCACCGTTTCGACCTCGCCCAGGCGCACGTTGACCGCCAGACCGGCATCGACACTGACCCCGACCTCCACCTGATCGGCACCGCGCCCGCGACAGCGGGCAATCACGTCCTCGGCGATGGCGGCCAGACGATCCAGTTCAGCGTGCGGCGGGGCGTTCGGCGATTCGACAGTGACTGCGGTCATGCGTGGGGATGGCTCTGCGTGGATAGCCCTTGATTATGCAGGGGTGCGGGGCAGGGGGCACGGGGCGGGGTAAACGGGGCCGGCTCCGGTAGCCCAGGTCAGCGCTGCGTACCCGGGATCGCCGGAACAGGCCCCGGGTGCGCCTTCGACCCGCTGCCTTTTTTAGCCCGAAGTGCGCGTAGCGCTCTCCGGGCGGTGATGCCGAAGAGCCCCGGTGAGCCGCTGCGCGGCACACCAGGCTACGCACAGCAGGCGAGTTCATGGCCCGTGGGCAGCTTTTCCAGCACCGAGCGAAGAGCGTCCAGACAAGTCTGGACCTACACGAGCGCGAAGCTCGTGGCCTTTCCCGTGCCCTGTTCCCCGTTTCCCGCACCCTCAGCCATACCGCGGCCGCCGGCGCGAACAACCCTGGCGCCCATCCTGATTCGCCGCGCGCCGGAGCCGCGCTACCTCACACTCAGGCTCAGGGACCGTGCGCAGTGTCGGACCGATACAGGTGGCTCGCGATGACGTCGGCCGTTGTAGGTCCAGACAAGTCTGGCCCCCACATCGGCGCTCGATCCCCAGACCGACAACCAGCAACCGACAACCAGCAACCCGCGCACCGCGCCCTCAACGCACCCGCGGCTTGGCCCGGTGCGTGGCCTGGGCGGTCCATGGATCATCGGGCCAGGGGTGCTTGGGGTAGCGGCCTTTCAGCTCCTTGCGCACCTCGGCGTAGGTGCGGTCCCAGAACCCTTTCAGATCCTGGGTGACCTGGATCGGCCGGCCGCCGGGCGAGAGCAGATGCAGGGTCACCGGGATGCGGCCCTTGGCGATGCGCGGGGTGTCGGCCAGGCCGAACAGTTCCTGCAGTTTCACGGCCAACACCGGCGGCTCGCCGGGGAGGTATTCGAGCTTGCGGCTCATGCCGCTGGGCACGGTCAGGGTGTCGGGTGCTTCCTTGTCGACCAGCGTGCGCTGGGCGTAGTCGAGTGAATCCAGCAGCGCGCCACCCAGTCGATCCGGGCCCAGCTGGCTGAGGCGGGTGATGCCGTTCAGCGCCGGCGCCAGCCACTGCTCCAGCGAGTCCAGCAAGGCCGCATCGGACCAGTCGGGCAATCCGGCATCGGGCAGCCATGCACGCAGGCATTGCACCCGGGCGCGCAGGCGTTGCTGCTGTTCGGAGAAGTTCAGCGCCGCCACACCCAGCGCGCGCACGCCGGCGATCAGGGCGCCGCGCACCGCCTCGGGATCGCGCGCGGCTTCGACGCGGCGTTCCAGGACGATGGCGCCGAAGCGCTTCTCGACCCGCTGCTGCGCTGACTGGCTGGCGGCATCGAAGCCGAACTCGCGCACCGTGCGGAATTGCTCGGGGTAATGCCGTTCCAGCAGATCGGCGTCGAAGGGCGCCGCCTTGGCGATGCGGGCATCGGCACCGCTGCCCATCAGATCGCTGACCGCCAGCCAGGGCTCGCCGGTCAGTCCCGAGCCCGGGCGCAGCGCGGCTCCGCGACCGCCGGCCAGCTGGTAGCGCTCGGCTTTGTCGAGGCGGGCGATGCGGTCGGGAAAGGCGTGGATCAGCAGATCGCCGAGCGCGTGCGTGCTGCTGCGTGTGGGCGCTTCGGGCAGGCGCAGACGACGGCGCCATTCGCGCGCAGCGTGGTCGATGGCGCGCAAGGCGCCGGAAGAGGCGCTGCCCAGCGGGCGGCGCTCACGCAGCGCCAGCAGCGCCTGCAGGCGCGTGCGCCAGTCTTCTGACCAGCGCTCCTCACCGACCAGCGGATCGCGCGCTTCCAGCAGCGCCAGCAGCTCCGGGATCCAGCCAGCCGCCGGATCGCGACGGCCGTGGACCACCAGATTGGCCAGCCGCGGATGCGTGCCGATGCGCATCAGCTCACGGCCATGGGCGGTGATCCGGGCTGATTCGTCGAGCGCGCCCAGGCTTTGCAGCAACTCGCGCGCCTGGGCCAGATGTCCGGGCGGTGGCGTGTCCAGAAAACGCAGCTCGGCGCCGCCCCAGGCCGCCAGTTCCAGCGCCAGCGAGGCCAGGTCGGCATCTACGATCTCGGCGCGGCGTTCGGCTTCCAGGCGTTTCTCCGCGGACCACAGGCGCAGCGCATAGCCGGGGCCCAGTCGACCGGCACGACCGGCGCGCTGGGTGGCCGAAGCGCTCGAGATCGCGACCGTCTCCAGTCGGGTGAAGCCGGCGTTGGGATCGAAGCGCGGCTCACGCGCCAGGCCGGAATCGACCACGGCGCGCACGCCCGGCAGGGTCAGACTGGATTCGGCAACATTGGTGGCCAGCACCACACGCCGACGACCTGCCGCGGCTGGCGTCATCGCCGCCGCCTGCGCCTCGATCGCCAGTTCGCCGTGCAGCAGCACCGGGTCGATCGAATCCGGCAAGCGCGCGCTCAGGATCTTGGCAGCGTCGTCGATCTCGCGCCGCCCGGGGAGAAAGGCCAGCACATCGCCCTCGCTGCGTTCCAGCGCCTGCTCCACGCCGCGCGCCAGATGTGCAGCGATGCGCTCCTCGCGCTTGCCGGGTAGGTGTTCGATGCTCACCGGATAGCTGCGTCCGGCGCTTTCCACACGCTCGGCCTGCAGCCAGTCCGCCAGCCGGGCACCGTCGAGGGTGGCCGACATCACCAGCAGCCGCAGGTCCTCACGCAAGCCAGCTTGCGCGTCCAGCGCCAGCGCCAGTCCCAGATCCGTGGCCAGATGGCGCTCGTGGAACTCGTCGAAGATCAGGCAGCCGACGCCGTCCAGCATCGGGTCTTCCTGGATCATCCGCGTCAGGATGCCCTCGGTCAGCACTTCTATCCGGCGTCCGGGGCGCGATTCGAAGCGGATGCGATAGCCGACACTGGCGCCGGGTTCCTCGCCCAGCTGCCGGGCCAGATAAGTGGCTGC
This sequence comes from Lysobacterales bacterium, assembly GCA_050250665.1. Taxonomy (GTDB): domain Bacteria; phylum Pseudomonadota; class Gammaproteobacteria; order Xanthomonadales; family SZUA-5; genus JADKFD01. The sequence goes on along the minus strand of JBFWOF010000006.1, from coordinate 12,965 downwards.
GGCGCGCGCGGCAATGCGGCGCGGTTCCAGCATCAGGATCTTGCGCCCCGCCAGCCAGGGCGCGTCCAGCAGCGCCAGTGGCACCGTGGTGGTCTTGCCGGCACCGGGCGGCGCCTCCAGCACCACCCGCGTATGCGCAGCCAGCGCCGCTTGCAGCGCCGGCAGGGAGGCCATGATCGGCAAGGAAGAATCGAGTGTCAGCACAGCGCTCGGGTCGGGGTCAGCATCAGCGCAGCATAGCGGCCATGCGGCCGGGGGAGCCCGCCGTCTGTGGGAGCGGATTCATCCGCGACAGCATGTCCCCGCAGAGTCGCCCGGTTCGCGGGCAGAGCCCGTTCCCACCGAAAGCGCCGCACCTCACCCTGTGGGAGCGGATTCATCCGCGACAGGTGTCCCCGCCGAGTCCCCGTTCGCGGGCAGAGCCCGCTCCCACAGGGGGGCGGGCTCGTCAGCTCCCTGGATCAGCGGGCGACGCGATCGGCCAGGAATTCCAGCTCTTTCACCGGCGCTTGGCTGAGGTCGATGTTGAAACGCGATTTGACGGCCGTGTTGTCCAGACCATCGTTGATGCGGGTGTCGCCGACCATGCGCGCCAATGACCACTCGCTGTTGATCTTGGCCTTGTCCGGTTCGTTCGGACCGCTGCCGGTCAACACGAAGGTACGGCTGGCGGTGCGATGGCCGCGCACCGGGAAGGCCCGGTAGTTGTTCGACTGCAGGCACTGGGTGGTCACGTTCGACAGGTTCTTCGGGCAGATCTTGACGATGCCGTCGAACTGGTAAGTGCCGGTCTTGACCACGTAGTAGGCGAAGTTGTTCGGATCGTCGTTGACGATCAGATAGTGATCACCGGTGCTGGCCTGATAGAAGCCCGAGGAATCGTGGGTGGCAATGGCGTTCTGGGTGCAGCGTCCGATCAGCGAATTGTCGGCGCGGCAGCCATCGAACACGTCCGGATTCGGCGCCCGGTCGACGGTCTGGTAGATCAGCACATCGCCGTAGAAGGGGAAGCCGACGGTGGAACTGGCCGAGAAGTCGATCGTGACCTGCCACTCGCCCAGCATCAGTTCGTTCTTGGCATCGCCGGGCGTGCGGGTCAGGGCGTAATCAAAGCGCCGGATCGGCACCACGCGGCCACCGAGGGTGATCCGGGCATCGGTTTCGGTATCGAAGATGATCTCGACCGGGCCACCCGCGCCCAGCTGCACGGCAGGCTGCTGCCAGATGCAGCCCAGGCACTGGCCGCCGGAGAAACTGGTCAGCTCGCCGACAAAACGGGCATTGCCGTTCATCGTGCCCTGCGAGGTGTACCACATCGGCCGACCATCGGGCGCGTACATGTAGCCGGCCAGAAACAGGAAGTTGTCCTGGATCTCGATCAGAAAACCGGTGCCGGGCTCGGCCGGGTTCCACCAGGTACCGTTCTCGGGCGTGAAGGCCGAGGCCGCGGAACTGAAGGCGAGGATCGTCGCAAACACAGCGGAGCGAATCTGGCGCATGGTGGGCTTCCGTGTAGGGTGAACGTGGACTCGATTCTGAGTCACCGGGCTGAATTCGTAATGAATCTTGAAGGATCAGGGCGTCGCGGGCATTGCTGGCGTTAAGGTTGGCGAGCAGCGGGAAGAAGGGAAAAGGAAAAAGGAAAAAGGAAAAGAGGGAAGCCAGGACGCCGGCTTCGAGTGCAACCGTGGGCAATGCTCTCTGTGGGAGCGGGCTCTGCCCGCGATCGCGCTGTGCAGTGAGGCCAGGAGCACAACGCAGAGAGCCGCAGAGAACGCAAAGAAGAGCCAGGATCAACCGATTCTGCTTTGCTCAGCGTTCTCTGCGTGCCTTGGCGTTCTCCGCGTTGCGCTTTTCGACCTGATCTGCGAATCGAACCGGTGCGCGCGAATCCGCGGCAGAATCGCCCCGTGAGAAAGATCGTCCACATCGACATGGATGCCTTCTACGCCTCGGTGGAGCAACGCGATGATCCTTCGCTGCGCGGCCGGCCGGTGGTGGTGGCCTGGCGCGGGCAGCGCTCGGTGGTGTGCGCGGCCAGCTATGAGGCGCGCACTTTTGGCGTGCGCTCGGCGATGCCGGCGATCCGGGCCGAGCGTCTGTGTCCCGATGCCGTCTTCGTGGCCCCGGATTTCAGCCGCTACAAGGCGGTCTCAAAGGCCGTGCGCGAGATCTTTGCCCGGCATACCGATCTGATCGAGCCGCTGTCCCTGGACGAAGCCTATCTGGATGTCAGCGTCAACAAGCAGGGTCTGCCCAGCGCCACGGCGGTGGCTCAGAGCATTCGCGCCAGCATCCGCGAGGAGTTGAACCTGACCGCCTCGGCGGGCATCGCGCCCAACAAGTTCCTGGCCAAGATCGCCTCGGACTGGCGCAAGCCCGATGGCTATTTCGTGATCCGGCCGGAACAGGTGCTGGACTTTCTGACCCCACTGCCGGCGGCGCGCTTGCCGGGTGTGGGCAAGGTCATGGCGGCCCGCCTGCAATCCTTGGGCGTAGAGACGGTCGGCGCCCTGCGCGAACTGGGCGGGCCGGCACTGGAAGCCCGTTTCGGGCGCTGGGGACGGCGCCTGTACGAATTGTCCTGCGGCATCGACGAACACCCGGTCGAGAGCGAACGTCCGACCAAATCGATCTCCAGTGAAGACACCTTCGCCCAGGACCTGCCGATCGCCGCGCTGGTGGCGCCGATTGCCGAACTGGCGGCGCGCACCTGGGCCGCAGCGGCGCGCGAGCCGCGAGTGGCGCGCACCGTGGTGCTGAAGCTGAAGACCGCCGATTTTCGCAACCTCACCCGCAGCCTGACACCGAGTCAGCCACCGGCCTCGGCCGGGCAGTTGGTCGAGATCGCGCAGGCACTGTGCGCGCGCGTGGATCTGCCTGAAACCACCCTGTATCGACTGGTTGGCGTTGGCCTGTCCGGCTTCTGCGATCCGGACCAGATGCAGGCGCAACAGGGCTTGTTCGATTAGCTAGTGGTTTGCCTCGCAGACCCTGCCGAGCAAGCTCGGTACTACAAGAGCCGGGTACACCGTCGCCCTCGTAGAGCGGAGCTTGCTCCGCTGCTCTGGCTGGGCTTGTGTTCTCGGTCAGCGTTGAAGATCGGCACAGCGGTGTAGGTTGCCGTGAAAGTCGTTCAGGCGAGTGCTGTTGCTCCCTCCCCGATGTTCGGGGAGGGCTGGGGAGGGGTTAGGCAAGAAACCCTATGCAACGGTCATGGCACCGGCGATTTTCATGATTGCGAGTGGCCCGCAGCCATGACCGTTGGGCACGGCCTGCGGCCTTGGCCCAACCTACGCAGGGCTGGCTCCGCTGCACTCGCCTCAGCTGCGCTTCGCCATCAGCGCCAGCAGTTCCTTCTTCTCTGCGGCGGTCAGTGCCTCGCCGGCCTTGGCCTTGGCTTCGAGCAGACGCCGGCGTTCGGCTTCGCTCTGCACGATCAGTTGCACCAGCGCGTTCTGCAGATCTTCGGCCCAGCCCACTTCATTGCCCGGCAGTTCGGCACTGAGCAGCTTGGTCAGCGCGTCGCGGGTGGGCTTGTCGCTGAAGTGATCGACCAGCTCCACGCCGGCGATCTGTGGCCGGGCGCCGATCACCGCCAGCATTTCCCGCAGGATGTCGGCCCCTGGTTTGTGTACCTGATCCAGACCGGCAGGAATCTCGATTTCCTGCAGCAGCTGCGGTCGCGCCAACAGCAGCGCCAGCGCGCTGCGCACCAGGGTGCGCTGCACGACCTGCCGACTGGCGCGTGGCGGCGGCGCCGGGGCCTGCGCGGGTGGCACCACCCGTCGCGCGCCACTCCGTTCGGCCAGCGCCTCGCGCATCAGATCGCGAAAGGCGCCATCGGGCATCTGCTCGATCAGCGGCTGCGCCCGCGCCGCCAGCCTGGCGCGGCCGTCGATCGAGTTCATGTCGATCTCGCGGGTCAGCGTGTCAAAGAAATAGTCCGACAGCGGCATGGCCTCGAGCACCCGGGCACGGAAGCCCTCGGCGCCCTCCTTGCGGACCAGCGTGTCGGGGTCTTCGCCTTCGGGCAGAAACTGGAAATAGGCCTGACGACCATCGGTCAATCGCGGCAGGGTCGATTCCAGCGCCCGCCACGCGGCCTGACGCCCGGCGCGGTCACCGTCAAAGCAGAAGATCACGTCCTCGGCATTGCGGAACAGCAGTTCCGCATGCTCCTTGGTGGTGGCGGTGCCCAGGGTGGCGACCGCCTCGTCTACGCCGTGCTGGGCCAGGCCGATGACGTCCATATAGCCCTCCACCACGATCAGCCGCTTCAGCTTCTGCGCGATCTGGCGCGCCTGCCACAGGCCATAGAGCTCACGGCCCTTGTGGAACAGCGCAGTCTCCGGGGAATTCAGGTACTTGGGCTCGCCCTGATCGAGGATGCGTCCGCCGAAGGCAATCGGTCGGCCGCGGCGGTCGTGGATCGGGAACATCACCCGATCCCGGAACTTGTCGTAGCTGTGGCCGTTGTCACGCTGGGACAACAGACCCGCAGCGGCCAGCAGTTTCATCCGCTCGGCGCCGCGGCCAAGCTTCTGGCCGAGGCCGTCCCAGCTGTCGGGCGCATAACCCAGCGCATAGCGTTCGATCATGTCGGCGCCGACGCCGCGACGCTCGAAATAGGCCTGGGCGCGCTGGTTCAGCGTGAGCTGTTCGCGGAACCAGGCCGTGGCTTCGGCCAGCACCGCATACAGCGGCGCCAGTTTGTCGTCAGGACCGGCGCGGCTGGCATCGCGCGGCACCTGCAGACCCACCTGCGCCGCCAGCTGCTCGACCGCATCCGGGAAGCTGACGCCCTCGTACTCCATCAGAAACTTGAGCGCGCTGCCGTGGGCGCCGCAGCCGAAGCAGTGATAGAACTGCTTTTGCGGCACCACCGTGAACGAGGGCGAACGCTCATCGTGGAAGGGGCAGCGCGCCTGATATTCCTTGCCCGCCCGCTTCAACTGCACGCGCGCGCCGATGACGTCGACTATGTCGGCGCGCTGCAGCAATTCGTCGATGAAGCTTTCGGGGATCAGGCCGGACATTCTTTGAGCGGGAAGAGGGAAATGGAAAAAGGAAAAGGGGAGGAGCGTGGGCGCCGACGGACCCTGCAGTCTAGGGTATCTGGATGGGTGGCCATGATGAACAGGCAGGTCAGCTGGATGGCTTCAGGGCGCAGCCCGTGATCCGTATCGACAGGTGTTGATGCGTCATTGCGAGGAGCAGAGCGACGACGCAATCCAGTGCTCCTGTGGTGCTGTAGCTGGATCGCTTCCCCCGGATCAAGTCCGGGGTCTCCATGAACCCATGTCGCAAGTTGTTGATTTGGCCAGCGCGTGAGCGCAACGCGGGCATTGATCACCTGTAGGAGCGACCTCGCGTCGCGACCGGCGAGTCGCACGTCCCCAGCAGCGGTCGCGCCGCAAGGGCGCTCCTACAGACAAGCTTGGGGTTCGTGGCCCGTAGGCAATGTCGGGCCGAAACACGCGGTTCGCCATGACGTAGGTTGGGCTAAGCACAGCGTGCCCAACACGGGGCTGTGGCTGTAGTTGGGCACGCTGCGCTTTGCCCAACCTACGCGACTGGCGCCGCCGCTCAGCCCTGCGCTCTTCCCTTTTCCTTTTTCCTTCTTCCCTTTTCCTAGCCTCCGAGGTACTCATCCTTGAGCTTGCGGTAGTTCTCGGCCGAGTAATACAGCGATTCGATCTCGGTCTCGGTGAGCTTGCGGATGAAGCGGGCCGGGTTGCCCACCCACAGCGAGCCAGGTTCGACCACCTTGCCGGGGGCGACGACGGCGCCGGCGCCGATCAACGAGTGCTTGCCGATCACGGCCTTGTCCAGCACCACCGCGCCCATGCCGATCAAACAGGCATCTTCGATGGTACAGGCATGCAGGATCACGCCGTGGCCGACGGTGACATCGGCGCCGATCACCAGCGGTGATCCGCCCGGGGTGTAGCGGCCGTCGTGGGTGACGTGCAGCACCGAGTTGTCCTGCACATTGGTGCGCGCACCGATGCGGATGGTGTTGACGTCACCGCGGACCACCGCCAGCGGCCAGATCGAGACATCGTCAGCGACCTCGACCTTGCCGATCAGTTGTGCCGATTCATCGACAAAGACCCGCTGACCGAGCTTGGGATGGTGTTTCAGGAAGGGTCGGATAGCCATGGATTCCTCGTCTTGAAGGATGGGGCGCCGTCAGCGCGGCAGGGCGTTTCGCGGAAGATCTCAGCAGTTGCCGCGGCGCAATCGGGTGTAGATGCCATCGCCGCCGAGTTCCATCTGGTCGTCGCCGAAGCGGCGGATACGATGGTTGCCCATCGCCGCCTGATCAGTGGTGATGCTGCCGTCGTCCAGCTTGAACTTGCTGTTGATCTTGAGCTTCGAATCCAGGTCCAGGTATTGCAGCGTGCCGCCGGTGAAGGTCCATTCGATCCGCTCAGCGATGTTCGAACCGGCGCCAGCGGTGGACACCAGTTCGAACGCGCACCAGGTGCCCTGCAGGGCTTCGGCGCTGACCCGGATGTTCCTGGGTTTGCTGGCGGCTTCCGGGCCGATGTCCATGCCCTTGACCTGTTCGGCCTGTTTGGGGCCGATCGGGCGGTCGGTGTAATGGACCACGCCGTGCTCGTCGGTCCAGGTGTAGACGCCGCCGGCATCGGCCGCGCTGGCGACCAGCAGCAGTAGTGCAATCAGTGCACGCAAGAGTCGTATCCCGCCAAGTGTAGTGGCTACAGTATCTCAGGAACCGAGTTTGAGTCCGATCACGCCGATCAGGATCATGCCGATGCAGCCCAATTGCAGCGGGCTCAAGCCCTCGCCGTGCAGGTAGGCGGCGATCAGCGTGACGCCGCAGGCGCCGATGCCGGTCCAGACCGCGTAGGCCAGTCCGATCGGCAACTGGCGCGCAGCCAGACCCAGACATCCCAGGCTGGCCGCGGCGCAGACCACAAAGGTCAAGGTTGGCCAGAATCGGGTGAAGCCGATCGATGATTTCATCGCCAGCGCCCAGCAGATCTCGAAACCTGCCGCCAGAAAAAGCCATGTCCAGGCCATGATGCCCCCTCGAAAGGGGACGTCCCCGCAGCGTGGACCCACGAGCGATCGCCGCGGTCGTCCGGGTCGTCCCGGATGGCGCCAGTTTAACCCAGTTGCCGGAAGCAGGCCGAAGGTGCCTTGAGGAGGGCCGCGCGCCTGCGCGGCCGCTGTTGATCTTCAGCCATGGCAAAGCGGCGCCGCAGCGCGGCGCCCTCCATGGCAGCGATCCGCAGGTTCTCGCCGCATATCTCACGCGGAGGCGCGGAGAACGCGGAGTAGTGCCACGGGCTTCGCGGGCCTGTGCCTTTACTCCGCGGCCTCCGCGCCTCCGCGTGAACAAGCGCTCCTGTAGGGCCGATGCAGGTGACTCTCCATGAACCTGTGTCGTAACGTGTTGATTTGTGGTCGTTGATGTAGGTTGGGCTAAGCGCAGCGTGCCCAACAATGGACACTGGTGTTGGGCACGCTGCGCTTAGCCCAACCTACAGTTCATGGCCCGTGCGCAGTGTCGGGCAGAATCATGCGGCTCGCGATGACGCCTAAAGCGGTGCTGAGGCACTCGGCTGCGCGTCGGTCAGCCCAGCACCACCAGATTGGCGTAGGCCAGCACCAGCCATTTGCTGCCGACGTCTTCGAAGTTGACCTGGACCCGGGCGTGGCTGCCCTGGCCTTCGGCGGCGACGACCACGCCTTCGCCGAATTGCGCGTGCGAGACCTGCGATCCCAGCGCAATACCGGGCTCGTCGCCCCAATCCTGCGCGGCCTGCTTGCGTGGCTGGCCAAAGCTGCCGCCGCGCGAGAGCTGGGCGCGTGGGCGCACCTCGACGATGGTGTTGCGTGGCAGCTCGGAGATGAAGCGCGAGGGCCGGTTCCAGGTTTCCATGCCGCGCAGGCGCCGCGATTCGGCGTGGCTCAGCGTCAGCTGCCGCCGGGCCCGGGTGATGCCGACATAGGCCAGCCGGCGCTCTTCCTCCAGCTGGGCGCTGCTGCCCTCGTCGATGGCGCGTTGGCTGGGAAACAGACCGTCCTCCATGCCGACCATGAACACGCAGGGAAACTCCAGGCCCTTGGCCGCGTGCAGGGTCATCAGTTGCACGCAGTCATCCCAGGCTTCGCCCTGGCCTTCGCCGGATTCGAGTGCAGCGTAGCTCAGAAAGGCCGCCATCTCGCTGATGCCGGCGGCTTCATCGTCGGCGCTGAGCACGAAGCCGCGGGCCATGCTGATCAGCTCGTCCAGATTGTCGACCCGCGAATCGGCGTCGTGCTTGCTTTGCGCGGCGTAGTGGGCGCGCAGCCCGCTACCCTCGATCAGACCCTCCAGTCGCTCGTACAGACGCGGCGACTCATCGCCGTCGGCCGTTTCGCGCAGGCTGGCAAACAGGCTAAGCAGGGCTTCGATGCCGCCGCGGGCGCGGCCCTTGAGCGTGCCGGAGCGGCTGGCTTCGGCCGCGGTCTGGAGCAAGGAGACGCCGCCGGCGCGCGCGGCCTGGCGCAGATCCTCGAGGGTCTTGTCGCCGACGCCGCGCGGTGGCGTCGCCACCACGCGCTCGAAGGCGGCGTCGTCCGCCGGATTGGCCAGCAGGCGCAGATAGGCCAGTGCATCCTTGATCTCGGCGCGCTCGAAGAAGCGCAGGCCGCCGTAGACGCGGTAGGCGACGCCGTGACGGATCAGTTCCTCCTCGAACACCCGCGACAGCGCGTTGGCCCGATAGAGAATGGCGATTTCGCTGGGGCGTATGTCTTCGGCCACCGCCCGGCGAATGCGCTCGACCACGTAGCGGGCCTCGTCCTGTTCGTTGTAGGCGGCATAGATGGAGATCGGTTCGCCATTGCCCGCGGCGGTCCACAGTTCCTTGCCCAGGCGCTCGCTGTTGCGCTTGATCACGGCATTGGCGGCGGCCAGGATGGTGCCGGTGGACCGGTAGTTCTGCTCCAGACGGATGGTGCTGACGTTGGGGAAGTCGCGGGTGTAGGCCTGCATGTTCGCTACCCGGGCGCCGCGCCAGCTGTAGATCGACTGGTCGTCGTCACCCACCGCAAAGACCTGGGCGCTGCTGCCGGCCAGCATCCGTATCCAGGCGTACTGGATGGTGTTGGTGTCCTGGAATTCGTCGACCAGCAGATGGCTGAAGCGCCGTCGGTAGTGATCGAGCAGCGCCGGTTGGGTCAGCCAGAGTTCGTGGCTGCGCAGCAGCAGTTCGGCAAAATCGACCAGGCCCTGGCGCTGACAGGAGGCCTCGTAGCCCTGGTAGACCTCGATCCAGCGCGCCAGATCGGGGTTGTCGCCGGGATCGATGTCGCGCGGGCGTTTACCCTCGTCCTTCCAGGCGTTGATCATCCAGGTGCCCTGCCGGGCGACAAAGCGGGTGTCATCCAGCCCCTGTTCGCTGATCACCCGCTTGATCAGCCGTTGCTGGTCGTCGGCATCCAGGATCTGGAAGGTCTCGAGCAGTCCGGCCTCGCGCCAGTGCAGGCGCAGCAAACGATGGGCGAGGCCGTGAAAGGTGCCGATCCACAGCCCCTGGGTCGGGCGGTTGAGCAGTCGCTCGCAGCGGCCGCGCATTTCCGCCGCGGCCTTGTTGGTAAAGGTCACGGCCAGGATCGCATGCGGCCACACCCCTTCGACCTCGACCAGCCAGGCCACCCGCTGGGTCAGCACCCGGGTCTTGCCGGAGCCGGCGCCGGCCAGCACCAGCAGATGACCGGGCGCGGCGCTGACCGCCTCGCGCTGGGCGGCGTTGAGGCCGTCTATGAGGTGGGAAACATCCATGTTCGACAGGTCATCCGGTCAGCGGCGCGCCAATGGCGGCAGGGGCACGAGTCTAACGGGACATGGCGAGCCTTGCCCTGAAGGCCGAAAGCGTGTTTCCGCAGATGACGCAGATGGGCGCAGATGTTCAGGGGCGGATGCGCATTGCGTCAGGAATGCAGTGGCGTCCGCCGGTGCGGCAAACATGATCAATTTTTCGCTCCCATCTGCGTACATCGGCGACATCTGCGGACAAATTCTCGTCCTTCGCCCATTCGGCCCCGGCCTTCCGCATAATCGGCGCATCTGGGTGTTGGATCTGCCATGTCCATCCGCTTTGAACTGGTCAGCAAGCGTTATGCCGAAGGGCGCGAGGCGCTGGTCGATATCAGCTTCGAGATCGGCTATGGGGAAATGGTCTACGTGACCGGGCATTCCGGTGCCGGCAAGAGCACGCTGCTGAAGTTGCTGGCACTGATCGAGCGTCCCAGCGAGGGCTATATCGAGGTCTTCAGCAAGCGTCTGGCCGACGTCCGCCGACGCGGCCTGCCGGCCTACCGTCGGCGTCTGGGCCTGGTGTTCCAGGATCATCGACTGCTGCTCGACCGCAGCGCCTTCGACAATGTCGCCCTGCCGATGCGGCTGGATGGCGTTGCCGAGGCCGATATCGCGCCGCGGGTCTCGCGCGCGCTGGAGCAGGTCGGGCTGGGCGGTCGTGAGCCGGCGTTGCCGGGCGAGCTGTCGACCGGCGAGCAGCAGCGCCTGGGCATTGCCAGGGCCATGGTCGGCATCCCCGATCTGTTGCTGGCCGACGAGCCCACCGGCAATCTCGATCCCAAGCTGGCTGCCGAGATCATGGGCCTGTTCGTTGAATTGAAGGAGCAGGGCACCACGGTGATCATCGCCAGTCACGACCTGCCGCTGATTCAGCGCATGCGCAAACGCACCCTGGTGCTGGACCGCGGGCGCATGATCGATGATTTCCGTCCGGAGGACTGGTATGGCCGAGACGGTTGAACTGGCGCGGCCTGCGGGTAATCGTCGCCGCGCCTGGTCGCGATCGCACGCCGAGGGTATACGTGCCGGTCTGCTGCGGCTGCTGCGTGATCCCTTCGGACAGTTGCTGACCCTGGGGGTGATTGCGGTGGCGCTGGTGTTGCCGGCGCTCGGTTTCCTGGCACTGGATCAGGTCGACCGGGCCGCCGTGTCGTGGCGTCCGAGTGGCGATCTGACCGTGTTCCTGGCAGCTGGCGAGCCGGTGGAGCGGGCGCTGGAACTGGCTGATGCGCTGGACGGCCGTCCGGAAGTGGCGGATACCGAAGTGCGTTCTTCTGACGACGCGCTGACCGAGCTGCGGGAAATGAGTGATTTCGCTGAAGCGCTGGGCGCACTCGACGCCAATCCGATGCCAGCGCTGGTGATTGTGCGGCTGACGGCGGCTGGCGTCTCCAGGCTGGAGGATTTCAAGGCGGAGCTGGCGACCCGGCCAGAGGTCGACTGGGTGCAGGTGGACCGTCGCTGGCTGGAACGGCTGGAGGCGCTGCTGGAACTGGCGCGGCGGGCGATCCTGCTCGGCGCAGCGATCCTGGCGGTCGCCGTGCTGCTGGTGGTAGGCAATACCATCCGCCTGGAAATTTCGCTGAAACGCGAGGAAATCCTGATCCTGAAACTGCTCGGCGCCAGTGATGCGCACGTGCGCAGACCCTTCCTCTACATCGGCATCTGGTACGGCGTGGTCGGCGGCCTGCTGGCACTGGCGCTGGTTCATGCCGGCCTGCTGGCGGTGCAGCCCGCGGTGGATCAGCTTGCGCTAAGCTACGGCGCGGGATTTTCGTTACAGGGCCCGGGGCTGCGGGGGGCCTTGCTGTTGGTAGTCTATGGTGCAGCCTTGGGCTGGCTCGGAGCCTGGTTGGCCAGCGCGCGCCACCTGCGGGAGGCCGAACCGCGGTAGTCGGCTGTTGCAGCATCATCACAGCGCCCATGGGCACGGCAGGGAAGGGGATTGGGGCATGGAAACATCGGTGACTCGACACATTTCCAGCGAGACGCCGCGGGTAATGGTTGTCGACGGATCCAAAGTGGTCCGCAAGATCATCGACCAGCTGCTGCATCAGGACCTGCCCGGCGTCACGGTGCTCGCCTGCAGTACCGGTGAGGAAGCCATGGCGCATCTGGCCGAAGGCGTGGTCGATCTGGTGACGATGGCGCTGCGCCTGCCCGATATGGACGGCATGGAGCTGGCGCGTTATATCCGCGAGCACTCACCGCAGGCCTACATCCCTATCGTGGTCGTTTCCGGCGATGTGCAGGAACGGCTGATGAATCGCGATCTCTCGGCCGATGTCACCGACTACTTCGACAAATCGCTCGGACCACAGGCGCTGTCCACCTTCATCCGCGGCTATATCCGTCCCGAAGGCCAGGTGCCCGGGGATGTGCTGTATGTGGAGGACTCGCGCGTGGTGGCAGTCGCCACCCGGCGCATGATGGAAAAGCACGGCCTGACCGTGAATCACGTGGTCAGCGTCGAAGATGCCATCGAGATTCTGGACAAGGCCAAGGACGAAGGGCGGCTCGGTGCCGACATCATCCTGACCGATGTCTATCTCAAGGGCGGATTGACCGGCGGCGATCTGCTGGAAGTGGTGCGCGGGCGTTTTGGCTATTCCAAGGGCACGCTGCCGATACTGGTGATGACCGGCGACGACAACGCCAGCAACCAGACCGCCCTGCTGCGCGCCGGCGCCAACGATCTGGTGCAGAAACCTACCGAAGAGCGCCTGCTGATCACCAAGCTCGGCTTCCAGCTGCGGGTGGCGCGGGCACTGAGGGCGCAGGCGAGTGCCTGATTGGGAGGGCCCTCCGTCTCGGTTCGTGCAGTTGTTCGCACGTTGGAGTTGGGGCACGGGGCAGGGGGCACGGGCCCAGCCTCGGACCATTGGCAGGCTTTGGCGCGGAATTGGAGTCATGCCCGGATTGAGTCAGGATATGGGTCCGGAAGATTGCCCAGCGCTTGCTGTGTGTCCCCGCCGCCCCCACCCCGCTTGTTTCTTCATTGAAGCAAGGGTAAGCCATCGGAAACACTGCCTCACGTTGTGGTCAGAGCTCGCGACGAGCGTGGGCCCGTGCCCCGTGCCCCGTGCCCCATCACCGGCGTGGCCCAAGATCAACCAGTCAGCCC
>JBFWOF010000005.1:0-147172 GCA_050250665.1 Lysobacterales bacterium | reverse complement strand
CCCAATGATCTGGCGCAACTTTGTTGGGCACGGCCTGCGGCCTTAGCCCAACCTACCCACTGATGCGGCGCTACGGTTTGTAGAGCGCAGGCGGGAACAGCAAAGCCCAGCCAGAGCAGCGGAGCATGCTCTGCTCTACGACAGCGGCGGTGTATGAGGCACTTTGTAGTGCCGAGCAGGCTCCAATGCCGTTTGGACAGGTAATGGCGAGGGCGTAGGTTGGGCAAAGGCCGCAGGCCGTGCCCAACGATCTGGCGCAACATTGTTGGGCACGGCCTGCGGCCTTAGCCCAACCTACCCACTGATGCGGCGCTACGGTTTGTAGAGCGCAGGCGGGAACAGCCAAGGCCAAAGCCCAGCCAGAGCAGCGGAGCAAGCTCCGCTCTACGACAGCGGCGGTGTACGAGGCCTTTGTAGTGCCGAGCTTGCTCGGCAGGATGTGCTGTTCGGGCAGGCGGGAAGAGCCAAAGCCCAGCCAGAGCAGCGGAGCAAGCTCCGCTCTACGACAGCGGCGGTGTACGAGGCCTTTGTAGTGCCGAGCTTGCTCGGCAGGGTCTGCGCTTTCAGGGCGGCGGAGCAGGCTCCGCTGCAGTTCGGCCGGTTCTCAGGGTGCACGCGGCGGCGGCGGGCGACGGCCGTCACCACCGCGATGTCCGCGCTGCGGGCGCGCCGCATCAAGGGCCACCAGCTGATCGGGCGTCAGCAAAGCCGCCAGCTCGGCGCGGTGGCGCTCGCGCAAGCCGGCATCGGCCTGCTCACGCTCGGCTCGTTGGCGGAGCAGCGTCTCTCTGACCTGAGTGCGAGTGGCGGCATCCAGGGACAACTGTTCCAGCACGTGCTCCACCGGTGGTGGCAGGCGGCTGGGGTCGCGTTCGGGGGCTGGCTGGGCCTGAAGCAATGGGGCAAACAGCAGGGTTGCGAGCAGTATCCAGTGTCGGGTCATTCTGATCTCCAGTCGGCCGATCATGTCTTCGGCAGTGAGTACAGTGTGCTCGGCAACTGTGGAGGGAGTTTGCAGAAGCAGGGAACAAATCGCGCAGAAGGCCGCCCAATGCCTGCGCTTGTATCGGCCTGACTGCGCGCGCGGGGCTTGAACCTGGGGGGCGCTGGGATCAGGACGGGTCTTTGCCATCCAGATTTTTGGTGTCCGAGGCCGAGCACGCGAGGGGCACGGCGCCTTGTGGCCGCCGCAGTCGCGGCCGCCGGCGCGAGCAACCGCTGACGCCCCCCGAAAGTCCACGCGCGCCGGAGCCGCGCTACGTCCGTTACCCCGGGCCCTGATTCACAAAGCGTCGGCCGCGAGCGCCGCGTGGCGATGCGCCGGGCTTTTCGCGTCATCGCCCGGAGAGCGCTGCGCGCCCTACGGGCTGCGCCAAGTCGGTAGCCTGGGACCGCAGCTGCTCAGAGCAGTTGCGCAAAGCGGAACTGATGCGGCTGCCGGAACAGCAGCCAGCGCAGCACGCCCTCGCGCTCGAAGGGTTTCCAGTCACCTTCGGGCTGTGACAAACGATCGGCAATCGCCCACAGCGCCAGCGGATTGACGCCGATACCGAGGTGGCTGGCAGCGATCTCGATGTTTTCGCTATGCGGAGTTTCTGGTGCCAGAGAGGCACGCCAGGAGACGATGCCGTCGGCCTTGCTGAAGATCGAGGTGTTGGGCATCAGCGGGCTGGCCTTGGCCATTTCGTGCAATTCCGGATCATCACTGCGCCAGCCGCTGACAGCCTCGAAGATCTTCCAGGCATTGGTGGCGTGGGGATGCGGCTGCACCGGTGAGCCCAGTGTCACCACGTTGCGCACCTGATCAGGCATGCGTGCACCCAGCGCTCTGGCCATGGCGCCACCCAGGGACCAGCCAATCACGCTGACCTTGCGACCATGCTTGCGGTGAATATTGCGCACGCGCGCCAGCAGTTTGGGTACGGTCTCGCCACGCGGGCCGACATTCACCCCCAGCTTCCACGGATAGGCCACGTAGCCGAGTTCTTCCAGAAAGCGGCGCAGCGGCCAGGTGCTGCTGTCGCCCGCCACCAGGCCCGGCAGCACCAGCACCGGGTGACCGTCGCCTTTGGGGGCCCGTTTCAGCCAGGGCCACGCCAGTGCAAAGGAGGCCCACTCGAATACGGCGCGCGACTCGAGCGCCAACAACAGTCGCGAAGGGGCTTGCGGACCTTGCTGGGCCTTGCTTTGCCTTGCTGTGGCTACACTCATTCCTTGATGCTCCGTTCCAGTGCGTCCAGTCCACGTGACAGACCCCGGGCGATGGTGTCCGGACGCTCCACCACATCCCTGGCGCTGATCAGGCCGAACTCAAGCTTGCCGGCATAACTCTGTACGGTGATGTTCAGGCCCAGACCATGGGTCACGATCGACACCGGGTAGTAGTGGCGCAGGCGGGCGCCGGCCAGAAACAGATCAACTGGGGGTCCTGGAACATTGGAAACCACCAGATTGGCCAGGGCCGGCAAGCGCTCCGAAATTCGGCCGCGAGCCCACAGTCGACTCAGCCCGGAGGCCCAGATCGGCGCCGCCAGGCCCGGGAAGTCGGTCGGTATCAGATCCTTGACCGCGGCCACGCGATTCTTGATGCCGGCCGTGGATTCGTTGATCGCCCGCAGCCGCTGCACAGCGTTGGTGATGTGCGTGGGCAGCGGGCACTGGACCATCGAAACCTGATTGTTGGCCTCGCCATCGCCGGCGCCGCGCAGGGAGATCGGCATGGCGACCACCATCGCTTCGTCCGGCAGTGCCTCGTGCTTGCGCAGGTATTCACGCAGGGCGTGCGCGACCATCGCCAGCACGACGTCGTTCAAGCTGACGCCGAAGGCCTTGGTGATGCGCTTGATCCGGGCCAGATCGAAGCTGGCGACCGCAAAGGCACGTTCAGGGCCAATGTGGACGTTGAGAGCGGTCTTCGGCGCCAGCAGCACGGTTTCGCGCAATCGTCCGACCAGGCTGCCGGCCTCGCTGAGTGCGTGGCCCGCCATCTTCAGCGTCGCCGGTACCGCCTGAATCAGGCGCGCAAACTGGTTCACGGTGGCCCGAACCGCGGTGTTGGCGCGATCGCGCTTGCGCGGGGCCGAATCGTCGTCTGCCGAGGTGTCGTCCGGACCCCGGGGCTTGGGAATATGAGACTCCACATCGAGCAGCGCCTGGGCGAGGGCAATGCCGCCCTGGCCGTCGAGCAGCGCATGGTGAATTTTTGAATAAAGGGCCACTTCGCCGCTGGCCAGGCCATCAATGACCACCAGTTGCCACAGCGGGCGAGTGCGCGGCAGCATTTCGGCGTGCAGTTCGGATACGCAACGCAGCAGCTGGCTTTCATTCCCGGGGCGCGGCAGGCGCACGCGCACGATGTGGGCGTCCAAATCCAGATGCCTAGCCTCGCTCCACATCGGGTGCGCCAGTTCCAGCGGCGCTTCGACCAGTTGCCGTTTGAGCGCGCGGGCCTTGGGCAAGCGCTCCGCAATCAGTGCTTGCACCGCGCTGTGGAAATCGTAACCGCGCTTCTTCGGTGCGGTCAGCAGCATCAGACTGCCGACGTGCATCGGAGTGCCAGCGGCCTCCAGGTACAGGAAACCGGCATCCAGGCCGCTCAAGCTCCTCAGTCGCACTCGATCAGAATCCTTCTGCGCAGGCGAGATGCCAGCATATTCCACGCGCTCCGGGTGTTTGTTGTGCACTGCCGCATTTTTTGGCCCCCGGAAAGGGTGTTCGCAGCGCCCTGTGGGAGCGGACTCTGTCCGCGATCGGGACTGCCGCAAGGTTGATCGCGGACAAAGTCCGCTCCCACAGTAGAGTCCGCTCCCACAGTAGAGTCCGCTCCCACAGATGTCTGTTGACCCTGGCGGCATGCCGACGGATTTCTCTCTTCATCGGGTCTTGATGTTTCTGGAGCCGCCCTGATGTAACAACCGCAGGCCTGAAACCGCAGCCGGTGGCTGTGGCATACTAGGCGGCTATTCCGTGACTTTGTCGCGTCCCATCATCGCCAACGAGCAGGACTTCATGGATTTCTTGATTTCCCCCGCGTACGCGCAGGCCGCCGGGCAACAGCCCAGCATGTGGCCCAGTCTCATCATGTTGCTGGTGTTCTTCGCCATCTTCTACTTTCTTCTGATCCGCCCGCAGCAAAAGCGCATGGCGGACCACAAGAAGATGGTAGAGGCACTCGGACGCGGTGATGAAATCGTCACCACCGGCGGCGTTCTTGGCCGCATCGAGGAAGTCGGCGACAGTTTCGTGACCCTGGAAGTCGCGCAGGGTGTGCGTATCAAGGTGCAGAAGCACGCGCTCGGCGCGGTCTTGCCCAAGGGCACCTACAAATCCGCCTGAGCTTTGCCAGGTTCCTAACCATCCCTACGTTTCTGTAGCCTCGATCGGGGTGATCGATGTTCGAATATCCTAAGTGGAAGCTCGGCCTGGTGGTCGTGCTGATCGTACTGGCGGGCCTGTATTCGCTGCCCAATGCCTTTCCTGAGCAACCGGCCATCCAGATTTCAGCGAGCCGTGGCGCGACCATTGATGCTGCCCTGGAAGGGCGCGTCGAGGGCACGCTCAAGGGCAAGGAAATTCCGTACTTCGGCGTGTCTCGTACCGAAGATCGCCTGATGGTGCGCTTTGACGATGCCGATCTGCAGCTCAAGGCTTCAACCGCGCTGAAGGAAGATCTGGGCCAGAACTACACCGTCGCGCTGAATCTGGCCTCTACGGTGCCTGGCTGGCTGCGTGCCATCCACGCCCGTCCGGTGACCAAGGGCCTGGACCTGCAGGGCGGCGTTCACTTTCTGATGGAGGTGGATCAGGCGGCAGCGCGGACCAAGCTGGAGGAGCGTTATGTCAGCGAGGTGTACCAGATTCTGCGTACGGCCAAGATCGCGTATCGCAGCGTCACGCCGACTCGCGACGGTCTCTCGATACAGCTGATCACCAATGCTGATCGGGACAAGGCGGTGACCGAGCTGGCCGAGAAGTCGCCCGACCTGCTCGTCGAGGAAGCCGTCAGTTCCGACACCCTGCTGCTTGCCCGAATCAAGCCCGAAAAGATTGCCGAGGCGCAGAAGCACACCATCGAGCAGAACGTCACCACCTTGCGCAATCGCGTCAGCGAATTGGGCGTGGCCGAGCCGATCATTGCCCAGCAGGGCCAGACTCGAATCGTCGTGCAGCTGCCAGGCGTGCAGGATACGGCTGCAGCCAAGAAGATTCTCGGTGCCACTGCCACGCTGGAATACCGCGCGGTCAATGACACGGCCAATGCCGAGGAAGCTGCAACCACCGGCCGGGTACCTCCCGATTCCAAGCTCTATTACGAGAAGAACGGTCGCCCGGTTCTGCTGAAGAAAGAGGTCATCGCCACCGGCGATCAGCTGGTCGATGCCACCAGCGGTTACGACCAGCAGAGCGGAACGCCGATGGTGTCAGTGACACTGGATTCGGTTGGCGGCTCGCGCATGCTGGATTTCACCAGCGAGAACGTGGGTCGGCCGATGGCGGTGGTTTACATCGAGCGTATTCCCGAGTTCAAGATTGTCGATGGCAAGGAAGTGCGTTCCTCCAAGGAAACCCAGACCGTCATCAGTGTCGCCAGCATCCGCGGTGTTTTCAGCAACAAGTTCCAGACCACGGGCCTTGAAAGTTCGACCTACGCCAAGGACCTGGCCTTGCTGCTGCGCGCCGGCTCGCTGGCAGTGCCGGTGGACATCATCGAGGAGCGCATCATCGGCCCCAGCCTGGGTGCGGACAACATCAAGCGCGGCATGGAGGCCACGGTGATCGGCTTCGTCCTGATCTGCGTGTTCGTGATCCTCTACTACCGACTGGTGGGTGTGGTTGCGGTCGTCGGTCTGGTGGTGAATCTGCTGCTGCTGCTGGCCGTTCTGAGTGCCTTGGGGGCCACGCTGACCATGCCAGGCATCGCCGGTATCGTGCTGACCCTGGGTATGGCGGTGGATGCCAACGTGCTGATTGCCGAACGTATCCGCGAGGAAATCCGCTCGGGCAATTCGCCAGTCAACTCGCTGAGGGCTGGCTATGAAAAGGCCTGGGGTACGATTCTGGATGCCAACCTGACCACCTTGTTCGCTGCCGTGGCGATGTTTGCATTCGGCGCCGGTCCGGTTAAGGGCTTCGCGGTCACGCTGCTGACCGGCATTCTGACCTCGATGTTCAGTGCGGTCATGGTGACGCAGATGATCATGTCGCTGATCTACGGCAATCGCCGCAAAGTCTCGTCGATCTCGGTCTGATCCGCGAACGACACCAGGAGCTCAACATGGAATTTTTCAATCCGAATGCCAACATCCAGTTCATGCGCTGGCGCAACGTCACGGTGGCGATTTCCGTTTTCCTGTTCGTGGCGTCCATAGTGTTGCTGGGCGTGCGCGGCCTGAATCTGGCTCTGGACTTCACTGGCGGAACGCTGGTTGAAGCCGAGTTCTCGCAGCCGGTGGAAGTCGACAAGGTGCGCTCGGCACTTGATCAGGCTGGTTTCAAGAACTTCACAGTGCAGAGCATCGGCGGCGCGCGCGAAGCCGCGATGCGTCTGCCACCCATCGCCAAGGGCGAAGCCAATGCCGATCGCCAGCGTGAAATGGCCGAGAGCGTCGGCAAGGCGCTGAATGACGCCGGGCTCGGCGCCACCATCAAGCGCAGTGAGTTCGTCGGCCCGCAGGTAGGCGAGGAACTGACCGAGAGTGGCGTGATCGCGGTGGTCTTCGTCATCCTCACGATCATGCTTTACGTGGCCATGCGCTTCGAGTGGCGTTTTGGCCTGGCAGCAATTGCCGGTGAAATCCACGACGTGATCATCAGCCTGGGCTTTGTCTGCTTGCTGGGGCTGAATTTCGACTTGACGGTGCTGGCGGGCTTGTTGACGATCGCTGGTTACTCGATCAACGACAAGGTGGTGGTGTTTGACCGGGTGCGTGAAATCTTCCGCAGTGCCCGCAAGCTGGCGCCGGAGGAGACCATCAACAAGGCCGTGAACAACACCCTGTCGCGCACGATCATTACCGGACTGACGACTTTCTTCGCGCTGTTCTCGCTGTATCTGATCGGCGGTCCGGCGGTCGAGGGCTTTGCCATCACCGTGATCTTCGGTGTGTTCATCGGCACGCTGTCCTCGATCTTCTTCTGCAACCCGATCCTGCTCTGGCTGGGTGTCAGCAAGAGCGATCTGCAGGTGGTCAAGAAAGAAGATCCGGCGCTGGCACTGCGCCCCTGAGGCCAGGGCTGACGCTATGGGAAATGGCGCCCGCGTGGCGCCATTTTCTTTGGTGGAGTCGGAGCGCCCTTGCGGCGCCACCGGCATCGCGATGATCGTGTCCTGACATCGCGCATGGGCCCTGAACTGGCGTCATTGCGAGCCCGGACTTGATCCGGGGGAAGCAATCCAGTCGCTCTGGTTCAAGGGCACTGGATTGCTTGATCGTTGCGCTCCTCTCCATGAACCCATGTCGTAAATTATTGATTTGCGTTCCGCGTAAGCGCAGCGCCGGATTCGTCCAACTGTAGGAGCGCCCTTGCGGCGCGACCGCTGTTGCGGACGTGAGGTCAGCTGGTCGCGACGCGAGGTCGCTCCTACACGCTCAAAAACGGACGATATGGACTCCAACCACTGGCATCCGCTGCGCGCGGCACGCAGACTAAGAGCATGAAGCCAAGTCTCCAACTCCGCATCGGCCAACAGCTGACGTTGACCCCGCAGCTGAAGCAGGCGATCCGACTACTGACCTTGTCCACGCTGGAACTGCAGACCGAACTGGCGCAGGCCCTGGAAAGCAATCCCATGCTGGAATGGGATGACGTCGAAGGCGGTGGCAACGAATCGGACGCTGCAAACAGCACTGAGGCGCCCGCGCCCGAGGCATCGTCCGATAGCGACAGTCCCGAATCTGCAGCCGAGGCCGCCGCAGAAGAGGACTGGCGCGATCAGGCCGACTTCGAGATGCCGGAATACGCCTCCGGATCGCGCAACGATCAGGACGACGGCGGTGAGGGCGATTCGCGCTTCGCCGCGGTGCCGGACCTCGGCGATCATCTGCTCTGGCAACTGCATCTGTCGCATCTCAGCCCGCGCGATCTGGCGATCGCCCATGCCATCGTCGAAGGGCTCGATGACGACGGCTATCTGACCGAAGCCGATGAGGCGATCATTGCCGCCGTAGCCCCCGAACACCGCGTCGATGCCGACGAAGTGGCGGCAGTGCGGCATTTTGTCCAGCAGCTCGATCCGGTGGGCGTCGCCAGTCGTGATTTGCGCGAATGCCTGTCGGTTCAGTTGTTCCAGTACGAAGACCATCCGGCACAGGCGCTGGCCTTGCGGCTGGTCGCCACGCATCTGGAATTCCTGGCGCGGCACGATCGTGCCCGCCTGGCACGCGATCTGGACGTGTCCGAAGTGCAGCTGGAGGCCGCGATCCGGCTGATCCGCGGTCTGTCACCCAAACCAGGTTCCCGGTTTTCGGCGATGACCGCGGAGCACGTGGTGCCGGATGTGTACGTGCAGAAGCTTCGTGGCCATTGGGAGGTGGGGCTGAATCCGGGTGCGGCACCCAAGTTGCGGGTGAATGACCACTACGCCAACCTCTTGCGTCAGTGCGGCCGTGACGAAGGCACCGCCCTGAAGGGGCAGTTGCAGGAAGCCCGCTGGCTGCTGAAGAGCCTGGAGCAGCGCGATCAGACCGTGCTCAAGGTGGCACGGGTGATTGTCGATCGCCAGGAGGCCTTTCTGGAGCGAGGTCCGGAGGCCATGCGGCCGCTGGTACTGCGCGAGGTGGCCGAGGAAATCGGCATGCATGAATCCACGGTCAGTCGTGTGACCACGCGCAAATACATGCACACGCCACGCGGTACCTTTGAGTTCAAGTATTTCTTCTCCAGCCATGTTTCCACCCGAGATGGCGGAGAAGCCTCCAGCACCGCGATCCAGGCCATGATCAAGAAGCTGATTGACGACGAGCCCGCTCAGAAACCGCTATCGGACAGCAGCATTTCGGAATTATTGAAACGTCGTGGCATTCTGGTGGCGCGACGTACCGTCGCCAAGTATCGTGAAGCCCTGCGTATTCCCTCATCCAACGAACGTGTGCGGTCAGGCTGACATGAGTCCATTGCATCCAGGCAAGCTCGGATCACTCGGACCCCGGTCGGGCCTCCGGCGCACGCATCCGCGGTTTCGTCCCTGAAACCGCTCATCTGTAGAGGAGTCTATCCATGAACCTCACCATCTCCGGCCATCAGTTGGACATTACCGATGCGCTCAAGAGCTATGCGCAGACCAAGATGCTTCGTCTGGTGGAACCTTTCGAGAAAGTGATCGATATGCACGTCATCATGGGGACTGAAAAGCTGGCGCAATACGCCGAGGCCACGGTCAACCTGCGCGGCAAGACCGTGTTTGCCAAGGCAGAGGGACAGGATGCCTATGCCGCGATTGATGGACTGGTCGACAAGCTCGACCGGCAACTGGTGCGCCACAAGGAGCGTGTCAGCGAGCACCGCAGCACCGTGGCCGACGGTTTTGACCTCTGACTATTGACCATGCAACTTATCGACATCCTCGCCCGGGACCGGGTCGTTGCCGACCTGCGCGTCAGCAGCAAGAAACGACTACTGGAGCAGTTGGCGGACCTGCTGTCTGCTGATCATGACTCAGGCGTACAGCGTTCCATTTTCGAAGCGCTGATCGCGCGCGAGCATCTGGGGTCCACCGGTCTGGGGCAGGGTGTGGCCATCCCACACGGGCGCGTGGCCAGCGACATCCAGCCCACGGCCGCCTTTGTGCGCCTCAAGGACGGCATCGATTTCGATGCGCCGGACGGTGAGCCGGTCGATCTGCTGCTGGCGCTGGTGGTGCCTGAGCACTTCACCGATCAGCATCTGGCGCTGCTGGCGCAGGTGGCCGAGTTGTTCAGCCACCCGGAAGTCTGTGAGGAGTTGCGCTCGGCCACCGATTCGCAACAGCTGTTCGAACGCCTGAGTGAGCGCACCCTGCAGTTCAGTACCGTCTGAATCATCAGCCCTGGCCCCGGAATTAGCCCATGACGCGTTCATTGACTGCGCAGGAGCTGTTTGACGATGTCCGCTCGCGGCTGGAGCTGACCTGGGTCGGCAAGTCGGTGGGTGCTGATCGCAAGATCGAGATCGCCGAGGGCAAGCAGCGGCGTCCGTCCCTGGTCGGCTATCTGAATCTGATTCACCCCAACAAGATCCAGATTCTGGGCGCCGAGGAACTGGCCTTTCTGGATGCGCTCGGGGTCACGGCGCGGCGCACCAATGTGCAGCGGATGATCAAGCTGCAGCCGGCTGCACTGGTGTTCGCGCGCGGTCTGGAGCCGCCTGAAGACGTGCTCCGTTCGGCGCGCCGCTCACGCATTCCGATCTGGCGCACCGGCAAGCGCGGCCATGATGTGCTCACCTATCTGCAATACCATCTGGCGCGCTCTCTGGCGCCGCAGACGACCCTGCATGGTGTTTTCCTCGAGGTCTATTCCATCGGCGTGCTGATCACCGGGGAAGCCGGCGCCGGCAAGAGCGAGCTGGCCCTGGAACTGATCACGCGCGGACACCGTCTGGTGGCCGACGATGCACCCGAGTTCACGCTGGTGGCACCCGACGTCATCGACGGCACCTGCCCCGAGATTCTGCGCGACTGCCTGGAGGTCCGTGGCCTGGGAGTGCTCAATGTGCGCGAGATGTTTGGCGACACTGCGGTCAAGCGCAACAAGTATCTGCGCCTGATCGTGCATCTCGGGCCCACGCTGGATGACGGCCAGCACGATGCCATGAAGCGCCTGTATGGTGACGTCAGCAGCATCAAGGTCTTCGAGGTGGATGTGCCGCGACTGGTGCTGCCGGTCGCTGCCGGCCGCAATCTGGCGGTGCTGGTGGAAGCAGCGGTCCGAAACCACGTGCTGAAGAGCAAGGGTATCGACGCCGCCCAGACTTTTGTGGATCGACAGGCACACACGATGAAGCGGCAGCGCACATGGTAGACAGCTCCAGCCCCGAAACCAGCGGCAAGGTGCGCCTTGCGGTCGTCAGCGGTTCTTCCGGATCCGGCAAGAGCGTGGCGCTGCGGACGCTCGAGGACCTGGGTTTCTATTGCATCGACAATCTGCCGGCGAGCCTGCTGCCGGCGCTGGCCGAACACGCGCTGGGGGCAGGTGAGGCGCGTTATCCGCGGGTGGCGGTGGGTATCGATGCGCGCACCGCGGGTGGCGATCCCGGCGAGCTGCCGCGCGCCTTTTCGCAACTGGCGGAGCTCGGACTGCCGCCCTTCCTGGTATTCCTCGATGCCCGCGACGAAGTGCTGCTGAAGCGCTTCAGCGAGACCCGGCGCCGGCATCCTCTGGGTTGCGAGGGCATGTCCCTCAGCGATGCCATCGCCCGCGAGCGCGTGGTGCTGAAACCGGTGAAGCAGATCGCGGACGCCGAGATCGATACCAGCGAACTCAATGTCTATCAGTTGCGGCGGCGAATACTGGAAGCGATGGGGATCAGCGCCAGCGGCGTGTCCCTGATGTTCGAGTCTTTTGCCTTCAAGCGCGGGGTGCCCAACGAGGCCGATTTCCTGTTCGATGCCCGGGCCTTGCCGAACCCGCATTGGGAGCCCCGTCTGCGACCCTTGTCCGGTCGCGATGCCGCCGTGGGCGAGTTCTTCGAGGGCCGCCCGGAGGTGGGTGAGTTCATCGATGACGTCGAGCGCTTTCTCAGGCGCTGGCTGCCGCGCTTCGATCCTTCCGAGCGCAGCTATCTGACCATTGCCATAGGCTGCACCGGCGGCCGCCATCGCTCGGTGTACATCGCCGAGCGTCTGCAGGAGCGATTCCGGCAACTCGGTGGCGAAGTGCTGTGTTTCCATCGCGAACTGGCATGAGGGCATCGCCGTGAGCGTGGGCGTGCTATTGGTGACTCACGAGGGCATCGCCAGCTGCATGCTGGCGGCGGCACGCCGGGTGATCCGGGTCATGCCGCTCAAGGTCGGCGTGTTTGAAGTGCCCTGGGACGTGGGCGATGGTGTGATCTGTACGCGAACGCTGCGCCAGGAATTGCGCGAACTGGACGAGGGTCAGGGAGTCCTGGTGCTGGCCGATATCTACGGGGCCACGCCTTTCAATCTGGCCGCCGAACATGAACCGGGTCGCACGCTGTTGCGGGTTGCAGGGCTGAATCTGCCGATGCTGCTGCGAGTGCTCACCTATCCGGAAAAGGGTTTGCAGGAATTGGCCGAGGTGGCCCGTGATGGTGGCCGATCGGGAGTGGTGATCGATGGTTGAACACGAACTGGTAGTGAGCAATCGCCTGGGGCTGCACGCGCGTGCGGCTGCCAAGCTGGTACAGCTGAGCGGACGCTACACGTCCAAGGTCTCGCTGATCTGCCGCGGGCGTGAGGTCAATGCGCAGAGCATCCTCGGCGTGATGATGCTCGCCGCAGCAAAAGGTGTCACAGTAGCGGTACGCGCCCATGGCGATGATGAGGAAGCTGCACTGGCTGCGGTGATCGATCTGTTCGAACGCCGCTTTGACGAACCGGACTGACAGGCATTGAACAGCGCAGGTGCTCCAGCATCTTCCTTCCACCTGCGGCGCAGCGGCGACCGCATCGCGGATGCCTGTGCACTGACCGAAATTTCTTCCACCCCGTACTCGGAACGATGGGGGGCGCCATGGCCCTGATTCTGAGCGGGCAGGGCGCTTCCCGGGGTATCGGCATTGGCCGCGCCCGAGTGCTCGAAAGCGGCGGCATCGAGATTCCCGAATACACTCTGGATCCGGATCACGTCGGCGCCGAGATTGATCGCTACCGGGCGGCGGTGGCTGCGGCGCGGGTGGAGCTGACCGTGGTGGCCGAGCGCCTCGGTGCGCAGGTCGCCAGCGAAGTTCGTGACTTCATCGGCACCCACTTGATGATGCTCGAGGATGATGCCCTGGTTGAGGCGCCGGTCGAGTTCATCCGCGCCCGTGCCTGCAATGCCGAATGGGGGCTTAAACAGGCTCGCGACCAGCTGTTCGCGGCTTTCGAGCAGATGCAGGACGACTACTTCCGGGCCCGCCGCGATGATGTCGATCAGGTCGTCAAACGCATCCAGGCGGCCCTGGCCAACCGTTCGGTGCGCAACCTTTTTGCCGAAGAGGACGCGCTCGATGACACCGTGATCGTGGCCGATGACATCGAGCCGGCGGAACTCAGCGGGCTGGCCGAACGTGGACTGGCGGCCTTCATCATCGAAACCGGCGGCCAGCTGTCGCACAGTTCGATCCTGGCGCGCTCGCTGGGCGTACCTTGTGTGGTCGGCGTGCGCGGCGCCCGGCAAATGGTGCATGAGGGCCAGTTGCTGATCGTGGACGGTGACCGCGGCTTTGCCCTGATCGACCCCGATGGCGAACGCCTGACCCGCTATCGCGAGCGCCAGTACGAACTCAAGCGCCGCGCCACGCAGTTGCTGCGTCTGGCTGGCGCCGCATCGCTGACCGGTGACGGGCAGGCCGTTCGCCTGTGGGCGAACGCCGAGCAGCCCAAGGATCTGGATCTGGCGCTGAAGCATGGCGCTGCCGGTATCGGTCTGTTTCGCACCGAATTCCTCTATCTGAACCGGCAGACGCCGCCTGAGGAAGAGGAGCAGTACCTGGCCTATGTCGAGGCCGTCAAACGCATGGATGCACATCCCCTGACGCTGCGCACGCTGGATATCGGTGCCGACAAGCAGCTGCCGCTGGGGCAGGATCACGATGAACCGAATCCGGCGCTGGGTCTGCGTGGCATCCGTCTGAGTCTGAAGTTTCCGGAGCTGTTCAAGACCCAGGTTCGGGCCATATTGCGCGCTGCGATCTACGGGCCCGTCAACATGTTGCTGCCGATGCTGGGCGGTCCCGGTGATGCGCTGCAGGCGCGCGCGCTGATCCGCGAGGTCGAGGAGGAGCTGAGCGCCGCCGGCATCCGCTATCAGGACCATGTGCCCGTCGGCGGCATGATCGAAGTGCCGGCGGCGGCGATCGCGGCGCCGCGGATGGTGGAAATCCTCGATTTCGTGTCGATCGGCACCAATGATCTGATTCAGTACACGCTGGCCATCGACCGTGGCAACCAGGCGGTTTCGCGCTGGTATCAGCCCTTGCATCCCTCGGTGCTGCGCCTGATCAGTGCCGTCATCGATACCTCCACAGCCCTTGGCAAGCCGGTGTCCCTGTGCGGGGAAATGGCTGGCGACACCCGCTTCACGGCGCTGCTGCTGGCGCTGGGGCTGTGCGATTTCAGCCTGCACCCACGTGGCATCCTCGAACTGAAAGAGACCCTGTCCAGACTGCAGCGCAAG
The DNA here is from genome assembly GCA_050250665.1 of Lysobacterales bacterium. GTDB lineage: Bacteria > Pseudomonadota > Gammaproteobacteria > Xanthomonadales > SZUA-5 > JADKFD01. The sequence continues at coordinate 132,854 of JBFWOF010000005.1, read as the reverse complement.
CCGCTGCTGGCCTTGAAGCGGCGCATTCTCGATGCCGGCTTGCCTGAAGACGTGGCCGAGATCCTGAAACAGGCCCGCTAGGCTTCGGATTCCAAAGTCGGAACTGGCGGTTGGCGCCCGGACATTGTGGAGAACCGGAGGATTCGCCGCAAAGCCATGGTGAGCCTAGCCCATTCGCGCTAATTTGCGCGTTGATCCTCGATGTTGCGCTCATGGTACGTATCAGACTCTGGCACCGGATGTTCGCCCTGACCGCACTGGCGACCCTGCTGGCGCTGGCGGCATTGCTGCTGGTGCAGCAGCGCAGCTTTCAGAGCGGCTTGCTGGACTATGTCAATCAGTTGAACCGGGAGCGCGCTGAAGGACTGATCCCGACCCTGGCGGCCGAATATCGGAGTCACGGCAGCTGGGAGCGCCTGCGCCGCAATCCGCGGCTGTTTCGGCAATTGCTCGATCTGGAGGGGCCGGAGCCCGCCGATGACCGGCGTCCGCCGCCGCGCTGGCAGGATGGGCTGCGTTCCGGGCCGCCCGAGGGTGGCAGGCGAGGTCCGGGCGCGGACGGTCCGCCGCCCCGGCGTGAGCGCGGTTTTGATCCTGAAGAGCGGCCGCGCGAGGGTCAACGGCGTCCGCCGCCGCCTGGATCGCCAGAAGATGGCAGGCGAGATCCAGTCGATGACGGCCCGCCGCCCAGGCGTGAGCGTGAATTCGATGAGCAGGACCGTCCGCGCGAAGGTCAGCGACGTCCACCGCCACCCGAGCGTCCGCCGCCGCCACGACGAGGGCCAGGCGGGGACGAACTGGTCGCGCGTTATGCGCTCTACGATGAGCAGAATGCCGCGGTGATCGGCCCACCCGACAGCTGGCCGGGCTCGGTGCTGTTGCCCATTCAGGTCAACGGGCAGCAGGTCGGCTTGCTGGCGTATCAGCCCCTGCCCAGACTGGAAAGCAGCTTCGATCTGGATTTTGCCCGATCGCAGTTGCGCAGCGGCGTGGTGACGGCACTGCTGGTGCTGCTGCTGGCTTCGCTGGCATCGATGGTCTTCGCGCGGCGCCTGGCTCAGCCCTTGCGCGGCATGGCTGACAGCGCCCAACGCATCGCCGGCGGTGACTATGCAGCCCGGGTGTCGATGGATCGCGGTGACGAGATCGGCGAGTTGGCACGGGATTTCAATGCCATGGCCGAAGCGCTGCAGCAGAACCGCAATGCGCGTCAGCGCTGGACAGCGGAGATCAGCCACGAGTTGCGTACCCCGATCGCAGTCATGCGGGCCGAACTCGATGCGCTGGAAGACGGTGTGCGCCCGGTCAATCGCGATGCGCTCAAGTCGCTGTCGGCGGAAGCACAACGGCTCTCGCGCCTGGTCGATGATCTCTATCAGCTGTCGCTGGCCGACGCTGGCGCGCTGGCCTATCGCTTCGAGTCGCTGGATCTGGCCGAACAGCTGCGGGAGGCCTTGCATTCCCAGCTTGCAGCATTCGAAAAGGCTGGTCTGACCGTGGAGTCGGAACTGCCGGAATCGGCGCCGATACGCGGTGATGCCGGCCGTCTGGCGCAGCTGTGGGCCAATCTGGCGGCGAACAGCTGTCGCTACACCGATCGTGGCGGAATGGTCAGAGTGTCCTTGCGGCAAAGCGATGGTCTTTGGCAGCTGTGCTGGGAGGATTCGGCGCCCGGCGTGCCGGCCGACTCGCTGCAGCGGATGTTCGATCCGCTCTATCGCGCCGATGCCTCGCGTTCGCGGGCGGCCGGTGGCGCCGGCTTGGGCCTGGCCATCGCGCGGCGTATCGTCGATGCCCATGGCGCCACCATGCACGCCGAAGCCTCGGCGCTGGGCGGCGTCGCCATCCATATTCAATGGCCGCGATCATGAGTCAGATTCACGGTAAACGCGTGCTCATAGTCGAAGACGAGCCCAAGCTGGCAGCGGTGCTCCGCGACTACCTGGTCGCTGACGGCGCCACCGTCGATCTGATCGAACACGGCGACGACGCACTGCCGGCACTGCGCCTGAATCCGCCGGATCTGATGTTGCTGGATCTGATGCTGCCCGGCACCGATGGCCTCACCATCTGCAGGGAACTGCGGCAGTTTTCCACCTTGCCGGTGATCATGATCACCGCCCGCGTGGAGGAGATCGACCGGCTGCTGGGACTGGAGCTAGGCGCGGATGACTACATCTGCAAACCCTTCAGCCCGAGGGAAGTGGTCGCCCGCGTTCGTGCCCTGCTGCGGCGCAGCCACGACTGGCAGCACGCTGCCGGCAACAGCGCCCAGACCGGCCTCGATCTGGACGAGAATCGCTACGAAGCGCATTGGCGTGGGCGCAAGCTGGACCTGACTCCGGTGGAATTCAGGCTGCTCAAGGCTCTGGTGCACCGACCCGGACATGTGATGTCGCGGGCGCAGCTGCTGGAGCAGCTCTATGTCGATCACCGCGTGGTCTCGGACCGCACCGTGGACAGCCACATCAAGAACGTGCGCCGCAAGTTCGAGGAAACGGAAGCCGGCAGTGACCCAATCAAATCCATCTACGGTGTGGGCTACAAGTACGAGCCTGAGCTCTAGAGCAGTTGTCGGTTGCCGGTTGTCGGTTGTCGCTAGAGGCGGGCTCACGCGGAGGCGCGGAGGGCGTGGAGAAGGGCACCCGGCTTCTGTAGGTCCAGACTTGTCTGGACGCTCTTGCCCCGACAGGCCAGGAGTTTGGACGTAGGTCACGTTGACCCGAAGGGTCTACGTGACGGCTCTGCTCCAGATACGAACCGTTGTCGGTTGCCGGTTGTCGGTTGTCGCTAGAGGCGGGCTCACGCGGAGGCGCGGAGGGCGCGGAGAAGGGCACCCGGCTTCTGTAGGTCCAGACTTGTCTGGACGCTCTTGCCCCGACAGGCCAGGAGTTCGGATGTAGGTCACGTTGACCCGAAGGGTCTACGTGACGGCTCTGCTGCAGAAACGAACGGTTGTCGGTTGTCGCTAGAGGCGGGATCACGCAGAGACGCGGAGGGCGCGGAGAAGGGCATCCGGCTTCTGTAGGTCCAGACTTGTCTGGACGCTCTTGCCCCGACAGGCCAGGAGTTTGGCTGTAGGTCACGTTGACCCGAAGGGTCTACGTGACGGCTCTGCTGCGTGCAGCGCGGTTCGGGAGCGCGGTGCCAAGAGCCCCGGTGAGCGGCTGCGCCGCACATCGGGCTACAAGATTTGGAGTCCGCGCACCACAGCCTGATTTACGGCAGCACATTCCCGCCCAGCTCGCCCATGTAGCGGCGGTAATGGCGCAATTCGGCGATGGAATCGCGGATGTCGGACATGGCCAGGTGGGCACCGGATTTCTGGAAGCCGCTCATGATCTGCGGCGCCCAGCGCTTGGCCAGTTCCTTGACCGAGCTGACGTCCAGGTTGCGGTAGTGGAAGAACTGCTCCAGCTGCGGCATTTCCCGGTGCAGGAAGCGGCGGTCTTGGCAGATCGAGTTTCCGCACATCGGTGAAGTGCGCTCGGGCAGCCACTGGCGCAGAAAGGCCAGCGTCTGTGCTTCGGCCTCCGCCAGCGTGATGGTGGATTCCAGGGCGCGCTGCCACAAGCCGCTCTTGCCGTGCTGATTGCGATTCCAGCCATCCATCGCCTGCAGGCGTTCCAGCGGCGTGGCTATGGCCAGCGTCGGACCTTCGGCCAGTTCGTTCAGTTGTTTGTCCGTGACCAGCGTGGCGATCTCGAGGATGCCGTCGCGATCGGTATCCAGCCCGGTCATTTCCAGGTCGATCCAGATCAGGTGGTCCGCTTGAATCTGCACGGCTTCAGTCACGGTTCCGCTGTTCCTTTTCCAGTTGTCTCTTGCGCCGAAAGAACTCCCGCAGGCGCTCTCCGGCCGCTTCCGCCAGAACGCCGCGGATCACTTCCACGCGATGGTTGTGACGCGGATCGGCAATGACGTCGAAGACGCTGCCGACCGCGCCGGTCTTGGGATCATCCGCCGCGTAGACCAGTTGCGCCAGCCGCGCGTGGATGATCGCCCCGGCACACATGATGCACGGCTCCAGCGTGCAATACAGGCTGGCGCCTACCAGACGGTGATTACCCACAGCTTGACCGGCCTGGCGCATGGCCACGATCTCGGCATGGGCGCTCGGGTCACAGTCGACGATATTGCGATTGTAGCCGCGCCCGATCACCACTCCATCCAGCACCACCAGCGCCGCCACCGGCACCTCGCCCAAGGCTTCGGCGGCATCAGCCAGTGCCAGCGCTTCGGTCATCCAGTGGGAGTGGTCGGGCGTCATGAGTGCAATGCGGGAAATTGGTAGCGTAAAGCCGATAACACCCGTCAGGCGTCATTGCGAGCGCAGCGAAGCAATCCAGAAGCACGGCCTCAGAAGCACTGGATTGCTTCGCTGCGCTCGCAATGACGCTTGGGGTTCATGGCCCTTGCGCAGTGTCGGGCAAACACAGGTGGCTCGCAATGACGCCGAGTGGGGGTGTAGTCGACGGCGTCCATCACCCCTGCGGGAGCGGGCTTTGCCCGCGACAAGAGTCACCGGCGTTGCCAACAGACGTCGCGGGCAGAGCCCGCTCCCACAGGGAAGGAGGCGCCAGACCTTGTCGAATTTCCGTCAGCTTCGATGCTCATGACCACAACAGCGTCCGGCCTGCCGCTCTTCCCTTTTCCATTTTCCTTTTCCCGTCTTCCCGCTCTTCCTACTCCCACTCAATCGTCGCCGGCGGCTTGCCGGAGATGTCGTAGACCACGCGGGATACGCCGCGGACTTCGTTGACGATACGACGGGCGACGTGGTCGAGGAAGGCGTAGGGCAGGTGGGCCCAGTGCGCGGTCATGAAATCGATGGTCTCGACGGCGCGCAGGGCGATCACCGGCTCGTAGGCGCGGGCATCGCCGACCACGCCGACCGAACGGACCGGCAGAAACACGGCAAAGGCCTGACTGACCTTGTCGTAGAGATCGGCGCGGCGCAGTTCCTCGATGAAGATGTGATCGGCCCGTTGCAGCACGTCCACCGCCGCCGCATTGACCTCGCCGAGCACGCGCACACCCAGGCCCGGGCCGGGGAAGGGATGGCGATAGACCATCGAGTGCGGCAGCCCGAGGGCTACGCCCATGCGCCGCACTTCATCCTTGAACAGCTCGCGCAGCGGCTCGACCAGGCCCATGCGCATGCGCGCGGGCAGGCCGCCGACATTGTGGTGCGACTTGATCACATGGGCCTTGCCGGTTCGGGAGCCGGCCGACTCGATGACATCGGGATAGATGGTGCCCTGGGCCAGCCAGCGCACATCGCCGTGACGGGTGGCTTCTTCTTCGAACACTTCGATGAACAGTCCACCGATGATCTTGCGCTTGGCTTCTGGATCTTCAACCCCGGCCAGAGCTGCGAAGAAACGTTCGCGGGCATCGACCCGAATCACCCGCAGATGCATGTGCTCGGCAAACTGCGCCATGACCTGATCGCCTTCCTGGAAGCGCAGCAATCCGGTATCGACGAAGATGCACAGCAGTTGCTGGCCGATGGCCTGATGCAGCAGCGCAGCCACCACCGAGGAATCCACGCCGCCAGACAGCCCGAGCAAGACCGTGTCGGTGCCAACCTGCTCGCGCACACGGGCGATTCCGTCGTCAATGATCAGGGCCGCGGTCCAGAGCGTGGCGCAGCCGCACTCGTCGACCACGAAGCGCCGCAAGATGGTCTCGCCGTGCTGGGTGTGGGTCACTTCCGGATGGAACTGCAGTCCGTAGTAGCGACGTTCGACATCGGCCATGGCCACGATCGGCACATTCTGGGTGGCAGCGACGGCCACGAACCCGGGAGGCAGTGCCGTGACCCGGTCGCCGTGGCTCATCCAGACATCCAGTGCCGGTTGCTCGTTGTCGACCGTGAGCTCGTCCAGCAGCTTGCAGGCGGCGGTCTGCAGCACCGCGGCATAGCCGAACTCGCGCTCGTCGCCGGGTATCACCTTGCCGCCGAGCTGTGCTGCCATGGTCTGCATGCCGTAGCAGATGCCGAGGATGGGCACGCCCAGATCGAACACCGCCTGCGGCGCCCGCGGCGAATCGGACTCGGTCACGGACTCGGGACCACCCGACAGGATCACCCCGCGCGGCGCGAATTCGGCGATGTCCTCAGGCTTATGATCCCAGGCCCAGATCTCGCAATAGACGCCAATCTCACGCACACGGCGGGCGATCAGCTGGGTGTACTGCGAACCGAAATCCAGGATCAGGATGCGGTCCTGATGAATGTTGACGCTCATGTTCGATGATCCTTGAAGCGGGTTCCGAAACGTCGGGTCAGGAAGAAGGCCAGCGGCAATCCCAGGCGCGGGTCCGGATTCAGCGTGAACCGACCCTGTTCACCGCCCCGGAACAGCCATTCGAGCTGTATGCCGGCGGGCGAGGGCGACATGGCCACGCTGGTGACCGCATCGGTGGGGAATCGCGCCAGCAGTTTGGGCACCAGCCCCGGCGCAAAGCACATCAGCACATCACCCTGCATCAGCACCAGAGGCAAGGGTCGGCGGCGCCGCCACCAGGTCGCCAGAACGCTACCCACGCCACATCCCGCCACCAGTGACAGCGAGGCCTGCATGCGCAGCTCCAGCGACATCGGCAACAGCGCCAGAATGCCCACACCGACCAGGCACAGCAGCAGCACCAGCCATTGCTCGGAACCGCGCTCCCGGGTGTAGACGCCGCCGGCGTCGGCCACATATGGCCCCGATTCGATCGAGAGCAGCTGTTCTTCCTGGTCGGGGCCCTCGCCGTGCATCTCAGTCGAGCCTGTAGTTGGGCGCTTCCTTGGTGATCTGCACATCATGGACGTGCGATTCGCGCACACCGGCATTGGTGATACGGACGAAACTGGGCTCTGTGCGCATCGCCGCGACCGTGGCGCATCCGACGTAGCCCATGCTGGCGCGAACGCCTCCGAGCAGCTGATGGACGATGTTGCGCAGCGGACCGCGATAGGGCACTCGGCCTTCGATGCCTTCGGGCACCAGCTTGTCTGCATCCGAATCGTCCTGGAAATAGCGATCCTTGGAGCCGCGCTGCATCGCGCCCAGCGAGCCCATGCCGCGATAGGACTTGTAACTGCGGCCCTGGTACAGCTCGACCTCGCCCGGCGCCTCCTCGGTGCCGGCGAACAGACCGCCAATCATCACGCAATGGGCACCGGCCACCAGCGCCTTGGCGACGTCGCCGGAATAGCGGATGCCGCCGTCAGCGATGATCGCAGCGCCAGTGTCGCCGATGGCCTTGGCTACCATCGAAACCGCCGTGATCTGGGGCACACCGACGCCGGCAATGATGCGGGTGGTGCAGATCGAACCCGGACCGACGCCGACCTTGACGCCATCGGCACCGGCATCGACCAACGCCATCGCCGCATCGCCGGTGGTGATGTTTCCACCCACCACCTGCAGCTGCGGATAGCTTTGCTTGACCCAGCGCACACGGTCGATCACGCCCTGCGAGTGACCGTGCGCGGTGTCGACCACGATCACATCGACGCCAGCCTCCACCAGCGCGTGCACACGGGCTTCGGTATCGCCGCCCACGCCCACCGCCGCACCCACGCGCAGGCGCTCCTGGGCGTCCTTGCAGGCGTTGGGATTGTCGCGGGCCTTCTGGATGTCCTTGACGGTGATCATTCCGCGCAGCTGGAACTGGTCGTTGACCACCAGCACCTTCTCGATGCGGTACTCATGCAGCAGCGCCAGCACCTCGTCATCACTGGCGCCCTCGCGCACCGTGATCAGCCGCGGCTTGGGGGTCATGATGCGGCTGACCGGCTCGTCCATGCGGGTTTCAAAGCGCAGGTCGCGACTGGTGACGATGCCGACCAGCTCCGCGCCATCGACCACCGGCACGCCGGAAATCTGATGCTTGCGGGTGAGCTTCATCACCTCGCGCACGCTGGCATCCGGTGGCACCGTGATCGGATCACGGATCACCCCGGCCTCGAACTTCTTGACGATGCGCACCTCAGCGGCCTGCTGCTCGATGGTCATGTTCTTGTGGACGATGCCCAATCCACCCATCTGTGCCATGGCAATGGCCAGTCGCGACTCGGTGACCGTATCCATGGCCGCCGAAACGATGGGTATGTTCAGCTTCAGCTGGCGCGAAAAACGCGTGGCGAGATCGACGTCCCGCGGCAGCACGTTGGAGTAAGCCGGTACCAACGAGACGTCATCAAAGGTGAGCGCCTCAGCCACAATACGCATGGGATTGCCTCAGGTGTCGCGAGGCGCGGCAGTATAACCGCTGAAGGTCGGGCGCTTTGCGGGCGCTTCCGGATTGTTCAGACTCTGCATCCGCTTGAGGGCCGTGTTTCCATCACATCCACGGCTCTGAGCTTGTCAAAGACCGCACTTCGCTCTAACATGCGCGGCTCTGTGCGCGCCGCTGTAGCTCAGCTGGTAGAGCAACTGATTCGTAATCAGTAGGTCGCCCGTTCGATTCGGGCCAGCGGCACCAGAGTATGCGGCGGTTTGACTTGACGCCACTTTGCACCCTTCGCTTTCATTCTCGCCGCATCGGCGCTTGTCAGTCTTGTGCCCGGTCGGGCCTTTCGGGTCGCGCTGTTCGCGCCGAACATCTGGCTTCTGAAGCCCGCAGCCTTTGGCCGGTTTGACTCGGCGTCAGCGTAGCAAACGCCTCGTTACCAGCAACTGCCGTTTGTGGCCTCGCCCGAAAAGCCTCGCGCACCGACATTGTTGACGGTGAGATTTGCGCATTTGTCGTCGACCTGCACACCTAGCGGGTTGGCGGTCAGTGTGTAGGTTTGGCCGCCGGCCGGCACATCGATCGTGATGTTGTAGTGGCCGGACTCGGACAAGGTTGTGCCCAGATTCAAGCCAGCTGCCGTCGTCAGATCATTGGTGTAGGTGTTCCGGTTGGTATAGAAGCGCTCTTGCGCTGCGGCAATGCGCTGCAGCATTTCCCGTCCTTCAGTGCGGCGCGCCCGGAACGCGTAGTTCTGGTAGGAAGGGTAAGCAATCGCTGCCAGCAAAGCGATGATGGCCATCACGATCACTAGCTCGATGAGGGTAAAGCCCTTGCTGACTCGACGCATCGTCCGCATTCCCTGGTTGAATGAATCCTGGAAGACGCGGCGGGCGTTGAGCCCGCCGCGTGCCCGACAGCTTACTGCGGGTTCAGCAACTCACGCCACGCACCGCGGTGCCAAACGTCATCAGCACCGGAAAGGGCGTCTTCAATCGCCTCCCTCACCAGTTCCGACGTGGCCGAGCCTCCGGGTGAGTCGTCAAGTCCGGCAATAACCACGGTTCCACCGCCACGGATGGTGATCGGCTCACTCGGTGGCGTCGAACTGTCCAGCACGCCACCTACACGGCGCGCAGAAACCGGCAGGTTGGGATCGACTGCGGCGGTGCCATCCTCGGCACGGACCACCATCAGGCTGTAGCGAGCTCCCGGATTGCAGGGGTCTGTACCCTTGGGAATGATGGATCGCAGCAGCACCTGGTTGGCACTGTAGAACGGAATCGGGATGCCGAAGGAGCGCTCACCCGGCTCGGATGGAATATTGAGCCGCAGGCGCCATCCGCGCGAAGTGTCGGGTACCGGGTTGCGCGTCGTGACAGTACGCACGCCGTCGGAGTCCTGCGCCAAAGTTTGGGTGACCAGTTGATTGACCTTGATCGGGTAGTTGGCGCAGGCGGTGGGATTGGCCACGCTATCGCAGGTACCGTAGTCGCGGACGCCGTAGAAGGCCTGTTCCGGAATACCGGACGAACGATCCGGCAGGCCGATGAACTTGCCCGTGCCGAACACGAAAATCGGGCCTCGTGTCACCGGGTCTGTCAACGGGATCGGCGCCGATGCAATCGGTTGATCGCCTGGATTTGTAGCACCGCCATTGCCGTAGGTGCGGAAGATCAGGTCGACTTTCCAGTTGGTCGGATTGTCCGATGAGAGGTCAAAGCGCCAGAGATTTCCGGCCAGATCACCAGCCACCACCAGATCATCCATGTTGTCATTGCCAATGTTGTAGACAATGGGCTCGGACAATCCGAAGGTCGCCGCCGGAGTCTGCGGAGCTGCGGTTGTCCGCAGTTCGCGAATCAGCGCACCGGTGGCCAGATCGATCACCAGCAGCGAGGTGCGTGATGCGGCCGCCGAGGTGCTGGCAGGATCAAGAGAATCCTTCGGGAAATAGCCGCTGGAAACGAGGGCTACCCACTTGTTCTGATATTTCAATCGAGCGACATTGACCGAGTCGTAGGTGTAACCCAGCGATGAGCAATGGCGCGCACCCGGGGCACAATCGGTAGAACTGGAACCGGCGGGTGGCACATTGGCGAATTCCCACATGGGAACAGGGCTGGGCGAGGTCTCGCTCACACCCGTGGGGTTGGTGATGTCGATGGCATAGACGCCGCGCCCGCCAAGGCGCATAGAGCCCAGCAGAATCGTTCGCCAGCTGCCGTTGATGAAGGCGTCATACACCAGCGGCTTGTCGTCTACCGATGGCGTCAGGCCGCTGTCAACCTGAGTGGTTTTCGTCGCCCGGAAGTTCTCGATGACGATATTCGGCACATACGCGAATTGCTCGCGGCCGGTGGCCGCATCGAAAGCATGCAACATGGCGTCGTTGGCCGCGACGTAGACCATGGGTCGTCGGCCACGCTGATCGTTCTGGTAGCGCGCGTAGCTGAACCCCGAAGCTGCCGCCAACTGTTCAGGTGAACCGGTCGGGAAAGTGTCGCGATGGCCGGTTGTCGGAGAGGAGACATACACCGGCTGTCCACGAATCACCGCACCCAGCACCGAACTGCGTGCGCGGAATCGTGGCGATGCCGTGCTTTCGTTGGTGCGGACTCCGCGGAGATAGTCGACTCGTTGCTGGCCAAATGTATCACTGGTGTAAGTGCCGAGATCGAGGCGAATGCTGGTGGGGTCCACATTCAACCGTGCCTTCTGGGTGGCGCTCAGATTGGTCCAGCGAAACGGCTTACCGGATCCCGGGATGCCGTCAGAGGTCAGAATGACTCGTGTATTCGGATCGCGTGCCGGAAGCCCGGTTTGTGCCGTGCTGGCGCAATTTCCTCCGGTCAGAATGCAGCCGGCATCCCAGATGATCGATAGGGACTGTGCAGTATCAGGATCCAGTTCGTTGCGGGTGATGAATCCAGACCAGTCAGCGGTGTCGTAGCCGGCTTTGTAACCGGTGGTACCGTCGGTGATGATCGGCAGGGACACAGAGACCGCCGTGGAGGCGCCGCGACGGGCGATGATGCTGGCCACAATTTCATTCAGCGCAACAATCAGGTCATCGGGGTTGGCGGTAGAGAAGAACTTGCCGCGGCTGTTGAGTGCGGCATGCCAGACGTCGTCGATCTTGCGGCCGTCGTCGCTACTCCCAGGGGCTGGCCATTCCAGTGTTCCGCGGCGCAGCCGCTGATAGTTGGCCTCCGTGCGGGGCAGGGTGCCGTCAGCACCAAAGCTGATGAAGAACTGGACCAGATGCGGCCAGGTGGCCGGATCATTCGCCGGATTCCAGTAGATTTCCTTGTTATCCCGCGGATCCTGGCCCGCAGCCAAGGGAACGCCGAACAAATTGGTCGATCGGTCGGGCAAGAAGGGCGGGACTTTCAGGCGGGTTGAAACATTCCCCGCAAAATCCGGACGCAGATCCGTGCGCCAGTAATGCCAGGCAATATCGGCCATGGTCCGGACGTTCGGATTGTCTTCATTCCACATGATCTTCGACTGATTGTCCGAAGTGGAATAGCTACGACCATCGGGCAGCGTTTGCGAAGTCGGGTCGTTGTCATGGGTAGCCGTCGCCACGCTGGTGCCGTTCCAAAGTCCATCGGTGATATTCAGATGGAAATTCTGACGACAGCTGAGCTCCCGACTATTGCTCGGGTTCACATAATCCCGATCCCAGTACGGATTTTCGTCTCGCGCGCCATTATTTCGGGTGAAGAAGTCACCGGCGCGGACCGTCGTTGCCTGATTCGGCGTACCACCGCCGACGGGGTGAGTGTACAACCAGTCGTAAAAGCGAGTTCGGACGTTGCTGTTGGCCGGAAGGTCTACAAATTTGAAGATGTCAGTGCCGCTCGCCAGCCTGTTGCTGTTGAAGTTCTGCCAGACAACACGAATATTCTCATCGAAGGGGGCCACCGCGCGAGAGAAAGCTGAACGAGCTGCCAGCGAGCGGATGTGGTAGTAGGAATACCAGTTGGCGTAATTCTGGCGCTCGCTGGTTGGAAGTGCAATCCATTCCCAGTTGCTGGCCGTGTACAAGGTACCGGTGTTGGTGACGTTGCCGTCGGCATCGACATTGAGCGTTACATTGGACTTGAGACGATAATAGCCTGCACTGTTTCCGCAAATGCGACTGCCCGAGCCCAGATTGCGCGTGGTTACCGTGTTTGACCCATTGTTGGGCCAATTGGCAGTGATTCCATTGTCCCAGGCCGCACTGAAAGACGCATCCGGAAACTGGGTAACGCCATCAGTCTTGTAGGGTGGGACATAATTGGTGTTCGGGTTGTAATAGACGCCGTTCATGGGCCGTGAACGGACATCTGCCGGATTCGTCACCCGCGGGTCGATGACACCGGCGCATAGCCAGGGTCGTCCGCTGTTGTAATCTGCCGAGCCGAGAAAATTCTGCGAGTCGTCTGCGCCCCAGCCGCCGCCGTCGAAGGGTCTTTGATCCGGCATGTAGTTGCGACCCATCGACCCGGAGTCGTCGAAGGAGATCATCAGGTTGGGAGCCACGCTCGTGGTGATTTCCGGCGGAGTGGCCAGAAGGTCAACGGTGCCCGCTGCCGCCTGAGCCAGTACCTGCCCGGAGAGCGGCAAGCAGGCAGCGGCGAAAGCGACCGCCAGCCGGGTCGGAACGCTGTTGTATTGATTGTCGAAGATAGACATGGCGATACCTCAGTGCTGCAACTGGTTTACGGCGCCGGCGGCGGCGGTGGTGGGTTGGCTGCTCCGGGGTTGTAACCGGTGGTGCTCAGATTGAGTGCGGTGTAATAGCTCTCGGAAACTCTGATGACGGCATCGGTGCCGCCCTGGCTGCGTCCGGTAATCCGGTAGAAGTGGGACTCGCCCGGGCGCGCGGGACCGCCAACGGGGTACTTGCCGCCACCGGTCGCGCCCAGACTTGGGGGACGATTGACACCCAGCCATTCGATCAGATAGCGGGGTTGGGTAGCGATGTTTGCGGTGATCGAGTCGCCGGTCAGACTGGTCAGATCTCGGGCGTAAGGCTTGCCACCGTCGCTGGCTGGACTAATCCATTCCGTTGACGAGCGAAAGGCTTGTACCGTGGGATCGAGCAGGCCGGACGGTTGTGGTTGATACAGACAGTCCAGGCCCGTGGAGTTGCCTATGCAGGGTGGCAGCGGCTGCTGATTGCCGTTGAAATTCAGGTTCCAAAGAAACTCTTCGCCACCGCGCAGCGCGGTTTCCGCGCCCATCAAGCCCAACTGCCGGTTGCGAAGACCGCCGACCATACGCTCTTGCATGATCGAAGTGCTGGTCGCAGTCAAGGCGAGGATGCTGATGAGGACCAGAAAGATCAATGACAGGAACAACACGGCGCCGTGTTGATGCGTCGCTTTAATCTGTGAGGGGCTCATTTGAGATCTCTTGATAATCATGGCGTGCGATTCCGCATCACCGAATTTGCGACAAATTCCCGTCGGGGCATACTCATCGCCCGGATACCGGAAGGTAGGGTGGTGCTCGTTGTGACCGTATAGTCGGTGTCCATGTAGCGGTATGACAGACCAATTGTGTCCAGAGACGGAACCTCATTGCCCGGACTCACCAACATGTGAGCTTCTATTCTCTGCACTGAGCGCCACAGGCACCCCGGTTCCGGCGTTGTGACACCTGTCGGAGGTATGCCGGTTTCCTTTTCCGTGCACTGAATCGTGCCACCGAGGCGGCTATCCACCTGTGCAGCCGTCAAAAAGCGGTAGTTTCCGGTGCTGTCACGAACGCCATAGCGGAAATCCAGACGGTCGACCCCGCGCACCAGTTCTTGCTCGATGCCATTTTCCCTGCGAATCAGGGTGGGGACGAGTCTTTGCGCACCGATATTGGGGCGGGCGGTAGGATCGTCATCAGCGCGAAACGCAAGATAGTAGGTCACTGTGACCATGTCTCTGCTGAAATCAAAAACCCTGACGTCCCGATCTGAAATGCTGCCGCAGACCGGTTCTGCAGTTGAAGGAAGACGTAAACCCACGGTGAGCGTGTTCCCGGCAACGTCGCTGATGGGGACGATGGATGGCGTCTGGCAGTCGGTGATCAAGGCCAGCTGCGACGAGGCTGGCACGAAGGATATCGGGTCATCGCCGGCTTGGGGCGCCAGGGTGATGGAGCCGCCGCTGGCACAGTTGCCCTGGCCATTGATCGGCCATCCGGTTCCTCGCAAATATCTGATGGTCAGGATGTCCGAATTCGGAACACGCCGGCCGGCGGCGAGCCCTGCAGTGGGAAACATGCTGGTTGACCACAAGGCCGGTGTGCAGCTGGTGCCCGTCGTACAGGTGAAACCCTGCATGAAGTAACGCGGACTCAAGGAATACAGCGCGGTCGCCGGAACCGTGGAACGATTACCGGATGCATTGACGCTGCGCATGCCGCCGCTGTCTGGGAGAGCCAGGTCGGGCGCAAACACGATGGGCGCCCGATCAACCCACATGGGTGAGGCGGGTGCCGAGGGAAGCCTATTGCCGACGCTGTTGGAGCAGTACTGTGCGCCCGCCATGCGGAAATCATTTTCCATTCGGGCAGTGGCGTAGCGGCCATTTTCCTGAAGTCGCGCCAGACCTTCCTGGACCTTGTTGGTGCGACTGGTGCCGCTGAACAAGCTGACGATACCAAGACTGGCAATCAAGCCGATGGCCAGTGCGACCATCAACTCGACCAGCGAGAATCCGCGCGTATTGAGCTTCTTCATGATCATGGGTTCATTCATTTTCAGGCGGCCTCAGGGCTGAAAAACCCATGCAAAAGTCTGAATGTCGGGAGTGGCAGTTCCCGGCGTGGCACTATTGGTTCCTCGGGCCAGAGTGGCCTCGTCCCATTGGATTGTCAGCGTGCACAAGCCATTGAACGGGGCAGAACCGAGCTGATCAATGGTGCCGAGCGTGAAGCCATCGCAGGCGACGACCGCGGTGGGATTAGGCAGTGAGGTGATCAGTTGCTGGCTCCACAGGGCGCGATCGCGATTGACCAGATTCGCTGGCGTGCACACGGCTCCGCTCGCGCAGGGGTCGGAGCCGGCACTGGCGGCATCGTAGGTGCCGTTGTAGGCGAGAATCTGACCCATATTTCCTCGCATCCGATCTGCCATGGACTGCGCCAGGAACGAAGCCTGGGTGCGCAGGAAGGCACTCTGGTTGGTCTTTACCGACACAATCATCAAGGCGGCCATGCCCATCATGCCGAGGCTGAAGATGAGCAGGGCAATCAGCACCTCGATCAAGGTAAAGCCGCGCTGGCGGTTTTCTGAATTCATGCTTGGCCTCACGTGCAGTCCCCAGCCGGAGAGCCCGAGGTGTCGGGGCGGGAGCGAATCGTGCCTGTCGCCGCGATCAGGATGCGGCGCGAATCCGCATCCCCCGGATTGGACCCGGGTCGGCAGACGCTGAAATCGTAGGCCGTGGCCGTCCGCAGAGCGCCGGTGGCAGTGAAGATGACACGGTCGGATACGGCGCCCGCGCCTGTCGCTGCTCCGAGGATCCGGTAGTCGGCCTTGATCGCATCGTGGGCATTGAGCGTTTCCGCAGCGCCAACCTGTTGCATGATCCAGCCCTCGCTCCAGTTGGCGTTTTGGGCAATCAGAGCGACGTCCCTGCCGCGCTTGATGGCTTCGGATCGTGCGAGATTGAGCGCGGCGACCAGATCATTGGTGTTGGAGCTCACTACCGATCTGATCGTGATCTCGCGCATGGCCGGAGCTGCCATGGCGGCAAGGATGATTACCAGAAACAGCGTGATCACCAGTTCGAGCAGGGTGAAACCACCTTGCTGAGGCCCAACGCGTCGAGCGTGCAATTTTGGTCTAGGAGTCATGACTTCCCGAGATCCGCCTTTTGTAATAAGCGCCAAGTTAGTGATTTGACTGGTGCCGGGCAAGCGGCTTCGGGCGCGAGGTAGCAATGACCGGACAAGTGGCGAGGCTGGGCCCGCGGGTTCTTCGGAAGGGTGATGCAAGTCTCAGTTTTGCGTTGGGGGTGCGCGTCGAGTGGGAAGGCGTGATGATCGACTTGAGCAGCTTGAGCTAGTCGATCGGCTGCCAATGCTGGCCGAGGTATTGCTGGCCGGGCGCGAACTGGCGCTTGTAGTCCATCTTCGGGTGTCCCTGGATCCAGAACCCGAGGTACAGGTGTGCCAGTGCGTTGATTCGGCAGTGTTCGATCTGCTTGAGGATGGCCAGGGTCCCCAGCGATCGGGGCGACAGATCGGGATCGAAATAGGTGTAGACGGCTGAGGCGCCATCAGCGCAGAGATCGGTGACGGCGCAGCCGATGAGCTGGCCGGCAAGCCGTATCTCCATGAACCAGGTGCTGGCCCAGGCGCTCAGCAGGAAGCGACTGAAGTCCTCGGCGCCGGCGCCGTCCATGCCGCCGCCGCGGTGGCGCTGGCCGAGGTAGCGCTGGTACAGGGCCAGATGTTCGTCTGTGAGCTCGGCCTTGCGCCAAAGGACCTGAACATCGGCGTTGCGCGCCAACACTCGCTTCTGGCTGCGTTTGGGGACGAATTGCCAGACCGGGATGCGATAGGGTACGCAGGCATTGCAGCCGGGGCAGGCGGTGCGGTAGAGCACGTCACCAGCGCGGCGAAAGCCTTGGGCCAGCGCCTGTCCGTAGACCGAGGCCAGTCGCGGCGACTCCGGGTCGAGCACATGATTGCTGGCCTGGCGGTCGCGAAAATAGCCGCAGGCGTGCAGGTGGGTGCGATACAGGCGGATGCTGTCTTCGCTCATGGCCGTTACGGGGAATCAGCTTTCTCTTCAAGCAAGCGGATCAGGCCTTCCTGGGCCGTGGAGGCCACCAGTCGGCCGCTGCGCTCATAGATCGAACCGCGCGAAAGGCCACGCGCGCCCTGACTGGTGGGACTGTCGCAGGAATACAGCAGCCAGTCATCGACCCGGAACGAGCGGTGAAACCACATGGCGTGGTCCAGACTGGCCATCTGCACATTGCCCTGGAGGTAGCTGATGCCATGGGGCAGGGTGGCGGTGCCGATCAGGTGGAAATCCGAGGCGTAGGCCAGCAGCGCCCGGTGCAGCAAGGCGTCGTCGGGAATGCGGTCGACCAGTCGGAACCACACATGTTGCAGCGGCGGACGCTTGGGGCGCTTGAATTCGTCGCGCGGATAGACATGGCGAAATTCGAAGGGGCCACGGCTCATCACCCAACGCTGCAGCTTGGGCGGGATCTTGGCCAGGGTTTCGGCACTGAGCGGTTCGGGTTCGGCCAGATCCTCGGGCTGCGGCACATCGGGCATCGACATCTGGTGCGTCAGACCCTCTTCCGGTTCCTGGAAGGAGGCGGCCATGGTGAAGATCGGCTGGCCGTGCTGGATGGCCACCACCCGACGTGAGCTGAAGCTCTTGCCATCGCGATTGCGGTCGACCTCGTAGACGATCGGCGCCTCGACATCACCGGCACGCAGGAAATAGGCATGCATCGAATGCACATCGCGGCCCTCGACCGTGCGCTGCGCCGCGGCCAGTGACTGCCCGAGTACCTGGCCACCAAAGACAAAACGGGTGCCGATATCACGGCTCTGGCCGCGGAACAGGTTTTCTTCCAGGCGTTCCAGTTGCAGCAAATCGATCAGTTCTTCAACGATGGCGTTGGGCATGGGCGAGGGCAGGGTCGAGGATGGCCCAGTATAGGCAGGGACGGCGATGCTGCTGCGCAGGCTGTGGTCTTTCGCCTTGGCAGAGCCAGAAGCTGACTTGTGCAACTCGGCGATCCCGGCGGCAACCTGGACCTGGGATCGCCGACTTGTAGTCGGCGCTGTGGCTCTTCGCTGTTTCGGGGCCAGAAGCTGCCGAGTGCAACTCGGCGATCCCGGCGGCAACCTGAACCTGGGATCGCCGACTTGTAGTCGGCGCTGTTGATCTTCGCTTTTCCGGGCCAAGAGCGGCCGAGTACAACTCGGCGATCCCAGGGGCGATCCCGGGGGGGGGCTACGGCTCGCGGCGTTTGCGCCCGCGGATGGTGACTTCGGTTTCGGTCAGGATGCCGCGCAGGATCTGCAGTTCGCGTTCGTCGGGCATGCTGCGCTGATAGAGTCGGCGCAAACGGCGCATGATCTTGGTCGAGGAGCGGTCGCCGAAGAACCCGACCAGTTCCAGCACCTGTTCGAGGTGCACGAAATAGCGTTCCAGCTGTTCGTTCGGGGCTGGCACGTGAAGGGCGTCTGCGGGCTCACGGCCGCTGCGGCTGAGGGCCTCGATGCGCAACTCGTAGGACAGTACCTGCACCGCACTGGCCAGATTCAGTGAGCTGTAGTGCGGGTTGGCGGGAATGGTCACCAGATACTGGCAGAGCTCGAGTTCCTCGTTGGTCAGCCCGGTGCGTTCGGTGCCGTAGAGCACGGCGACCGGACCCACGGCAGCGGCGTCCAGCGCATGCCGGGCGAATTCCCTCGGTTCGATTTCGAGCATGCGGATGCCGCGTACACGATCACTGCTGCCGAAGACCATACGAGCATCGGCGAGGGCGTCGTTGAGCGTTTCGAATTGCTGGGCGTGGTCGAGGATGTCTTCGGCACCGGAGGCCAGCGCATTGGCTTCGGGGTCGGGAAAGCGCAGCGGCGCCACCAGTCGCAGCTGTGACAGGCCCATGGTCTTGAGGGCGCGAGCGGCAGAGCCGATGTTGCCGGGATGCGAGGTTTGCATCAGCACGCTGGCGATGGGCTGCAGCAGTGCTTCAGCGCTGAGGACGGGAACGGCGGTTTCGCTCATGCGGGCAGTGGCGTCATGCGTTCGTGCACGTGGTCGACGGCGGCCTCGAGGTCGATCTCGTCGAAGCGGTCCTTGCCGGCGGTGAGTTCCTTCAGCAGTTCGAGCTGTTGTTCGCCGCGCTCGCGCGCAACGGCATAGGGCACGCTGCTGAACATGACCATGCTGTAGCGCGGCATGAAGCGATCCGGCACCCGCCGCGCCAGTTCCAGCTCCAGCTGGCGGCGCAGCTGATAACGCGGATCCGCCACGGCGTCGCGCATTTCCAGGTAATTCTCCAGCGCCATCTCGGCGATGGCGTGGGCATTGGGACGGCGTTCGGCGTCGAAGCGTTCGAACACTTCAGGCCAGCGGGTCTGACCCTGATCGGTGCATTCGGCAATCAGGTCCTGCAGCGCCACACAGTCCTCGAAGGCACAGTTCATGCCCTGGCCGTGGAAGGGCACGATGGCGTGGGCGGCGTCGCCGATCAGCAAGGCGCGATCGCCGCGATGCCAGTGCGGGCAGCGCAGCGTGCCCAGCAGGCCCACCGGATGGCGCTGATATTGCTCGTCAAAGTCAGGGATCAGCGCCAGGGCATCGGCGAACTCGGTCTCGAAGAATCGGCGCGCGGCGCCGACATCGGCGAATCGGGCAAAGCTGCACTCGCCTTCATTGGGCAGGAACAGCGTGGCGGTGAAGGTGGCATCGGGGTTGGGCAGTGCAATCAGCATGTAGCTGCCACGCGGCCAGATATGCAGCGATTCCACATCCATCGCCGGACTGCCATCCGCCCGGGGCGGAATGGTCAGCTCCTTGTAGCCGTGATCGAGGAAATCGGTGCGTTGACCCAGCGGCTGCTCGGCCTCCATCGCGGCGCGTACGGCAGAGCCGGCGCCGTCGGCGCCGATCAGGACGGCGAACTCGAGGTCGAACTCGCTGCCGTCGAGTTCATCGACGAAGTGTGCCCGGCGGCCGTCGAAGTCCACGCCGTCCAGTCGCGCATTGAAGCGCAGCGTGGCGCCGGCATCCGCTGCCACATCGATCAGCGTCTGGTTCAAACGGCCGCGGTGGACTGACCAGATGACCTCATTCGGCTTGAGTCCATAAACCTGGAACTGACATTCGCCGTCGCGGCCATGAACCATGCGGCCGCGCATCGGCAGGGCGTAGCTGCGCACCAGTTCCACGGCGCCCGCCCTGCGCAGGCCCTCCCAGCCGCGCTCGGCCAGGGCCAGATTGATCGATCGGCCAACGGCAATCTGCTCGCGGCGCATGTCGCCGCGGCGTTCGACCAGGGTTACCCGATGTCCCTGCTCGGCAAGTTGTGCCGCCAGCAGAGCGCCGGCCAGACCGGCGCCGGCAATCAGTATGGGAGCTGCGCTGGTCTTCATGGCTGACTCCGAAAGAACTCGTCCAGCGCATCGACCAGTCGCTGGCAGTCGCTGAAGCGGTTGTAGAGTGGGACCGGCGAGGCCCGGATCACGTCGGGTTCGCGCCAGTCGCAGAGGATGCCGGCCGCTGCCAGGAATTCGAAGGCATCGCGACCGGCCTGACGTCCGGCGCGCACCCGGATCGAGAGCTGACAGCCACGTTGTTCGGGGTCACTGGGCGTCAGGATGTCGAGGTGATCACCCAGGCGGGTGATCAGATTTTCCGCCAACCAGCCGGTGAGGGCGATGGACTTGTCACGCAGGGCAGGCAGGCCGGCGCGCTGGAACTGGGCCAGCGACACGCGCAAGGGCGCCAGCGACAGAATCGAGGGATTCGACAACTGCCAACCATCGGCGCCTGGGGTTGGCACGAACTCCGGCCCCATGCGGAAGCGGGTGGCGGCCTGATGACCCCACCAGCCGGCAAAACGCGGTAGATGTTCGTTGGCATGCCTTTCATGGACGAAGCAGCCGGCAATCGCCCCCGGACCCGAATTGAGGTACTTGTAGCTGCACCAGACCGCGAAGTCGGCGCCGCTGTCGTGCAGATCGACCGGCACGTTACCGATGGCGTGGGCCAGATCAAAGCCCACTGCACAGCCGAAGCGTCGGCCCAACGCAGCAATGCGCTGCAGGTCGAAGCGCTGCCCGCTCGCGTACTGCACGCCTGGCCACAGGATCAGCGCGATACGCTCGCCTTCGCGCTCCAGAATCGCCTCGATCTGCGCCAGGTCGATCGTGCTGGCTCCGGGCAGCGGCGCCAGTTCGATCAGGTCCGCGGCCGGATCGCCGCCGTGAAAGGCAATCTGCGAAGCCACAGCATGACGATCGGAGGGGAAGGCCCGTGCCTCGATGAGTATCTTGCGGCGCTGCGGGGTGGGTCGATAGAAACTGACCATCATCAGATGCAGATTGGTGGTCAGCGTGTTCATCGCCACCACTTCGATGGGCTTGGCACCGGCGATCAGGGCCAGCCCGTCGCGCACCAGCTCGTGGTAGTTCATCCAGGCGTCGTCATCGGTGAAATGGGCTTCGACCGCCTGGGTCTGCCACTGCTCGGTCACCCGACTCAAGGCCGCCGGCGTCGCGCGCGGCATCAATCCCAGCGAATTGCCGCAGAAATAGGCGATTTCGCGCCCCGCCATCGAAGGCACGGCGAACTCGGCCCGGAAGCCCTGCAGCGGGTCGACGGCGTCCAGATGGGATGGATTCTGGCTCAAGAGGGCGTGTCCTGCGGCTGCTTGGGTCCGCGATGCTACGCGTCTGCGGGCAAAATCTCATGGTCGCCCCGCCTGGGCCTGGCATGGGTGTGGCGCTGAATCGCGCCGGTGTGAGGATCGCCGGCACGCTTGTGCAGGCTGGCTGAAGCTCTGAGCTGGCGATCGTCCCGGATGCACGCGCTTTTGTTTGCCGGCGTGCGATCCTCCGCCGCAGTGCAGGACGTCAGACCGAGGCGCAGGCGAATTCATGACTGGGATGAGTATCGGATGCGATGGAAACCGGGCTGGTTGGCGGCGCTGGTTGCCCTTGCTGGCTGCAAGCCTGCTGGTCTGCAGTGTTCTGCCGGCGCAGCCGGTCGCATTGGTCGAAACCGAACTGCCGCCGCCGGTCACTGGCGACGGTGCGTCGGGCGACAGTTTTGGCATCGCTGTCGCGGTCGACGGCAATGTGGCCGTGATCGGTGCTTACGGCGATTCCATTGCAGCGCCTGGAGCCACCTTCGGTATTGGTCAGGGCTCGGCCTACGTGTACGAGCGTTCCGGCGCCGGCTGGGTGCAGAGCCAGAAGCTGAGTCCGCAGCCCACAGGCGAGGACGGAGACAATTTTGGCGCGGCGCTGGGCATGGCCGAGAATTTTCTGGTGATCGGCTCACCACGCCGACGGGTTGCTCAGGCACAGGAAGCCGGCAGCATCTTTGTTTATGGCAGATCCGCACAAGGCTATCTGCTGCGTCAGTTGATCTCGCCGCCGGTGGTGGAGGTTGATCAACGCTTCGGTGCCGCCATCGCCGTGTGGCAGGACCGACTGGCTGTCGGTGCGCCGCGAGCGGGCTCGGGCCGGGTCGACCTGTATCGACGCGATGGCAACGGGCAGTACCAGTTCGAGCAGAGCATGTCGGCACCTGACAGTCCAGTAGCCGCCCGCTTCGGCACAGCCGTGGCGATGGCTGACGGCGTGCTGCTGATCGGTGCCCCTGATGCCGACGGCAGCGGTGCCGTCTACCGCAGCGAACTGTCGGGCAATGCCTGGACGGCACTGGCGCGGCTGCCCTTGACCGCGAGAACCGGCGATCAACTTGGCGCCGCGATTGCTGCCAGTCGGGGCCTGGCGCTGATAGGAACGCCCGGTGCCGGGTCGGGTGAAGTCAGGCTGCTGCGCATAGCTGGCGGCGCCCAGCAGTTGGCGGTTCTGACCCGACCAGGCGGGCTGCCTGCGGATCGATTTGGCAGTGCCGTCAGTCTGGATGAAACCCGGGCGCTGATTTCGGCCGGCGCAGCCCTGTCTGGGGAGGGAGTGGTCAGCGTCTACCAGCGTAACGGACAGACGCTCGCCGAAATCGCGCAGCTGGACATCGCCAATGGCGGCCTTTCCAACCGTTTTGGCTCGGCTCTGGCATTGACTGCCGATGGCGCACTGATCGGGGCCGATCTGGATCGGGTCGGACCCAATCGCGGCCAGGGCGCTGTGCACTGGTACCTGACTCAGGGCGCCGCGGTCACGTCCGCTGGCCGACTCGACAGCGGCGATGGCGCCATGTTTGATCGCTACGGCACCGCGGTGGCCGTGAACGGCGATGTCGCCATGGTCGGTGCCTACCTGGAGCAAACCGATGCCGGGGCCGAGGCGGGTGCGGTGCATTGGTTCGAGCGCAGTGGCTCGCAATGGAGCTACGGCGGTCGCCTCGATGCGCCGGATGCCGCCATCGAGGACCGCTTCGGCATTTCCGTGGCCATCGACGGCGACTATGCGGTGATCGGCGCCTACTGGGATGTCATCGGCGACAACGTGGATCAAGGTTCGGCCTATGTGTTCAGACGCGAGGGCGGGGACTGGTTGTTTGACACCAAGTTGACCGCCAACGATGGTCGTGCGCGTGACCTGTTCGGTTTCGCCGTTGCCATCAAAGGGGAAGTCGTATTGGTAGGTGCACGTGGGGCCAGAGTCCCCTTGACCGACCAGGGTAAGGCCTACGTCTTCCGACGCAACCCGGCGGGCTGGCAGCAGGAGGCGGGCCTGGATCTGCCGGAACCCGTAAGCTCCGCCTATTTCGGCGCCAGCGTTGCCCTGGCTGATGATCGAGCCATCGTCGGTGCGCCGGGATTTACCAAGACCCCGGGGCCGCTGTCGGCAGGCGGAGTGTTCGTCTTCGCCCGCAGCGGCAGCAGCTGGGTCTCAATCGCCGGAACCCAGGCGCCGGTGCCAAAAGCCAACGCGGCCTTCGGATTTTCGATCTCGGCTGATGGCGAACGGGTGCTCGTCGGAGCCTTCCAGGATCGCAACGCCTCGCAGGGCGCCGCCTATGTCTACCGGCTGCCCGATCTGGTGTACGACGGCGCCCTGCTGGCGGCGCTGCCGCAATCAGGTGAGGGCCTGGGTATCTCGGTGGCTATCGACGGTGATCTGGCCGTATTGGGCGGCAGCGGTTTTGACGTCGGCAGTGCGGCCAATCAGGGCGCAGTGCGACTGTTCCGTCGCGGGCCGAACGGATGGAGCGAGGCACAGCAGTGGCTCGCCGCGGGCGGGGCTGCCGGCGACGGATTCGGGCGGGCGGTGGCAATGGATGGCGCTTCCGTGCTGGTCGGCGCGCCCGGTCGCGGCGTCGACAATCCACTCGAAGGCACGGCCTATGTCCAGACCGTGGACCAGCTCTTCGGCGACGGGTTCGAGTCCGTGACCCCGACAGGGTCTTTCTGAACCCAGCGGGAGACCCTCCGTCGGCATCGATCTTCAGGCCTATACTGGATCGTCGTCCGCCACTACGCATGGGCATGCGCAGCTTGAATCTGGCCAAACTCCTGGTGCTGTGTGCATGGTCCTTGCTGGCTCTGCGCAGCGAACTCGTCTGGGCCGACAGGGCACCACAGACGGTTCTGGTGCTGGGCCGGGTCAGCGATGATCCCAAGGCCCACTACGAACAGCTGAAGCCGCTGCTTGACTATGTCGTGGCACGCATGGGGGATGTCGGCATCCGCGAAGGTCGGGTGTTGATGGCGCGCGATGCCCAGCAGATGGTCAGCTACCTGCGTCAGGGCAAGGTCGACTGGATCAGTGAAACCTCGGGTGCGGCACTGGGCTTTCAGGAGCGCGCCGATGCCAAAGTCTTCCTGCGTGCCAGCCGCGGCGGGCAGTTTGATTACCACAGCGTGTTCTTCGCCCGCAGAGACCGCGGCATCGGCAGCCTCTCGGATCTGCGCGGCAAGGCGCTCGGTTTCCAGCATCCCCTGTCCACCAGTGCCTATCTGGCACCTGCGGCCATTTTGCTCGACCTCGGTCTGCCTCTGGCCATCCAGGCCTCGCCGCTGGAGCGGCCACCGCCGGAGTTCATCGGATACGTCTTCTCCCGATCGGAGAGCAATCTGATCACTTGGGTCCACAAGGGTCTCGTCGATGCCGCAGTCTTCAGCAATCAGGATTGGCTACAGCTGCAGCGCGAGCAGCCGGCCGTGTTCGCCGACCTGGACGTGTTTTACGAGAGCGCCAGTTTCCCCAGAGCACTGGAACTGGTGCGTCCAGGGCTGGATCCGGCCATCCAGTCGCGGCTGCGCGAGATTCTGCTGGAAGCCCACAAGGATCCTGCCGCCAGCGCGGCGCTTCAGGCCTATTCCAGAACCGAGCGCTTTGACGATATCGACGAAGCCACTTCCCAGGTGCTGAGTCGTCTCCGCGACGGCGTGCGCCGCGTTCGCGCCGAGATCGAGTGATGCGTGTAGGACTGCGCGCCAAGTTCATGCTGAGCCTGTTGGGCACTACGCTGGTATGGCTGGTTGTGCTGGTCATGGGCTGGCGCAGCGCCACCCAGGCGATGGACGATGTGCTGTTGCAGAATGAACTGGCCTCGCGCGATCAAGGTCGCGCCGCTCTCGCCGATCGCGGTGTGCAGCTGGCCGCATTCCTGGCTGAAACCCTGACCAACCCGGTGTACTACACGGATCTGCTGACGGTGCGGGAAGTGGCGCGATCGGCACTGGATCAGCCCGATGTGGACTATGTGCTGGTCTACGATGAGCAAGGTCGATTGATTCATGACGGTACTGGCGATATTCCCCGCTTTGGCCAGGTGATGGACGATGCTCTGGCGCCGGCGGTGATTGGCGCTGATGCACCCCTGGTGCAATGGGGCGAGCAACAGATCGATGCCAGTTCGCCCATCGGGATCGGCGATCTGCGCCTGGGCGGCGTGCGCGTCGGCTTGTCGCTGGCGCGTACTGAGGGTGCATTGGCGGTCGAGAAAGCTGGCGCCCGCGAACGCTTCCGCGTGGCTTTTTCGGGGCCAGCGCACATGCTTGGGCTTGGTTTCCTGGCCTTGTTGCTGTGGGTGGCGCTGGCGGGTTGGCTGGTGGCGCGCGGACTGGTGCGTCCGATTCGACAACTGGCGGCCCAGGCGCGGGAAATCGAGCGTGGCCGCTTCGAGCGTCACATCGGCAGTCATCGCAGTGACGAGCTGGGCGAACTGATTCGAGCCTTCGGACGGATGAGCGAAGCGGTGCGTCGGCACCATCATGACATTCGCAAGCTCGCCTACCACGACAGCCTGACGGGTCTGCCCAATCGCCTGATGCTGCGCGAATTGCTGGACGAGGCGATCGCCGAATTTCGAGGCAGCGGCATGGGCCTGGCGCTGCTGTTTGTCGATATGGACGATTTCAAGCGCATCAATGACACGCTTGGGCATGACGCTGGCGATGAGGTGCTGGTCGAGTTCGCCAATCGTCTCAAGCGTACCCTGATCACACCGGATTCACCGGTTCAGCCGATGATTGCGCGTCTGGGAGGTGACGAGTTTGTCGCCGTGGTCACCGGCATCGACGCCCGTCGGAAGAGCGAATACGCAGCAACCGCACTGCTTGACAGCCTCAAGAAGCCCTTCCTGATCGGCGACCGTTCGTTGCTGGTCGGTGCAAGCATCGGCATCACCGTGTTCCCCGATGACGCCCACACCTCGAAGTTGCTGCTCAAGCACGGCGATCTCGCCATGTATCAGGCCAAGCAGCGCGGGAAGAACTGCTATCGCTTCTTCGCCGGACATCTGACCGAGGCCGCTGAAGAACGCCTCGGCCTGGAGCATGACCTGCGTGAGGCATTGGAGCAGGGACGTCTGGAAGTGGCCTATCAGCCTATTCATGCGCTGCATGACGGTGTGTTGGTGGGGGCCGAGGCGCTGCTGCGCTGGAACGATCAGCGTCGAGGTTCGGTGCCACCGTCCATTTTCGTGCCGGTTGCGGAAGGTTGTGGTCTGATCGACGCACTCGGGGAATGGGTGCTCGATCGCGCCTGCCGCGATGCTGCGCAATGGCAGGTTGAGCGTCCGGGACTGTCGGTGGCTGTCAACCTGTCCGGTCGCCAGCTGCAACGTGCGGATCTCGGTCAGCGGATCAGCGCGATTCTCACCAGACATCAGTTGCCGCCGCAGTTACTGCATCTGGAACTGACGGAATCGAGCTTGCTGCATGATGAGCAGATGGCCTTCGACGCATTGGGCAAGCTGCGCGAAACCGGCGTTCGGGTCTGGCTGGACGATTTCGGTACCGGTTTCTCCGGATTGAGTCATTTGCGCCGTGCGCGGGTGGACGGCGTCAAGATCGATCGCAGCTTCATCACTGACATTCTCAGTGATCCCGAGGACCTGGCGCTGGCCAGCGCCATTATCGCCATGGCCCATTCGCTGGGCATGCAGGTCATTGCCGAGGGCGTGGAAGTCGAGGCTCAGTACCAATTGCTGCGGGCGCGTGGATGCGATCAGGCGCAGGGATTCTGGATGAGCGTCGCGGTCAGTCCTGAACTGCTTGTGGAGCAGCCCACCCGGATCGGGGCAGATTCGGAATCCAAGCCCGAGTGAATGCCGGACTGCCGCCCGCTGCCTGGTTGCCGATCCTGCTGCTGATCGGCTCCAACATCTTCATGACCTTCGCCTGGTATGGTCATTTACGGTACAAGTCCTCGACGCTGATCGTTGTGATCGCCATGAGCTGGCTGATCGCACTGCCCGAATACATCCTGCAGGTGCCAGCCAACCGCATCGGTCATGGTTATTACAGTGCAGCCCAGCTGAAGACCCTGCAGGAGATCATCACGCTGGCGGTATTTGGCGTGTTTTCGGTGAGCTATCTGGGCGAAAGCCTGCGCTGGAACCATCTGGTGGCCTTTCTGCTGCTGGTGGCCGCAGCCGGATTCATGTTTCTGCCCGGCTCCGCGCGGTGATTCGGTGATTGCCTCGCGATCGTCTGAGTCTTGCGGGCTGGGCCGGTAATCCGGAAACGCAATGTCTGAAAAGGATGCGCGAGTGACAACGGAAGCAGAGAATCCCGACGCGGGAGAAGGCAGGAGCACCAAGACCAGCAAGGACAAACGGCCGAGTGTGGCGCTGGTGCTGGGTGCCGGTGGCGCCCGCGGTCTGGCGCATATCGGTGTGATCGACGTGCTGAGGGAGCGCGGCTATCGCATCGTCGCGATTGCCGGAGCCTCGATGGGCGCATTGGTCGGTGGTATCTGCGCCGCAGGCAAACTCGATGACTACCGCGATTGGGCCTGTGCGCTGGAGCGTGCAGACGTCATGCGCCTGCTGGATTTCGCTTTTGGTCATCCGGGATTGATCAAGGGCGATCGGGTGATCGCCGAGTTGCGCCGCCTGGTTGGCGAGCATCGCATCGAGGACCTGGATCTGCCTTTTGTGGCGGTGGCTACCGATCTCGCCAATCGACGCGAGGTCTGGCTGACCCGCGGCAAGCTGTTCGATGCGGTGCGTGCGTCCATTGCCATCCCCATGGTTTTTACGCCACACCGCATTGACGGTCGGGAACTGGTCGACGGTGGTTTGCTGGCGCCCATACCCATTGCCGCAACGCGCATGTTTGCCGCCGATCTGGTGATGGCGGTGGATGCCAATTCCCAGTCTGTTCTGCCCATCAAGAAAGACGAGCAGACCCAGACCCGGACAAAGACCGCCGACAAGCAGAGCAACGGCAATGGCTTGCGCGCGCGCATCGAAGCCTGGATCGAGGGCCTGATGGAACCAGCTAGCCCGGAACCCGCACAGCCCGGTCTGCTGGACCTGATGTCGCGCTCGCTGGACGCAGTGCAATCCCGGATCAGTCAGACCCAGCTGGCGCTGGATCCGCCCGATGTGCTGGTGCGGATTCCCCATCGATCCTGTTTCTTCTACGAATTCTGGAAGACCAGCGAGATGATCGAGATCGGTCGTGAGGCGGCCAAACTGGCGATTGACCGCTACGAAGATACGGTCGTGCCGGATCGTCGGGGGTAGCGGGGGCGGCGCGAACGCCGACCAGGAAAGAAAGGCGTCACTGGTCGCGACGCGAGGTCGCTCCTACGAGAAAGGCCTCGTGTACGAGCAGCCCTGCGGCTCACCCGTGGGAGCGGGCTTTGTCCGCGATCAGGCCCTGGCCGGCCTGCCGGACGTTCCCGGTCGCGACCCAAGGTCGCTCCCGCGCAGGAGCGGTTTCATGGAGCGCCCCTGCGGCGCGAACGCCATCCAGGGCCGGCGACGAAGGCAGTCATGAGCGCTGCGACTGGCCAGTATGCCTGGCCATCCAGGCCGGCAGCACCTCAAGAAAGAAGGGGCGATGCAGTTCGAAGCTCGGCTTCAGCTTCGGGAAATCAGCGGGCGCCATCCAGCGACACTCAGCCACTTCGGCCGGATCGGGAAGGAGCTGTATCGGTGTGAACAAGGGTAGAACCCGCCACCAGTGCAGTCGGTAGCGACCATCGTCGGTATCGCTCTCCCACAGCGCTTCCACCGCCTGGACGGCGATGCCCAGTTCCTCCAGGGCTTCGCGTTCTGCGGCCTGCGGCAGGCTTTCTCCGGCCTCGACGTGGCCGGTTGGCGGTGACCAGATGCCCGGTCGTGCCACCTGATCGGAGCGTCTGATCATCAGCACGCGGCCAAGGTCCATCAGAATGATGACCACGCCGCGCCCCTGGCCTGAGTCGCTCATCCCGGGAGCGCGCTCAAGGCTCGTCCAGAAAGCGTAGTCGGGCGGCATCGATCAGCGTCTGCAGGGCATGGCCTTCGCGCAGGGCGATGAATACGGTGTCGTCGCCGGCGATGGTGCCTGCCTGGCCCGGCAATGGCTGGTGGTCCAGCACCGCGGCCACCGCATTGGCAAAGCCCGGCTTGGTTCGGAGCACGATCAGATTGGGTGGCGCCGACAGCACCGCCGTGGCGCCCGGGCTGCCATCGCCCGGTGGTGCATAGCGGCCGTTGCGCTTGGAGATACCGAGGCGGGTGAGGTGCCGTGAGAGCGTAGGTTGACTGACCACCTTGCCAGCCTTGGCCAGAGCCGCCTGCAGTTCGAACTGGTCAGAAATGCGGTCGTTGCTGATCAACTCCAGCAGGGTTTGATCAAGATCTGCAGCGGTTCGGGCCATGGGCTTGTGTGCTCGATGGAAAGTGCATAATATGCGACACCTCCGCATGTTATGCAACATTATTCATGTCCGCACTGCTCGAAACCTATGCCGCCTTTCCCTTCGTGCTCGATCACGGTCGTGGCGACCGGGTCTATGCCGAAGACGGCGGCGAATACCTGGATTGGTATGGCGGACATTGTGTCACGGCCACCGGGCATTCGCATCCGCGCGTAGTTGCGGCCATTGCCGAGCAGGCTGGGCGCTTGCTGTTCTATTCGGCGGCGGCGCGCCTGCGCATCCGCGAACAGGCCGCTGATGCCCTGATGTCCTTTGTTGCGGGCTCGGGCATGAGCCGGGTGTTCTTCTGCAACTCCGGTGCCGAAGCCAATGAGAACGCGCTGAAACTGGCGATCAAGCAGACCGGTCGCAGCGGACTGCTGAGTTTTGACGGTGGCTGGCACGGACGCACCACGCTGGCGCTGGCGGTCACCGATGATCCCAAGATCACCGATCCCTACGCTTCGGTACTGCCGCAGAGTCAGCGGCTGCCTTTTGCTGACCTCGCCGCGCTCGAGCGCTTCGACTTCAGTTCAGTGGCCGCTGTCATCGTCGAACCGATCCAGAGCATGTCCGGCATCCGCTGCGCCAGTCCGGCCTGGTTTGCGCGTTTGCGCGAGTTGACGGCAGCCGCGGGTACCTGGCTGATCTTCGATGAAATCCAGACCGGGGTAGGGCGGCTGGGCACGCCGACGGCGGCCGAGTTTTACGGGGTGCGCCCCGATGCACTGACCCTGGCCAAGGGCCTGGCTTCGGGTGTGCCGGTGGGCGCCACGCTGTTGTCGGCCGAGCGCGCTGCGGCGGTGCAGAGCGGCGATCTCGGCAGCACCTTCGGTGGTGGACCGCTGGCGATGGCCGCACTGGTGGCCACGCTGCAGGTCATTCAGGAGGAAGCGCTCGACACGCATGCGCGGGATGTCGGTGCGCGCCTGAAACGATCGTTGCCGGGATCGGTGGTCGCGAGCGTGCTCGGTGAGGGCCTGCTGCTGGGTCTGCGCACCCATGCCCCCGCTGCTGCGCTGAAGCGTCATCTATTCGAACGTAGACTGTTGGTCGGTGGCTCGTCCGATCCTCAGGTTCTGCGCCTGATGCCCTGCCTGAATGTCAGCGAGGACGCGATCAGCGCACTCGAGCTCGCCATTTCGCAATTCCAAGGATAAGTATTGATGCGCCATTTCACTCATCTGGACGATCTCGGCCCCAAGGGGCAAGCCGCGCTGCTGAAGCTGGCGGCCGATTTCAAGCGCAACGAACCCGGCGCCCTGCTCAAGGGCAAGGTGCTCGGCATGCTGTTCTTCAATCCCTCGCTGCGCACGCGCACCAGCTTTGAAGTGGCGATGCTCAAGCTCGGCGGCCAGGCAGTGGCGCTGGAAGAGGGCAGCGGCGTGTGGAAGGTCGAGACCGAAGACGGCGCGGTCATGAATGCGGACAAGGCCGAACACGTGCGCGAGGCGGCGCCGGTGCTGTCGCGCTATGTCGATGCGCTGGGTGTGCGTGCGTTCTCGCGCGGCATGGGTCAGGCCGATGACGACATCGATGGCGTTATCAATGCTTTCCGGCGGCATGCCAAGGTGCCGATGGTCAGCCTGGAATCGGCACGCGAACATCCCTGCCAGGGACTGGCCGACATGCTCACGGTGCAGGAGAGTTTTGGTCAGACCCAGGGCGTGAAAGTGGTCCTGAGCTGGGCGCCGCATGTGAAACCACTGGCCAAGGCCGTGCCCAACTCGGTGCTGCTGCATGCGGCCGCTGCCGGTTGCGACATCACGGTAGCGCATCCCCCAGGATTTGAACTCGGCGAGGCCGTACGTGCACAGGCGCAGCGCTACGCCGGCGAGAGCGGCGCGAAGATTCGTTACACCCACGATCAGCGCGAGGCCTTGAATGGCGCGCATGTGGTCTATGCCAAGGCCTGGGGCCCGGAACCGCGCGCCAGCGAAGACAGCATCGTGTCCTCGCCGGCGCTGCGCGGCTGGATGCCCACGCTCAAGCATTTCGAAAACTGCACCTCCGAGGCGATCTTTCTGCACTGCCTGCCGGTACGACGCAATGTCGAGATCAGCGACGAAGTCCTCGATTCCGAGTTCTCACGCGTGATCGACGAGGCCGAGAACCGCCTGTGGGTACAAATGGCCGCGCTCGCCTGGCTGTTTGGCAAGGCGTAAGAGGGGGCAGGGGGCGAAGAGCCGGGGCAGGGGTCACGGGGCACGGGGCACGGGAGAAGCGGGTCGCTGTCCTCTAATCTCCGCCAGCCTTTCGATGACTTGCTTCTGCCGTGCCACGTACCTCGCCGTTGCTCAGCCCTTTTCCATTTTCCCTTTTCCTTTTTCCTTTTTCCTTTTTCCATCTTCCGAGGTTCCACCCATGCCCTTCGCATCCAATCCCTACGACGCTCTCAAAGGACTGTCCAAGTACCTGCGTCAGTTTCGCGGCAAGACCTTCGTCATCAAGCTCGGTGGCGAGGTGCTTGATGAGCCGGAAAGCCGGCGCAAGGTGGTCGAGCAGATCGGTGTGCTGTGGACGCTGTCGATCCGCGTCGTGGTGGTTCATGGCGGTGGTTCGCGGCTGGACCAGTTGTGCACCCAGCTGAACCTGCCGATCGAGAAGCAGGCCGGTCGTCGCGTGACCACGCCCGAGGTACTGGAAGCCGCCAAGATGGTGTTCAACGGCGTCACCAATACCGATTTGCTGTCCGAGATGAACCGTGTGGGCGTGCCTGCGGTCGGTCTGACCGGTGTCGACGCCGGCATGATCAAGGCCCGCAAGCGCGCGCCGATGTACATGGGCGAGGAGGAGGGCAAGCCCAAGTTCTTCGACTATGGATTGGTCGGCGATATCGAACAGATCGATCCGACGTTGCTCAATCATCTTTTGGAATCGGACTATGTGCCGGTGATCGCGCCGCTGTCGGGCAGCCCCGACGGCAGTGTCTACAACACCAATGCCGACACCATCGCCTCGCACCTGGCCGCCGTGCTCGGTGCCGAGAAACTGTTCTACGTGCTCAAGGTCTCCGGCTTGCTGAAGGACGTCAAGAATCCGTCGTCGCTGATCACCTTTGCCACGCTGGCCAAGCTCGACGAGATGGAAGCGCGCGGTGAACTGGCGGGCGGCATGCTGCCCAAGGCGGCTTCGATCCGTCATGCGCTGAACAACGGTGTGCATTCGGCACATCTGGTGTCCGGCGTGCAGGCCGACGCCTTGCTGGTCGAGATTTTCACCAACGAAGGCGCCGGCACCATGATCGTCAAGGATGGGGAGTGATCGCCCGAATGCCATACGCCGTGTCCTCACTCTCGTCACTCCCGCGGACGCGGGAGTCCAGAAGGTGGACACTGGATTCCCGCTTTCGCGGGCATGACGCAGGCGACACACCATTCGTCACGTAGCCCGCAGGGCGGGCAACGTGACCTACTCAGCTTCCGGGGTCTTGAACACTCACATGACTAGTTCCACCGCCAGCACGCCACTGTGGGCCAAGGGATTGCCGCTCGACGCGGCCGTCCATCGCTTTACCGTGGGCGAGGATCCGCAGCTCGACCTGGCCCTCTTGCCCTTCGATGTGCAGGGTTCGGCGGCACATGCGCGGATGCTGGGCGAGGCCGGTTTGCTGTCCGCTGAGGATGCATCGGCGCTGGTTGCGGCGCTGGCTGAACTCAAGCCGCTGACCGAGCGCCGCGAGCTCGGCATTTCAGCCGACCAGGAAGACGGCCACACGGCGCTCGAACATGCGCTGATCGAGCGTGTCGGTGAGTCCGGCAAGCGCATTCACCTAGGGCGCTCGCGCAATGATCAGGTGCTCCTGGCCTTGCGTTTGCTGCTGCGCTCGCGCCTGCATGGGCTGGTCGGGCAGGTGCAGGCGCTGGCCGGCGTGCTGCTGGATTTCGCCCGCGCCCACGAGACCGTGGCGCTGCCCGGATACACCCATCTGCGCCGTGCCATGCCGTCCAGCGTAGGCCAGTGGGCGGTCGGCTATGTCGAAGGGCTGATCGAGGAAATACAGGCGGCCGATGGTCTCTGGCAAAGACTGGATCGCTGCCCACTGGGTGCGGCTGCGGGTTTTGGCGTACCGCTGCCCTTGCGCCGCGAACGCGTGGCCGAGCTGCTCGGTTTTGCACGCGTGCAGCGCTCGCCGGTGGATGTCATGAATTCGCGTGGCCGCCACGAGCAGGCGCTGCTCGACTGGCTGGTCTCGGTGGCCGGCACGCTGGAGAAACTGTGCTGGGATCTGCTGCTCTATTCGACCGAAGAGTTCGGCTTCGTTCGCTTGCCCGATGCCTTCACCACCGGCTCTTCGATCATGCCGCAGAAGCGCAATCCGGACGTGCTGGAACTGGCGCGCGGGCGCTGTCGCGAATTGCGCGGGATCGCCGAATGGCATCGTCAGATCGGCACCGGGATGCCCGGTAGCTACCACCGCGACTTCCAGTTGCACAAGCGACCGCTGCTGGCGGGTCTGGATGCCGCTGCTGCCACGCTGGATGTGCTCACCCGACTGATCCCCGTGCTCAAGGTCGATGCCGAGCGCTGTGGCGCCGCAATGAGCGATGAGCTCTACGCCGCACACCAGGCCTATGTGCTGGTGGCTGGCGGTCAGACCTTCCGCGATGCCTACAAGCAGATCGGCACGGCGGTCATGGCCGGTGAATTCGTGCCTGACAAGGCGGCCCTCAGCGCCACCCATACTGGCGGCCTGGGTGATCTCGGGCTCGATCTTGCCGCGCAGGAACTGGACGACTGCGATCAATGGCTGAAGGTGCGCCAGCAGATGCTGGATGCCGTCGATGCGCGGGTGTTTGAGCGATGAGCGCTTTGGTAGGTCAGGTTGGCTGCGCAGCAGGCTACGTGAAGGCGTCGCGCCCGTGTCACGTAGGTCGCTACGCGCCCAACGTGACCTACGTTTGCGGTAACTCCTCAATTGGCGTCATTGCGAGGCCCGCGCAGCGGGCCGCGGCAATCCAGAACGGCGCCGGCCGCAGGAACGCTGGATTGCTTCGTCGCTGCGCTCCTCGCAATGACGCCGGGTTCTGCCAGGCGCCCTCGCTTCAAGCTCCTCCCTTTTCCCTTTCCCCTTTTTCATCTTCCTAAGCAAACCCATGTCCAATCCCCTCTGCGTACTCGCGTTTTCCGGTGGCCTCGATACCTCTTTCTGCGTGCTGCACCTGCGCGAGCGTGGCTTCGATGTGGCCACGGTGTCGGTCAATACCGGCGGATTTGATGCGGCGGAACTGAGCCGTATCGAAGCCTCCGCCAGGCGCCTTGGTGTGACTCGGCACCTGACCATCGATGCCCGCCAGGAACTGTGGGATGACTATCTGCGCTATCTGCTGTTCGGCAATGTGCTGCGCGGTCAGCTCTATCCCTTGTCGGTCTCCGCCGAGCGCGTCTGTCAGGCCAAGCGCGTGGCCCAGGCCGCCAATGAACTCGGCGCCAGCGCCATTGCTCATGGCTCCACCGGCGCCGGCAACGATCAGGTCCGTTTCGACGTGGCTTTCCGGGCGCTTTGCCCGGACAAGGAGCTGATCACGCCGATCCGCGAACTGGCCTTGTCGCGTGAGGACGAGACCCGCTGGCTGGCCGAGCGTGGCGTGGAGATTCCGGCCAAGACCACGCTGTACTCGGTCAATGAAGGCATGTGGGGCACCTCGGTCGGCGGCAAGGAAACCCACGATTCCTGGCAGCATCTGCCGGAATCGGCTTATCCCGGCGGTACTGTTGCCGGCGATCTGCCGCCGCAGACCATTGAGTTGGGATTCGAGCGCGGCCAGCCGGTGACGCTGAACGGCGAGCGCCTGGGCGCGGTCGCCATCATCGAGGCGCTGAATGCCCTGGGTGAGAAATACGGTATCGGCCGCGGCATCCATCTGGGCGATACCATCCTCGGCATCAAGGGCCGGGTCGGCTTCTCGGCGCCGGCAGCGCATCTGTTGATCCAGGCCCATCGTGAGCTGGAGAAACTGGTGCTCAGCGGCAAGCAGCTGTTCTGGAAGGAATCCTTGGGTAATCTCTACGGCAGCCTGCTGCACGAGGGCCATTATTTCGATCCGCTGGGCCGCGATCTGGAAGCCTTCCTCGCGTCCTCGCAGGCAGCGGTCAGCGGCGACGTGCGCATGACGCTGTATCCGCGCGTGGCCCAGGTGGAAGGCGTACGCTCCAGCCACAGCCTGATGCAATCCAGGGTGGCCAGCTACGGTGAAGGCGCCAAGGCCTGGACCGGCGAAGAAGCCCGCGGTTATTGCAAGCTGTTTGGGGTGGCTCAGCAGGTGGCGCTTGGAAGGCAGGAAAATGGAAAAGGGGAAAAGGAAAATGGGTAGAGCCATTCTCGCATCCCGGACCTTCGAGAGCGTCATTGCGAGGTCCGCGCAGCGGGCCGCGGCAATCCAGCACTCGGGCGCAGATCACGGCACTGGATTGCTTCGTCGCTGCGCTCCTCGCAATGACGCATCTGCTGGCACGCGCCAGTCCCAACGTTGTCACGTAGGTCGCTGCGCGCCCAACGTGAGCTACGACATGCGCCGCCCCAACCTCGCCGCGCGCCGCTCTTCCCTTTTCCTTTTTCCTTTTTCCTTTTTCCTCCCCAAGGGACCACTCCCATGCGCCTGACCGTCGACAAAATCGCCAGCGTCACCCGGAATCTCAATCTGTCGCGCACGCTGACGCTGGGCGAGGACATTCTGGTGGAGGAGGGGTCGGCCATCGCCGTGCGTGTGCATGGCGAAAAGCGCACCTACAACCAGCTGGAAGACACCCATGGTCGCTGGATGACGCTGCACGATGGTGATCTGGTGGTCGGCGCGCTCGGCAGGCGCAACGCGCTGCATGGTTATGAAGGGGTGATGCCCAAGGCGGTCAAGGTGGGCGACACCCTGAACATGCTGAATATCGGCGGTGTCATCGGCGAATGCGTGTCCTACAACCCCGAGGTCGGCAAACCCTTCCAGCTCGAAGTGCTGGGTCAGGTGCTGATCTTTCCGGAATTCCAGTCGCGCCAGGGCATACCGGCGCACATCCGCCACAACGCGCTGCAGGGCGTGCCAGCCGCACCCAAGGTGCCGATCATCTTCATCCTCGGTACCTGCATGAACTCCGGCAAGACCCTGGCCGGATCGGCGATGGTGCGTGCTCTGCATCAGGCCGGCTACAAGGTGGGTGGCGCCAAGCTCACCGGTATCTCCCTGATGCGCGACACTCTGCATCTGTACGATCACGGCGCCGAAGTCATCGCCGATTTCACCGACGCCGGCGTCGTCTGTTCGGGCCCGGAGAATGCCGGGGAAACCGCGCACAAGGTGCTGAGCGAAATCGCGGCCAAGGGCGTGGATGTGATCGTTGCCGAAACCGGTGACGGCGTCATGGGCGAATACGGCGTGCAGGCGATTCTGGCCGACGAAGCGCTGCGCGCCCAATGCGCCTGTTTTGTGTTCTGCGCCAACGATCCGGTCGGCGTAGCCGGCGGTGTGGAATATCTGCGCGAGAGCTTCGGCATCGATGTCGATGTGGTCGCCGGTCCCGCCACCGACAATGCCGTCGGCACCCGCTTCGTCGAGCGTCTGGGCATTCCTGCCCGCAACGCCCGAGTCGATCCGAAATCGCTGGGCGAACTGGCGCTGGATCTCGTGCAGAAGTTCAAGGCGCGGTCGTAAAGGCCGATTCGCGCCAAACGCTTTTCGTAGGAGCGACCTTGCGTCGCGATGCTTTTCGTAGGAGCGACCTCGCGTCGCGATGCTTTTCGTAGGAGCGACCTTGCGTCGCGATGCTTTTCGTAGGAGCGACCTCGCGTCGCGACCCGCACATTCATGGTTGCGGAACGACTGCCTTCCGCGACGCACGAACCCTGTCGCCACGCCGGTCGCGACACAAGGTCGCTCCTACAGGGTCGGACGCGTTTGTCAGGCTCCCAACCACTGGCTAGTGAGGCCCCCATGGATGTCGTGATTCTCGGTGCATCAGGCTATGGCGGCGGCGAGCTGCTGCGACTGCTGGCCAGTCATCCGCGCCTGCGAAGCGTGAGCTGCATCTCGCGTCAGCACGTCGGCAAGTCCATCGGCGCCGTGCATCCCAATCTGCGCGGCATCGTGACGGGCGAATTTGTCGCCGCGCCCGATTGGGCAGCAATGGCGCGAAGTGACTGCCCGGTGCTGTTCGCGGCCATGCCGCACGGCGAGTTCGCACGGCAACTGCTGCAGCTGGAGCAGCAGTGGGCGGACCATGGTCTGGAGCGGAAGCTCACGGTCATTGATCTGTCTGGTGATTTCCGCCTTGCCGATGCGCCGAGCTTCAGCCGCAGCTACGGCGGCGAGCATCCGTGCCCGGAGCGCCTGGCCGAGTTCGTCTATGGACTCAGCGAATGGCGCCGCGATCAGCTCCCTGGCGCCCGCCGTATTGCCAATCCAGGCTGTTTCGCCACGGCGATCCAGCTCGGATTGCTGCCCCTGGCCGACCTCGGCGCGCAGGCGCCGGCCTGGGTGGCCGTGTCTGCCATCACCGGTTCATCGGGCTCCGGCGCGAGTCCCAGCGATACCACTCACCATCCCACCCGCGCCAACGACTTCCGCGCCTACAAGATGCTGGCCCACCAGCACGAAGGCGAGATCCGGCGCACGCTGGCAGAGCAGGGGACAGCCCTGGACTTTGCTTTCGTGCCGCATTCGGCCCCGCTGGTGCGCGGCATCTTCGCCACGCTGACCTTTCAGTCGCCCGATCTTTCCGGCGTCGAGTTGCGTGCAGCCTTCGAACAGCGCTACCAGCGTTGCCGCTTCATCCGCCTGCTCGACGGCACTCCGCGCATCGCTGCGGTTGCCGGCAGCAACTTTGCCGATATCGCCGTCAGTGCGTCGGGCGGCAGCGCCTGTGTGCTGGTGGCCATCGACAATCTGCTCAAGGGCATGGCCGGG
This sequence comes from Lysobacterales bacterium, assembly GCA_050250665.1. Lineage (GTDB taxonomy): Bacteria > Pseudomonadota > Gammaproteobacteria > Xanthomonadales > SZUA-5 > JADKFD01. Next base: position 93,921 of record JBFWOF010000005.1, on the reverse strand, counting down.
CAGGCCGTTCAAAACCTGAACTTGAGCCAGGGCTGGTCCGAGGACTCTGGGCTGCTGCAGGTGCCGGTGTATCCGGCCTGAGTCGGATGTCGACGGCATGTTTCAACATTCCTGTGGCTTTCACGCCTGTACCGAATTCAAAAATACAGCCCTCCGGATGAGATTCTTCCGACTTGTGGCGGGCGTTCCACGCGGTTTGGACGTATGCTTGACGTTCCAGTGACGTTCAGTTTTGGAGAGGGTGAATGCGTCTAGTGACGATGGGCAGCAAGCTCTGCTGTCTGGTGATGGCCACACTGTGGATGGGATTGTCAGGCGGCGCATACGCTGCGGCCGATCCTGATTTCGTACCCAACAATGCGCTGGGTTCAGACCCGAGTCTGGACTACAGCAGCCTGCTCAAGTTCGGTCCCTGGGATGACCGCAACTACCAGTTGAGCGCTCAGGATGTCGCCATCCTGCCGTCCAACGATCGTTTTGTTCCGGGTGTCCCCGCCTTCTTCAAGGTGCTCAAACGCAAGCAGGCAATCCTTGAGGGCTTCCCCATCGAGGGCGATCTGTATCCGCGCGAGCTGGACAAGGAATTCCAGATCTACTACGGCGGTCTGATCCAGGGCGGTGTGCATCACGTCACCAAGCGCGGTCAGGCCAACGGCCATGATCCGAACAATCCGCCGCCGTTCCAGCGACTGGCTACCGATCCGCTGGTGCGCGCCGCGCCGGTCGTCACCGAGGGTCCTTTCGACGGCACGCTGAGCAACAATGAAACCACTGTCGAGTACCATCCGACCAATCCGAATATCGTGATCGCAGGCTCGAACGGCTCCGGTGGTCAGCGCATGTCCTTCTCCAGCGATGGTGGAGCGACCTGGGGCAACTCCGGTGCGCTCGGTGGCACTTGCTGCGATCCGGCCATTGAATTCACCTCAGACGGCGCGATTGCTTTCGCCGCGACCTTGGGTCAAGCGGCCAGCGGTTGCGGATTCAGCCTGTGCGCCAGCACCTACTGGTCCTTCAACAATGGCCAGACCTGGCAGGGTCCGGTTCATACCTCCACGGCCAGTTCCGACAAGGAATGGATCCATGTCGACAAGTCGCCGACCTCGCCGTTCAAGGATCGGGTCTACCTGACCTGGCATCAGAGCAATGTCATGCAGTTCGCGCGTTCGACCGCCTTGCCGGTCAACGGCGGCTCGGGCCTGACCTTTGCGCCCACCATCAACTTCACGGCAGACGAGCGCGGCATCGGTAGTGATATCGCAACCGACAGCGCTGGTCGTGTCTATTACGTCTATCCCAGCATCACGGCCGGTTCGGCGGAGGTCTGGATGCTGCGATCCGATGATGGTGGCGTCACCTTCCAGGATCTGAACGGTGCGACCGCGGGCCAAGGCAAGATGGTCTACGATCTGCACGGGCGCTTTGACTTTGCCATCCCGGCGATGGAGTCGCGCCGCGTCTTCATCTACACCGTGGTCGACGTGGATCGCAGCGGTGGTCCGCGCGATGGTCGCGTCTATATAGCATTTACCGACGAAAACGCCGCCGCCGGCAGCCCCGGCAATGGCACCGGCAGTGCCGCCGCCAGCCATGGCTGGATTCAGGTCGTGTATTCCGACGACCAGGGTGTGACCTGGACCACGGCAGCGACGCCGCATCCGACCGCCGATCAGACCACCGTGGATCGCTTCCAGCCGTGGATGAAGGTGGACGGCATCGGCAATGTTCACATCGGTTGGCAGGACACCCGCAATTCGGGCGCCGGCCTGCGTGACAAGGCTGACTGGTACTACGCCGTGTCCACTGACGGCGGCGCCACCTGGATCGAAGAAACCCGGGTTTCCTCGGTGACTTCGCAGAACATCAACAATGGTCAGGAGTGGGGCGATTACAACGGTTTGGCCGTTTCGCCGGATGACTCCCGAGTCACCATGACCTGGACCGACAATCGCATCGTCACGCCGCCGTCGACCACGTCGCAGCGTTCTTTTGCCGGTACGGTCGAGAACGTGGTGTCGGGTCCGAGCTACCAGATGGGTACGGCCGTGACCTCGCTGGAGGTCTGCCTGGGCAATCCGGTGCCGCCGGTTGACGTGCAGCTGAGCTCGCTGCAGGGCTTCTCCGGTTCGGTCACGTTGAGCACGCCGGGGCTGAATGGCGCCGTGTTTTCCAATTCGAGCTTCAGCCCGAATCCCGTGACCCCGACCGCCGGTGGCGTGACTTCGCAACTGAGCTTGACCCTGGATGGGGGCGCCGCTTCCGGTACCTATCCGGTAGCGATCCAGGCGACCAATGGCGGCGGCACGCCGATCGTGCGCAATGACAGTTTCAATGTCAGTGTGTCCAATGGTGCGCCGGCAGCTTCCACGCTGACCACCCCGGCCAACAATGCGACCAATGTGGCGGCCAACGTGTCCTTCACCTGGGCTGCGGTCGCTGGAGCGCTGGATTACACCGTGCAGGTCGCAACCGATGCGGCTTTCACCGATATCGTGCGCACGACGACCATCACCGGCACGACGTGGACGCCCAGCCCGGTGCTGAACACCAGCACCACCTACTTCTGGCGCGTGTTCGCCCGCAACTCCTGCTCCACGGCGGCCGAGCTGTTCGCGGATGGCTTCGAAGGAACGACACCCGCCGGCGGACTGGGCACGGTCTCGGCAACGGGCACCTTCACCACCGCAGCCGCACCGGGTGATTGCCCGGCCGGCCCGGCACCGACCATGGTGCTGAGCGAGGACTTTGAAGGTGCAGCCACCGGTTGGGTGCAGGAAGCGGGTGGCGTGGGTACCAACACCTGGGCCATCACCAGCGCATTCCCCTTCGCCGGCACCAAGGCGCTGCAGGGCATTCCGGCCAGCACCGGTTCCGACCAGCGCTTCGTCAGCCCGGCTGGCATCGTGCTGCCCTCGGTCGGCAACGGTCTGACCCTGTCCTTCCAGAGTCGTCAGTCGATGGAATCGCGCAGTGGCGGCGGTTGCTGGGATGGCGGCTTCATTGAAGTGGCGGTCGGCGGCGGTGCCTTTACGCAGATCACCAGTGGTCTGTTGACCGATCCCTACGACGGTGCGCTGAATGGTGCGGCCAATCCGGCCATCGGTCTGCAGGCCTGGTGCGGCGATCCGCAGCCTTACCTGAAGTCGGTAATCGATCTGGCGCCCTATGCCGGCCAGACCGTGCAGTTCCGCTTCCGTGCCACCTCGGACGGTTCGGTCAACCGCGCCGAAGGCTGGAACATCGACAACGTCGAGATCAAGCGCTGCAACTGATTCCTGACTGAGTCACGGTAACTCAAGGCCTCTGGGTGCAAACCCAGGGGCCTTTTTCCTGGTGCGCCCGGCAGGGCGCACCTGATCCTAACCAGAACTGAACAGCTGCGAGCAAGCCGGCAGGACATTGTCTGGTCCTGCTGAAAGCGGCGAAGACCTTCATTTTCTGGGGGATCGCGCCGCTGCTGAGCGCTTTTCAGAGCCTGGGTTGAGCGCCATTGTCGGGCGATTCGGGGCTTCTCTGAGGCATGGATCAAGAAGCGGGCCCTGCTCATTGACCACGGTCAAGAACTCGATTTTCCGTTGCGGCAGATTTGCTTCATCTTTCAAAACGATGGAGTTTCCTGATGAACAAGACCTTGCTGTTTCTCGCCTGTTCCGCCCTCGGTCTGGCCGCTGTGTCGCAGTCAGCCGAGGCCTATCAGGCTGGCGATTGGGTTGCACGGGTAGGTGTGGGGCAGGTCAATCCCAAGTCCGACAACGGAACACTGGCAGGTACCCTGGATCTGGAAGTTGATACCGACGTCAAGCCGACGCTGGCGGTGAGCTACTTCCTGACCGACAACGTGGCCGCGCAGGTGCTGGCTGCCTGGCCTTTCGAGCACGATTTTGATCTCAACGGCGCGCGTTCGGGTTCACTCAAGCATCTGCCGCCGACCGTGACTTTCCAGTATCACTTCAACCCCACCGGTCCGTTCAACGTCTATGTGGGCGCGGGCGTGAACTACACCTTCATCTACGACGAGAAGATCGCCATTCCAGGTTCACGTTTGCGTCTGGACAACAGCTTCGGACTGGCCGCCGAACTCGGCGCCGAGTATTTCCTCGACGACAACTGGAGCCTGGGTGCGCAGCTGTGGTGGGTGGACATCGACAGCGATGCCACGCTGGACGGCGCGGATATCGGCACCGCCAATGTCGATCCGATCGTCTTTGGTGTCAATCTGGCATACAAGTTCTGAGAGTCCACAATGGGCAGGTTGAGGGTTCCGCGCAGCGGTTCCCTCGGCCGTCTGGTCCTGGGTCATCGGAGTAGGTTGGGCTAAGCGCAGCGTGCCCAACGTGTTGCCCTTATGTTGGGCACGCTGCGCTTAGCCCAACCTACTGGCTTTGCGCGGCACAACGGGCTACGCGCGGGTGTGGACGCCACGCAGGTCCAGACTTGTCTGGACGCTTCTTCGGTACCCACGCTAGAGCGTCCAGACAAGTCTGGACCGGTTCCTTACACACTCTCCAGCCGGCCCTGTTGGGCCGGTTTTTTTGTTTGGGGACCGTGCTTCGCCCCATCGGCCAAGGCCTGGCGCAGGCGCCGCAGCCGCGTTTGCCCGAAACAGGACATGCTCCGGGGCCAAAGTCCTGAGCGGTCAGCCTTGCGCGCCGTGTATGCTTTCGGGCTTCCTGACTGGGAGACCACCGATGCCACAGCTGGCTGAACGAATGAGCCGCGCCGTTCCGAGCGCGATCATGGCCATTGCCGAGAAGGCCAAGCGCATGAAGGCGCAGGGCCGAGACATCATCAGTTTCTCGATTGGTGTGCCCAATTTTCTGCCCGGCGATCATGTCTACGAGGCTGCGCGCAACGCGCTGACGCACGATTCAGGGCAATACGGTTCCAACCGCGGCCCGGATGCGCTGCTCGACGCTTTCCTGGTGCATCTGAAGCGCAATGGCTTCGAGCAGTTCGAGCGCAAGCACCTGTGCTACGGCGTCGGCGCCAAGCACGTCATCTTCAACCTGCTCTATGCGGTCATTGAAGAGGGTGACGAGATCATCCTGCCAGCACCGTACTGGACCAGCCATATTGACATCGCCCGCATTCTCGGCGCCGAGGTCAAGATTGCCCAATGCGGTGCCGATCAGGACTACAAACTGCGTCCCGAGCAGTTGCGTGCGCTGATCGGACCGAAGACCAAGCTGCTGATTTTCAACAACCCGAGCAACCCGACTGGCATGGTCTACACCGAAGAGGAAGTTCGGGCGCTGGGTGATGTGCTGGTCGACAGCGATATCTGGATCATGTCGGACGACATCTACAACCAGATGATCTTCGACGGCTTGGGCTGGCACCATCTGCTCAAGACCCATCCGAGTTTGCAGGATCGCGTGATCGTGCTCGACTCGCTATCCAAGACCTACGGCATGCCCGGATGGCGCGTAGGATTCGCTGCGGCCCCCGAGCCCATTGCTCAGGCCCTGGTCACGCTCAACTCCAATCACATCACCAATCTGCCGGAGGTGGTGTGTGCGGCCGCGGTGGCGGCGCTGACCGGTCCGCAGGACATTCCGGTGCACATGTGCGCCGAGTTTGCGCTCAAGCGCGATGAGGTCATGGCCTGCTTCGGACGCATCGCCGGCCTCAGCTGCCCGCGCCCGCAAGGTGCCTTTTACGCATTCCCGGACATCTCCTTTGCCTTTGGCAAACGGCATGGCGAGTCGCTGATCGCCAACGATGTCGATTTCTGCACGGCGCTGCTCGAAGCCGAGGGCGTGGCCTGCGTGCCTGGAAGCGCCTTTGGCGAGCCCAATGGTCTGCGCATTTCCTACACCTGCAAGGCCAGCGAGCTGACCGAGGGTCTGCGTCGCTTCGAAGCCTTCTGCGCGGCATTGCGCTAGGGGGCTGCGAATGTCTGGAAAGGCCTGGTTGCTGGTGCTTGCCGCCTTGTTGGGCGGGTTCTATCTCAAGTACCAGCAACGGATTTCGCAGTACGATCCACGCAACAGCACCGGCGATGACGGTATCGTCATGCTGTCAGCCGAATGGTGCGGATACTGCAAGGCACTGCGACTGGAACTCGATGGCATGGGCGTGGATTACCGCGAACTGGACATTGAAAGCAGCGAGGAAGGCGAACTGGCCTTCCAGGCGGTGCGCGCCCGTGGAGTGCCGGTGCTGGTCGTGGGACAGGAAATCATCCGCGGCTACAACCCCGAGCGCGCCCGGGAACTGATCCGTGCTGCGGGACACACGCTGGCCGAGCGCTGAGTCCCTGGTCTTCATTCAACACTTCACAAGGAAGCCTATCCATGAAAGCCCCCGTTCGAGTCGTAGTTACTGGCGCAGCCGGACACATTGGTTATGCGCTGCTGTTCCGCATCGCCGCTGGCGACATGCTCGGCAAGGATCAGCCGGTCATTCTGCATCTGCTGGAAATCACGCCAGCGCTGCCGGCGCTGTCGGGTGTGGTCATGGAGCTCAACGATTGCGCCTTCCCGCTGCTGCATGGAATCGTGGCCACCGATGACGCCAATGTGGCCTTCAAGGACGCCGATTACGCGCTGCTGGTCGGCGCGCGTCCGCGGGGCCCGGGCATGGAGCGCAAGGATCTGCTGGAAGCCAACGCGGCCATCTTCTCGGTGCAGGGCAAGGCCATCGACGCCCACGCCAGCCGCGGCATCAAGGTGCTGGTGGTCGGCAATCCGGCCAATACCAATGCCCTGATTGCGCAGCAGAATGCGCCGAGCATTCCCGCCGGGCAGTTTACCGCCATGATGCGTCTGGACCACAATCGCGCCATCAGCCAGCTGGCCGAGAAGACCGGCAAGCACACCACCGACATCAAACGCATGATCGTGTGGGGCAATCATTCGGCCACCCAGTATCCGGACATTCACCATGCCAGTGTCGGTGGTCAGCCGGCCACGGCGCAGGTCGATTCCGCCTGGTATCGCGAGACCTTCATTCCTACCGTGCAGCAGCGCGGAGCGGCCATCATCAAGGCTCGCGGCGCGTCTTCGGCGGCCAGTGCTGCCAGCGCCGCCATCGACCACATGCGCAGTTGGGCTTTGGGCACTGACGAGGGCGACTGGGTGACGATGGCGATCCCGGCCGACGGCAGCTATGGCATTGCGCCCGGCGTGATGTTCGGTTATCCGGTCACGTGCAGGAATGGCGCCTATGAAGTCGTGCAGGGCCTGTCGGTGGACGAGTTCTCGCAATCGCGCATCAACGCCACGGAAGCCGAGCTGCGCGAGGAACGCGCAGCGGTCGAGCATCTGTTTCCGAAGGCTTGACCCAATACCATCGGCGTCATTGCGAGGAGCGCAGCGACGACGCAATCCATTGACTCGGAACTGCAGCTGGATTGCTTCCCCCGGATCAAGTCCGGGGTCGCAATGACGTCTTGAGCCAGAACCGCGCAATCCTTCCTACTCAACAGCAACGCACACCATGTCCGAAAGCTATTTCATCACCCTCGAACAAGACCTCGACGAGATCGACATCATGCCCTCCGGCAAGGCGCTGGCGAAAATGATGGATCGTATTGACGACATCACCGATGAGATCGGCGTCACCCGCATGTCCGACTTCGTGGCCGCCGGCGAGAACGAGGATTTCTCGGAAATTGCCGAACAGGAAGGCTGGGATCTGGGCGGATTTGCACCCAGTCGCGGTGGCGCGGACTGGTTTGAGGCCGCCGATGGCCTGGATACCGTGCGCGCGGTGGCCGGCTACATCGAGTCCGATCCGGACTCGATCAAGCGTGCACGGGCGCTGCTGGACGAGTTGAAGGAGTTCGAGAAGGTGCTGGAGCTGGCGCAGGCACACCATGTGCGCTTCCGCCTGGAAGCCGATTACTGATGACCAGTGAGGTTCAGATGTCCCAGATTTCTGCCGGCGCACGCATGCGTGCGGCGATGCAAGCCGAAAAGCCGCTGCAACTGCCCGGCGCCATCAATGCCTACAGCGCCATGCAGGCCGAGCGCGCAGGTTTCAAGGCGCTGTACGTGTCGGGAGCGGGTATCGCCAATGCGAGCTACGGCCTGCCGGATCTCGGCATGACCAGTCTCGACAACGTCTGTGAGGACATCCGCCGGATCAGCGGAGCGACTGAGCTGCCACTGCTGGTGGACGCCGATACCGGCTGGGGCGCGGTGTTCAATATCCAGCGCACCATCAAGGAGTTCATTCGTGCCGGCGCCGGCGCCTGCCATATCGAGGACCAGGTACAAGCCAAGCGCTGCGGCCATCGGCCGGGCAAGGCGGTGGTCGCCAAGGAAGACTTCGCCGACCGCATCAAGGCAGCCGTGGATGGTCGCACCGATCCCGACTTTGTCATCGTCGCCCGTACCGATGCGCTGGCAGTCGAGGGCATCGACTCGGCGCTGGAAAGGGCTCTGCTGGCACAGCAGGCCGGTGCCGACGTCATCTTTGCCGAGGCCTGCACCACCATCGATGACTATCGGCGTTTCATCGACAGCTTGAGCATCCCGGTGCTGGCCAATCTCACGGAGTTCGGCAAGACGCCGTATTTCACCGTGAGCGAGCTGGCCGACATTGGCGTCGCCATGATCATCTATCCGCTGTCGGCCTTCCGGGCCATGGCGCGGGCGGCAGAGGGCATCTATGCCGCCATCCGCCAGGACGGCACGCAGAAGGCGGTGGTCGATCGCATGCAGACACGCATGGAGCTATATGAGGTGCTCGGTTACCACGACTACGAGCAGAAGCTCGATCAGCTGTTCGGCAAGGGATGACGGCGAGAAAGCAGTCGCGAAGCGAGGTTGCCCCGAGCTGGCGGTCGCGACCCAAGGTCGCTCCTACAAGGGACAGTGCTTTTCGTAGGAGCGACCTTGCGTCGCGACCGTGGTGTCGGGCAGCAGTGGCGAAGATCGGGAACCGCGTTGAGCTGTTGGCAGAAGCGGAACGCGGAGAACACAGAGGCGCACTGAGAACGCAGAGAAGAGCTCTCCAGATTCGTTTTGCCTTTCTCCGTGGTCTCAGCGGTCCTCTGCGTTCTCTGTGTTGATGTTCTTTCCCGCCAGCGAGCGACACTAGCGGCAGCTGGCTGTCCTAACGCGCTCCGCAAGCACACTTAGTCGCATCCGTTGGCGCTCGCCTCGGGGTACGCTAGCGCTGAGCTGTCGGAGTAGTGAGGTCTTGTTGATGCAGAAGCTGCAGCAGATCGCTGGTTTGTTCTGCTTCATGCTCTTTTCTGGTGTGGCCGCCTGGGCCGCGCCAGCCTTGATCGGCACTCCGCCGACGGCGCGCTATGTGCCTGAAGTGGACGTCATTCCGCAGAACTTTGCCATCGTGCGTGACTCGCGTGGTCTGGTCTACGTGGGCAACACCAATGGCGTCATTGAATTCGATGGCGAACGCTGGGCACTGATTCCCACGGTCAACCGGGAGATCGTGCGTTCACTCGCGGTCGACGCCAACGATCGTGTCTACGTGGGTGGCTACAACGTCTTTGGCTACCTGGACCGGGATGAATTCGGGCAGACCAGTTATGTCGACCTGACACCGCGATTCGCAAAGTTCATCACCAATCCCGAATTTGCCGATATCTGGGACACGCTGGTGACGCCGGAAGGCGTCTATTTCCGTGCGCTGCGACAGGTCTTTCTGTGGAATCCGAAGGACGGGTCCGTGCGCCACTGGCGCCACGAAGGGCGCTTTGGCGCGATCGCGCTGACCGATGCCGGCACGATGCTCCAGTTTCGAGGCGAAGGCTTCCGGGTGCGCCGTGGCGAGGATTTCGTGCCACTGCCGGGAACCGAGTCATTGGTCAATCTGATCGTCGGGCTGGTTCCATTGATCGATGGTGGCTACCTCAGTTTCGGGGTCGATGGTGCCTGGCGTCGGCTGAATGGGGACGGCAGCGTCCGCCCGCTGGAAATGCCAGAGGGGATGCCGCCTTCATCGGATTTCAACGAGGCCGAGAGACTGGACGATGGCAGTCTGGCTTTTGCATCCGGAGATGGCCTGCTGTACATCGTCGATCCACAACGTCGCGGCATGCAGCGCTTCAAGCTGGATCCGGGCTTTCTGTCGGGCATCCATCCAACCGGCGACGGCGGCTTTCTGGTGTCTGGAAACTCAGCCATCTACCGGGTGTCCTGGCCCACCGAATGGGCGGTGCTGGGTGACGAACACGGCGCCGTGGGCAGCATGTTCGGCATGGCCAACTGGGCCGGAGCCGAGTATCTGATGTCGAGTGCGGGTGCCGCAAAGTTGACTCCGCGCGATGGTGCTCCGCCGCTGTTCGAGGTGGCTGACTGGTCCCAGGGGCTCGCTTACGGGCTGGTCGAAATCGACGCCGAGCGCGCACTCTTGGCCGAGAGTCACAAGTTGATCCTGGTCGATCGCGGCCAGCGACTGGAGATCGGTGACGGCCTGATCTACCCGCGCAGCTTCCTCTCCTCTCGATTTCGGCCGGGCCGGGTATACGTCGGCACTGAATCGGGATTGCGTATCGTCCAGGTAAACGCGGATGCGGTGCAGATCTCGGGTCCCGATCTCGTCGGCAAGGATCTGGGAGTGATTGAGCTGGCGGAAGTCTCCGATCAGGAGCTATGGCTGGGTACCCGCCGCCAGGGCATCTGGCGCGTGCAACTGGATGCGGGCGGAAAGGTGCTCGAACAGCGCCGTCATGGACCAGAGGAGGGGCTCCGGTTGGGCGTTATTGGCGAAGCCAGCCTGCTGCAACTGCAGGATGGGCGCCTGCTGGCGAGCACCCATGAGGGCTTCTTCCAATGGGCAGCCGACAGGTTCGAGCCCACCCAACTGGACGGGTTGGCCGATCTGCGCAATCCTGAGGAATTGCTGTCCCTGGCGCAATCTCCACAAGGTGAACTCTGGGCTCTGGGGGTGGGACGGCTGTTCCGTCAGAGCAGCGCAGGCAACTGGCAGCCGCAATCGCTAGGGTATTTGCGCCGCGGTGCCTATGAAAACGTGCATTTTGGCGTTGACGGCTCAGTGATCGTGGTGGCCAGTCAGTCGCTGCTGCTGTTCAACTCCGCCATCAACGCCGAGCGGCCAGTTCGTCCCCAGGTGCTGTTGCGTTCTGTCACACGGATGCTGGCAGACGGAGTCCGCGAATCACTGCCCTTGCATCCTGAGCAGGCGGTGCATTTGCCCTATGCCGATTCTGGCGTTCAGTTTCAATTTGCCCTGCCGGACCTGGCTTACCCTCGCGGCCGGGCCTACCAGGGACGGCTGGTGGGTTATGAAACCGAGTTTTCGGACTGGTCCAGTGCTCACGGTTATCTGTACTCTCGGCTGTCGCCGGGGGCATATGCCCTGGAGGTACGAGCGCGCGATGGCTCGGGAAACATCACCGCGATCGAACCCTATCGGCTGGTGATTGATCCGCCCTGGTACCGAACCGGCTGGGCGTATCTGCTGTGGCTGTTGTCCTTCGCCTTGGTGATGGGCTGGTCGGTGCGGAGCATGATTCGGCGCCATACGCGCAAGCTCGCCGCCGAAACCCGCCGGCTCGAATCGATGATCGAAGCACGCACGAGAGATCTGGCGGGGGCCAATCAACGTCTGGAGTTGATGGCCAATCTCGACGGCCTGACTGGTATCGCCAACCGACGCAAGCTGGATCAGTTTCTGGAACAGGCCTGGCGACAGGGGCGTGAGCGACAGGAAAGACTGGCCTTGCTGGCCATCGATGTCGATCACTTCAAGCGCTACAACGATACCCACGGCCATCTGGCCGGTGACCAGTTCCTGCGGGATCTGATGCCGATACTGGGACAATGCCTGCGGCGCAACCAGGATCTGCTGGCACGCTACGGTGGCGAGGAGTTTGTCGCGGTGCTGCCCGGCGCCGACAGTCAGACTGCCTTGGCCGTCGCCGAACGCATGCGGTCCGAAGTGTATTCAGCGGGTCTGGGCGCCAGCATTTCCGTGGGCGTGGCGAGCGTAGTGCCAGGGCCGGGCGAGGTCAGCGAATTGATCGAGGCGGCAGATGCAGCGCTGTATGCAGCCAAGCGGGCAGGGCGCAATCGGGTGGTCCTTGCTCCCGGAACACGGGCCTAGCCCACCCAGATTCCGAGTGAAGCTTGCACTCTCACGAGGCATGCGGTCCAGACTGTAACCGAAGGCGGTTCTCCACTACGCCAAATTGGTGAGACTGGCTTACGCCTGAAACGGATTTGCCGAAAGGCCTGCGCGACTAGGATTCCCGGACTCTCGGAGTACGGATACCGCCCCATGCGCACGCCCATTTCTCTCGGTTGCCTGAGCGCAGCCATCGCCATCGCTCTGGCCGGTTCGGCTTTCGCCGCCGACAGCGTGCGGATGGATGCGATCGAAGTCACCAGCAGCAAGATTGCGCAGCAGGTGAGCAGCGCCAGCAGCCGGGTGACGGTGATCAGTGGGGAGGAACTGCGCGAGCGCGGCGCCACTGATCTGCGTTCTGCGCTGGCGCGCGTGGCCGGGGTCGAGATTTCCCAGGGTGGCGATGGTGGGCCAGCATCCTCGGTGCCGGCCTTCTGGGGTCTGCGCGAGTTCGACGCCTTCCTGCTGGTGGTGGATGGTGTGCCCTGGGGCGGTGCCTTCACGCCGGCGCTGGCCAGTCTGGATCTCGCCAATGTCGAGCGCATCGAAGTGCTCCGCGGCGCGGCTCCAGTGAGCTACGGTGCCACCGCATTCGTCGGCGTGATTCATGTGATTCACCACGCCGCCGGCGAAGGCCCGGGCGAGCTCAGTTTCGGATTCGGCAGTCGTGGCAGCTACCGTGGCGCGCTGGCGCTGCCACTGGCGCCGATGGGTGAGGTCAAGCAATCCTTGTTGCTTGACGCCGAGAAGATCGACTGGTCTGCCGACCGCGCCGGCTATGACCGCGCCCATGCCCTGTACCGGTTGGCAATGCCGCTGGCCGCCGGCGAGTTTGGCCTGGATCTGGACCTGTCCTTCCTGCGCCAGGATCCAGCCAGCCCGTCGCCGCGAGCCGGCGCCGTGCTCTCGCCGCTGGTGCCCATCGACAGCAACCAGCATCCGGCCGACGCCCGAATTGACGAGGACCGCGTGCATCTGGTCGCGCGCTACAGTCAGGACACCGGATTGGGCGCCTTCAGCGCGCTGGCGGCGGTGTCGCACAGCAACCAGGATCTGGTGCGCGGCTTTCTCGGCGAGGATTTCACCGCGGCAACCGGCAACAATGCGGCCGGCTTCAAACAGGATCGCAGCGTCGACGATTTCTATCTGGATCTGCATTGGGATCGCGAGCTCAGCGAGCGCAGTCGCCTGATCTTCGGCGCCGACTGGTTGGCCGGACAGGGCGATCAGCGCAGCGACAATTTCGACTATCGAGTCGCACTGTCGGGTTTCAATCCGCCCTCATCGGGCAGCCGCCCGGTCGAGGAGATCACCGAGATCGACGCGGAACGTAATTTCCTTGGCCTGTACGCCGATTGGCAGTTCCAGGCCTATGAAGACTGGCGCATCGACGCCGGGATCCGTCTCAACCACACCCACGAGAACCGCGATACCAGCGAGCGCGATCCCGGTGCCGCCGAGGTGGAAGGCGAGGGCGATACCCGCACGGTCAATCGCCTGAGTGGAGCGCTGGGCACGAGCTATCGGCTGTGGGCGCAGGCTGATGACAGCCTCACCGCCTATGCCAACTACAAGAGCACCTTCAAGCCGGCGGTGGTGGATTTCGGACCCGAAGCCGAACCCGAGATTCTGGAGCCCGAGTACGCCACCAGCGGCGAGATGGGTCTGCGCGGCACCCTGGCGGATCGCCGTCTGCAGTGGGATCTGTCGGCCTTCTACATGGATTTCCGCAACATCGTCGTGCCGCAGGTGATCAACGGCAGACCGGGCCTGGCCAATGCCGGCACCTTGCACTTGAAGGGCGTGGAGCTGGAGGCGGATCTTGCCGTCAGCGAACAGCTCAAGCTGCTGGGCCGCTTTGCCTGGCACGACACCAGTTTCGGTGATTACTTCCGCGTGTTTGGCACCTCGCCGCGGCAATTGCTGGGCAACCAGCAGGAGATGTCGCCGCAGCACCTGAGCGCCCTGGGTCTGGACTGGTCGCCCTTGAGCGGGCTCAACCTGACAGTGACCGGCAATTATGTCGGTGAGCGCTTCTACAACCAGCGCAACACCGCGGTGGCGCCGTCCTACGCCACCTGGGATGCCGGCGTCAGCTACAGCGCCGGTGAATGGACCTGGCGCGTGGACGGCAGCAATCTCAGCGATCGCCGCGACGGCATTTCCGAAAGCGAACTGGGCGATGCCAGCTACTACCGCATGCCGGCACGCACGTACTGGGCTTCGGTGGCGTACCGGTTTCAGTAAGGAAGAGTCAGGGTCGCCCCTGGCGGCGTGCTGATTCGCGCCTCAAGCCGTGGAAGTAGGTCACGTTGACCGCTTCGCGGCCAGGATGGCACCTGCATTGAAATCAATGGCTTGCGACATATTTGGTGAGCAAGTGGCTATCATGTCAGTCGCCGCTCAGCTTATGAGGTTGCCCCCATGCCCGCGTACATCGCTCTGCTGCGTGGGATCAATGTAGGCAAGGCCAAGCGAGTGCCGATGGCACTGCTCAGGGATTTGCTGACAGAACTCGGCTGCACCGAGGTGGCGACGCTGCTCAACAGCGGCAATGCCGTGTTCCAGGCCGAGTCACAAGATCCGGCTGAACTTGCAGCCCGAATTGCTGCGGCGCTGACATCGAAGCTGGACTTCGAGGTTCCGGTCATCGTCAAGAGTGCCGCGGAACTGGAGGCCATCGTGTCAGGATGTCCGATCGCGGTCGACGAAGCCGATCACGCGCGTTTTCTGGTGGCCTTCGCGCAGACGCCGCAGCACTTGCAGCAACTCACTGCCATTGAGGCGCTGGTCAAAGCCCCCGAACGCTTTGCGCTCGGCAGCGATGCCGCCTACCTGCTGTGCGCTTCCGGCATCCTCGAGAGCAAGGCGGGAGAAGCGCTGTTGGGCAAGGTCGGCAGAAAGTGGGTGACCTGCCGGAACTGGGCCACGGTGCTCAAGCTGCACGCGCTGGCCGGAACCGCATAAGGCGTTGAGACCGAGCCGAACCTGCGAGAGCCAACAACCCGTAGCCTCTTCCCGTGCCCCGTAACCACGTCACCCAAGCCTGACTGATTCAAGGCAAGTTCGGCGCATCTGAGCTTCGCATCCACGCGCACTTCCGTATGCTGCCGGCCACGGCAGCAAGGGAGCACACGGAATGAGCGAGAGCGAGTTTTACGATCGCAAGACGCGTCAGTTGCGTCTGCTCTCCGAAGCCCTGGAAAGCGGACGTCTGGCGCCGGTCAAGCGCATGCTGGATACGCTTACCCCCGGTGAGATCGCACGCGTACTGGAATCGTTGCGTCCGGACAAGCGCCGGGTGGTCTGGGGTCTGGTCGATCCGGACGACGATGGCGAGGTGCTGGTCCATGTGGCCGACGAGGTGCGTGACAGCCTCGTGCGGGAAATGGACAACGAGGAACTGATCTCGGCGCTGAACTCGCTGGATATCGATGACCTCGCCGATCTGGTCGAGGATCTGCCGCAGCAGCTGATCGAGGAACTGCTGCGCGGCATGGATCGCGAGAACCGCGATCGCCTGGAGCAGGTGCTGTCCTACCCGGAAGACAGCGCCGGGCGCCTGATGAACACCGACGTGATCACCGTGCGCGCCGACGTCGCCGTCGATGTGGTGCTGCGTTTCCTGCGCATGCACGACGAGATGCCCGAGCACACCGATCATCTGTTCGTCATCAACCGCAATGGTCGCTACATCGGCCGGGTGGCCTTGACCGCCTTGCTCACCTCGGCGCCGGAACGCACCATCGCCGAAATCGTCGATGACTCGCATCCGGCCATCCGCGCCAGCGCCACGCTGGATCACGTGGCCGAGGAATTCGAGAACAACCGCTATGTGTCGGCGCCGGTGGTCGATGGCGACAACCGCCTGGTCGGACGCATCACCGTCGATGACGTCATCGACCTGGTGCGCGATCGCGCCGAGCATGACCTGATGTCCATGGCCGGCCTCAATGAAGAAGAAGACATGTTTGCGCCGGTGGCGCTGGCCAGCAAGCGCCGTGCCGTGTGGCTGGGGATCAATCTGCTGACGGCCTTTCTCGCCGCCTGGGTGATCGGCAAGTTTGCCCATACGCTGGAGCAGATCGTGGCCCTGGCGGTGCTGATGCCGGTGGTGGCCAGCATGGGTGGCGTGGCCGGCACCCAGACCTTGACGCTGATCGTGCGCGGACTGGCGCTGGGTCAGGTCAGTTGGGACAACGCCCGCGATCTGGTCTCGCGCGAACTGGCCATCGGCGCCCTCAACGGCCTGCTCTGGGCACTGGTGATCGCCCTGGTGGCCTGGGCCTGGTTCGGCGACTGGCGCATCGCCGCGGTCATAGCCGCCGCGATCATCATCAATCTGCTGTTCGCGGCCTTCTCAGGCGTGTTGATTCCGCTGTTGCTCAAGCGCTTCGCCGTCGATCCGGCGCTGGCCGGTGGCGTGGTGCTGACCACGGTCACCGATGTGATCGGTTTTCTGGCCTTTCTGGGGCTGGGGACGATGTTCCTGCTCTAGCGTTGGACGAGGGCAGGAGGGCACGAAAAGGCTGGCACAGCACACGCCGCTGGCTCCACCTGTGGGAGCGGGCTCTGCCCGCGATTGCTTTCAGCCAATCCCCGCAGAAGCTCGCGGGCAGAGCCCGCTCCCACGGTGTACTCCGCTGCTCCGCGCCTTCTCGTGCCCTCGTACGCCGTCCTCAGCGCAAACCGGTTTCGTTGCGGGCGATGACCAGGCGCTGGATTTCGCTGGTGCCCTCGTAGATCTCGGTGATCTTGGCGTCGCGGAAGTAGCGCTCCAGCGGCATTTCCTTGGAGTAGCCCATGCCGCCGTGGATCTGGATGGCCTGGTGGGTCACGAACATCGCGGTTTCCGAGGCAAACAGCTTGGCGCAGGAGGCCTCGGTGGAGAAGCGGGCGCCGGTCTTCATCGACTGCTGCTTGGCCCAGGCGGCGCGAAGGGTCAGCAGCCAGGCGGCGTCGATGCGCATCTTCATGTCGGCGATCTTCGACTGGATCATCTGGAAGGAGCCGATCGGCTGGCCGAAGGCCTTGCGGTCACGGGCATAGACCAGGCTGGCTTCATAGGCGGCACGGGCCAGACCCACGGCCTGCGCGGCGATGCCGATACGGCCGGCATCGAGCACGCCCATGGAGATCTTGAAACCATCGCCTTCCTTGCTGATGCGATCTTCGGCCGGAATCTTGTAGTCGGTGAATTCGATCTCGCAGGTGGCCGAAGCACGGATGCCGAGCTTGGGTTCGGTCTTGCCGCGGTGAAAGCCTTCACGCTCGGTGTCGATGATGAAAGCGCTGATGCCCTTGGCGCCGCGGGTGGGATCTGTCATCGCAAACAGCATGATGTACTTGGCCACCGGACCCGAGGTGATCCAGCTCTTCTTGCCGTTGACGGTGTAATAGCTGCCGTCCGCCGAGGGCACGGCACGGATGCGCATGGACGAGGCATCCGATCCCGATTGCGGCTCGGTCAGGGCGAAGGCGCCAATGGCCTTGCCGGTGGCGATGGGCGTGACGTAGCGATGCTTCTGGGCTTCGTTGCCGTACTTCAGCAAACCATTGCAATAGAGCGTGTTGTTGACGCTCATGATCGTCGAATGGGCACAGTCGGCCGCGGCGATTTCGATCATGGCCAGGGCATAGGCAATCGAGTCCAGTCCGGCGCCGCCATACTCCTGCGGCACTTCGATACCCATCAGCCCGTTTTCGCCCAGGACCTTGATGGTTTCCATCGGAAACTCGCCACTCTTGTCGAAATCGGCGGCGATCGGCGCAATGCGCTCGGCGGCAATGCGCCGGGCAATGTCCTGGATCATCAACTGCTCTTCGGTGAACGAAAAGTTCATGGTGTGCTTGACTCCGACAGGGGGAAGAGGGCGGCGCTTGCGCGCTGAAACCACCGATTCTATCCCGTGGAGCATCACGGATCTGCAAAAAACGCCCGCAGTGCATGCGCTGGTCATCCGTAGCCGGGTCTGGTGCAGGGCGCATGCCTATACTTCGCGGCTACGAAAGGATGGGAAACACACCGATGACCTTGTGGAAATCGATCACCGTCGCCTTGCTGACGGTCCTCGCCGGTGCCTGCGCCACCGCCCCCAAGCCAGCGCCGATCCAGGCGCCGGCCGCCAGCGTCAGCGGCAATCTGGTACTCGACGGTGTGCCCGAACGTTCGGCCGAGCTCGGCGAGCGCCTGGCCCGCTACCAAAACACGCGACCGGCCGACCTGATTGGATGGCTGCCGGATGATTCGGGCATCCTGGTGTCGCTGCGCTTTGGTGACGTACCGCAGCTGGCGAGGATCAATCAGCCTGATGGCATGCGTACACAGCTGACTTTCTTCGACGAACCGGTGGTGCAGGCATGGATCAGCCCGAATCCCGATGTCAACGGCGCCATCTTTGCCAAGGATGTGGGCGGCAACGAGTACTACCAATTGCACTTCCTGAGTTTTGCCGATGGTCGCACGCGCATGCTGACCGACGGTAAATCGCGTAACGAAAGCGTGGTTGTGGCGGCCGACGGCCGCCATTTTGCCTATTCCAGCACGGCCCGTAACGGCCGCGATTTCGATGTCTGGGTCGGCGACATGAGCGATATCGAGCCGCATCGGCTGGTGCTGAAGGAGGGCGGCTCCTGGTACCCACTGGATTTCTCGCCGGACGGCAGCCAGTTGCTGGTACAGCAGCGCTTTTCGATCAGCGATGCCCGCATCTTTGTGCTGGACATCGGCACCGGTAAGCTGCGCCGGCTGCAGGTGGGCGGCGAAACCAGTTTCGATGGCGACGCCCGCTTTGACCGTGACGGCCGCAATGTCTTCGTCATCAGCGATGCCCTGGGTGAAACCGTGGGTCTGGTGCGCGTCGAGATGGATACCGGCGTCGTGGTGCCCTTGTTCACGCGCGACATCTGGGACATCGAAGGCATCGATCTGAGCGCCGACGGGCGCTATCTTGCAGTGTTGCGCAATGTCGATGCCAGCAGCACGGTGAAGGTCTACGACCGGCACAACAGCATGCAGGAGATCAGCTCGGTCGTGCTCGATCAGGGCGTCATTCCGAAGGCGCTGTTCAACCGCGCCGGCACCGAAATCGGCTTTACCATCAGCGGACCGCAGGTGCCCGGCGACGTGTTCTCGCGCATGCTCAACTCCGGCACGCTGACCCGCTGGACCCGCGGCGAAACCGGCGGGCTGGATCCCAACCAGTTCGTGATGCCGCGGATCATCCGTTACGGCGCCTTCGACACCGATCCCGACCGGATGAACACGCCGCGGCAAATTCCGGCCCACGTGTACACGCCGGTTGGCGATGGGCCGTTCCCGGTGCTGATCATGATTCATGGTGGCCCGGAATCGCAGGCGCGGCCGCGTTTCAGCGAGTTCATCCAGTTTCTGGTGCGCGAGCGCGGTGTCGCCGTGGTGGTGCCGAACGTGCGTGGGTCCTCGGGCTACGGCAAGGCCTACCTCGCGCTGGACAACGGCCGCAAACGCGAGGATTCGGTGCTGGACATCGGCGCCCTGATCGGGTGGATCGGCACCCAGCCCGAATTTGATTCCAAACGCGTCGCTGTCTACGGCGGCAGCTACGGCGGCTACATGGTTCTGTCATCCATGGTGCGTTATTCGGAGTTTCTGCGGGCTGGTGTCGACATCGTCGGCATCAGCAATTTCGTGACCTTTCTGGAAAACACCAATCCCTATCGAGTCGACCAGCGCCGACCCGAATATGGCGATGAGCGCGACCCGGAAATGCGCCAGTTCCTGCACGAAATCTCGCCATTGACCCAGGCGCACCAGATCCGGCGGCCGCTGTTCGTGATTCAGGGCGCCAACGACCCGCGCGTACCCCGCAGCGAGGCCGAGCAGATACTGAAGGCGGTGCGTGACAACGGCGAAACCGCCTGGTTCATGCTGGCACTGGATGAGGGACACGGCTTCCGCAAGAAGAGCAACCGTGACCGCATGACCGAAGCGGTGATCCAGTTCCTGGATCAGCATCTGCTGCCCCCGGCGCCGTGAACTTCAGGCCACCCGAGGGTGATCCGGCAGCGCTGGGCGCGGTCGCCGCCGCCGCGGCGCTGGCGGACGGAAGGCTCAGCGCGGTCGAGTTGACCCGCGCCTATCTGCAGCAGATCGAGCGCTGCAACGGCCAGATCAACGCCTATCTGCACGTGGACGAGGCTGGGGCGTTGGCCCAGGCAGCGGCCAGCGACGAACGTCGCGCCCGCGGCAGCGCGCACCATCCCCTAGATGGCATTCCCTTCGGCATCAAGGACAATATTGCCGTGGCCGGCATGCCGCTCACCGCCGGCATGGAAGTGCGGCGGCAACGGATCGCCTCCGAGGATGCTCATTGCGTGGCCAAGCTGCGGCGTGCCGGTGCGGTTTTCCTTGGCAAACTGCATCTGCACGAGGGTGCTCTGGGCGCTGACAGCGACAATCCCTTCTACGGTCGCTGCCACAACCCGCTGCGCCCCGGCTACACGCCGGGCGGTTCCAGTGGCGGCTCGGCGGCGGCACTGGCCGCTCACCTGTGCGCGCTCAGTCTGGGCACCGACAGCATGGGTTCGGTGCGTATTCCCGCGGCCTATTGTGGGGTGGTAGCCCTGAAACCGAGCGCCGGGCGGGTGTCGCAGCGCGGACTGGTGACGGCCTCGCGGCGGCTTGATCACGTCGGTCCAATGGCGCGCAGCTGCACCGATCTGGCTGCGGTGCTGCAGCAGATCTCGGGCGCTGACCTGCACGATCCGGAGTCGCGTCTGGTGCCGTTGGCTCACGCCGAGCGCGCGCCCGAGCGCCTGCGCGTGGGTGTGCTCGGTCATCTGCACCGCCACGGGATGGATGTCGATGTCGTTGATTGCTTCGAGCGGGCCTTGCTGCGGCTGAAGCCCTTGCTCCCCCGAACCGAGTCCGTGAGTTTTGACGAAATCGATTTCGGACGCTCGCGCAGGGCTGGGCTGTTGCTCTGCGAGGCCGAGATGAATCTGGTGCACGCGGCCGATCTGGCGGCACAGCCGGAACTGTTTTCCCCGGTATTGCGGCAGATGCTGGCTTTTGCCCGATCGCGCAGCGCGGTGGATCTGGCCGCGGCACGGCAGTTGCTGGATCGCGCCGTCGTCAAGGCACGCGAAGTCTTCGCACACGTCGACGTGTTGCTGACACCGACCACACCGCAAGCAGCTTTCGCCTTTGGTGAAGCCGTGCCAGTGAACCAGGCGGATCTGACCAGCTTCGCCAATTTCGCCGGGATTCCTGCCCTGAGTTTGCCGATGGGTCTGTCCAGGGATGGCATGCCGCTGGGCTTGCAGCTGCTGGGGCCCATGGGCAGTGATCTGCAGCTGATGGCGCTGGGTGAGCGCATCGAGGCGCTGCTGGGAGGGCCGTGAGCGCTCCTGCCCTGTGCGTCATTGCGAGCGTAGCGAAGCAATCCAGGCGCTTGCGGCGCTACCCTGGATTGCTTCGTCGCTGCGCTCCTCGCAATGACGCATCAACAACTGACGACATGGGTTCATGGAGAGCCGCCCGTCCCGGACAGGCTCTGCCCACAGGCCATGAACCGGCAGCTTGACTGTAGGAGCGCCCTTGCGGCGCGACCATGGGTGCGGACCTGCGACTGGCCAGTCGCGACGCGAGGTCGCTCCTACAGCTCGGAGGCCGTGTTCGCTGACGGGCCGACAGCGGTGGCCGGTAATGACGCTCATTTGCCTGATGCGCAAGTAAGGTCGCAGCTTGCGATCTGAAGTTTCGTTACTGGCCTGTCGCCCGCATTGTCAGGCAGACTTGCCGCGATCGGATTTCGATCTTGGTAACGGGAGTCACGCATGTCCGGAAAATTCGTGGTCAGCCGTCGATCCAACGGTGAATTCCAGTTCTGCCTGTGTGCCAGCAACGGCCAGACCATCCTCGCCAGCGAGGGTTATACCTCCCGCGATGGATGTCTGAATGGCATCGAATCGGTGCGCAAGAACTCGGCCGACGCGACGCGTTTCGAGAAGCGTACCGCCAAGGATGGGCGGCCCTATTTCGTGCTGAAGGCCGGCAATCATCAGATCATCGGACAAAGTCAGATGTATGCCAGCGATGCCTCCTGCGACAACGGCATGGCCTCGGTCGGCAAGCACGCCCCGGATGCCGTCGTGGTTGAGGAATAGCGCGGTCGTCCTGATGGCTGCTGGACAGTGATTGCGTTGCCGCTGGCAGCGCAACTGCGCTTGATCAGGCCCCGGTAGTGATCAAAGCGCTGGCAGGCATGGTGGATATCGCGCTGCCGGGCGCCAAGGTCGGCTATCTGAGCGGATGGCTGACGGCGTTCAGCGCCGACGGAGCCTTGAATGCCCTGTTGACGGAAGTGCCCTTCAGCCAGCACCGGGTGCGCATGTTTGGGCGTGAATTGCCGGCGCCGCGACTTTCCGCCTGGATTGGCGATCCGGGCGCGGCCTATCGCTATTCGCGCGTGCGCCACGAGCCCTTGCCCTGGACTCCCACTTTGCAGGCCCTGCGCGAGCGCCTGCAGGAGGATCTCGGTTGTGCCTTCAACAGCGTGCTGGTGAATCGCTATCGCAGCGGCGCGGACAGCATGGGTTGGCACGCCGATGACGAGGCAGAACTCGGAGCGGAACCGGTCATCGCATCGGTCAGCCTGGGCGCAACGCGTTCGATGCGCTTTCGCTCGCGTACCCTTGATCCGATCAGGCTGTCGCTGCCCCTGGAGCACGGCAGTCTGTTGCTGATGGCGGGCCAGACTCAGGCGCTTTATCAGCATGCCGTCGACAAGACACGGGCGCCGGTCGCCGAGCGGATCAATCTCACCTTCAGACTGATTCGACCCGTCTCAGGAGATCGTCCGCAGGACGCAGCGCAGGCCGTTGTGGCTTGATCAGGAGATTTTGCGAAGTCTGCGGGTTAGCATGCACACCGGATGTCGAAAGGAAGGACGGACACGCATGCGTTGGCTGTTGGCACTGTTGGTACTGGGATCCGCGGCGTGCACCACCGCTACTCCGGTAGTGGTCCTGCGCGACCATGCCTTCCGGGTCGAGATCGCCGACGATGAAGCCGAGCGTACGCGTGGATTGATGTACCGGGAGCACCTGGACGCTGACGCCGGCATGCTGTTCCTGTTCGAGCGTCAGGAGCCGCAGGCCTTCTGGATGAAGAACACCCGAATACCGCTGGACATTCTGTACTTCGATCAGAGCTGGTCTCTGGTGGGCTGGAGCCTGAACACGCCCCCATGCTCGCTGGGGAATCAGTGTCCGAGCTATCCCAGCGGGGCTCCTGCGCGCTATGTGCTCGAGTTGAATGCCGGCACGGCCAGCAGCATCGGGGCCCAATTGGGTGACAAGCTGGATGTCGGAGCGCTCAGGACCGATTGAGCTCCTGGCGCGGAAGGAGACACACATCCTGTCGTCGGCTGGATCGACCCCGCAGCGGATCTTCGCTTGCGGTGCGGCGGCAGGTGGACTAGCGTCACTGAACGCCAATCGGGCGATTTCTTGGGAGAGTTGCGATGCTGTTTCGTACTGCTCTGGCCACCGCTCTGGTGTTTGCTTGTGCAAGCCCCGCCACGGCGCTGACGCCGCTGGTGGCTGTCACTCATCTCGTGGCCAGTGCGCAGACCACCGTGCCGGCCACGCCGCCCGAGCCGGGTGATCAGAAGCCGGTCGATGACTGCAACAAGGCGGAAGAATGCGATCCGGGCACGCCGTACACTGGCAATGATCCGCCGGCTCCTTCGGACGCTGAGCAGGAAACGTCTGACAGCGACAGCAAGAACGACAATCCACGCTGATCGTGTAGGGCGACTACGGGTGCGCCGATAGAGAAATCGGCGCACTCGCCATAACTACGGCAAATCCTGCAGTAGTGGGAAAACCCCGTCTCGTCGCGGTGGCCCATGTTGGCGGGGCGCAATCCTGGGCAATCGCCTATCATCCGGCGCCCGTACTTCAGGCGTACTGCCTGCCTCTTGCCCGCTGATGATCCTCAATCTTGCCGCCTATCGTTTCGTTGCGATCGATGATGTCGATGCACTGGTTGCCCGGCTGCGATTGCAGCTGTCGGCGGCCGGCGTGCGCGGAACCGTGCTGGTGGCGCCGGAGGGAATCAATCTGGTGCTGGCTGCGGAGGCCAGCGCGCTGCGAGGTTTTGCCGACAGCTTGCTGGCGGACCCGCGTTTTGCCGGAATGGCGCTGAAGTGGAGCGAAAGCCGTTTTGTGCCTTTCCGCAAGCTGCTGGTGAAAGCCAAGCGCGAGACCATCACCTTCAAACAGGCTGGGCTGGATCCGGCCAGAGACCGGGCGCCAGCGGTTGATCCAACCACTTTGGCACGTTGGCTGGCTCAAGGGGTCGATGACTCCGGCCGCGAGATCGCGCTGGTAGACACCCGCAACCAGCAGGAATCGGCTTTTGGCAGCTTCGCCCAGGCGATCACGCTGCCGATCTCCAGGTTTACCGAACTGCCTGAAGCGCTGGAGGCTCATCGCGAGGAACTGAGCGGGAAGACCGTCGTCAGTTTCTGCACCGGCGGCATCCGCTGCGAGAAGGCGGCGATCTGGATGCAGCAGGCAGGATACGGAGACGTGCTGCAACTGGAAGGCGGCATCCTCGCCTATTTCGAGCAGGTCGGCGGCTTTGGCTACCGTGATCGCTGCTTCGTTTTCGACGAGCGTATTGCCCTCGATCCATCGCTGAAGCCCATGGTGGATCAGCCTCAGGAAGGCGGCGCAGCCTGATCCAGCATAGATCCACCGATAGTATGGTGTTCCGCTAACAATCGTCGCCGCGGACAGAGGCTTGTTCCTTCGAGCAAACTTGATCCATCGCAAGGTGCGGGCGGGCAGGGGGGATAGGCTTTGTGCAGGCTGGAAAAGTTCGACGCGCGGCGACGCTGGACGCCGCGGCGACATACCCAGGCCTGGCTCTCACAGAGGCTGCCATGTCCGACTTTCCGATTGTTGCTCGACAGGATTTCTCCGATGTCACTTACCTGCTGGAGGTGCTGCATCCGCTGATGTCGCGGGCGGCGCGGCCGGGGCAGTTCGTGATTGTGATGGAGCACCCGCAGGGTGAGCGCATACCTTTGACCATCGCCGATTTCGATGCTGCTCGCGGCACCATCACGCTGGTGATTCAGGCGGTGGGCAAGACCACGCGTTCGATGCAGCAGCATTGCCAGGTAGGTACGTGTCTGCATGCGATGGTGGGGCCCATGGGTATTCCCAGTCATGTCGGCAGCGCCAGAAAGGTGGTGTGCGTGGGCGGTGGTCTGGGCGTGGCGCCGGTGTATCCGCAAGCCCGGGCTTACAAGGAAAGCGGGGCCTATGTCATCGGCGTGCTCGGCTTTCGCAACCGCGAACTGATGTTCTGGGAGGACAAGTTCCGCGCCTGCTGCGATGAGCTGATCGTCTGCACCGATGACGGTTCGGCCGGGATCAAGGGTCTGGTGACGGTCGGTATCGAGCAGGCCATCCAGGCGCATCCGGATATCGACGAGGTCGTGGCCATCGGGCCGCCGATCATGATGAAGGGTTGTGCCGAAGCCACCCGGGCGCACGGCATCAAGACCATGGTCAGCCTGAATCCGGTCATGGTGGACGGTACCGGCATGTGCGGCGGCTGCCGGGTCAAGATTGGCGACAGCATCAAGTTTGCCTGCGTCGACGGCCCCGATTTCGACGGCCATCAGGTCGATTTCGACGATCTGATGGCGCGGCTCTCGCGCTACAAGGCGACCGAACAAAGCGCACTTGAGGTCTACAACGAAAGCTGTCGCGTGCGTAACGCGGCGCCACCGGTGCACGGTCATTGAGCCCCAGCGGGCACAGGAGCGATTCGATGGCCAGGAAAAAGACGATCCGCAGCATTCCGCAGGCGCGCACGCCGATGCCGGAACAGGCGCCGCAGGAGCGGGTCCGGAATTTCGAGGAAGTGGCTTGTGGCTATCGTCTGGAAGATGCCTTGAACGAGGCCGAGCGCTGTCTGGACTGTGCCGATCAGCCCTGCGTGCGCGGCTGCCCGGTGGGTATCGATATTCCCGGATTCATACTGAAGATCGCCGCCAAGAATTTTCATGGTGCCTACGACACCATCACCGATACCAATCTGCTGCCTTCGGTCTGCGGACGCGTCTGCCCGCAGGAAAACCAGTGCGAAGGCGTGTGCACGGTCGGCGAGACGCTGGAACCGGTAGCCATCGGCCGCCTGGAGCGCTTTGTCGGTGACATGGCGATTGCCGAGGGCTGGGCCAATCTGCCGTACATCGAGCCCAATCGCTTTCGGGTAGCCATCGTCGGCTCCGGGCCAGCCGGCATGGCCTGCGCCGCAGACATGGCCAAGGCCGGGTGCGAGGTGGTGGTCTACGAGGCCTTTCACGAACCCGGTGGCGTGCTCAAGTACGGCATTCCCGATTTCCGACTGCCCAACCCGGTGGTCGATGTCGAGATCGAAAAGCTCACTCGGCTCGGGATCCGCTTCGAATGCAACACGCTGGTGGGGCGATTGTTCACCATCGAACAACTGATCAGCGAGATGGGCTATCACGCGGTGTTCGTGGGCACCGGCGCCGGCTATCCCAGCTTCATGGGGATACCCGGGGAGTCGCTGGGCGGGGTGCTCTCGGCCAATGAATGGCTGACCCGCTGCAATCTGATGCATGGGCGCGAGTTTCCCCACTACGACACGCCATTGCAGCCGGGCAAGCATGTGACCGTGATCGGCGCCGGCAACACCGCCATGGATGCCATGCGCGTGGCCCTGCGCGTGGGCGCCGAGAAGGTCAGTTGCATCTACCGGCGCAGCGCCGCGGAAGCGCCGGCGCGTGCCGAAGAAATCCACCACGCGCAGCAGGAAGGCATCGAGTTCCAGTGGCTGACGGCGCCGCTGGAACTGATCGGCGATGAGCACAAGGCCGTGCGGGCGATGCGCTGTGAGCGCATGCAACTGGGTGAGCCGGACGCTTCCGGTCGGCGTCGCCCCGAGCCGGTGCCGGGCAGCGCCTTCGAGATCGAAACCGATATGGTCATCTACGCGATCGGCACCAATGCCAATCCGATTCTTGGGCAGACCTCGAAGCTGGCGCTGAACTCGCGCGGTTACATCGCCACCGACGAGCATCTGGCCACGTCTATTGCCGGCGTGTACGCCGGCGGCGACATCGTCACCGGCGCCGCCACGGTGATCCAGGCCATGGGCGCCGGCCGCAAGGCGGCACGCGCCATGAAAGCCTGGCTCGGCCTGCGCGACAGCGATCTGGTCTATCAGGATGAGCCGGCCGATCGGGTATTCGGCATCGACCGCCGCCAGCGCAACTACGCGCGTTTGCAGGTGGCACGCGCATGAGGGTCTCTCTGCAGATCAGTCCCGAACGGAACTCCTGGCATGGACACTGGGCTGTGAAGGTTCAGCCGTTCTCAGTGTGCGGTCAGTGCCAGGAACCTGACCAGAAGCGGGACGCGAAGGACGCAAAGGAAAAGCAGAAAGAACGCAAAGAAAGCCTTGATGATTTGACCTGCTCTTCTTCGCGACCTTTCTGCTTTCCCTTCGTGACCTTCGCGTCCCTGCTTTTGGGTCCCGTACCGATGTTCTTCCTTCCCATCGAGCCCCTTGCAGGCATGCCATGAACGACAGCGCCTTGTTGGTAGCACCCCCGGCCCAGCTGCGGGCACCGCGGCCGGCCACGCCGGTTTCCGAGGCCATCATCGAGGTCATCAGTGATTCCGGTGAGGGCGCGCAGCGCTGCGGGCAGTCGCTGGGCGCCATTGCCGCTCGCATGGGCAACGGCATCTGGACCACCGAGATCATTCCTGCCGAGATTCAGCCGCCGGCACGCAGCGTGGCCGGCGCCAGCGGCATCCGCATTCGCATCGGGTCCGGGCACATCAGCAATGGTGGTGACCAGACCGAGCTGGTGGTGGCCTTCAATGAGCAGGTGCTGCTGGGCCGGGTGAACGCGGGTGAACTCAAACCCGGCGCGAAGATCCTGCTGGAGAACATGTGGGCGGAGCATCGCGATCCGGCCGTGGTGGCCTCCTATCGGGCCGCGGTCGAGGCGCTGCGCAAGGATGGCTTTGAAGTCCACGAGATTCCGCTGGAAGAACGCTGCCGCGAATGGGTCAACGATCCGCGCAAGGGCAAGAACATGTTCGTGCTCGGCATGCTCTGCAATGTCTACGGACTGGATGCGGCTTTGGCGCGCGAACAGATCAGGCGCATCTTCGGCAAGAAGGACGCCAAGGTCATTGCCGACAACATCGCCCTGTTCAAGGCCGGCATGAGCTGGGCCGAGGAGCACCTGGCCTTCAAGTACTGCATACCGGCGCAGCGCGCCAGCGAGCCGCAGATCGTGGTCAACGGCAATACCGCGATCGCGCTCGGCGTGATGGCCTCGGGGATGGACATCTGCGCGATGTACCCGATCACGCCAGCCACCTCGGCTTCGCACTATCTGAGCGAGGCCTTCGAGAAGGTGGGTGGCCTGGTGCATCAGGCCGAGGATGAAATCGCCGCCTGTGCTTTCGCGGTTGGCGCTTCCTATGCCGGCAAGTGCGCCGTCACCATCACCTCCGGCCCCGGCTACTCGCTCAAGCAGGAAGTGCTGGGACTGGCGGTCATGGCCGAGATTCCGCTGGTGGTGGTCAATGTGCAGCGCGGCGGACCGAGTACCGGACAGCCGACCAAGGTGGAGCAGGGCGACGCGCTGGCCGCGATCTTCGGCAGTCATGGCGACGCTCCCAAGGTGGTGATGGCGCCCTGCAGCATCGAGGACTGCTTCTACTCGGTGATTACCGCCCGCAAGATCGCTGAAACCTTCGGCATGGTGGTGGTGATCCTCTCTGACGCCAGTCTGTCGACCGCCCAGCAACCCTTCCCGCGCCCGCAGTTCAGCGAGGACTGGCTGGCGCCACCGGTAGACCTGACGCCAGTACCAACCGGCGCGAAGGCATATGACTGGGACCGCGTCACCGGCCTGTCCCGGCGGCTGCAGCCGGGTCGACCCGGCGGCATGCATACGGTCACCGGACTGGCGCACGATCGCGCCAGCAAGGTGGCCTACGATCCGGCCATCAACGAAGAGGGCCTGCGCGCGCGCAGCCTCAAGCTGGCGGCCTTGCAGAAGACCCTGAAGGCGCCGCCGGTGTTCGGTGGCGACGAGGGCGCGCTGTTGCTGATCGGCTGGGGCAGCACCATGGGCGCCATCGAGGAAGCGGTGACCCGATTGCGTGGCGAGGGTCTGGCGGTGTCATCCATGCACCTGCGCTTCCTGCAGCCCATGCCCTCGGGCATCCGCGAGATCCTGGAGCGCTTCCCGCTGGCCATGACCATCGAGGGCAACTGGTCCGACAAGATCGAGGATGAGTTGATCGACGAGGACAACCGTCGCTATTCGGCGCTGGCGATGATGCTGCGCTCGCGCTTCCTCAAGGACATCGATTGCTGGAGTCAGGCCCGCGGCCAACCGATCAAACCCGGGGACATCGTCAAGGCCGCGCGGGCCCAACTGCAACGCAGGGGACAGAGCTCATGAGCCGCTCGCTGAATCAATGCGTGATCAAGCTGCATCAGGAACACCATGCGCTCGAGGACTTCCAGGGCGGTGTGCCGCGCTGGTGCAGTGGCTGCGGCGACAACGCCATCCTGGCCGCCATGCAGCGTCTGTGCAGCGTGGAGGAGCTGGCGCCGGAGAACACCGTGTTCGTGTCAGGCATCGGCTGCTCCAGTCGCTTGCCGCACTACATGAAGACCTATGGCTTTCACAGTCTGCACGGTCGTGCCTTTCCGGTGGCCGAAGGCATCAAGATGGCGCGCCCGGATCTGAAGGTCTTCGTCAGCACCGGCGATGGCGATTGCTGCAGCATCGGCGCCGGGCACTGGATCCACGCGCTGCGCTACAACATGGACATCACGGTGGTGCTGCACGACAACCACGTCTACGGCCTGACCAAGAAACAGGCCTCACCGACGTCTCCGCGCGGCCTGAAGAGCAACACCACGCCCTACGGTGCGGCGCTGGAACCGATGAATCCGCTGACGGTTTCGCTGGGCGTGCAGGGTGCGTCCTTCGTGGCCCAGGCGGTCGACTGGGTGCCTGAAGTGCTCTACGACATCCTGCGTGCAGCCTATCTGCATCGCGGATTCTCCTTCGTGCGCATTCTCCAGCGCTGCCCGGAATTCATGCCCAAGGCCTTCGATCCCTGGCTGCATGATCCCCTGCGCACGCAGTTGCTGACCCATGCCAATGGGCTGCAGCTGAGCCCGGCACTGTCGGCGGCCTATCGCAACCAGCTGGCTCACGACCCGATCAACATCGATCGCGCCCGGGAGATCGCCTCGCAGGAGGATCCGATTCCGGTCGGAATCCTCTACCGCAATCCGGATGCGCCCTGTTACGAGGATCTGCGCCATCCGGGCCGGCTGCGCTCACCGGAGCATGTTCGTGCCGGACTGGAACTGGAGTTCGACAAGTACACCGTGTGGCCGGATGAAGAGCCCTCCGAGCAGGTCAGTGCCTGAGTGCCATGCCTGTCACCGCCACCCCATCTGGACGAGAACCTGCAATGGACATGAAGACCCGGCAGCCGGCGCTGCAGATCTTCCATCTGAGTGGCAAGCGCCAAGGCGAAGACCTGCAGGCGATCGAGGGCCTGCAGCTGCTTCCGGCCTTGCTGGCACCTTACCGGGATCTGGCTGCGCTGCGTCATGATTTTCCGCTGGTGCTGCTGGATGGTGTCGATGGCCCCGACAGCGTGCGCTCGCTGTCGGCGCTGGTCGACGCCATGTTGCGGGAAGT
Organism: Lysobacterales bacterium; assembly: GCA_050250665.1. GTDB lineage: Bacteria > Pseudomonadota > Gammaproteobacteria > Xanthomonadales > SZUA-5 > JADKFD01. Next base: position 63,073 of record JBFWOF010000005.1, on the reverse strand, counting down.
AGCGCCGCGAGGCATCGAAGGGGAACGCCTGCGCCGGCACGCGCTGCAACTGGAGACCGAGATTCGTCGTGCCCTTGCTGGCGGAGCAGCGGGGCGCCTGTCGGAACTATGGGAAGCCGCTGCCGCTCGCCTGGGCGAGCGCGAGGGCGAGACCCTGGAGCAGGTGCTGCTGCACGCGGCTTCGGCACTGCACGGCGATGGCGAGGTGCTGGCGTGCACCCAGACGATGCCGGCGCGGCTGCTGGCGCATGTCTGGCGGGCAGCGCAAAAGGCCAAGGCGCGGCAGTTCCATACCGAACTGAGCGGCCTGATGCTGAAACTCAGCGACATCCTGCGTGCCGCGCATATCCATTCCGAAGCCGGCACCCGGCCGGACAGCCTCAAGGCCGCGCTCGGCGGTTCCCATCGGGACGCCTTCGATTTTGATGTGCTGTCGCGCATCGTCGGCAAGGGCGTGCCGCAACAGGACTTGCCGCCATCGCGGCGGCAACGCCTGCAACAGACGCTGGCCGTGCTGCGCTCGCAGCGCTTCTTCGCGCCGGACGGTGAAGCATCCGGCGACTATTTCAACTATGTCTACGACAACTGCGCGGATGCCGCGCAAGCCTATGGCCAGCGCGCCGCCGATGCCGCCCTGCTGGTCAAGGCGCTGTCCGTCGCCGAACTGGAAGCGGCAGGTCGTTATGTCGAGGCCGAGCACGATCCGGTGTTCGAGTCCTTTGATGTCGAATCCCTGACGGCCGCGGATCTGGCACGCTTCCCCGAGTATCTGGTCTGCATTCCGCCGGAGCGGAACGATGCGCCGGAAAACGCCGGGCTGCTCGAACTGCTGTCGAATGGCCTGCCGATCAAAGTGCTGGTGCAGACTTCATCGCTGCTCGAAGGCATTGCGATCGGTGGCGGCCATTTTGCCTTTGGCGTGCGCAGTGCACGGCTGGCAACAGCGGCCATGGGCCTGGGTGGGATGTTCGTTTTGCAGTCGACCAGTTCCAATCTCTACGCGATGCGGGCGCGCATCGAACATGGACTGGGCTGCGCCGGGCCGGCGCTGTTCAGCGTATATGCCTGCAAGGACGACTCCGCAGCCGCGCTGCCCGCGTATCTGAGCGCAGCGGCCGCCATGCAGTCGCGAGCCTTTCCCGCCTTCAGCTACGATGCGGCTGCCGGCAGCAACTGGGCGACGCGCTTTTCGCTGGAGAACAACCCGCAGCCGGAAGACAACTGGCCAGTGGAGTCGCTCGATTTCTGTGATGGCGAATGGCAGCGGGCGCAGCAGCCCTACGCCTTCAGCTTTGCCGACTTTGTGCTGTGCGATCGCGGTCAGGGCGGGCATTTCGCGCGCGTGCCGCCATCCGCGTGGAAGCACTCGATGTTGCCGGCTGCCGAGTGGCTGGCGCTCGACGAAGCCGCCGCAGCCGAGCGGGTGCCCTATGTGCTGGCGGTCGATGAGGAAGATCGTCTGCATCGCTTGATCGTCGACGCCAAGGTGATGCAGGCCGCCCGGCGTTGTCTGCTGCTGTGGCAGCGGCTGCAGGAACACGGCGGTGTCCACGATGCCTACGCCGAGCGTCTGCTGGCGAAGGAAAGAGCGGCCTGGGCGGCCAGCCAGGCGGCTGCACCGGCGCCAGTGGCGGTGGCTGTCGAGGTTCCCGGGGATGCGCCTGCCGCGGCGCCTGCACACACGCGCGACGATGCCTGGATCGAAACCGCGCGCTGTCCCAGTTGCAACGAATGCCAGCTGATCAACGATCGCATGTTCGGCTACGACGAGCGCAAGCAGGCCTACATCAAGGACCTGAGCGCCGGCAGCTACCGGCAACTGGTGGAAGCGGCCGAAAGCTGCCAGGTGGCGATCATCCATCCCGGCAAGCCGCGTGATCCCAACGAGCCCGGGCTGGAGGAATTGCTGGCGCGGGCAGAGCCGTTCCGTTGATGCAGCGCAGCCGCTCACCGGGGGCGTTTCGCATCACCGCCCGGACAGCGCTTCGCGCAGTGCGGGCTACAACGGCTGCGGCTCTTTCCGACAACCGACAACCCGCAACCGGGAACCAGTCTTTCGTAGCCCGTTGTGCCGCGCAGCGGCTCAGCGGGGCTCTTCGCTGCGGCTCTTTCCAACAACCGACAACCCGCAACCGGGAACCAGCCTTTCGTAGCCCGTTGTGCCGCGTAGCGGCTCAGCGGGGCTCTTCGCGTCACCGCCCGGACAGCGCTGCGCGCAGTGCGGGCTACAAGAGCTAGGACTCACGCAGCAGGGGGCTGTCCGGGGCAAAGGCCTGCTCGGCGCGGCGGGATCGGCTGAAGCGGGTGAGTACCGACTGCATCCATTCGATCAGTTCGGCCGAATAACCGGCGGCGCGCGCATGGGCGATGGCCTCGCTCTGCAGTTGCTGCGCTTCGGCGAAACGGCCCTGGGCGGCGCGGATCATGGCCAGCGTTTCGGCTGTTTCCGGGCCGGCGTGCTGGCGATACAGCAATTCGGCCCAGCCAGTCGCCTGCTGCAAGGCTTCAGCGCCGGTGTCGGGGCAGATGGCACGCACGCGCGCCAGAGCCAGCATTGCCCAGCCGTCGCGGCCCTTGGACAGCTCCAGCACTTCGGACAGGGGCTGATCGGCTGCCGCGCATCTGGCCAGTTGCGCATTGGCCAGTCCCGACCAATACAGCGCGTAGCTGCGGGCTTTGGGGTCAGTGCGGGTGCTGAGGGTGCCAAAGTGCTCCGCCGCCAAGGCATATGTCCGCAGGCGCATCGCCAGATGCGCCAGTTCGACCCGGATATCGTCGCGTGCGGGGTCAAGCTTGAGGGCGCTCCGGTAGCGCTCGGCGGCTGCCGACGGCTGGCCGTCGGCCAAATCCAGACGTGCCAGCAGCTGGGCAACGGTAGCGTTGTCCGGGGCGATATTCCACGCTTTCTGCAGCGCCGTCCGTCCTTCCGCGCCGCGCCCGAGCTCGATCAGCTGCTCGCCGTAGGCACGCAGATAGGTGCTGTCCTCGGGCGCGAGTTCCACGGCCCTGGCCAGCAGCGCCAGAGCTTCGCTGCCGCGCCCGGCATTGGCCATGGCCCGGGCCTGTTCGTAAAAGGCGACGGCGTTGCGGGCCAGCGCCGCGATCCGCTCGAAGATGGGGTCGTCGATACGCACCGGCTGGTCGCCGCGCGCCGCCAGCTGGGTTCGGGCCTGGTCGATCTGGCCCAGCGAACGATAGGCGAGGGCGAGTGCGGTGCGTAATCGGGTGGCCTGCGGCTGGGTGGCCAGTGCCGACTCGAACTGACGGGCAGCCTCGGCGGCATCGCCAGCCTGGCTGGCCAGCTGACCGAGTCCCGCATGAGCGGCGGCGCTGTCGGGTACCCGTTTCAGTGCCTGTTGATAGTCATCACGGGCCGAATCCAGTTCCCCACGATTGAGATGCAGATCGCCGCGACGGATCCAGGCCGCGGAGTATTCGGGGTTGAGCGACAGCGCCTGATTCAGCTGCGCCAGGGCAGCCTCGTCGGCACCGGCGCCCAATTCCAGCAGTGCCAGGCCATAGCACCATTCGAACTGTTCTGGCTGCAGCTGCAGCGCATTCTGGTAGGCCACTCGGGCGGCGCCGATCTGTTCGTGGGCATGCAGGACATCCGCCCAGTCGGCGTAGGCCTGCGCCAGCGTCGTTTGATCGGGTGAGCTGGCTTGTGTGCTCTGAAAGTGCTCGCGGGCAGTATCCAGCACCGCCTTGACCTGGGGGTCGAGTTGCCCGGTCGCGGCTTCGGGCACCTGGGCCAGATCGGCCGCATTCAGCGCCGGGATGCCCGCATAAAACAGCATCAACAGAGCGATGACGGCCTTGCGACTCATGCTATCGGGTCACCGGTGTAGGCGGGACACAGCACACCGACCACGAACCCCCGGCGTCATTGCGACCCCGGACTTGATCCGGGGGAAGCAATCCAGACACACCGCCGCAGAAGTACTGGATTGCTTCGTCGCTGCGCTCCTTGCAATGACGCATCAAGAACTCACGATATGTGTTCATGGAGAGCCCCTGGATCTGCCCGGCGCTGCCGAAGGGCCACGAACCCCCGGCGTCATTGCGACCCCGGACTTGATCCGGGGGAAGCAATCCAGACACACCGCCGCAGAAGTACTGGATTGCTTCGTCGCTGCGCTCCTTGCAATGACGCATCAGTGAGCTGGGGAATGGGTTCATGGAGCGCCTTGCCCTTGGCCTTGTTGCAGTCGGTGATAGCGATCCACGGCCAGGTTCTCGTAGCGTTCGATGGCGCCATCCGGCCACTGCACTTCGATGGTCTGGGCCTGCTCATTGCTGCCGAGGCCAAAGACAGCGCGCGGATCATTGGCCGAGGCGTAGGAGCCGTCACGGCGGGCCTGGCCGATGACGCCGGTGTCGGCCCCGGTGATGCGACGCAGCGCCAGCGGGCTCACTCGCAGCTTGCCACTGCTATCGTACAGTTCGAGGCCGATCCAGTGACGCCCTTGGGGCACGACGCTGGAGAGAATCCGGGCCGGCCCATTGATGTTCGACAGCACGATTTCGCTATCGCCGTCATTGTCCAGGTCGGCGAAGGCGGCGCCGCGGGTGATGCCGCGAGCGCGCAGGGCCGGTCCGCCCCGGGCGCTGACGTCGACATAGGCAGCCTCGCGACCCGACTTGCCATTGTGCAGATAGAGCTGATCCGTCTGTGCATAGGGATAGGCCAGCTCGGCCTTCGGTGGCTCGGGCTCGCGCACGACCGCGCCGTTGGCCACGAACAAATCCAGCCACCCATCCAGATCCAGGTCGAACCGGCCGGTGCCAAAGCCGGTGTAGGCCATGCTGCTGGCGGCCAGTCCACTGCGGGCGCTGCGGTCCTCGAACCAGCCCTCGCCAACCCCGGCATAGAGCGTGTTGCTCTCGTTGCGCATGTGCGTGATGAACAGATCCAGCTCGCCGGAGCGATCGAAATCGGCCACGGCTACACCCATGCCGGCTTCGGCGGCGCCATCGGCATTGACCGCGGCGCCGGCCAGCACAGCGTCATCGACAAAACGGCCCTCGCCCTGATTCAGCCACAGGAAATTGGGCTTGCCATCATTGGCGACATAGAAGTCGATCTTGCCATCGCGATTGAAGTCGGCAGCGACCACGCCCAGCCCCGGCCCTTTGGCCGCGGCGATACCGGAACGCTCGCTGATGTCTTCGAATCGACCATCACCAAGGTTGCGATAGAGCCTGTCTGCCACCGGCGGATAGGCCGAGGGCGAGCAGTAATCGACCTCACCGCCGCCCATGCTCTTGCAGTCCTTGTGATTGGCGAAACTGAAATCGACATAGTTGGCCACGTACAGGTCGAGCCTGCCGTCGCCGTCGATGTCGGCAAAGCTGGCGCTGACGCTCCAGCGCGGATCGCCGACGCCGGCCTTGGTGGTGATGTCGGTGAAACTGCCGTCGCCATTGTTGCGCCACAGCTGGTTGGAGCCGAAGTTCAACAGGTAAAGATCATCGTCGCCGTCGTTGTCGATATCGGCCACGGCCACGCCCATGCCATAGCCGCGCGCATCGATGCCGGATTTGGCCGTGACATCTTCGAAGCGCAGCTGGCCCTCGCTGCCGAGGTTGCGGAACAAGCGATCGCCCGATTTTTGCGCTGCGCGGGTCCGATGTCCGGTCCGAGCGCGCCGCCCTGAACCAGGTAGATGTCCAGTTTGCCGTCATGGTCATAATCGAGCACGCCGACGCCGGCGCCCATGATCTCGGGAAAGTACATCTTGCCGCTCATGCCGTTGTCGTAGCGGAACTGCAGGCCGCTGGCCGCAGTGAGGTCGGTCAGCAGATCTGCGGCGCGCGCCAGGGATGGCGGGGCGGCAAGACACAGAGCCAGGAGCAGGGAAGGCGCCAGGGGCACGGAACAGGGCATGTTTGCAGGATTCGCCGGTGTTTCGGGGGTGGATGCACAGCAGTTGCTGACGATTTCACGATAGAGCAGACGCAGGCACAGACAGGAAGCTCGCATCGGCTCTGCGAGGATAGCAAAGCGGTCCGTGAAGCCGGTTCGAGTGCTGAAAACGGGCAGAATGCGTGCCCCAGTGGCGGTGCTACATCAACTCGGAGACCTTGTTGTGAGTGAAGCTGAGCAAGCCCGGCCACGACGGATTGCGGTCGTCAGCAGTTCGCGTGCCGATTACGGCCATCTGTATTGGGTGATGCGCGAACTGCAGCAGGCAGCGGATGTGGAACTGCTGACCATCGCCATGGCCGCGCACAGCTCGCCGCGCTTTGGCGAGACCCAGCGCCGCTTTGTCGAGGATGGCTTTGGTCTGGATGCCTGCATCGAATGCCTGCTGGATTCCGACTCCGATGTCGGCATGGCCAAGACCATCGGCGTGGCCACGCTGGGACTGGCGGACACGCTGGGTCGACTGCGTCCCGATCTGCTGCTGCTGATTGCCGATCGCTACGAGATGCTGGCGCCGGCGTCGGTGGCCCTGGCTCTGCGCATTCCCATCGCCCACATCGAGGGCGGCGAAGTCAGTGAGGGGGCCATCGATGACGCCGTGCGCAATGCGCTGAGCAAGCTCGCCCATGTGCATCTGGTGCCGACCGCACAGGCGCGCCGGCGGGTGCTGGCGATGGGTGAGGAGGCCTGGCGCGTGCACCAGGTCGGCGCGCCTTCGCTCGATCATCTGCGCCGTAGCCAGTTGCCGTCGGTGGCCGAGCTGCTGCCGCGTCTGGGCTACGGTGCCGGGCAGAGGCCGATGGTGGTGGCCTGGCACCCGGTCACACTGTTGCGCGATCCCGCAGCGGAATCGATGACGCTGTTTGATGCCCTGGAAGGCAGCGCCGAGCCCATCGCCTTCTGTTTTCCCAATGCCGATGCCGGGCGCGAACAGATCATCGCCATGGCCAGGGAGTTCTGCTCGCGCCACGCCCAGGCGCGACTGTTCGTCAATCTGGAACACCGGGATTACTGGGCCTTGCTGCAGGCAGCGTCCGTGCTGATCGGCAACTCCAGCAGCGGCATCATGGAAAGCCCCTCGCTGGCATTGCCCTGTGTCAACATCGGCGATCGCCAGGCCGGTCGCGAGCGCGCGGCGAACATCCTCGATGTGGTCGCCGAAGCGGGCGCGATTCGGGGAGCCATCGAGCGGGCGCTGAGCCCGGCCTTTCGAGCAAGTCTGACGGGCATGCGCAATCCCTATGGCGATGGTCGCGCGGCAGAGGCGATCGCGACCCTGTTGCGCCAGCTGCCACTGGATGAGCGCCTGCTGCGCAAGCGGGCGCTACCGCTGGCCGGCGATGGCCGTGCGGCCTTTGATCATGGCGAGTGAGATTCCGCTGGCCTCGCCCGAGTGGGCGCTGGAAGAGGAACAGGCGCTGTTGGCCGTGCTGCGCAGCGGCCACTGGAGCTTTGGCGAGCAGCTGCCGGCCTTCGAGCGCGAACTCGCGGCGCTGATCGGCACCAACGCCGCGGTGGCGACCAATTCCGGCACCATGGCCCTGCAGATCGCGCTGGAAGCGCTGGGCATCGGTCCGGGCGCCGAAGTGATCACGCCGGCCTACACTTTTGTCGGTTCGGTCAATGCCATTCTCGGCGCAGGTGCATCGCCAGTGCTGGTCGATGTCGATGCCACCGATCTGAACATCAGTCCGACCGCCATCGAGGCGGCGATAGGCCCGCGCACGCGGGCGATCCTGCCGGTGCACCTGTTCGGACGGCCGGCGCCGATGGCGCCGATCCTGGCCCTGGCGCAGCGTCACCGACTGGCCGTCATCGAAGATGCCTGCGAAGCCATTGGTGCGCGCTGGCAGGGGCGGGCGGTTGGTGGCTTGGGCGATCTGGGTGCGGTGGCGTTCTATCCCAACAAGCCGGTCGCCACCGGTGAGGGTGGGGCGCTGCTGGCGAACGATCCGGAGCTGCTGCTGCGCTGCCGGCAGTTGCGCAACCAGGGCTTCGATCCGGACAGCGGCAGTCGATTGCAGGATTTGCCCGGTCACAGCGCGCGACTGTCCGAATTTCATGCGGCGCTGGGGCGGGTGCAGTTGCTGCGGCTGCAGGCTTCATTGCTCAGGCGTCGAGCGCTGGCCGAGGCCTATCGAGAGCGCCTGGCCGGGGACGAGCGTCTGCAGCTACCCGCGCCGGTGGCCGCCGGTGACGAAATCGCCTGGTTCACCTATCCGATTCGGCTGCAGCGAGCGCTGGCGCCGCGGCGCGATGCGGTGATCGCCGGCCTGCGTGCGCTGGGCATCGGCTGCAATGTGTATTTCCCGCCGGTGCACCAGCTGCCCTTCCATCGCGATCGGCATCGATCTCTGGATCTGGCAGTGACCGAAGATGCAGGCAGCCGCTGTCTGGCCTTGCCGCTGTTCCCGGCCATGAGCGAGGAGCAGGTGGACCGGGTGTGTGCGGAGCTTTTGCGGCAGGTGGGGGTCGTCACGTAGGCCCTGCGGGCCAACGTGACCTACTTCTGCTTGACGGTCATCGATCGCGGACAAAGGCGGCTCGCCACCGTCACGAGTGCAAGCCCTGTGGGAGCGGCTTCAGCCGCGACAAGGTTGACGAACCCTCCGCGAAGTCCGGGGTCACGACCGCTCGCCGGGCCTGTCTGTCGCGGGCAGAGCCCGCTCCCACCGAGAGCGAACTGCCGGGGCTAATGACCTTGATTGACCACCAGCATCTGATCGACCGGCGGCGGCGCCACCTCCTGCACCTGCCCATCCGGCCAGATCACGCGCAGGGATTCGATCGCTGTTGCCTGGCCCAGCCCGAAGGTCACTGGCAGCTCCGTCTGCGACAGATAGCTGCGATTGCGACTGACCGAGCGGCTCTGCACCCGGCCGCCGGCGCGCAATTCCACGCGTGCGCCCAGAGCCTCGGTGTTGGGCGATTGGCCGACCAGCTTCACGCGCAGCCAGTGACCGGCGAGCTGCTGGTCATTGCGCAGCAGTCGCGGTGCAGCGCCGATCTGGGTCAGCACCACGTCCAGATCGCCGTCGCCATCGATATCGGCGTAGGCGGCGCCGCGGCCGACCATCGGCTGCGGCAGATCGCCGAGCTTGTCGGCCGGTAGTTCCACCATCGGATTGGGGCAGGCGCTACCGCAATTCCAGTAGAGTTGCGGCGGCTGCGCATAGTGCTGGCTGGCCTGCACACGCTGGATCTCGTTCTCGACATGGCCATTGGCCTGCAGCAGGTCCAGGCGCCCGTCCAGATCGGCATCGAAGAAGAACAGTCCAAAGCTCAGCGCCAGCCGCGACGAAGGGCCGATACCGGAGACAATGGCTTCGTCTGCATATTGGGTGGGGTCGCCCTGGCTGACATAGAAGGAGGTCATCTCGTTGGCGAAATTGCCGATGGCAATGGCGCGCGAACCATCGTCGAGCACCGATCCGGAATCGATGCCCATGGCACCGGTGGCCAGGCCATTGCGGTCGTAGCCGAGGCCCCAGCCTTCGCCGACTTCCTCGAAGCCGCCGCGCTCGCCGAGGTTGCGGAACACGAAATTGCGGACGGTGTCGTTGGCGATGACGATATCGGTCCAGCCGTCCCCGTCCAGATCTTCGGTCAGCAGCGCCAGTCCCTTGCCGACGGCGGATGCTCCGTCGGCCTGGACCACGTGCAGTCCGGCGGCTGCGCCGACCTCCTCGAAGCGGCCGTCGCCGAGGTTGTGGTACAGATAATTCTGGGTGCCCGGGAAATTGGTCGGCGGCCCGTAAGCGCGATCGATGCCGTCCAGGCGATAGTCCACGGCAAAATCGCGCTCGCGGCTCCAGTCGACGTAGTTGACGACGATCAGATCGAGCTGGCCATCGCGGTCATAGTCGACGAAGCCGGCACTGCTGCTCCAGCGCGTGGCCTCGCCGGCAACACCGGCATTCTTGGTCACGTCCGTGAACCGGCCCTTGTCGTTGCGGAAGAGATGGTTGCTGCCGAGTGCACTCAGGAAGACGTCCGGCCAGCTGTCGCCATTGTAGTCGCCGATGGCCACACCCATGCCGTAGGCCTGGATGCCGGCAAGACCACTCTGCGCGGTGATCTCGGTGAAACGGGCGCCATTCTCATTGCGATACAGGCGCAAGGCACCGACCCAGTCTCCGGCCGCCTGATCGGGCCAGGGCCCAGAATCGACCAGCAACAGATCCTGATCGCCGTCCTGATCGACGTCGAAGAAAGCCACGCCGCCGCCCATGGTCTCCGGGAGCAGGCGCTCGCCGGTGGCGCCGTTGCGATGGCTGAAATCGATGCCGGCAGCGACGGTGATATCGGTAAACGGAATCGCCGGCAGCGGGGGCAGGGCGGAGGGCTTGAGCAGGCTGTCCAGATCGGCCTGGGCACTGGCCACGGGTTCGACGACCGCCGGCTTGAGCCAGGCGCGAATGCCCAGCGCCACCGCCACCAGCAGAGCCAGCCCCAGTATCGCCAGCAGCGACCAGCGGAAAGCCGCGCCGATGATGTGGTCGTCCTGTTCCGGCTCTTGCTCGGGGGTTTCGGGGGAGTGGTTCATTGAGCGCTACCCGTTGAGATCGGAGAAAAGGCGTAGCCGGTGACCGGCGTCATTGCGACCCCGGACTTGATCCGGGGGAAGCAATCCAGATGCACCGCTGCAGAAGCACTGGATTGCTTCGTCGCTGCGCGCCTCGCAATGACGCCAGCAATGGGCTGGGCCCAGCAACTCATGGAGCCTGCTCCTGGTCTGGCGCCCATTCCACCACCTGCTGCGCATAGCCCTCGGCACCGGCGCGCTGCAGATCGTAGATGACCACGGCATCGGCGGCGTGGCGGGCGGCGGCGTCGCGGGCGCGGGCGGCGCTGATGGCTTGATCGCGGGCGTTTTCGTCGACCTTGTAGGTGGCGTGCAGTTCGCCGTGCTGACTTGCAAGCTCATCGTCGCCGAGCTGCTTGTAGATCTGTTCCAGGTTGTAGTGGGCACTGGCGTTTTCCGGATCCTGGAGCAGGCTGCGCTCGAACCAGTCGCGCGCCTGAATGAGGGCTGCCTTGCGCTGCCCGGCGGCGGCCTCACCGCGCGCGCTCTTCGCCAGCTCCATCCAGGTCAGTCCCAGTTCGTCGAGCAGACGGTTGTCGCGGGAGAAATCGAAACCGCGCTCGCGTGCGCCGGGAAAGCGGTTCTCGACCAGTCCATTGAGCGCTTCCAGGGCCTGCGGCAGCTGGCCTTCCTGCTTCAGCACCATGGCGCCAAACCAGGCCAGCGACCATGGCGCTGGTGCTTCCTGCGCCCGACTGGCGCGGTTCAGCGCCTGTGCCGCCTCGGGCAAGCGGCCTTCCTCCAGATACACCCGAGCCAGATTCAGGGCACCATCGCCACGGCCCAGCGCTTCGACCTGGGTGAAGGCTTCCTCGGCCTGACGCAGCTGCCGGCGTTCGGGTTTGCGCAGGGCTCCAATGCCGAAATCGTTCCAGCGTTGCCACAGCGGGATGGCACTGTCGTCCACCCGGCGCACAGTCGCGTCCACGCCCACCGGAAACACCAGCTGGTCCTCGGCCAGCGTGATGATCGGCAGCGGATTGCTGTGATAGACGGTGCTGTCGACGTAGCGCATCAGCGTGGTGTCGAACTTGCGATAGTGCACGCGCACGCTGACCTCGATCTCACCGGCGGCATCAGCCGGCACATCCAGGCGGTAGTGCAGCAGATCCGCCGCGCCCGGCGGAATCTGGTGGTTGTAGAGGGGGATGAAGATGTCCTCGGCGTTGCGCCGGTCGATGCGCTGGCCGTTGCGGTCGAGCACGTAGGCATTGATGAAATGCGACCAGGGATCGACCGCCAGCGTCTGCGGATCGAGGCCGCCGCTGTGGGCGATCAACTTCCCCTGATGCTCGGCCCGCACTTCCACCCAGACTTCGTTGGAGTCGGCCGTGCCTTCGGTGAAGCTGTGGCCCATGCCGGTGGTACGCACCACGATCTGCAGCAGATAGCTGCGGCCGGGGCGCAGCGCCGGAATCTCGGGACGTAGCGGGGCAATCAGCGGATCATCGATGCGCTCGCCCTCGCGCACGCCCATCAGATCCACCCGCAGCGCGGTCCGCAGCGTCTCGCGGCGGTCTGCGATGGTCTGCTGATCCAGACCCAGCAGATAGGGCAGGGCGGTGTTGGCGGCGGCGAAATCATGACGGTGGATGCTGCGCTGACCGCTGCCATCGAAGTCGCGTGCAGCGAAATCGGTCGATTCCTTCAGCGGCATATGACAGCCGTTGCAATTGGCCTTGGCCTTCGGCGGGTAGTAGAAACTGGTCACGCCGTGGCCGGACACGCCGCTCAGGCGGAAACTGTCGTAATGGTTCTGCCCGCGCAGCCATTTGTAGTGATTCAGGGTCTGCGGCAGATTGACCTTGTGGCAGCTGCCGCAGAACTCGGCATTGCGGTGCAGCGGCTTCAGGAAGGTCTTCTTGTGGAAATCGGGATTGGCCTTGACCAGTTGCCGGCTGAGCCCGGCCATCAGCGGGCTGTCGCTGAAGGCGAAGGGATAGTGGATCGGCTCCTCGATGGTGAAGTCGGCATTGCCGCGCACGCTGTTGATATGGGTGATGGCGTGGCAGGAGGTGCAGGTGATGCCGGCATGCGCCGTGGGGTGATTGACGTCGTCGAAGTCCGGGTCGTCGAAGGCGCCGCTGAGCAGCGGCACCAGATCATGACAGCCGGCGCAGAAGCGCGCACCGCGCACACTGCCGTCGCGCTTGAGCATCGCCTCGCGGGTGTTGCGCACCGACATCAGATACACCGGATTGTTGAAGGAGGCGAAGCGATGCACGCTCTGGCTCCACTGATCGTGCGCTTCGGCGTGGCACTCCTTGCAATAGCCATCGCGCATCAGGGTTTGCGCCGGGATGTTGTTGCCGGTGGCCGAGCGCACCAGCGCGGGGGTGAAATCAGCAACGCCGGTGCGTCCGACCTGATTCCATTCGCGCGGATCCTGCAGCTGCAGCAGGGCCATGCCGCCGGCAAAGAGCAGTCCCACCGCTGCCACGCCTAGTCCGGCGCGCCAGCGGATGCGCGGACCGGCTAGACGATGCAGCACGAACAGCCACAGGCAGGCCAGTGGCGCGGCAACATGCGCCCAGTAGGCGCTCTCGCGCAGCGCCGGCAGGCCCAGATCGAAACCCTCGAAGCGCACGAGTAGCACACCGCTGAGCAGCAGGATCAGCACCGCCGCAAACAGGCCGAGGCCGGCATAGACCGCCCGGCGATTGGGCCGCCGCCAGGTGTTGCGCATGTGCACGCCGATGAACACCAGCGCCGGCAGCACGAACAGCAGGCCCACCAGCAGATGGAACAGGAACATCAGCTGATAGGTGTAGTCCTGATAGGTCTGGCCGTTCAGCCATTCCAGCAGCGTGATCGAGCCCAGATAGGCCGAATTGACCGCCAGCAGCGTGAACAGTGCCAGCACGGCGATCAGCAGCCAGCGCAGACGTGGGCCTACGGCGCGTTGGGCGCGACGGACCGGTTTGGTTTCAGACATCAGCGTCCATCCTGAAAGCGGGTGTTGTACCGGCGGTTCAGATCATCGCGCCGGGCTGCATCGGGTATCCCCGGCGTACGCGGCAGTGGGCCGATGGTCTCACCGTCGCGGGTGTACAAATCCATGTCCTTGGCATAGCCGCGGGTTTCCAGCACCAGCACGCGGCGCCAGCCCAGCGGCGGGTCGGTCAGGGCTTCGAATTCGAGGTGTATCTCGTCGCCCGGGCCGATGATGGCCAGGGCGTCGTCGGTCTGCGCCACCAGTTCCAGAGCCGGGCCAAAAGCAGTGTAGTCGCCCGCCATGTAGCGCGTGTCCCAGAAGGCCGAGCGATCGTCATAGTCGTAATGCGGGCGCCGCTGCGCCAGCGTGCTGCGTTTGGGAAAGCCGATGCGCGCCACCTGGGCCTGAATCGGCGGCAGCAGCTGGTGGCGAAGCTCGACCGGTGCGGGCTGCGACTGAATCAAGCGGATACGGTCCCAATAGACTTCCAGATTGCCGCGCAGGCGCATGGCATCGCTGCCGGCCGGAACGGCATCCAGCGGCAGGCTGAATTCGCGCGGCATGCCCGCCGGATAGCCGAACTGGGCATGGACCGGCTGCCAGCGGCCATGAACGCGCGCCTCCAGACTGAAAGACGTGTAGTCGGCGCCCGCCTGCCAGGCGGCGAACACGGTCTGCGAGTAGGGATATTCGACCCAGGCATCGGCCACCAGCGCCAACCCGCGGGCATCGGCGATCGGCTGCGCCAGTTCCAGCTCGATCCGTTGCTCCTCGGCCAATCGGCCGATGAAGCGCAGGTCCAGCACGCCCGGATCGACCGCTTTCGCGTCCGCCAGCGCCAAGTCCTCGTCCAGCGACTGCCCCCGGCCGTCGAGCACGCGCCGCAGCGGCAGCACATCGCTTGCACGGAAGTAGATCGGCGTACCGGCGGGCGCCGGACCACCGCCGGTGTGCATGCGCTCATCCAGGCTCAGATCCCACCCCGGCGGCAGATCGTAGACATGTAGCCGCGCCGAATCGAGATAAGCCGCTTCTTCCATCGGCTCGGTGATCTTGAGCTGATAGCGGCCATCGCGCGGCTGCAGGGCACCCTGCGGGAGTTTGAAGAATTCCCACGGTCGCGGCTCGGAATAGACCCCGGGCGCGAGGAAAAAGCCGATGCCGCCTACGCCCAGGACATCACTGACGAACTCGAAGCGCTCGCCATTCCAGGCGAACAGCACCGGACAGCTGGCCAGTTGCCGCTGTTCTTCGGCGATGGCGTGCAGTTGTCCGCCGGCCAGCGCCAGCTCGGTCTGGTAGACGCCGTCACTCCATTGCAGCTCGACGAAATCCGCCTGGCTGGCACCGCCTAGCCCGATTGCCAATGGCTGCAGGCTTTGCCCTGGCGCCGAGTCGCGGTCGAGTTGATCGACGATGCTCCAGCGATCAGCCACCCGCAGCAACACCGTGGTTCCGAGGCCCGAGGCATTGGAGCGGGTGCCTTCGCCCGCATCGGCGCGGCCGCTCGGAGCCAGCGCCAGAAAGCCGTAGCGACCGGGGCCGGCCGGCCAGCGCACCAGCCTGGAACCCTGATCCGCCGAGACCACGCCCACCAGTTCCGGACCGAGGCCCGGCTCGCGCAGATAGGCGGTCAGAGCCAGCAGCGGGATCTGCGTGCTCTGTAGAAGGCGCAGCCTTTGCGCCTGGTCGTCAAAGCCATACAGCTCCCAGCCGTGCGCATTCCACAGCAGGATGTCGGTGCTGCCATCGCCGTCGAAATCCTGGGCGATCAGCTGTGGACGCTCGGCCACCGGCAGGCTGCTGGTGGCCAGCATTCGGGCGCTGTCCGGCGCCTTCAAATCCAGCGACTGCAGTTGGCCATCGGCGTCTACCGTGATCAACCAGGGCTTGCCGCGCGCGAGCGGATCGGCCAGCGTCGCGGCGCGCCAGTCAGCCTGGCTGATGGACGCGATGCCAGTGTCCTCGCGGTAGTCCCAGAGCCGGTCATTGAGCAGCAACTGCGGCGGTGGCGAAGCGGGGATCAGCAACAGATCGGCATCACGGTCGGCGTCAAAATCGCCGACCAGCAGCTGCCGGCCGCTGCGCTGGTCGCCAGCCAGCAAACGCGAGGACTCGCTCAGCGCTCGGAAACTGCCGTCCAGATTGTTGCTGTAGAGCTCATTGCCGCCCCCGGCATTGAGCACATGGATGTCCAGATCCCCATCGTGATCGGCATCGATCATCGCGGCATCGACACAGCTGCGGGCATCAGCCAGACCCGAGGCTGTGGCGACATCCGCCCACGACTCCAGGTCGATCGCGCCCAGCTGATTGCTGCCGTCGCGACAGAGATACAGATCCAGCCGACCGTCATTGTCGACATCGCCCCAGGCCGCGGCGCGCACGTTCTCGACCTCGGTCAGCGGATGCCCGGCGAGACCGGCAAAACCGCCGTCGATGCCGCGCCAGAGTCGGTTGCCCTGGTGTTCGCCGCCCGCCAGAAACAGATCCAGTCGGCCGTCGCCATCGAAATCGGCCGTGGTCAGGCTCAGTCCCGCGCCGACCAGATCCGCCGGCGCCAGCTCTGTGGCATCGGCAAACACTGGCCCTTCGGGGAGGGCTGCCCTGGCGGGCTGCGGATTGCCGATGACCTGGGCCTCGGCCAGCGGGCCCATGCGGGTGTAGCGGAACTCGGCCAGATGCGCGCGTGGGTTGCCCTGCAGTTTCTGATAGTCGCGCAGCATCTCGCGGGCGCCGTCGGCATCACCGTTCTGACGCAGCAGCTGGGCGATGCCGTAGTAGGCGCTGCGCAGATAGGGATCGGTCACGAGCGCGCGTCGATAGAGCATCTGTGCGCGCTCAGCACGGCCCAGCTGGGACGCAGCCTGGGCGGCAAAGTAGCTGGCGTGGGCATCGTCGGCGATGGCATCCGCCACCGCGTCGAGTTCCACCGCTGCCGCTTCCACCCGACCCAGATACAGCTCCGCCAATCCCGCCACGTAGCGCGCACGCAGCTGCGCGGGGTCCTGCTTCAGCGTATCGCGGGCGATGGCCAGCGCCGCTTCCTCATCGCCCGCGCGTTGCCGGTTCAGCGTCGCGATGGCCAGATTGACCCGCAGTTCAGTCTGTTCGGGATGAGTCTGGACCAGCTCCGAGAACAGCAGCCGCGCTTCCTCGTTGCGGTATTGCCCCATCAGTCCGACCGCTTCATTGTTGATGGCGATGGTTCGGGCATCGATCGCCGGTGCCGACGGTTCGCAGCCGCTCAGCATCATCACCAGCGGCAGCAGGCACACGCCCAGGCTTGGAATGGCCAACCTCAAGGTAGTCGCTCCTTGCCGGTCTTGATCCGTTCTCGCAACGATTCGATCGTGATCGCACCATCCGCCGGCGGCAGATAATCCTGTAGTGCGTATTGATGCAGGCTCGAGCGCAGATGAGCGCGGGTGTCGTGTCCCTGTCGGCGGGCACGCTCGCTGCGCAGCGCTTCGATATTGATCGGGGCGACGACCACCTTCTCACCCGGACCGGGATCGGCCTGCGCCAGAATGCGACCATCGAAATCCACGACCATGCTGCCACCCGGCCAGCTGAAGGGCGGGTAGTGCGCCATCTGTGCGCCCTGGTTGGCGGCGACCACGAAAGCAGTGTTTTCCAGCGCCCGGGTACGGTTGATCAGGGTCCACCAGTCGGTCGGTTGAGCGGTGCCCCAGGGGTCCATGTAGGCGGAGACCCGGATCAGCACCTCGGCGCCACGAAAAGCCAGCTCACGCAGGGTTTCCGGAAAAAGCCAGTCATAACAGATGGCCACGCCGAGCTTGCCGAGCTCGGTATCGACCACCGGAAAGGGATCGTCCGGGTAGTCGGCATAATCGTGCGGACTGGCGTGCACCTCCCACGGTATCCACGGATTGATCTTGCGATAGCGCGAAAGAATGCCGCCGGGACCGATCAGCAGGGTGGTGTTGAACACCGCACCGGGAAAGCGATCGTCGCGTTCGAGAAAACTGCCGGTCTGGATATGACAGCCGTATTTGCGGGCGACTGCCACATAACGCTCGGTGTGCTCATTCGGAATCGGCAGTGCCAGTTCCGACAGCAGTTGGGCTGGCGTCTCGTAGATCGGCACGGCATGCGCGAATTCCGGGAACACCAGCAGCCGCACATCGAAGAAGGGCTCGTAGCCGACGATGGTCTGCTCGATGATCTGGATCATCCGATGCGTGCGCTGGGCAATCTCGGAGCGATGCCTGGGCGCGGGAAAATCGGTCTGACAGGCTGCGGCGTAATACATCAACGAAGGAGTCTGGGCGGCAGGCGCGGGGGACAGCCCGCCGCATGATACGGGTCGGGCGCGACTGTTGCCCGTGCAGGCGCGAACGAGGGGAAATCGGTCGCAGTTCGTGTAGCCCGATGTGCGGCGCAGCCGCTCAGCGGGGCTTTTGGCGGTCGCGACGCGAGGTCGCTCCTACAGCGAAACCCGCTATTCGTAGGAGCGACCTCGCGTCGCGACCGCAGTCCAAGCCCTGTGCCGAGGTGTACGGCGCAGCCCAGCATCGTCACGTAGCCCCTGCGGGGCAACGTGACCTACCAAGGCCCCTCGGACCTGCGCGAGTGCAACGGCGCCTCGGGTCTACGCGACTCGGCGCCGGCTGAGCACGCTGGTCAACAAGGCCGGCAGGAAGGTCAGCGACACCAGCAGGCTGAACAGCAATCCGAACAGCACGATGGCGCCGACGCCTCGGTAGAGCTCGACACCGGCGCCGGGAATGAACACCAGCGGCGCCAGGCCGAACAGCGTGGTGGTGGTCGACATCAGCATCGGCCGGATGCGTGCCTGCACTGCCTGGGTGACCGCTTCGACCGCGTCCACCCCAGTCTCGCGCAGATTGCGCAGCGCCTGATCGACCACCAGGATGGGATTGTTGACCACGGTGCCGACCAGAATCAGGAAACCCAGCATGGTGATCATGTCGAAGGGCTGGCGCACGAACAGATTCATCAGCGCCAGACCGATGATGCCGCCGGCCACGCCCAGCGGAACCGTGGTCAGGATCAGCAAGGGATAGCCCCAGTGCACGAAGATGGCCACCAGAATCAAATAACACAGGGCCACGGCGACCAGGAAATTGCTCGATAGCGCTTCGCGGGTGGCATCGAGCTGATCGCTGGCACCGGAGAAATCGATGCTGATCCCGGGCGGCACCAGACCATCGGCCTGCAGGGCCTGAACGACTTCGGTGCGCACGGTTTCCACCGCGGTTTCCAGCGGCACCGAGCGCGGCGGCACGATGTTGAGCGTGACCGTGCGCCTGCCGTTGACCCGACGCAGCGTTTCCGTGTCCACCGTTTCGACAATCTCGACCAGCGCCCGCAGAGGCAACACGGCGCCACTGGGCGTGTAGATCGGCAGATCCGGCACCGCGGCCAGTGACTGCGCACTGCCGGACGGACCGTAGAGGTAGATGTCGATCTTGTCGTTGTCGAGGAAGAATTCATCGACAAAAGCGCCGTCGCTCAGGGCGGCAACAGCAAAACCCAGGCCCTGCGGACTCATGCCGAGTTCGGCCATGCGATCCCAGTTTGGACGCAGCTGCAGCAGCGGCTGGCCCAGCACCAGATTCGACGGTGAGGAACCGATGCGGGCGCCGTCGAAAGCCGACTCGGCCCGTCGGTAGGCGGCTTCGGCCACGGCATAGATCTGGCTGAGGTCCGGGCCGGAAATATCCAGATTGACGCTGCGCGTGCCGCCGTCATTGCTGGAAATGATCGAGCCGCGAGAGGAGAAGGCGCGCATCCCTGGATAGGCTCGGAAGCGCTGGTCGATGGCATCCATCAGCGCATCGATTTCGCCCGGGACCTGACTCTCGGAAATGATCCGCAATGAGCCCGCGGAGACATTCAGATTCAGGGTGCGGATGCTCGGCACCGTGCTGTCGCCGCGCGCGAAGGCCTCGGGCGCCTGAGTCAGATAGGGCAGCAGATCGGCCTGGACTTCGGCGCCGATTTCGACCATCTCCTGCAGGCTGTAACCGGGCGGGGCATTCATGACCGAAAAGGTCTTGGGCTCCTCGCCCTCGGGCAGGTACTCGGCCGCCGGCGTCAACCACCAGGCGGCGATCACGGTCACGCCCACGCTCAGCGCGATGGTCCAGCTGCGCCGGATCGGGCTGGCAATCAGCGCCGTGACCCAATGACTGAGTGCGTCGGTGGCGCCGGTGGTGGTGGTGCCGCTGGATCCCAGTCCCAGCCTGGCGGCCAGCGCCGGCACGATGCTGATCGCCACCAGCATCGAGGCCATGATGGCGGCGGAAATGGCGATGGCCACATCCGAATACAGCTGACCGGCTTCCTGACGGATGAACAGCACCGGCGCAAACACCAGCACCGTGGTCAGCGTGGAAGCCAGCAAGGCCGGCCAGACTTCGCGGACGCCGGCCAGCGCCGCATCGAAGCGCGACAATCCCTTGCGACGCAGCCGCTCGATGTTTTCCAGCACGACAATGGTGTTGTCCAGGGTCATGCCGATCGCAAAGGCGACGCCGGCCATGGAAATGACATTGATCGTGCGTCCTGCCAGCTGCAGACCGATCAGCGCGGCGACCGTGCACAAGGGTAGACCGACCACGGCAATCAAGGTGCCGGACCATGAACGCAGGAACAGGAACAGCACCAGCGAGGCCAACGTCGCACCGATGGCCAGGTTCTGCCAGACATTGGCCAGTGAGTCCTCGACATAGCGGACATCGTCGGAGCTCAGGTGCATTTCCATGCCCACCGGCGCCAGCACGTCGCGGTTGAGTTCCGCCATCACCGGCAGCATGCGCTGCTTGATGTCGATGACATTGGAGCCGCTCTCGCGCCGCACCGACAGGCTGAGGCCAGGCTGACCATTGGCAAAGGACAACTGGCGGATCTCGGAATGATCGGAGCGCACCTCGGCGACATCGGCCAGACGGATCAGCGTGCCGCCGCGCTCCTCGATGATCAGCTGCTGCAGTTCGGCCACATTCTCGAAGCGGCCGACTGTGCGCAGCAGATAGCGACGCTTGCCGGAATCGACATCACCACCGGAGACATCGCGATTGCGCTGGCGCACGGCCTCACGCACGTCCAGCAGGCTGAGGCCGCGTTCGGCCAGTCGCGCCGGATCGATAATGATCTGGATCTGGCGCTCGGCGCCGCCACCGACCGAAACCTGCGACACGCCCGGCACCCGCTCCATCCGGGTACGCACGAAGTCATCGACGAAATCACGCATCAGATCGACATCGACGCTCAGGGGATTGCCTTCCAGTGGCACCACCCGGAAGTACATGAAGGCGTTGTCGGAAAAGGAACTGGAGGACAGCTGCGGCTCGTCCACATTTTCCGGGTAGGCCGGCACCTGACTCAGCGCATTGCTGACCCGGATCAGGGCCTCGTTGATGTCGGTGCCGAAAGGGAACTCCAGCTCGATATCGGCGCGCCCGGTGGATGCCGACGAAACCATGCGGATCAGATTGGGCACGGCGCGCAGATATTCTTCCTGCTCGACCAGGATTTCCTTTTCCACATCCTGCGGGGTGGCGCCCGGCCAGCGCGTATCCACCGAAATGGTGCGTACTTCCAGATCGGGGATCATCTGGACCGGAATGCGCAAGGCGGCCATCAGGCCGAGAACGGCGACGATCAGCACGACCACGGCCATCAGAGTTCCGCGGCGGAGCATGGCTTCAAACATCGGGGCCTCCCTCAGCGAGCGTCGTTAAGCACGCGCACCGGCGCGCCATCCCGCAGTCGCTCATTGCCGCGTTCGACTACCTGCTCGCCGCCACGGATGCCGGCGCGTATCTCGCGACGGTCACCCAGCTCCAGTCCCAGCTCCACCTGGCGCGCCCGCGCGACCGGCCCGTTGCTGCCGGTTTCGATCACCCAGATGCCATGAGTGCCGTCCGGATAGCGCACCAGCGCATCGCGGGGCAGGGTCCAGGCCTGGGCCCGTCGTGCCAACGCCAGTTCGGCACGCCCGGACATGCCGGGCTGCAATCGGGAGTCGGGGTCGTCGACCTTGATCCGCACCAGAAAAGTGCGCGCGGCCGGGTCCTTTACAGGGACCACGGCGGCGACGCTGCCGGCGAAACTGAGGCCAGGAAAGGCGTCGATCTGCAGCTGCACGGCGTCCCCGTCAGCAATGGCGCCGTGCAGTTCCTGCGGAACCTGCAGATCAAAGCGCAGGTTGCTGCTATCCACCAGTTCAAACACCGGTGTGGCCGCGTCTACCCATTCGCCAGCATCGACATGGCGCTCGACGATGACCCCGTCGAATGGGGCTTTCAGCGTGTGCCGTCGCACCCGCTCCTCGGCCAGATCGGCTTCGGCCCTGGCGCTGGCCATGGCAGCCGCCTGGATTCGAGCTTCGGCTTCGGCAGCGCGCGCCTGAGTACGGGCAATGTTGCGCTGGTCTGCCAGCTTGGCCGATTCATCACGCACGCGCTCGGCCTCGGCGAGGCGCACTCTAGACTCAGCCAGTGAGGCCTTGACCCGGGCAGCCTGCAAGCGCGAAAGCGTGGCATCCAGCACCAGCAGCGTGTCTCCAGCCTTGACCTGCTGCCCTGCATCAGCGGCGATGCGCTCGACCACCCCCGATTCCCGCGGCGACAGCGAGGCTGCGCTCAAGGAAGTGAGGCTGCCACTGAGCGCCCGCTTCTCGACGACGGCTTCCTGGGTGGGAGTCACCACGCGTACCGGCACGGCATCCTGGGCCAACGCGAAGCTCGGCAGCCCGAGGCAGAAGGCCAACGCCAGAGCGGCGGGGTAGGTGTTGCGCATCAGCATGAATGAAAACCTCAGCGTCAGTAGCCCCCTACAATGACGAGGTCCGCAAAAAGATCATGTGATGGCTGAGGGGGCGAACAAGTGATCACTCCAACGCAAAGGCTGGAATCGACAATCCCGTGCAGGCTGGGATCGTCATTCCCGCGCAGGTTGGGATCGTCATTCCCGTGCAGGTTGGGATCGTCATTCCCGCGAAAGCGGGAATCCAGAGTGAGGCCACTACTCGAACAAGCCGTTATTGCCGCGTAATTGGGGGTCATTCCCGCGTACGCGGGAATCCAGACTTGACCAGTACTCGAACAGGCTGGATTCCCGCATTCGCGGGAATGACGGTTACCGTGACTGCGGTTCGCCTATGGGCGGAGCAGTGGCGATCAGTTGCCGCTGGCGCCCTCGAAGCCATTGGCAAACACGAAACTGAGGTTCTCCAGGAAAGCCATGGATGCCGGCGAGCCGGCCTTGAACAGCCTCAGGTTGTGCGTGGTGATCTGACTGGGCGGGCGATTGGCGTCAAACCAGAAGTTGTACATCGTGGCCCAGCGCAGGGCATTGGCATTGTTCGGCGCCGACGGGAATGGTGGTGTCGTCCATTGCACCGTGTCCGCAGAGGTGGCCGAATTCCAGTCGGTGGTGTCAAACGGTTCGTTGGAGTGGGCATCAATGTCCTTGAAGCCGACGCCGGAGAAGATCGTGTTGCCGGCGAAGACGATCGATAGTTGATCTGCCCCGCGGTCCGAATTCATGTTGTGGATGGCGTATTCGTAGTGCCACAGCTGTCCGGGTGTCACCTCCGTCACTTTGCGGGCCACATGGAAGCGCTGCACCGGCGCGGAGGGCACATCGACATTGATCAGTTCGACCGTGTTGTCGATGGTCGGCCACACTTCAATCGCGGCCTTCTCCTGGGTGGTGGTGCCTTGCAGGTTCAAGCCATAGCTCCCTGCGGTGACCGTGACTTCGCGATAGGAGGCGTTGTTGAGTCCGTTTCCGGTCGCCGCGTCATCGGGTGCCACGTAATGACCCTCAACGAAGAAACGTGCTCCCGGATTCTGACTGGCCTCCATGTCCGATTCCCTGACGGCCACGCGCTGATTCCACGCGACCGACTGGGCGCCGCCCTGAGTGAAGGGGTAGGGAAACACGCCCGTCGTGGCATTGACTTCCGACTTTCGCCCCAAAGGCCAGCTGCCATTCAGACCGGAAGAGTAGGGGTCGGTACAACCCACGCCCAATTGACGGCCACCCAGAGGCGGCTGACTGCAGGTGCCTGACCCGCAACCAGAAGAAGTCTGGTTGAGCGAGGTGAACCCATGCTTCAGCCAGCCTGCGCCAATCTGGTCAAAGCGCCCATTCTTGAGCCGATACATGTTCTGAGCGATCACCGGATGATCGGCGCTGGTGGTACCCAGGCCGCAGCCGCCACCCTGGTTGCACCAGTTCAACGGAGCGTCGCCGATGTTGCAGGAAGTGGTGCCCACCGAATACCCGCGGATGCCGTTGGCGGAACCGTAGTTGGTGATGTTGGGTAGCGAGAACACCGTCACATCCGGACCGGAAGGGGCGGCGTGGGCGGCGCTGGAAAATGCGATGACGGCCAGCAGGGAAATCAGTTTTCCAAACCGGGTGACAGATGTGAGCCTTGCGTGCATTGCTTGCTCCGGTACCAGGGAACGATCAGTTCGAACGTTCTGATGAGGGCGGCAGTGATCCGCCGGAATCGTGTTCGCCGAGAAACTGAAGCATAGCGCGGGCGTCGCTGTTGCTGGGGTCGATCTGCAATGCTTCACGAAGTTCGGTTTTCGCCTCTGCAGCTTGTCCCGCTTCAATCAGTACCCTGACCAGAAGCAGCCGGGTATCGATGTCCCGGGGCTTCTGGGTCAGGGCAATCCGGAAATGCATGGCGCTTTGCTTGTAGCGGCCCATACTGGCGAGTACGCCCGCAAGATTCTCTCTGGCTTCCAGATACTGCGGATTGAGCGCCAGGGCGTGTTCGAAAAACGTGATCGATTCCTCGGTTCTGCCACTGAGTGCGCGCGCCAGTCCAGCGTTGTAGCTGAGCTCCGGTGAGGTGATCTGCGCTGCCAGTCCACGGTCGAAGACCAGCTGGGCGGTGGCGACATCGCCATTGCGCGCCAGGAACAGACCCTGGGCCAGATAGGCCTCGGGGCGGTCGGGCTCGGCTTCGATCGCCAGATTCCACTCGCTGATCGCGGCCGTGACATCGCCTTTAGCCAGGGCCAGATGTGCGAGCAGCTGATGCATTTCTCCGGGCAGCTCGTCGCGCTCGATGGCCATTCTGGCCTCGGTCTCGGCGGCTTCGGCGTTGCCGGTGAGCGCCTGCAGCCAGGCCAGCCGCGCGGCATTCCCCAGCGTGGCGGTGAGACCCCAGGTCTGAACCTTGACTAGATGCGGCAGCGCGGATTCGATCTCGGCGCGCATCTCGTCGGAAACGGCTGGCGCCTGATCCGGTGTCGCCAGCACGGCACGCCGCAGGAACTCGGTCTGGGCATAGACGCGATCCCCCAGTTCCTGATGAATCTGCAGGTAGGCGCTGTGGGCGAGAAAAACTCCGAGCAGCGCCAGAACCAGGACAAATACGCGCCCTGCGGGCAGCAGCTTGCCACCGCGTTTCAGGCGCAGGCCTGGGCGTTCCAGAGTGGGCTGGCGGATCAGTTGGGCCGCCGTCAGCGCCAGGAAGGCCACCACTGCCGCGGCGCCCAGCGCCATCAGGAAGGGCACCGCGCCATAGAGCCCGCGAAGGATCAGGAAGGCGAGGGCGAAGCTCAGCACCATCAGGATCTCGTCAGCCCAGTGTATCGGCGCCCTGGGCTTGATGACCCGGCCCGGACGGGGCTTGGCGAACAGTGGAATGGGACCGGCGCCGTAGTAGAGCGCGCCCTTGGGGCAGACACTCACGCAGTCCTGGCACTTCATGCAGCCGGGTGAGACCACCATGCCCCAATCACGGACTTCTTCGTGGACGCGGACGTTGGAGCTGCAGACCGCCGTGCAGTGGCCGCAGCTCTCGCAGGCATCGGTGACACGGATGCGCATCGGCGCCACCCGATCGGCCGCTGAAAATATCGCGCCATAGGGACAGGCATAGGTGCAGAAGCCCTTGGCACCGAGAAAATAGACGCAGGCAAATCCACAGATCAGGAAGGTCAACGCGCCGACGATCAGACCCGGGAAAGTCGCCCAGAACTCGGTGGTGGTCAGTTCATAACCGCGCACGCCCAGGCTGTCGCCGATCCACAGTCGATACAGCGCTGGCCACAGGAACATGTAGAAAAAGGCCAGCGCCGGCACCCACATCAGGGCTCTGGACTTCAACGGCCGCGGGGTGATGCCGAGTTTCAGCATCCAGTGCCGACACAGATCCTGCAGCGCCAGCACGTGGCAGCCCCAGCCGCAGAAAAAACGTCCGAAGACGGCGGTCAGCAGGATGGTGGCGGCGAAGAACAGCAAGCCGGTATTGACGATGGACGAGCGGCTGAAGGCCATCGCTTCGGAGGGTTCCACCGGCGTCAGCGACTCTCCGTTGCTCAGCCAATGGGCAATGTGCAGGCCGATCAGCACGTGGACCAGCACCAGCACCAGCGCCCGCCATTTGCCCATCTTCGACGGACGTATCTTCGGCTTGGCAGCGGGTGGCGGGTCGGAGATCAGCGTGTGCGGAATCGGCGGGCGGGCGGGCATCGGCGAAGACTAGCGCAGATCGGTGGCGGCAAAGGTGGAGGAAGACAGGCTTGGGTGGATCGCCCGGCGGTCGTAGCCCGCACTGCGCGCAGCGCTGTCCGGGCGGTGACGCACAGAGCCCCGGTGAGGCGCTGCGCGCCACATCGGGCTACAACAGCAAGAGCCCCGGTGAGGCGCTGCGCGCCACATCGCGCTACGAGATCAGGAGCCGTTCGATGACGCCCTGATAGGTGCGTGCCAGGGGTTCGAGATCGGCAACGCTGACCCATTCGTTGACCTTGTGGATGCTGTCGTTGATCGGGCCGAGTTCGACCACTTCGGCGCCCGCCGGCGAGATGAAACGGCCGTCGGAGGTGCCACCCCCGGTGTCTTCGACCGGATCGATGCCCAGATGCTCGCGCGAGGCCGCGCGTACGGCTTCGATCAGGGCGCGCTTTTCGGTCAGGAAGGGGGCGCTGGCCACCCGCGTGCGCAGTTCGAACTGGATGCCGTGGCGCTTGAGGATGCCCTCGACTTGCGCTCGCAGGCTGGCTTCAGTGGAAGCCGTGCCATAGCGGAAGTTGAAATTGACACTGAGTTCGCCGGGAATGATGTTGTTGGCGCCGGTGCCGGCCTTGACCTCATAGATCTGGAAGGAGGTCGGCGGGAAGTGGCTGTTGCCTTCGTCGAAACGGGCATGCACCAGATCAACCAGCGCCGGCGCGAACTGATGGATGGGATTGCGTGCCAGATCAGGGTAGGCCACATGACCCTGAACGCCCTTGATGGTCAGATAGCCGTGCATGGATCCGCGTCGGCCGATGCGAATTCGATCACCTTGTCGGTCGCCAGAGGAGGGCTCGCCGATCAACGCATAGTCGAGCTTGATACCGCGTTCCGCCAGCCAGGGCATGACTGCCTGGATGCCGTCCTTGGCCGGACCTTCCTCGTCACTGGTGTAGAGGATGGCCAAGGTGCCGGGATGATCCGGATGCGCGGCCACATAGCGTTCGGCGGCCAGGGTGAGCGCAGCGATGGCCGATTTCATGTCGGCCGCGCCGCGCCCATACAGACGGCCGTCGCGATGGCTGGGCTCGAAGGGCGGGCTGAGCCAGTGTTCCAGCGGTCCGGTGGGGACCACATCGGTATGGCCGACCAGCGCCAACACCGGCGCGCCCCGGCCATGGGTGGCCCAGAGGTTGTCGGTGTCACCGAAACGCAGATGATGGATCTCGAAGCCGGCAGCGCCGAGACGATCGGCGATCAGTGTCTGGCAGCCGGCATCGTCGGGCGTGACCGATGCCCGTGAGATCAGTTCTTCGGTCAGTTTCAGGACGGCATCAGTCACGCGTCGGCTCCGAGTACAAAGTGCGCAGCGTAGCGGGATTCCTTGAAGCCGGCGTCAATATGGCTGCCATCGATCAGCAGTGGCCGACGGATCAGCGCGGGATGGCGCGCCAGCAGTTCCAGCCATTCACGCGTCGTCACGGCGGCCTTGTCGGCTGCCTCCAGTTGGCGCCAGGTGGTGCTGGCGCGATTGACCAGCTTGTCCCAGCCCAGCGCCGCTGCTGCCTGCTCCAGTTGTGCCGGTGCCAGCGGCTGGGCCCGGTAGTCGACAAATTCATGGGCGATGCCGCGCGCCGTCAGCCAGGCACGGGCCTTCTTGCAGGTGTCGCAGTGGGGGAGACCGTAGAGGGTGAGGGTAGGCGGATGTGTCATCGGCGATATGTTCCGAATCTGGATTGGATGTTCAGCAACGATGCGGCACGTGTGGGAGCGGATTCATCCGCGATCAATGCCCGTGACGCCGCAACAGCCATCGCGGGCAGAGCCCGCTCCCACAGGTCTGCGGCATGCCCGGCTCACTCCCTGAGCAACTCATTCAAACTGGTTTTGGCGCGGGTGCGTTCATCGACGCGCTTGACGATGATGGCGGCGTACAGGCTGTGGCTGCCATCGGCGGCCGGCAGGCTACCCGCAACCACCACCGATCCAGCCGGCACACGACCATAACTGACGGTCTTGCTGGCGCGGTCATAGATGCGTGTGCTCTGGCCGAGGAATACGCCCATGCCGATGACGCTGCCACGCTCGACGATCACGCCTTCGACGACTTCGGATCGGGCGCCGATGAAGCAATCGTCCTCGATGATGGTGGGCGTTGCCTGCAGCGGTTCGAGCACGCCGCCGATGCCGGCGCCGCCGGAAAGATGCACATTGCGGCCGATCTGGGCGCAGGAACCGACCGTGGCCCAGGTGTCGACCATGGTGCCGGCGCCGACATGGGCGCCGATGTTGATGAAGCTCGGCATCACCACGACATTGCTGGCGACATGCGCGCCGCGGCGAATCACCGCGCCCGGCACGATGCGGGCGCCGATGGCCTTGAACTGGGCATCTCCGGCCTCGGCAAAGCGCAGCGGCACCTTGTCGTAGAAGTTGGCCGGACTGGCGGGCATGGCCACGGTGGGGTTGATGCGGAAATACAGCAGCACCGCCTTCTTGATCCATTCATTGACCTGCCAGCCGCCAGCTACCGGCTCGGCCACCCGCAGCTGCCCCGATTCGAGGCCTTCCATCACGGTTTCAACAGCCCCCGCGACCTCGGCAGGGACCCGATCCGGGGTGTATTCGTTGCGGTTATCGAAGGCCAGATTGATCAGTTCGGACAAGTCCGGGTTGGATGCGCTCATGAGGGGAATCCTTGAAAGTCAGCGGCCGATGCTACGAGATTGCGCCAGTGCCTGCGGAACAGTGGGAGCGGACTCTGTCCGCGATGGCTGTTGCTGGCAAGCTGGAGCCCTTGTCGCGGCTGAAGCCGCTCACACAGTAGGAGCGCCCTCGCGGCGCGACCGTCAGGCCGAATAGTCGCCGTCTGTGGGAGGCGAATACGTCGATGACGAAGGCCACGTAGAGCCAACCTTGCCAGGCCGACGGAGCGATCTGCAAGGCTCTGCAGATCGGTTCGACTCCGAACGTGCCACGATGAGTGTCGACGAAGTCCCTCAGGACTTGAATCGGCGGTCGAGCTCCGCCTGGGCGAAAAACGCGCTAGCCAACTTCAGGATCTCATTGGCCCGCCGCAGTTCCTTGACCTCGCGCTCAAGCTCCTTGACCCGCTTGGCTTCCGCCGTGGTCACGCCTTCACGTTGCCCGCTGTCAATCTCATCCCGTTGTACCCAGCCCAGCAGGGTGTGTCGGTGCGGGACAGATGGCTCGCCATGATCATCCTTGTGCTTTTCTTGGCGTCCTTTGCGGACAAATAACAGAGCCTGGAGTAACCGCCAGCACCTCGCCAGCTACGCCCGGCACTTCACCCAAACCAACCCTGCAGGTACCAGCACTCGGGCTGGCGCAGATCCTGGTAGACCCAGGCGCGGGCACCGGCGCTGAGCTGGAACTGCTCGTGGGCGGCGCGGGCGGTAGCAGCGCCGGCAGCAGCCATGGATACGCTGGCGTTGAGCGCCTGGCGCGGGCCGGTGAACAGGCGCTGCACATCGACGATTTCGGCCAGGTAGTAATCGCGGCGCACATCGCCATCGTCCCACCAGCCGCTTTCGATGCGCTCGGCGCTGGAGATCAGCACCACGCCGTCGACGTTGATGGGCAGGGGTTCGGGCAACAGATGATTGGGTCGTGCGGCATAGGGTGGCGTGCCTTCGGGCGGACGCAGCAGGGCCGGGCCTTCGGCGCTGGGGCGCCAGCGGCTGGCGCGTTCGGGGCGGTGATCGGCAATCCACTGCGGTCGCAGCAGGGCGGCCTCGCCCAGGCGCGCACTCAGACGTTCGATCAGGGTGTTCAGACCCTGGGTGCTGTCGCTCGCCTCGCCGAACAGATCCTGGTGTCTGGGTACAAAAGTCGGCAGTCGCGCCACTTCCAGATGGATGCCCAGCACCGGGCGCGGAAAACGCATGCGCTCGA
Source organism: Lysobacterales bacterium (assembly GCA_050250665.1). Taxonomy (GTDB): domain Bacteria; phylum Pseudomonadota; class Gammaproteobacteria; order Xanthomonadales; family SZUA-5; genus JADKFD01. The sequence goes on along the minus strand of JBFWOF010000005.1, from coordinate 33,229 downwards.
GTCGCGCCCGGGTCAGGGTGTACAGATGCTCGGGGTCACGACTGGCCTCGATCAAGCCCACTTCCAGCCGGCACAGATCACCGATGCTGCTGCGCAGCTCGCTGCTGCGGCGGGCCGATTCCAGTGCAAAGCGCAACATGAAGTGCTGTACGCCGCCATCGCGTGCGCTGAGCACGGCCCCCAGATCGCCGAGCATGCGCTTGAGCGGGAAGGCCAGGGCCTCGCTGCTGCTGCACGGCGCCGGCAGTTCCAGCCAGGCGTGATAGCTGTCGGGCGGACGATACAGGGCCAGCGCCTCGGGCAACTCGCCACGCAGGCGCCCCAGATAGTCGAGCGTGCTCTGGCCGAAGCGCCGGGCAATGCCTGAACGCGGCAGTTTGGCCAGCTCGCCCAGCGTGCGGATGCCGGTGGCCTGCAGCGTGGCCACGGTACGCGAATCGAGCGCGCTGTCACTGAGCGCAATCGGCGCCAGCAGATACAGCTCGCCGGAACGCGCCGGATCACGCCGCGCCACCTCGGCGCGCAAGCGCGCAGCCGCCGGCGTGGCGCCATAGCCGAACAGCGCCAGAAAACCGAGAGTGTCGAGATCGTGGGTCAAGGCGGCATGCAGCGCCACCTGACCACCAAAGAGTTTGCTGCTGCCGGCCAGCTCCAGAAGCAGCGCGTCGTGGCCATCGAGACTGACCCGGCTGGTATAGCGATAGGCCCAGCAGGCCAGCCGTTCCAGCGCCTGACGCTCGGCCAGTCGGTCACGCCGATGAATCCTCAGGGCTGGCGCCAGCGCCTGCGCCGCCGCCAGACGTTGCCCCGGGCGCACACCACAAGCCGCCGCAGCCGCATCGGCCAGATGGATCTCGGCGCGCTGCTCCGGACCGTCGATGACCACCCGCGGCAATGCGCTCCCGGTGGGCGCAGTTCCTGTGGGAGTTTTTCCTGTGGGAGCGGACTTCGTCCGCGATGCTTCTGCCTCCGGGAAGACCTCAGATCGCGGACGAAGTCCGCTCCCACAGGGTTCGCCGCCAACGCATGCCCGATCAATCAGATCCAGCGCCAGCCGCGGCAGCGCGATGCACAGCCAGGCGTGGTCAGTCATGGTATGTGTGGACCACGGCTTTAGTAGGTCACGTTGCCCGCGCAGCGGGCTACGTGACGGGGATTTCGTGTTGTCACGTAGTCCGCTGCGCGGACAACATGACCTACGTCATACGCCATCACGACACCCGCACCCTGAGCGGCTGAGCGCTGGAGCAGGGCAGGCCGCGGGCCTTGAGCACGCTCAGGGGCGCGCGCGCCAGCGGGCGGTCGATACGGATGCGCAGGGCCGCCGGTGAAACCTGGGCCTGCTGGGCGATGGGTCTGAACACCAGCGCCAGTGAGCGGCTACCCTCGGCGGCCAGGGCCAGACGCCGCAACGCACGTTCATCGGCCTGCTCGGCCCAGAGCAGCACGCTGCAGGCGCTGCCGCAGCCGAGTATCTGTTCGCTGGCCCACAGCGCCTCGCGCTCATTGGCTGGAACGATCAGCAGCACCCGATCCAGGGCCACGCCCGCACGGGCCAGCGCCGGAATATTGGGCGGGCAGGGCGGTCGCACATAGACCAGGGTCTGCCCCAGTTGGCTGCGTCGGGCCAGCAGCGGCAACAGCAATTCGATCTCGCCCAGACCCAGTTGCGGCAGCAGCACTTCACTCAGACGACCAATGGGCCAGCCCTGACCCGGCAGCTGCGCATCCAGTTCGGCGCAGCCAGTGGCTTGCGTGGCCAGCTTCTGTTGCGAGCCGGTACGGGCACGCCAGATATCCTCGCGTTGCAGCAACTCCTGGGTGGACAGGGCGGTCGGCGCCAGACCCGATTCCAGCGAGGGAAGCAGTGTGGGCAGTGCATGCAATGCAGACATCGGAATTCCTCGTGGATGGGTGTCTGCTACAGACTCGACAATCCGGTCTCAGCGGCTGCGACTGCAGCACGCCGCTCACCAGCGCCGCAGCACCCCGACCGCCAGACCTTCCAGCGCAAAATCATCCCGCGCCGGATCCACTGCTATGGGCTGATAGGCCGGGTTCTCCGCGCACAGGCGCAGGCTATCGCCCTGACGCTCCAGCCGTTTGACCGTGACTTCTTCACCCAGTCGCGCCACCACGATCTGACCCGATTCAGCACTGGCGCTGCGATGCACCGCCAGCAGATCGCCGTCCATGATGCCAACGCCGGTCATGCTGTCACCGCGTACGCGCAACAGATAATCGGCACGGGGGTGAAAGACATCGGCTTCGATGGTCACTTCCGATTCCACGTTTTCCACCGCCAGAATCGGACTGCCGGCAGCCACCTGACCGATCAGGGGCAGGGATCTGCCGTTGTTGCCGCCCCCTGAGTGGGTGTCCACGGCTGCCTTCAGTACCCGGATGCCACGCGAACGCCCCGGCGCCATTGCGATGGCACCCTTGCGCACCAGCGCCCGCAGATGTTCCTCGGCCGCATTGGCCGAGCGGAAGCCGAAAGCGGCAGCAATCTCGGCCCGCGTAGGCGGCGCCCCCGATTGCCGCAATCGGGCATCGATGAAGTCCAGTATCTGGCGCTGGCGCGGTGTCAGATCGTCTTTGCTCATGACTGTATATTCGTACAGTTCAGGCGAGCCGGCAAGCAGCAGTGAACCAGCGTTGCGTTTGCAGCGACCTTGATTCGCGATCTGCAGTCCCGGCCAGAGCGATCGCGGACAGAGTCCGCTCCCACAGTCCGCTCGCGCTCCTGCAGTGGGAGCGGCTTCAGCCGCGAACGGTACCCGGGCAAGCTCTCACGAATCTCGGTGGATCAGTGCCGAATCGATCTGCACCACCCGAGCCCCGACTTGCCTGCAAGTCGGGAATGGCCGGCGAGGTCTGCACCTCGCCGGCCAGCCTGATACTTCCCGTCAGATCAGAAGCTGTAGCGCGCGGTGAGGCGAATCGAGCGCGGCGTCTGATAATTGACGTCATTCAGGAAGTTGGGGTTGACGCTCTCGTCTGCGCGACTGAGGTCGCCGGTTTCCGAGTATTCCGTGACCTTGCTGCTGTTGAACAGGTTGAAGATGTCCACCTGCAGGGTCAGGCCCTCAGCCCAGTTCGGCATGTACGACAGCGAGCCATCGACCGAGTAGATCCACGGCGTGCGGCCATACTGGCCACGGTAGGTGAGCTCCGAAGGTTCGCCATCGGCCGGACGGCAGTAGAAACTCGAGGCTCCGTACAGGGCCAGACTGCCGCCATCGCCATCCGGATTCAGGCCATCAAGCGGCACAAAGCCGTTGCAGCTGACGGGTCGTCCGGACTGGACCAGCAGGTTGCCGCCCACTCGCCATTCTTCGTTGATGTTGTAGCTGCCGAAGAGTTTGAAGGTATGCCGGCGGTCGTTCGGCAGATTGCCGTAGGCGCCATCTTCAAAGCGCGGGTGATCGAAGTCCTGGGTCAGGCCGGCGTCGTCCTGTTCCAGCGTCGAGTTCACATAGCCTTCGATATTGCCGTAGCTGTGCGCCCAGGTATACGAACCCTGGAGGAACCACTCGTTGGAGAAATTGGCCTCCCAGAACAGCTCGATGGCGTAGTACTGGCGCTTGTAGTCGGGCAAGCCGATCACGTTGGCCGGAATCGAGAAATCGACCAGATTGCCGTCACCCTCGACATCAATGCCGATATCCAGCGAGCGACCCGGATTCAGGATCATGCAGGTGGCCAGTGTGGAGCCATCGAAATCCGGGTAGCCATTGGCATTGACATAATCGACGATGGCATCCAGTGAACAGAAATCATCGACGCCGTTCTTGACCTCGCGCGAGATGCCGCGAACACCGGCCGTCCAGGTGTCGTTGATCGCCCATTGCGCACCCAGGATGAACTCGTCCTGGTACATCGGATCCAGATTGGTCGAGGCCACCGTGGCCGGATTGGGCGGTTCCAGCGAGCCGTTGACGTTGGTGTTGCCCAGCTGTGAACCGAGGGTGTTGGGCGCGCCGGTGGTCGGGTTGATGCCGGTGAAGTTGAAGAACTGCTCGATCAGCACTTCCGATCCGGAGGCGCGGATGTTGGTGTTGGCAGCCACCGGGATGTGATAGCGGCCTGCGTTGCCGAAGATCTTGACCGTGGAATCACCCCGCATATCCCAGGAGAAGCCCAGGCGCGGAGCCAGCAGGTTGTCGGCTTCGACAAAGCTGGTGCCCTCGGCATTGCGGTTCTCGAAGGTCTCCACGCGCAATCCGCCGTACAGCAGGAGATTCTCGTTGATCTGCCAGCTGTCCTCGATATAACCGGCGGTGTTGATGACGTCGTAGCTGCTGCTGCTCGACTGGAAATCGCGCACGCGCACATATTCAGTACCGACCGGAACGGTGACGCCATTGACTCGTCCTGAGCGCGAGGTGAAGTAGCGGTAATAGATGCCGCCCGAATAGGTGGTGCCGGCGTGACCCGAGGTGAAGGTCTCATCGTCATAGCCGAAGCGGACCAGGTGGTCGCCCAGGCGCCATTCGGCATCGATACGCCATGCACGGCGCTCATCGGTATCGGGGCCGAACTCGCGGTCCGTGACCGTGAATGCCGATTCATTCCAGCAACCGATGAAATTCAGCGGGTTGCCGGCAGGTCGCGAATCGTAGACGGCCGGGCAATCCGCGCCTTCGGGCGCTACAGTGCGATAGTTGTCGGTGTTCTTGAGCTTGCCGTACTGCGCGGACAGCGTGAAGTCGTCGGTCAGATAGCCGGTGTATTTGGCAATGCCCACCCAGCCACCGTTCTCCAACTTGTAGGAATCCACCAGATTCTCGTGATCCTGGGCGTAGCGCGGCTCGTCACGCTGGTAGAACTTGTAACCGGTCTCGGTCTTGTTGCGAATGCCGGTCAGTTCCAGCAGGTGATTGTCGCTGATGTTCCAGTCCAGCTTGACCATGCCAGTGGGATCGGTGTCCTTGGTGGCGGTGCTGTCCAGACGCGTGTAGGTGTCATCGGTATTGTTCTGGCCTTCGATCAATCCGAAGAAGAACAGTCTGTCCTCGACCAGGGCGCCGCCACCGTAGACGTTGTAACTCAGGCGATCGAATTCGTTGTCGGAGCGGTAGACGTATTTGGTGATGCCATCCGCAAATGCGTCGGCATTGCGGTTGCTGACGTCACGGCCGCGTTCGCGCAGGGCGGCAGGAGACCAATAGACGCTGGCGCCACCTTTCCACTCATTGGTGCCGCGCTTGGTGACGATGTTGATGACGCCGCCGAGCGAACGACCGAACTCTGCACCGTAACCGCCAGTCTTGATCTGCTGCTCGGCGATGGCATCGAAGGGCAGGGTGGCGTAGGAAATGAAGTTACGGATGTTGGTGACGTCAAAACCGTTGATGTAGTAGCCGTTCTCGGCCACCGAGGCGCCGCCGAAAGACGCCAGATTGCCGAAGCCGGTATCACCCTTGACCGTACCCGGCGCGAGCAGCGCCACATTGGTGATGTCGCGCGGAATCGGCAGTGATTGGATGCGTTCCTGCGAGAACACGGTGGTGGATTCCACCGAGGAGATGTCGATAGGGTTGACGTTCTGGGCGGTGACCGTCACGGCGTCGAGCGTGGCGGCTGTCAGATCGATGCGGGTACCCGTGCCGACGACCACATTGGCGTCGCGCGTACTGCCGCCGCTGCTGACCCGATAGTGTCCAGGCGGCAGTTGGCCGAAGGTGTAGCGGCCCTGGCTGTCGGCAGTGATTTCGCGCTTGACGCCAGTGTCCAGATTTTCGATGGTTACCGCGGCATTGCTGGATGCCTCGCCAAAGATCGAACCCACCGAACTTTGTGCATATGCCTGCCCCGCCAATGCCAGGCCCAAGGCGATGACAATCGCGTTGCGCCTGAGTCTGTGCCCCATGCTTTTCTTGTTCATTGACTTCCCCGGTTGCGGATCGATGTGACCCGATTCTGAACGCGAGGCCGGAGCATAACTTTTGGCACTTGACAGTCAATGGGGGGAGGCTCAAGTGGTCGTTAACATTATTTCATCATTGCCCAGATATGTTGCAACGCCCGCGGCACGTTGTCACGCCTCGATCTGAATCCGGCGCACGCGCACGGCCATGGCCCGGGGCACAATGGGCTTGCCACGCATCTGCAGGTGTGCGCGCACGAAGGCCGCGCCAAACAGCAATATCCAGGCCGAGTAGTTGACCCAGAGCAGCAGCACCACCAGCGAACCGGCGGCGCCATAAGCCGATGCCGCAGCCGATCCGGCGAGATAAGCGGAGATCAGCGATCGGCCGACGGTGAACAGCAGTGCCGTGATGAACGCACCGAGCAGCACGTCCCCAAAACTCAGAACGACTTCGGGGAGCACCCTGAAGATGGCCGCAAACAGCAGGGTCACCAGCAATACCGATACGCCGAAATCCGCCCACAGCAGCAGGGAGTCGCTCATCGGAAGCCAATCATCGGCAAATTCCACCAGTGCCCGAACCACGATACTGAGCAGCAGCGAAACCAGCAGCACGAATCCGATGGCCAGCAGGATGGTGAGGGACATCAGCCTCGTGAGCAGCTCTCTGAGTATGCTGCTGCGATCGGGCTTGGGCGATACATCCCAGATCGCGTTGAGCGCATTCTGCATCTGGCTGAAGACGGTGGTGGCGCCCACCAGGATCAGCGCCGCACCCAGTGCGGTCGCCCAGGACCCGTCGGCGTCCAGTTTTGCACTGAGGACTGCGGTCTGCACGAATTCGGCCGCCTGCGGCCCGATGGCGCCCTTGAGTTCAGTCATGATCTGACCGGAAGCGGCTTCCTCGCCGAGCACCAGTCCAACGACAGCGACTGCAACGATGACCACCGGCGCGATCGAGAAGACCGTGAAGAAGGCCAGGGCGGCGGCGTACACGAAAGCCTGGCCCTCGGTCCAGAAACGAAAAGTGTCGCGGAGTACGGAGTACCAGCGGTTGAAGAAGGTCATGCCCGCATTATGACGATCTCGGATGAAACTCGGCGTCATTGCGAGAACCACAAGCTGGCCTGTAGGAGCGACCTCGCGTCACGACCGACCGACCGCACGTCCGCAGCAGTGGTCGCGCCGCTAGGGCGCTCCTACAGGTGAACCATGTGAATTGACATAATACACATTAGGCGTATTTATCTGAGCACGCTGCGGGGATGCTTGCCCGGACGAAATGGCCCTCAGCAAAGACAGCGATTCTCCCCGGAGTCATTTGCGGCTACGCTTAGCGTAATCGGTAAGGATCGAGGACCAGGGGGATGGACCGTGTCCTGTTGATCGAGGCATCGGCGACGCGCCGTCGGGCGCTGTCGACCATGCTCGCGCAGAAAGGCTTCGAGGTGGCGATCATCGCGACCTACGCCGAAGGTTTGTCCACGCTGAGCAGCATCGAGCCCGAGGCCTATGCCGCCTTGGTCGTGAGCTGGCCCGAGTACTCGGATCATCGTGCAGATGATGTCTTTGCCTTGTTGCGGGCGCGCGAGTGGATGACGCTGCCAGTGCTGGTCATGGCCGACTCCACCGACGCCGGCGCCGTGAACTGGTTGATGAAGCGACCGAGTACGGCTTTGCTGCTCTGGTCTGATTATTCTGATGCCCCCGATGCGCTCAACAAGCTGATCCATCCGATTCAACGCGCGCCGGCAACCGATGACCGCTCCGACAGCAGCCAGCTGCGCGTGCTGTTCGTAGACGATTCGCCGACGGTCCGGATCGCTTTCAAGCGACTGCTGGCAGCCGAAGGCTATCAGGTCGATACCGCGGTCAGCGCCGAGGATGGACTGGTCAAGGCCCAGGCCAGGGACTACGACATCGCCATCGTTGATTACTTCATGCCGGGTGACAACGGCGCCATGCTGGTCAAGAAGCTGCGCGATGGGCCCGATACCTCCAGCATTCTCGCGGCCATCATCACCGGCACCTACTCCGATCGCGTCATCACCGAATCGCTGGGCGCCGGGGCTGTGGAATGCATGTTCAAGTCCGAGGCCCGCGAGTTGTTTCTGGCGCGTATGCGCTCGCTGTCGCGCACGGTGCTGGATCGCAAGGCGATCGACAACGAGCGGCGCCGGCTGCAGGGCATTCTCACCTCGGTCGGCGAAGGCGTGTACGGCGTCGACTCCAGGGGCGTCATCCAGTTCATCAACCCGGCCGCCCTGGATATTCTGGGCTACTCGCACGAGGTCGATTTTGTCGGCGAGATGGCCGCCGATCGCTTCCACTACGCCTTCGAAGACAAGACCCGGATTCCGCGGCAGGCCTGTTTCCTCAGTCAGTGCTACGAGAACGGCAATCAGGTCAGCGGCTGGCAGACCGTGTTCTGGCATGAAAGCGGCCGTTCGGTCCCGGTCGAATGCACCGTGTATCCGCTCGATATCGACGGCAAACGCGAAGGCGCCGTGGTGGCTTTCCGTGATGTCTCGCAGCGCCGCCTGCTCGAAGAGGAACTGCGCTGGCAGGCCAGTCACGATGCACTGACCAAATTGCACAATCGCGCGCATTTCGAGCAGCAACTGCAGCAGGAAGTGGCCAGGCTGCGGCGCTCGGATCAGTCCAGTCTGTTGTTGTTCGTCGACGTGGACCGCTTCAAGTACATCAATGACACGCTCGGCCATGCCGCCGGCGATCAGTTGCTGGTCGAAGCCAGCCATCGCTTGCGCAACCGTCTGCGGGTGAACGACACCCTCGCCCGCATGGGTGGTGACGAATATGCGCTGATCCTGCGCAATTCCCATCAGGATCCGGAGACGGTCGCCGACGAGTTTCGCAAGGCCTTGTCCGGGCAGCTGTTTTCCTATGGCGACAAGCACTATCGGCTGTCCGCCAGCATCGGCGTGGCGGTACTCGACCGGCATGTGATGTCGCCGTCCGAAGCCATGGCCAATGCCGATATCGCCTGCCATATTGCCAAGAACCATGGACGCAATCAGGTCCATGTGTACTCCTACGATACCGATCAGCGGGCGTCGATGGACGTGGAACTGAATTGGTCGGCACGACTGGAAGAAGCGATCCGTGACGATTTGTTCGTGCTCTGTTTTCAGCCCATTGTGCCGCTGCCCAGCGTGGACCTGAAGGACCTGCCGGACGCCGAGGGCGAGTTGTGGATGCGCCATTTTCAGGGGCCAAAGCCGCGTCGCATCTATTACGAAGTGCTGCTGCGCATGCGCGGACCCAGTGGCGAACTTGTGGCGCCCAACGCCTTTTTGCCCACCGCAGAGCGTTACAACATGATGCTCGACATCGACCGCTGGGTGATCCACCACGCTCTCAAGGCATTGCGTGAAAGCCAGGTGGCCGATCCGGATCATCTGGTGGGCCTGTCGATCAATCTCTCGGCGCAGTCGCTGGGTGCCAACGGTATTGGCCGCTATGTCATGGACAAGCTGGTGGAGTTCAATGTCGACCCCTCGCTGGTGACTTTCGAGATCACCGAAACCAAGGCCGTGACCAATCTCGATGCGGCGCGCGAACTGATCCAGCAGCTGCGCGGGTTGGGTTGTCGCTTCGCCCTTGATGATTTCGGCTGTGGATTCTCGTCATTCACGCATCTGAAGCATCTGGATGTGGATTTCCTCAAGATCGATGGCGCTTTCATCCAGGGCCTGCTCGAAGATCCGGTCGATCGTGCCGTGATCGCCGCCATCAACGATATCGCCCATTCGGTCGGCAAGCGCACCGTGGCCGAATACGTGGATCGTCCCGATGTGCTCTCTGCCCTGCTCGCCTGCGGCGTGGATTTCATTCAAGGCTATTACGTTGGTCGCCCGACCAGAGATCTGCGAGCAGGTTATCTGCGTGCGCGCAGCGCCAGGCATGAACGTGCCCTGCCCCCGCTGGCCGCGACTGGATGACGGCCGCGGCTACGCCGAGTTTTCTCTGGCACGACTACGAGACCTTCGGGGCCAATGTGCGGGTAGATCGCCCCGCAGAGTTTGCCTGCTGGCGCAGCAATGAGGCCTTCGAGCCCATCGCCGAACCGGTGGCCTTCCGCTGCCGGCCGACGCTGGACTATCTGCCGCAGCCGCAGGCCTGCGTCATCACCGGAATCGGTCCCGAGAGCGCCTGGCGTGAGGGGCTGCCGGAACCGGAGTTCGCCGAGCGCGTGCTGGCCGAAATGGGTACGCCGCAAACCTGTGTGCTGGGTTACAACAGCATGCGTTTCGATGACGAGATCACCCGCCACCTGTTCTGGCGCAATTTCATCGACCCCTATGAACGCGAATGGGCACGCGGCAACTCGAGATTCGACCTGATCGATCTCGCCCGTGCCGCCCAGGCCCTGCGGCCGCAGGGTATTCATTGGCCGCGGCGCGAGGATGGTCATCCGAGCTTCAAACTGAGTGATCTGAGTGCGGCCAATGCCCTGCCCCATCGGCATGCACACGCGGCTTTGTCCGATGTGGAAGCGACGCTGGCGCTGGCGAGATTGATCAAGTCGGCGCAACCCAGACTGATGGATTTTGCACTGAACCTGAGGCGCAAGGCGCGGGTGCTGGAGCTGCTGGACTGGCGAGCGCGCAAGCCGGTGGTGCATGTGTCGCAGCGCTTTCCGGCCGAACGTGGCTGCCTGGCCCAGGTGGTTCCCATTGCCATGCACCCGAGTCAGAGCGGCAAGGTGATCGTGGTCGATGCCGCTCAGGAGCCGACGCCGCTGCTGGCATGGAGCGCCGAAAAGCTGGCGGAGATGTTGCTGACGCCGGCCAGCGATCCAGACCGCGTTGCCCTGGGTCTGAAGGTCGTGCACGCCAACAGAGCGCCCTTTCTGGCGCCCTTGTCAGTGCTGGAGGGCGTGGATCTTGGGCGTATCGCGTTTGATCGTGAGCGCGTGGATCTGCACACGCGCAGGCTGCAGGATGCGGCTGGGCTGGACCAGAAACTGCAGCAGATCTATGCCCTGCTCGATCGCGGCGAACGTCCGGTACTGGACCCCGACGAAGCCTTGTACGCGGGCTTTGTGGCCGACGGCGACCGCGCACTCTGCACGCGCTGGCGCGTCGAGCGGACTGATGGGCTGGGTGGCTTGTCGAAGAAATTCAGCGATCAGCGACTGCAGACGCTGGCATTCCGTTATCGGGCACGGCACCACGAAGACAGCCTTTCCGAGCCGGAGCGCAAGCTCTGGCTGCGGCATTGCCGGGATCGTCTGGACGGCGAGGCCGGCACGCTGGCTCCATATCTGTCCGCTGTCCGTGAAATCTCGGCGCAACATCCCGAATTGGCGAGCGAGCTGACCCGGTGGGGGCAGCGAGTCTGCGAGCACGCACAGATCCCCTGGCCGCAGCAGTAGCGACTCCGCAGTGGAACGCTCAATCGCTGGTTGCGCCCTCGTGCAGGTCGGCCAGCAAGCGGCGCATGTCATCCCCGATTTCGGCATCGTCCAGTGCCAGCTTCAGCGTGGCATGGACATAACCGAATTTGGTACCACAGTCATAGCGGACGCCGTCGAAGCGGTAGGCGCAGACCGATTGCTCGCCCAACAGCGCGGCGATCGCATCAGTGAGCTGGATTTCGCCGCCAGCACCGGGACGAGTCTGTTCGAGCAGTTCGAAAATCCGGGTATCGAGGACATAGCGTCCGACCACGGCGAGATTCGAAGGGGCCACATCCGGCCGTGGTTTCTCGACGATGCTGTCGATGCGCATCAGGCCCTGCGACAATTCCGTGCCGGATACGATGCCGTATTTGCCGGTGTCCTTCCAATCCACCGGTTCCACCGCAATCACGCTGCCACCCTGACGCGCCTGCACGGCCGCCATCTGTGCCAGCGCGCCCGGACCCTGACGATTGATGATGAAGTCATCCGGCAGAATCACGCCGAAAGCGCCCGAGGCCACCGCCGGCTGGGCGCACAGCACCGCATGCCCCAGACCACGTGCTTCCGACTGCAGCACAAAGACCGGGCGCACATGCGAGGGCAGCACGTCATGAACGATCTGCAGCAGTTCCAGCTTGTTGCTGCGTTCCAGGCGCTGCTCCAGCTCGAAAGCCTGGTCGTAGTGATCACTGATGGCGCGCTTGTTGCGATTCACCACGAACACCAGCGTATCGGCGCCGGCTTCCACAGCTTCGTCCGAAGCCCACTGGATCAACGGCTTGTCCATCACTGGCAGCATTTCCTTGGGCACCACCTTGGTCGCCGGCAGGAAACGGGTACCCAGACCCGCGACCGGAAACACCACCGTCTTCAATCGCTCAGACATTCTTCAGCCCCTTGTCAGGCGCGCCGCAGCGGCAACACATTCTCGTCTTCGGACGATACTCGACCGGAGAACTCCGGCACAAAGCGGTTCAGGATTTCGCGCAACTCGTCGACGCCATAACGCCGCACGGCGGCATCGCCCTGATGCAGCGCCTGGGTCAGTTCGTCGAGATTGACCGCGCGATGTTGCGCCAGAAAGATCTTCTGGTGACGGGTCTGCTGGTAGCTCTCATGTTCGTGGAACAACTCCTCGAACAGCTTCTCGCCTTCGCGCAGACCGGTGTATACGATCTGGATGTCCTGTCCCGGCAGTTTTCCGGCCAGGCGGATCATCTGCTCGGCCAGATAACGGATCTGGATCGGCTCACCCATGTCCAGCGCAAAGATCTCACCGCCCTGCCCCAGCGTGGCCGCCTGCAGGATCAGCTGGCAGGCCTCGGGGATGGTCATGAAGTAGCGGCTGATCTCCGGATGCGTGACCGTCACCGGGCCGCCCTGACGAATCTGCTCGCGGAACAGTGGCACCACGCTGCCAGCGGAATCCAGCACATTGCCGAAGCGCACCGTCAGGTAACAGGTGCGCGAGCGCTTGGCCAGGTTCTGGCAGAAGATCTCGGCGATACGCTTGGTCGCCCCCATGACGTTGGCCGGATTGACCGCCTTGTCGGTGGAGATCAGCACAAAGGTCTCGACGCCGGCCTCGTCCGCGGCCAACGCGATTGCCCGAGTGCCGAGCACATTGTTGCGGAAGGCTTCCCGCAACTGCTGCTGCAGGAGCGGCACATGCTTGTAGGCGGCAGCGTGAAAGACCACCTGCGGTCGCAGCGTTTCCAGCACGTGCCTGCAGGTGGCTGGATCACAGACATCGCCCAGCGCCGCATCCAGCTCCATGTCCGGAAACTCACGGCGCAGCTGGCGCTCGATCTGATACAGGTTGTACTCGGACTGCTCCAGGATACCGAGCGCCGAGGCCCCTAGACGCGCCACCTGGCGGCAGAGCTCGGCACCGATGGAGCCACCGCCGCCGGTGACCAGCACGCGTTTGCCCGACAGGGCCTGACGGATGGCCGTCCAGTCCAGTTGCACCGGTTCGCGACCGAGCAGATCCTCAATCGCGACTTCCTTGAGTTCATTGAATGCCGAGCGCCCGGCGACCACATCCTGCAGCCGTGGCACGGTTCGGAAAGGCAGACCGGTCTCTTCGCACAGCTCGACGACCCGGCGCATCTCGGCCGTGGTGGCGCTGGGCATGGCGATCAACAGCATGTCTGCGGCCACTTCGCGAGCCAGATCACGCAACTCCTCGATGCGGCCCAGCACCGGTACGCCGTGAACGCGGGCACCCCGCAGCAGGCGGTTGTCGTCGAGGAAGCCCACTGGCAGGTACTGCCCCTCGGCGCGCAGATCCCGCACCAGCATCTCGCCGGCGCGCTCCGCACCCAGTACCAGCACGCGCTTGCGCGAGCTGCGCTCATAGAAATCGAGCCGACTGTCCTTCCAGAAGCGGTAGGCCAGACGCGGCAAGCCCAGCAGCACCGACATCAGCACCGGGTACAGAACCAGGACGCTGCGCGGCACATTCCCCAGGCGATCGTAGAGGAACAACGCCAGGCCCACGGTGAGCGCACCGAGAATCGAGCCACGGACGATATTCCACAGATCCGGCAGGCTGGCGAAGCGCCACAACCCCTTGTACAGGCCGGTCCACCAGAAAATACTTCCCTGAATGGTGAGCACCAGCAGCACTTCGGTCAGCGTCAGCACGCTGAAGGAGCTGTCGGTCTCGAAACTGAGCCGTATCGACTTGGCCATGTACCAGGCGATCAGAATCATCGCCAGATCGTGTGCCACCACCGCGCTGCGCGGGTGGATCAGGGCGACAAAGGCACGCAAGGCCCTGCTCATGGATTCGCCCTCGCCCGGTGCAAGGCGTAATCACGCCCGACGCGCCAGAGCACGACGCCTGACAGATAGACAACAACAGCAGCAATCAGCATGGGCAAGGGTCGCAAAGGGCCGATGAGCAGTACCAGGGCCGCAATTCCGGTGCTGAAGCCCAAATAGCTCAGAGTGGTCCGGGTGTGGCTCCAGCCAGAACGCGTAAGCCATTGATACAGATGCTCGCGGTGCGCAGTGTACCACCGGCGCCGGGGCCGACGTAGCATCCGCCAGACCAGCGTCAGTCCGGTATCGAGAAATACCGCGGCAGCCAGCAGCGCCGTCGCCGGCAACATGGGCCCACTCTCGGCGACGGGCATCAGGGCCAGCGCGGCAATGAGGTATCCCAGACTGGCGCTGCCGACATCACCCATGAAGGCCCGGGCAGCTGGAAAGTTGAAGGGCACGAAGGCACACACCGCACCGGCCATCACCGCTGCAAACCAGGCGGCCGGATAGTCGCCAGCCTGCCAGGCCAGTGCGGCGACTCCCGCCGCCACCAGCACTGCCTGGAGGGCGGCCATACCATTGATGCCATCCATGAAATTCCAGAAGTTGATGGCCGGAATGATCAGGAACAGCGGGAGTATCAGCACCAGAGCCAGAGGCAGTTGCGCAGCCAGCCCCGGCCAGGCACCCAGAATCAGCAGCGCAGCCGCCAGGGAATGCGCCAGCAGCCGTGGCCACACCGGCAGACCGCGGCGATCGTCCAGCCAGCTGATCAGCGCAACCAGGCCCAGACCCGCGGCACTCGCCAGCGCCCAGCGACCGAGCGGATGCTGCCAACCCAGGACCAGCCCCAGGCCAGTCCAGACCGCGACGATGACCAGGACGAATCCCAATCCCGCACCGCGTACCGTGGGCGCTGCATGCATGCGCCGGGCGCCGGGCTGATCATGCATGGCCGCGCCTTGCGCATAGGCCAGCGCCAGACGGGTCATGATCCAGGCTGCGGCGGCAGCGAACAGCGCGGCAAATACGGCACTCAAGCGCGAGTCACTCGCCCGGTACGCCGTGTACCGGCTTGATGCTGCCCCAGCTCTTGCAGCTGGGACATTGCCAGTGCAGCGCGCGCGGACTGAACCCACAGCGGCTGCAGCGATAGCCGGCCTTGCGTTCCAGCAGACGGTGCAGCAGTTCGCGAATGAGACCGATGGCCTCGGCGCGCTCACCCGATTCGGAGGGAAAGGACAGGTCTACGACCTTGAGCACGCCGCGCACCGATGGTCGCTGATGCAGACGGTCGGCCAGAAATCCCACGGCCTCGCTGCGGCCATCGCTGCGCTCGATCATGGCGCTGCGCGCCAGCAAGGCGGCCACACCACGGTCGCGCTGCATCATCAGATCAAGAAAGGCCTGGGCGCGATCGCTGCGTCCCAGCTTCTCGTAGGTGGCCAGCAACTCGCTGAGTATCTCCGACAAAAAGTCCGGATCGATCTCCGCGGCCTTCTCGAAGTGCCGGATCGCAGCTTCATCGGCACCGTCTGCCAGCGCCAGTCGTCCCAGCAGCATATGGGCACGCACGCAGCGCGCATCCACCGCCACGGCCTCACGCGCCAACTTGCGGGACTCCCCGGGTTCGCCGCGGCCCCGTGCCTGTTCCGCCAGTTCGCAATAGAACTGCGCGACCAGTGGCGTGGTGCCGTCGCCGGTGGCGGCGCGCAGGCGCTGCGCCATCTCGATGGCGCGGTTCCAGTCGCGTTCCTGCTGGTAGATGGAAATCAGATGCCGCAGCGCAGCTGGCGCATGCTGGTCGATCGCCAGCAGATCGGTGTACAGGGCTTCGGCGCGGTCCAGCAGTCCGGCACGCATGTAATCCTCGCCGAGCTCCAGCAGGGCGATGGTGCGCTGTTCCGCGGAAAGCTTGGGACGGCTGTAGAGATCCTGATGCAGACGGATGGCGCGATCGGTCTCGCCGCGCCGTCGAAACAGATTGCCCAGGGCCAGTTGCGTCTCGAAGGTGTCACTGTCGAGCTCGGCGATCTTGAGGAAGACCTCGAGTGCCTTGTCGGGCTGTTCGTTGAGCAGATAGTTGAGGCCGCTGAAATAGGTTTGGGAGAACTTGGAGAAGCGCTCACCGCTGCTGCGTTCGCTGCCGCGGCGCCCTATCAGATAGCCAGACCATGCTGCAATCGGCAAGAGCAGCCACAGCACTTCCCAGCCCATGATGGATCAGCTTCCCGAGCGACGTTCGCGACGCAATTCACGCTTGAGCCGCAGCACCACGGCCAGATACAGGCCGAGCGCTCCAGCCAGGCTGCCGAGCGCGAAAAAGGCTACCAGAGCCACGCCCAGCGGCAAGGTGAATTCACCGATGACGGCATCGATCTGAGTCAACGCGGGATTGAAAGCCGCAAACACGACAATTGCGGTCAGTACCACGCCAAGGAGGATTCGCGCCGCAAGTTTCAAGAAGCTTTGCCTCGTCAGGAGCGTACGGATTTGGGTGTCGCCACCGGTGCGCTCTGCGCGCTGGCGTTCACCCGCTCGCGCAATTCCTTGCCGGGCTTGAAATGAGGTACATATTTGCCGGACAGGGCCACGACGTCACCCGTTTTCGGGTTTCGACCCATGCGCGGCGGCCTGAAATGCAGCGAGAAGCTGCCAAAGCCGCGAACTTCGATACGTTCGCCGCTGGCCAAAGAATCTGCCATCTGATCGATGACCGATTTCACCGCAAGCTCCACATCGGGCTGTGCCAGATGCGTCTGCCGACCCGACAAGGCCAGGATCAGTTCCGACTTGGTCACGATCTATGCTCCAGCTAGCGCGGGGTGTTTTAAGACTACTTTGAAAGTGGGGGCAGCGCACGGCTGCCCCCACAAATAGCAAAGAAATCAGCGACTCAGCTGTTCCTTGAGCAAGGCGCCGAGCTTGGTGGTGCCGATGGAGGTGTTGTGGTACTCCTCCAGGGCATCCGCGAGTTCGTCGTCTTCCTTGGCGCGGATCGACAACTGCAGGATGCGGCCGCGACGATCGAGTCCGGTGAACTTGGCTTCGATCTTGTCGCCCACGGCGTAATGCTGCGTGGCGTCGTCGACGCGCTCCTTGGCAATGTCCGAAGCGCGCAGATAACCCTCGACGCCCTCGTCCAGATCCACGGTCACGCCACGGGCATCCACTTCACGAACGATACCGTGAACGATGCTGCCCTTCGGATTGTTGGCCATGAAGCTGCCGAAGGGATCCTGTTCAAGCTGCTTGATGCCGAGCGAGATGCGCTCACGCTCGGGATCAACGGCCAGCACCACGGCCTCCAGCTCTTCGCCCTTCTTGAAGTTGCGGACCAGGTCTTCGCCAGTGCCGTTCCAGGAAATGTCGGACAGATGGACCAGACCGTCGATGCCGCCATCCAGTCCGACGAAGATGCCGAAATCGGTGATCGACTTGATCGAGCCCGAAACCTTGTCGCCCTTCTTGAAGGTGCCGGCAAAGGCTTCCCACGGATTGCTCGTGCACTGCTTCATGCCGAGCGAAATGCGGCGACGCTCTTCATCGATATCGAGCACGGTCACTTCGGTTTCGTCGCCAATGGCCACGATCTTCGCCGGGTTGACGTTCTTGTTGGTCCAGTCCATCTCGGACACGTGCACCAGGCCTTCGACGCCCGGCTCCAGTTCCACGAAGGCACCGTATTCGGTGACATTGGAAACCTTGCCAAACAGACGGGTGCCCTGCGGATAACGACGCGAGATATTCACCCACGGATCGTCGCCCAGCTGCTTCAGACCCAGCGAAACGCGATTGCGCTCGCGATCGAAGCGCAGCACGCGCACATCGATCTCGTCGCCGACGTTGACCACCTCGGACGGGTGACGCACGCGCTTCCACGCCATGTCGGTGATGTGCAGCAGGCCATCGATGCCGCCGAGGTCCACGAATGCGCCGTAATCGGTGAGGTTCTTGACCACACCCTTGAGCACCGCGCCTTCCTTGAGCTTCTCCATCAACTGCTCGCGCTCGACGCTGAATTCGCTCTCGACCACCGCACGGCGGGAGACCACGACATTGTTGCGCTTGCGATCGAGCTTGATGATCTTGAACTCGAGATCCTTGCCTTCCAGATACACCGGATCACGGACCGGACGCACGTCGACCAGGGAACCCGGCAGGAATGCGCGGATGTCCTTGATGTCGACCGTGAAGCCGCCCTTGACCTTGCCACTGATGCGACCGACCACGGTCTCATCCTTGGTCTGAGCTTCTTCGAGCTCATCCCAGACCATCGCGCGCTTGGCTTTCTCGCGCGACAGCCGCGTTTCGCCGAAACCATCTTCCAGTGCGTCCAGGGCGACCTTGACTTCGTCGCCAACGCTCACTTCGAGCTCGCCCGCCTCATTGCGGAATTGCTCGATGGGCACCACGCCCTCGGACTTCAGACCCGCATTGACGATGACGACATCGCTGCGGATTTCCACTACCGTGCCGGTAACAATGGCGCCGGGCTTGAGCTTGCTGATGCGCTCGCTCTGTTCAAACAGTTCGGCAAAACTTTCAGTCATGGTTGATTCCAGAAAATCGGAAAGACGCCCGCGACCCCTCGTTCCGGGTCCGCTTCAGCGTCGTTCCACCCTCTTTCGAGTGTGCGGATTGCTCCGCGTATGTTTATGATTCCTGAGAGAAATTCTCAGGCCCGTTCCCCAATTGCGAGTCCGAAGTCAGCGCTTCAACGGCGCCGCCCAGTCGAGCACGGTGGCAACGACAGCATCGATGGACTGGGTGGTCGAATCGATGGTGCGGGCATCGTGCGCGGGAACCAGAGGCGCTACGGACCGGGTTCGGTCGCGCAGGTCGCGTTCTTCAATCTCGCTCAAGAGGGCCGGTAGAATAGCCGTTATTCCCTTTTCGCTCAACTGTTTATGGCGGCGACGGGCACGCTCGGCTGCACTGGCAGTCAGGAAGACCTTCAATTCGGCGTCCGGAAAGACAATGGTTCCCATGTCGCGGCCGTCCGCCACCAGACCCGGGGCGACCTGGAAAGCCCTTTGCTTGGCCAGCAGTGCCGCCCGCACGGCCGGTTGCGCGGCCACTTTGGAAGCGGCCTGGCCGGCCTCTTCGGTACGGATGTCCGCGGAGATGTCCTCGTCTCCCAGCCAGACATGCGGTTCAGAATCGATGCGGTCCTCGAAGCGGATATCGGCATCCAGTGCGAGTCTGGCCAAAGCCTGCTCATCGGCGAGATCTGCACCGCTGCGCACCGCCGCAACGCCGACCGCCCGGTAGAGCGCCCCCGAATCCAGGAAATGCCAGCCCAGCGCCCGCGCCACGGCACGACTGATGGTGCCCTTGCCCGAGCCGCTCGGCCCGTCGATGGTGATGACCGGTGCGGCTTGCGATGACTGCCTCACGCTGACAACTCCGAGCCACCCTCACGGACCTGCACGGACAACCCGGCCAGCGTCGCCAGTTCCGAGAAGCCGGGGAAGCTGGTATCGACGTTGGCGCAGTCGAGTATGCGGATGACGCCAGTGGCACGCAGCGCGGCCACAGCGAAGCTCATCGCGATGCGGTGATCACCCTGACTGTCTATGCATCCACCGCCCATGTCCGCGCTGCCCTCTATCGCCATGCCGTCGTCGAATTCCTGTACCTGCACTCCCAGCGCCTCAAGGCCACGGGCCATCGCCGCAATCCGGTCGCTTTCCTTCACCCGCAACTCGTGTGCGCCATGAACGCTGCTGGTGCCCTGGGCACAGGCAGCGGCAATCGCAAAGGCGGGAAACTCGTCGATCATATCGGGCACGCGCTCGATCGGCACGTCCACGGCGCGCAGCGCACTGGAACGCACGCGCAGATCACCTACCGGTTCGCCGGCCACCTCGCGCTGATCGAGGATCTCGATGTCGGCACCCATTTCGATCAGCGTCAGCAACAAACCGGTGCGGCGCGGATTGAGACCGACGTTCTCGATGATCAGTTCGCCCTCGGGCGCAATCGCCCCTGCCACGAGAAAAAATGCGGCCGAAGAGAAGTCGCCAGGTACGGCGATCGGCTGCGCGCGCAGAGTCTGTCCCGGGTTCAGGCGCACCCGGGTCCCGGCCACGGACACGTCGGCACCCAGGGCGCTCAACATGCGCTCGGTATAATCGCGAGTGGCGGCGGGCTCGGTGACCTCGGTCGGGCCATCGGCGTACAGACCGGCGAGCAGCACGCAGGACTTGATCTGGGCACTGGCCACCGGGCAGCGATACTCGATGCCGCGCAATCCCTCGACGGCATGAATCTGCAGGGGCGCGGTGCCGGCGGCGGTGCAGTCGATACGCGCCCCCATCTGCAGCAAGGGGTCGATGACCCGGCGCATGGGTCGGCGCGACAACGATTCATCACCGATCAGGGTGCTGGCAAAGCGTTGACCGGCCAGCAATCCGGTGAGCAGACGCATCGCGGTGCCGGCGTTGCCGCAGTCGAGCGCCGCGGCGCTGGGCCTGAGACCGTGCAGCCCTACCCCGTCGATCCGCAGACCATCGGTTGCGGTGCGTTCGATGGCCACGCCCAGATCGCGCAGGATCTGCGCCGTTGCCAGGGTGTCGGCCCCGGGCAGAAAACCGCTGACCTCGGTTCGACCCTGCGCGAGCGCGCCGAACATGACCGCCCGATGGGAGATCGACTTGTCACCAGGCACGCTGAAGCGACCCTGGACCCGTCGCGATGGCTGACACAGAAACTCGCGGGAACTGCCGCTCATGCCAGATCCTCCTGCAGCACCCGGACGAGCAGGCTCAGAAACTCGCTGTTTTCCTGCGCCAGCCCCACCGTGATCCGCAAACAGGTGGGCAGACCGTAGCCGCCCATGGGCCGGACAATTGCACCGCGCTTGAGCAGGGCCGCTTCGATGGTTTTGGCCGGGCGCTCGAAGTCCACCAGCACGAAATTGCCCTGTGACGGAAACACGAACAAACCCAGCGCCTGCAGGCCGACGCTGAGTGCCGCCCGCTCCGCCGCATTGCTGCGGCGCACGTCCTCGACATGCGCCACATCGGCAATGGCCGCGGCGGCGGCTGCCTGGGCGTAGAGATTGACATTGAACGTCAGGCGCGTGCGTTCCAGCACCGCGGCCAGATCAGGATTGCTGATGGCGTAGCCGATCCGCATCGCCGCCAGACCATGGGCCTTGGAGAAGGTCCGGGTCACCACCAGATTCGGATGCAGCGCCTGCAGTGACAAGGCATCGGGCACTTCGGCCTCGTCCACATACTCGCGATAGGCCTCGTCGATGACCACCACGGCGTGCCGCGGCACCTGGGCCAGGAATTGTGCCAGCGTGGCTCGATCCCACCAGGTGCCGGTCGGATTGTTGGGGTTGGCCAGATACACCAGCTTGGTCCCGGGACCGAGTGCGGCGGTCATGGCAACGGGATCAGCCCCCAGCGGCTGCGGACCCGATCGCGGCAGCGCCGGCACTTCCACCGGTTTGCCGCCACTGGCAATGGCTGCGAGCTTGAACACGGCAAAGCCATGCTGGGCAAAGACCACTTCGTCGCCGGGTGCCACGAAAGTCTCCGCGATCAGCACCAGCAACTCGTGTGAACCATTGCCGAGCGTGATGGCGGCCGGGTCAACCTGCCAGCGTGCGGCGATGGCCTGGCGCAACTTGCGGGCGCCGGCATCCGGATAGCGGATGGCATCGGAGAAATCGCGCGAGCGCAGCAGTTCGGTGACTGCAGGACTGGCGCCGTAGCCGTTTTCGTTGGAACCCAGTTCGAGCATGCGCGGCAAGCCGAGCATCTGTCGGATCGTTTCTGGATCGTAGCCGGGATCGTAGGCGGTGAGTTTCTGTACTCCGGGCGCTGCGAGGTCTTCGATACGGATCATCCTAGAAACCTCAGTTGGACGGGGCAGAGTGTGCGGTTGTGGGGGTGCAGGGCAAGGCGCAATGAGGAGAAATAGCCAGCTATTTCGACGAGTTGCAACGCAGCCATGCACCGCCAGAAACGTGCAATCTGCCACGTAGCGCACTCACCTGATGGGTGAGCCGCCCCAGATGCTGAAGAGGCCATAGAATCATGAGTCTATGGGTCTCGAAAAGCGGTCAACTGAGGTTTCTAGGATCATGAGCCTGATCTGGGTGAAGATGGGGAGTCGTGCCGACTCAGACTATCGCTGCCGGGTAGGCCCCCAGCACTTTCAACTGCGCGGCTACCGGGCCAAGGTCAGCCAGCGCAGCCTGCAGCGCACCGCTCTCGATATGGCCCTCGACATCGATGAAGAACACATACTCCCACTTGGCGCCGCGGGCGGGTCGCGATTCGATCCGGGTCATGCTGATGCCGTGTTTCGCCAACGGCGTGAGCAGTTGATACAGCGCACCGGGCTGATCCTTGACGGCCAGCAGCAGCGAAGTCTTGTCGTGGCCACTGGGTGGAAACAACTCGCGCCCTAGCACCATGAAACGGGTGGTGTTGTCGTCGCGATCTTCGATGTTGGGCGCCAGCACCTTGAGCCCGTAGACCTGGGCCGCCGACAAACCGGCGATGGCGGCGGCGTCCTCGGCATTGCGTGCGCGCCGTGCCGCTTCGGCGTTGCTGCTGACGGCGATGCGTTCGGCCTTGGGCAGATTGCGGCGCAGCCAGCCGCGACACTGCGCCAGCGACTGGGCGTGCGAATAAACGCGCTCGATCTGATCGAGATCGGACGCGCGCGACAGCAGATTCTGGTGCACGCGCAGCTCGATTTCGCCACAGATCTTCAGCGGCGTGGTCAGGAACATGTCGAAGGTGTGATGCACCGCGCCCTCGGTGGAGTTCTCGACCGGCACCACGCCGAAATCGGCGTTGCTGTTCTCGACTTCGCCGAAGACCTCTTCGATGCTGGCCATCGGAATGGCGATGACCGAATGCCCGAAGTGCTTCTGCACCGCGGTCTGACTGAAAGTACCTTCCGGTCCGAGATAGGCGATCTTGAGCGGATTCTGCTGCGCCAGGCAGGCTGACATCAGTTCGCGGAACACCCGCACCAGCTCTTCGTTCGACAGCGGGCCGTTGTTGCGGTCGGCGATGGCGCGCAGAACCTGGGCCTCGCGTTCGGGCCGGTAGTAGTCGATGGCCTGCTTCAGCGGGCCTTTGGCAATTCCGACCTGGCGGGCATAGCCGGCGCGTTCGCCGATCAGCTCCTGAATCTGGCGGTCGACCGCATCAATGCGCTCGCGCAGCTCGGGCAGGGAGATCGGGTTGGTCGGCGCCTTGATTTTCTTCTTGGGCATGGTCGCGGGTCAGAAAGGCGGGGTTGGGGGTTGGGGGCTGGGGCGCGAGACCTGGGGAAGGAGGCAAGTTGATAACACTTGCGAAGCGAAATCCAGCGCATCGCGCGAATTGCCGTTCCTGCGCCCCAGCCCCCAGCCCCGCTCTTCCCCAGCTCCAATCACAGCACCCTAACCGCCAGAATGCCTTCAATCTTCTTGACCGCTTCGATCAGCTCCGGCGTCATCGGCTGATCGAGATCGAGAATGTTGTAGGCCAGTTCGCCACGCGAGGCGTTGTGCATCTGGGTAATGTTGGCGCCAGATCCACCCAGCAGCTGCGACAGCTGACCGATCATGTTCGGCACGTTGCGGTTGGCGACGGTGAGGCGCTGGGCGCCGGCACGGGCCAGTCGCACGCTCGGGAAATTCACGGCGTTGACCACGTTGCCGTTTTCCAGATAGTCGCGCAGCTGGTCGGCAACCATGATCGCGCAGTTCTCCTCGGCTTCCGAGGTCGAGGCTCCCAGATGCGGGAAAGCGATGACCTTGGGATGGGAGATCGTGCGCGGCGTCGGAAAATCGCTGACATAGTGGCCGAGCTTGCCACTGTCGAGCGCGGCAATCACGGCTTCTTCGTCGACCACGCCTTCGCGGGCGAAGTTCATCAGCACCAGTCCATCCCGGGCACCGGCCAGCGCGGTGGCATTGATGGTGCCGCGGGTGGCAGCGTTCAGTGGAACATGCAGCGAGATGAAATCCGAGGCGGCGAGCAATTCACCGAGGCTGCCAGCCTTGTCGACGTCGCTGGACAACTGCCAGGCGCCTTCGACCGTCATGTGCGGGTCAAAACCGATGACGCGCATGCCGATTCCCTTGGCGGCATTGGCCACGCGTACGCCGATGGCGCCGAGGCCCACCACGCCCAGCGTGCGACCGACCACTTCGCTGCCGACGAAGCGCTTCTTGCCGTCCTCGACCTTGTGCTCCAGCTCCGGATCGGCTGCGTCCAGACTACGCACGAACTCGGTGGCTTCGCGCAGATTGCGCACCGCCATCAGCATGCCGGCCAGCACCAGTTCCTTGACCGCATTGGCGTTGGCACCCGGCGCATTGAAAACCACGATGCCGTGCTTGCTGAGCTGGGTGACCGGCACATTGTTGGTGCCGGCACCGGCGCGGGCCACGGCCTTCAGCTCGGGATTGACCTCAACGCTGTGCAGGTCGGCGGAACGCACCAGAATCGCATCCGGATTGTCGAGGTTGTCGCCAATCTGGTAGAGATTCTTGGGCAGGCGCTCGGTGCCGCTGGTCGAGATCTTGTTGAAAGTGCGGATCTTGAACATCTGAGCTGACTCCTTGATTAGCCGTGGCTGCGCTGGAACTCGCGCATGTAGTCGATGAGGACGCCGACGGCTTCTTCGGAAATGGCGTTGTAGATGCTGGCGCGCATGCCGCCCACGGCGCGATGTCCCTTGAGGCCCAGCAAACCCTGTGCTTCAGCGCCCTTGAGGAAGGCAGCGTCCAGTTCCGGATTGGCCAGGATGAAAGGCACATTCATCCAGGAGCGGTAACGCGGATCGACCTTGTTGGTGTAGAAGCCGCCGGAACCGTCGATGGCGGCGTACAGCGCCTTGGCCTTGCGTTCGTTGCGCTCACCCAGGACCTTCAGACCGCCCTCGGCCTTGACCCACTCGAAGACCAGTGCCGCCACGTACCAGCCGAAGGTCGGCGGCGTGTTCAGCATCGAGCCGTTGTCGGCGTGGGCCTTGTAGTTGAGGATCTGCGGCATTGGCCGCGGCTTGCGTTCCAGCAGATCGTCGCGGACGATCATCACGGTGATGCCGGAGGGACCGATGTTCTTCTGAGCGCCGGCGTACAGCACGCCATAGCGGGAGACATCCAGGGGCCGCGACAGGATGGTGCTGGAGACATCGGCCAGCACCGGTGCCGAGCTGGCCGGAAGGTCGTAGAACTCGACGCCGTGGATGGTCTCGTTCGGGGTGACATGCAGGTAAGCCGCATTGTCACTCAGCGCCCAGGTCGACACGTCCGGAACGGTGGTGAAATTGGATTCGACGCTGCTGGCCGCAATCCGTGCCGAACACAGGGTCTTGGCTTCCTTGTGGGCTTTTTCGCCCCAGGCGCCAGTGATCACATAGTCGGCAGGCTGATCCGGCGCCGCAAAATTCATCGGCAGCAAGGCGAACTGGGCGGTAGCACCACCCTGCAGAAACAGCACCTTGTAGTTGGCCGGTATGGCCATGATCTCGCGCAGCGAGGCTTCGGCCGCTTCGGCCAGCTGGACGAAGGCCTTGTCGCGGTGGCTGATCTCCATCACCGAGGCGCGGGCGCCCCGCCATTCCAGCATTTCTTCCTGTGCTTGACGCAGCACCGGCTCGGGAAGTGCGCCGGGACCGGCGCTGAAGTTGTAGGCACGGCTCATGGGCGCGCTCCTGTCAGGGCTTGATGCGCCGCAGCATATGACAGCCCCCGCACAGCGCGGAAGGCTTGCGTATTCGAATACACTCAGGTTCGGAAAATTGCCCGCGAAGCGCCCCAGCTCATCCGATCATATCAATGCGTTAGCACGTCGCGTGTGGGCCAGTTCCGGCCCGGAACTATTGCTCTGCAAAGTCCAGTCTTGTCTGGACGCTGTTCGCCAGTCGTCCCGGGGCATTGCGCCACCGGTGGCTACAGACTGGTCTGGACACTCGTCGCAACTGGCCCTCGGGCTTTGCGCTACCGGCAGGCCCAGACTGATCTGGACCCACCAGATACCTGCACTCAGGACAGACGACTAGGGATCAGCCGGCTCGACCGAGACCCGCACCCGCAGCTTCTCACCCGGGTCATAGCCCAGGCGTGAGAAGAACACTTCGCCGCGGTAGCGATACTCGACGTCGTAGCCGACGATACGGCGTTCGTCATAACCGCTCTCGACCACCCGGCAGCGCGTCTCCACGCCACGACGGCTGCGGGAAGGATTGTCGTTGGCGTCCACTTCGCGGCCCACGCCTGCGCCGATCACGGCGCCGGCAATGGTGGCGGCCTTGCGGCCATCGCCCTTGCCGACCTGATTGCCCAGAGCGCCGCCGACCAGTGCGCCGACGATGGTGCCGGTCGTGGTGTTCTCGTAACGACCACTGGAGCGGGTTACTTCGGCGTCATAGCACTCTTCGCGCGGCTCGTTGATGCGTACAACATCGTAGATCGGATCCACACGCAGCACGTCGGCATAGACCAGACGCACATTTTCGTCACCCGGATATCCCTGCGGCGGCAGGCGGTCCCGCGGTTGAGCGCCAGCGATGGCCGGCAGACCCAGAACTGCAATCATCAAAACAAAGGACTTGCGCATCGGAGCATCTCCGTGACGGCATGGGTGCCGCTCTCTCGTGGGGGGCATTACATCAGCAGGGCGCTGAATGCTGTCTGAGAACGCGCGTGGATTCCAGCCCCCTGTTCAGGCTTCACCGGGGAGCCGGTGAGCGAGCACCGGCCGACCCTAGCCGACCAATGCCAGGAATGGGCGGCGAGCGCAGATTGCTCACGCAAGGCCAGCGCCAGATTGCATCAGCTGCCGATACTCGGCCTCGAAGTGCTCGTGTTGCCGGTGTCTGCCGGCCCGCACCCTTTCCCGACCGCCAACGCCGACTGCAGCGATCGGCTGGCGCGCCGGGCCGAATATCCACGAGCCCATCAGCTGATCGACCGTGCACCCGGCAAAGGCGGCATCCTGATCATCCAGCACCAGCCAATCGGCGTCCGCGCCCACCTGCAGGCCGCCGCCGCCACCGGCGGCCTGCGACCCACCCTGCACCGCCTCGTTCCACAGATTGACGCCTACGTCTGCTGCGCCAGCGTTCGCCAGCACCGTGCGTCTGCCACTGGCCAGACGCGCCTGGTACTCCAGCCAGCGCAACTCCTCGCGCGGGTCGAGCCCGATATGACTGTCCGAGCCTATACCCCAGGCGCCGCCCCGGGCCCGCAGATCACTGAGGTCGAACAGACCATCACCGAGATTGGCTTCAGTGGTGGTGCAGATGCCGATCACCGCACCGGAGTTGGCCATCAAGGTGCGTTCGTGGGGAAGCGCATGGGTGGCGTGGATCAGACAGTAGCGTCGATCGACCGCCACCGTGTCGAACAGGAACTCGATCGGGCGGCGACCGTGTCGCTGCAGGCAGTCGCTGACTTCCTGACGCTGCTCGGCGATGTGTATATGCAAGGGACGATTGCGCCAGAAATCATCGGCCAGCAGTTCCGTCAGGGCTGACGTTCCCACTGCCCGCAGCGAGTGTATCGCTGCGCCCAATCGCACGCCCGTACCTTGGTGGGCAGCGGCCAGTGCTTCGCACAAGCGCATGAACGCCGCGGTGTCATGATGGAAGCGCTGCTGCCGTGGTGACAGCGGTTGATCGGCAAACCCCCCACGCTGATACAAGGTCGGCAGCAGGGTCAAGCCGATGCCGACCTCGTCGGCCGCAGCCACCAGCGCATCGGCCATCGCGGTTACCGGCTGGTAAGGCCGGCCGTCAGCCTGATGATGGACATAGTGAAACTCACAAACCCGAGTGTAGCCCTGTTCGAGCATTTCCGTGTACAGCCAGCGGGCGATGATCTGCAGACGCTCCGGCCTCATGCCTCCAGCGTGCTCGTACATGGTCTCGCGCCAACTCCAGAAGCTGTCATCTGGCCTGGAATAACGCTCTGCCCGACCCGCCATGGCGCGCTGGAACGCGTGGGAATGCAGATTGGGCATGCCCGGCAACACCCAGTGCCCGAGGTGGGGCAAATCGGCGCGCGGCGTGTCCGGAACCACCTCCACCCAGCGGCCGGAGGCATCCGCCCTCAGCTTGACATTGGCGTGCCAGCCATCCGGCAGCAGCGCGTGGTCGCAGTGACCGTGGATCATGTGCTATCCCTTTGTCTGTGGGCGTCGATGCTACGTCGCTCTGGCGGCCGTGGGAGCGGATGGCCGAAACCTGCCGATTCTGATTGAACGAGGTTCGCATGTGGGATTGTTTGTGGATGGCTCCCAGGCTGTGGGCGGGCGGTGCATCGATGAACCTGATAGAGGATGCCGCGCTGGCGGTCCAGGGTGACCGGATTGCCTATGTCGGCGCGGTCAAGGATTTGCCCGATGCACCCTCGCAACTGGCGCGCGAGGTCAAACGCTATGCCGATGGCCTGCTGACCCCGGGCCTGATCGATTGCCACACCCACATCGTCTTTGCCGGGAATCGTTCCGACGAATACCAGCAGCGGCTGGCCGGTGCCAGCTATGCCGATATCGCGGCCAATGGCGGCGGCATCGCCCGCAGCGTGCGCCTGACCCGTTCGGCCAGCATTGACGAGCTTTACGCTCAGGCGCTGCCGCGGGCGAGGCAACTGGTGTCCGACGGCGTGACCACGCTGGAGATCAAGAGCGGCTACGGACTCGAACTGGAAGCCGAGCGCAACATGCTCAAGGTGGCCCGGCGACTGGGCCGGACCCTGGGGATCACGGTACGGACGACCTACCTCGGATTGCACAGCCTGCCCTTCGATGCAACCGATCGCCGCACCTACATTGACGCTGCGGTCAACGACTGGCTGCCGCAGCTCGCCAGCGAGGGTCTGGTCGACGCCGTCGATGCCTACCACGAGGGCATCGCCTTCAGTGCGGAGGAGGTCGAGCGCCTCTATGTCAAGGCAGCGGCGCTGAATCTGCCCTTGCGTCTGCACGCGGACCAGCTGTCCAACCAGCAGGGCGCTGCGTTGGCAGCGCGCCACGGTGCGCTGTCGGCTGATCATCTCGAATACACCGACGCCCGCGGGGTCAAGGCCATGGCGGGCGCAGGCACCGTGGCGGTGCTGCTGCCAGGCGCCTTTCTGGTGTTGAAGGAGAAGCGCAAGCCGCCGGTGTCGGCGTTGCGCGAGGCCGGCGTGGCCATGGCCGTGGCCACGGATCTGAATCCGGGCACGTCGCCATTGCTGTCGCTGCGGACGGCAGCGCATCTGGCCGTCAGCCTGTTTGATCTGCAGGTGGATGAAGCGCTGCGTGGCGTGACCGAACATGCGGCCGGCGCACTCGGACTACACGGCAGCCACGGCACGCTCGCCGTCGGCAAGCGCGCCGATTTCGTCTGGTGGGACGCGGAACTCCCCTCAGACCTTATCTACTGGATCGGTGGCACGCTGGCGAAGGAAGTCATCGCTGGCGGCAGCGTCATCCAGCATCGAGCCAGGGCCAGCGCTACTTCAGAGCGTTATTGAACCGCGCAGCCTGACGATCGCGCGAATGTCAGGCCTTCTTGGCAGCCTTGACCGGCGCCGCGGCCTTCTTGGCATGCTGCAGACGGCTGTT
Source organism: Lysobacterales bacterium (assembly GCA_050250665.1). Classification (GTDB taxonomy): domain Bacteria; phylum Pseudomonadota; class Gammaproteobacteria; order Xanthomonadales; family SZUA-5; genus JADKFD01. The sequence continues at coordinate 3,579 of JBFWOF010000005.1, read as the reverse complement.
GCCATAGGAACCCCGGAAAATCTTGCCTTTGCGGCTGCGCTTGTCACCACGACCCATATCAAACTCCAGTTGCTGTAGTCGGCGACAAGCCGACGGAAAGGGCGCGAAGACTAACAGCCGCAAGGGCGTTAAGCCAGCTTTGACGCCCATTCGGCCAACAAGCGGCCGCTGAGCCAGGCACCTTCGATGCGCGAACCGTTGCACCAATCGCCGCCGAGGGCGATCCGGCGCTGGTCATCGGCGATGATGCCGAGTTCCAGCGGCGGTTGCGCCAGCGCGTATCCCCAGCGGTGCAAGTGGCACTGCGCGGGATCGACCGGAGTCAATCCCAGGGCCGAGTAGAAGGCCTTCAGCAGCCTGGCCTCAACCTCAGTTGGTGGCAGTTCGAAGGTCTCGCGACTGAACATCGGTCCTGCATGGACCAGCCAGCGCTCGCCCTCAGGCCGGCCCGGCTTGCTGCTGTCCCTTGCGACCCACGACAGGGGCCCGGCGTTGACGAAGGCGCCATCAAAATCGATTGGCAAGGCCTGGTCGAAAGCCAGCATCAGCGCCCAGCAGGGCCCGAATTGCACCGCACGCGCGGGATCGACCACCACTTCGCTCGCCAGCAGTTCCACCGCCTGTGCCGCTGGCAAGGTGCACAGCACTGCGGAAAAGGGTCCCCGCCTGGCCTCGTTCCTGAAGTTCAGGAACCAACCCTTTGCTGACTGCTCGACGCCGACGACCCGTTGGCTGCATTCAAGGTCGATGCCGTGCAACAGATTCGTGGCCAGTTCGCGCATGCCGGGCACGCCGACCCAACGGGTCTCGCCCGTCTCCAGCCTGCGCCTGCCCTCGCTATCGATGGCCACCAGGCGCGGTTGCCATTCCTGAACCACCCCGGCCGCGTGCCAGGCTTCGACCTGATCCAGAAAGCGCGGGTCGCGCGCGGTGAAGTACTGGGCGCCGTGATCGAAATGCGCACCCTCGCGGGTCCGGGTTGCGGCACGTCCACCGGGATTGCGGCCCTTGTCATAGACCTGAACGGACAGGCCGCGACGATGCAGTTCCCTGGCGGCAGCGGCACCGGCAATGCCGGCGCCCAGAATCGCGATCGGCAGGCCCATCAGCCTTGCCCGGTCCAGGCCAGGAACAGCACCAGATGCATGACGACCACCGCGCCCGACAATCGCGCCCGCAGTTTCATGAACCACGCCGGCCATTCCGGCGCCGGTCTGCGCATGACATCGAAGACGCCGAGTGCGGCGTAGAGCAGCCCCAGTATCTGGACCGCGCCGAGGGGATCGATCAGCAGGCAGGCGCAGGCGAACAGACTGGGCAGCACCGACAGCGTCAAAGGCCGCCATGAGACCTCTCCGAGGGCCGCGCCCCAGCGCACGCCACCGAGAAAAGCGACAATCACGGCGGAGTAGGCGACGAAAGCGCGCAGGGCCAGCGCCCGCAACTCGGCATCATCGGCGATCATCGCCAGCAGGGCCGCGATCGCGAACGGAATCAGCCCGGCGCCACCGAGCCAGGCGGCCGGCGCGGGAATCTGACGAGACATGAATGCGCCTGGAGCTGCCAATGCCCTACTCCTTCACCGGGTACTGACGCGCACTGGCATCAGCTAGGAACGGTTTCAATCAATCTCAGGGAGACACATGATGGAATATCTGGATGTGCTGGAAAGGTGCAAGCGCCAGTTACCCCAGGCCTTCGCCCGCGGATCGGCTGAAGAAAAAGCCGCGCTGGCCCGTTTCGGGAAGTTCTTTGCCGACTTCTCGCCAGACAAGATCGAAAAACTGCTCGATCAGACCTACGCCCCTGACGTCTGGTTCAACGATACCCTGAAGACCATCCAGGGCCGCGAACCATTGCGACAGTACCTCAAGCACAGCGCCGAAGCGGTGCAGAATTGCCGGGTCGAGATACTGGACACCCTGTCCAACGATCAGGGCGACTATTTCCTGCGGTGGACCATGGTGATTCGCTTCCGCCGTTTCAAGCGCGACCAGGACACCCAGACCATCGGCGTCTCCCATATCCGCTTCGACAGTGCCGGTCTGGTGCTGCTGCATCAGGACTATTGGGATTCGACCGCCGGCCTGTTCGAACACATTCCGCTGCTGGGCGCAGGCATACGGGCGATCAAGCGCCGGGTGTGAGTGACGGGCGCACCAGCGCGGCTTCTGCTCGCAAGTACACTCTGGCACGGGTCCGTCCTGCCGGTCATGGGTTCTTCGGCATACCGCCGTTGTTCCCGTGTCGCGGTCATCGCGCCGGCGTAAACTTTGCGCCGCCTGTGATGCGGAGACCGTCAATATGAGCAATAAGCCAGTGGCCGGCTCGTCAATCATCCCCACGCTACGCTATCGCAATGCGCTGGCGATGATCGACTGGCTCTGCCAGGCCTTCGGATTCGAGCGCCATGCAGTCTACGCGGACGGCGATCAGGTCCATCACGCGCAACTGGTCCACGGCAGCGGCATGATCATGCTGGGCAGTGCTCTTGCCGAGAGCGAATGGAACCAGTTCAGCGTACAGCCGGACGACATTCAAGGCAGGACCACGCACGGTTGCTGCGTCATCGTCCGGGATCCAGACGCCCATCTTCGGCGAGCTTTGGCGGCCGGAGCCGAGATCGTTATTCCGATTGCCGATCAGGACTATGGCGGTCGTGGCTATGCTGCCCGCGACCCTGAGGGCTTTGTCTGGTGGTTTGGCAGCTATGATCCCTGGGCGCCGTAACATCTTCAGAATCGACGGCACGCGCTCGACCGAACACCGGCGGCAACATCCATGAGCATGAACAGACGTCTCCAAACAGGGCTGCTCGGTCTCAGCGGAATCCTGCTGTTGTTGTCGGCGCTGGCCCACGCCCTGGCGGGCTGGCCTTCGATGGCCCGCGGCCTGTTTGCCAGCGATGCGCCGGCCGAGCTGATCGCCGCCCTCAGGGTGGGATGGTATTTCGGCAGCGCCGCCATGTTGGCCTTTGCCGCGATAGCGCTGCACGGGGCCTACGCAGTGTGGCGCGCACAGCCTGCGCCACTGACCGCTCTGCGGCTGATCGCACTGACCTATCTGGGTCTTGGTCTGGCCGCCTTCGTGTACCGCGATTTCAACAGCCATTTCCTGGCCTTCATGGTGCTGGGTGCACTGCTGCTGGCAGCGGCATCGGGGCGCCAGAGCGCATCGGAGTCCAGAGGCTCCGGCAAGCGCTCGCAGTTGTAGCCCGAAGTGCGCGCGGCGCTCTCCGGGCGGTGACGCGAAAAAGCCCCGGTGAGCCGCTGCGCGGCACACCAGGTTACACGGAGCAAACGAGTTCCTGGCCCGTGCGCAGTCGTAGCCCGGCTCCGGCGCGCGTGGGCTGCGGTGAGTGCCGCCTGGGATTTCGCGCCGGCGGCCGCGGCTCTGAGGGCAGAAAGCGCCGGGCGCCTCGCGTATTTGAACTGTGGCTCTACCAAAGCCCATCGACGCGAAGGACCCGGCCTTCTATGAGGGCTTTCCGAACGTCAAGGAATCTGCGGCTCGTTTTGCTTTCCGTTACATGAACTTCCGTTGTCGTTGCGGCGATCCTGTCGTCATCCTCAAGTGATC